>CAYHTZ010000001.1:0-88189 GCA_964359735.1 uncultured Candidatus Saccharibacteria bacterium
CCGCGATTTGCTTCACCTCCGCCACTGGGTCACCCGGATACACCGGCATGTTATCAACAAACGTATGCGTAAGATCAATGTATTTCATACTTTTTCACCGGCCTTCTCGTAGGCCACGAGAAGCCTTTTGGCCACATTATCCCACGAATAATCCTTCACCGCCTTAGCGCGGACTTGCTCAGCCAGCCGACGGCGCTCCCCGTCATTTTTAAGCAGCCAGATGACGCGCTCAGCCAGCGCTTCAACGTCATTAAGCCCACTTACATATACTCCTAGATCTCCCAAAATATCTCTGTTCACCATCGTGTCGAACGCCACCGTGGGCAGCCCACAGGCCATGTAGTTATAAATTTTCCCATTGGCCTCTGTCTGCGACCGCTTCGGCGCCACTGCGATATCCCCCAGCGTTAAGTACCGCGGCGCGTCTTCATAAGGAACTTTCCCCGTCACCTGCGCTGAAGCAGATAAACCCATGTCCTGTATCTTCGCGCGGTATTCATCTTCGTGCGGGTAGCCCATGAGCAGTAAATACGCACTAGGAATCTCCTTAAGCACCTTTGGAAAAGCTTCTAATAAAATATCCACGCCTTTGTGCGGCGAAAGTCCTCCTAAGTACACGATCGTCTTTTTATCTTTCGGCACACCAAACTTTTTTACTAACTCGGGGTCTCGCTCTCCCGGCTTAAACACACTCGTATTCACCCCGTCGTACGCCATAACGATCTTTTCCTCCGGTACACCAAACCGCTTCGCTACTTCTTGCCGCATTTCTGTCGATGCCACTACCACCGCATCGGCGTGGTTATCAATCCACCTCTCGAGCGCGTACCACATTTTGTCCAGCGGCGGTTTTACCAAAGGAAAACGGTGCGCAATAAGTTCCCCGGTCAGGCTCCCTTGCACATCAAATATCATGGGGATCTTAAACCACTTTGAAAGCACTAAGCCGATGACTGCTCCTTCATGCAAATGTGCATGAATAACATCTGGCTTAAACTTTCTCACCGCCCGCCAAGCGGTAATGAGCAGTAGGGGATCCGCATAAAACTTGTGCCAGCTCGGCCCTGGCCCCAGCTTTTTATAGAGCGGCGTGGGAACAGTGCGAATCGTTTTGAGTCCCGGTATATCTCTGCCCAAATGGTATGTGGCAATAAGGACTTCCAGCCCTAACCGTTGCAGCGCATATGCCTGCTCCGCAATGTGCATGTGCGCCCCTCTGTCCGCAAAGAACGGAGTGGGAGCCAGCATTAACACTCTCTGGGCAGCCTTACTATTCATGAGACTACGTTACTGGCTTTCGGCAAGAGACTCAATCCTAGCGTCGAGGAGACGAATGCGCGTGGGTTGGGAGATCTCGGGGGTGAGAGCTAGCCCTACTTGCAGCGAAGAAAACATCACTGGAAGCGCAATCGCACGGCCAACCCTATGTCCCTGCTGAGTGGTATACGCATCGATGCGCCCTCCAGGCCGAAAGTAAAATGACACAGAAAACTCCTGCTGTCCCTTTAGTTCATCGTGCTTCAACGGTATGGTCAGGCCGCTTCTTCCTTCCTGCTGCACGAATGCGATGTCTGTCTCGAGAGGGTCGAACGGTCTAACTAACGCCGCCCCTTCCCCGTCAAATAGCAGGAAGACAGTGAATGCACCGCCCTTCAATGTTTCTTGTCTCCTTTGCTCCTCAAAATCCGATAGATCGAACGTAAGTGTTAACAGCTTTCCTTCAATCTCCGAAACTGAAATAACCTGCTCAGACAGTAACACCGTAGGTTGTGTAAAGGCTAAGGAGGTACGCGGGTCAAGACGCCCACCCGGAAGCTGCCGCCACCGTCCATCCTCACCCACCAAAGTATCTTCGAGAGTAAGAGGAGTTTCGTTGTACCGGTAGACATCAAAAACTGGCGTCGAGAGCATGCGCGGCAATTTTCTTCCCAAAAGTTCAGGCTGTCTTCCAAAACGGCGAAGGTGTGTAAACGATCGTACGTACTGAAGAAATTCCTCTGCGAGCGTCGGCGTATACAGCTGATACCGAAAGGCGTGATCGTAATTCTCTGGTTCAATCGGCACGACCAGGTAGTTCGGCTGTCCAAACAAAAACATATGGGGGTCATCTTCGTGCGTGCGGATGCGCGTCGTGGCAGTGCGCCCCCGGTCAAATGGCAGGCTCTGTCGGCCCCCCGCTTCGAATTCGCCCACGACTTCGCCGGGCTCAAGTGCCGACTCGACAAATTCCACTACCTGGATACGAATGTCTTTACCCCAGGCAAAGATCGGGTAGGTTACCCACGTGACTCCAGCTGTGTAGACAAAAAGAAATAACGCCAGCACGGTGGCAAGTGTTCTACGCCCCCACACCTTCGCGAAAGGGAAGTTGCCCGCGATCACCGCCGGGAAGAGCACTACGAAGGTAGAGAGCGGCATAGCATACCGATCGTCCAAAGGACCGGTGAAACTAAGACTGTGGTAAACAAGCAGTGAAGCTAAAAGTGTCAGAAGATAAGGGACCGCTTGCTTCGCGCGCCAAGCCGCTACCACGAGCCCCGTAAAGAGAAGAGCCATAAACGGAAACACCCGTCGCAGTGCTCCCCCAAAGATCATTTCCAAGAATACCCTGGGTGGCTCGTTATAATCCCGCCAGCTCGTGAGAAACGATTGAATCGTGGGTAGCCACTTCACCGTGAACACTTGCGTCGTAGGCTCCGTTAGCACCTTCCACCAACGAGCAAAATCAATGAATGGGTAAGGATACAGCGCGAAAAAAGCCGCCATTGCAGCTACTACGGCCGCGACAGGGTTGCCTCCCACGAGTAAACTCAGCCGTTTCTCGCGAGCAGCTCGTAGGATATGCGCCAGCAGCACTACCGGCAGGACAACCACCACTGACGGCTTCGTTGCCGCCCCAATACCCGCCGTCAGCCCCGCCAGCACGTACCAAAATCGGCTACCACGATCGTAGATGCGAATCGCACATAAAAGTAGCAGCGCATCGTATGTAGCCACTAACAGATCCCCCTTCAGCAGCTGTGAGTAGTACCAATGGCCCGGCATAACAGCTAAGAGCGCCATGGCCAGCATGCCGCTTCTCACTCCGCCGAGCCGAACACCCAGAGCGTATACCGTGAGCAGCCCCAGCACGCCAAATACGCTATTCACTGCTCGCGCGGTGGCATACTCAAACACGACGTTCTGATCCGAGTTCCAACCTACCTTCTCACCTAGCGTAAACAGCGGCCGTGCGATGACACGCCACAGAAAAACCGGGCGCACAATCTCGTATTCATGGAACTGTTCCTTGTACTCACTCCAAGGAATTTTCAGGAAATGCATCACGTGCGGCTCATCGTGGTGGGGAGGTCCTATGGGCTGCGTGTAAGAAAGTCCCCAATCCAGCCCACCGACTCGCAAATACACGCCGAGCAAAAAAATTGCCACCCAGAGCCAGCGGCCGGCTCGTGAGGCAGGAAGTCTCCACGCTCCCGACCACTCCTGTTTAAGATACGCCAATATTTTTTTCACCGTCATGCCTATCACTATCGCCCAGGCGCTCCCTAGTGTAAAGTAGTTGCGATAGATCGATTATGATCCACATCGTTATCCCCGCGTACAACGAAGGCAAAAACCTACCCGCGCTGTTGCAAGATATTGCCAAAGCACTCGCAAAAGAACCCTACGCTGCTGCCATTGTAAATGACGGCAGCAAAGATAATACAGTAGAAGTTGCACGTGGTCTCGCCAAGCAATACCCCGTGACTGTGCTTGATCATCACGTGAACCGCGGCGTGGCTGAGGCCTTCCGCACCGGTATAGCTCATACCAGCGCCAAGGCCGCACCGAATGACGTCATCGTAATCATGGAAGGCGACGGAACTTCCTCTCCAGTTGTTTTGCCCGAAATGGCCCGGCGCGTGCGAGCCGGCGCCGACATTGTTATTGCTTCGCGCTATGAAGCGGGCGGAAAGTATCAAAAATTCCCTCTCAAGCGGCTGATTCTCAGTAAAGGCGCAAATATTGTCTTTCAGCTCCTATTTCCGGTGAAGGGCGTTAAAGATTACTCAATTTTTTATCGCGCCTATCGAGCCGGCGCCTTGCAAGAAGCTCTCGCCCATTACGGCGACAAATTCATTACTGTGCAAACTTTTTTTGCAAACATTGAAATACTCTTGAACCTACGGCCATTTATTACACGAGTTGAAGAAGTGCCCTTTGTGTACGACTACGGTAAAAAAAGAGGTAAAAGCGGCATGAAAATCTGGAAAAATTTGCGGTCGTATCTCTCCTTCATAGCCCAGCATGCCTTCCGAAGCGAAAAGTGAAGATAAATTCGTCTGTCACTTATGCGGAGCAGGCTCGTATAGAGTAGTTGTTCGAGGAAATACCAGCCGGCAACAGGCGGCGGGACATGGCGAAGTTTCCATGGAGGAGTATACGTGCACCAGCCGGCACCACGGACAATTCTTTCAGGTGGTGGAGTGTTTGCGCTGCCGCCTACGCTCCCTCTTCCCTCTGCCTCCAGCGCAGGCAGTTGAAGACGCCTACACGCGCGTTAAGGATAGCGAGTACCTCTCCATTGAACCTCCGCGTAAAATAGCTTTCACAAAACTTCTGCAGCGGTTAAAGAATTACTCAAAGCCGCCAGGCAAGCTTCTCGATGTCGGCTGCTACACCGGCGTGTTTCCCTGGCTCGCAGAGCAGCATGGATACGATGCCTACGGAGTGGAGCCAAGCAAGTGGGCTGCAGACATTGCGGCAGAGCGACTGCCTGGCAGAATTCATCAAGGCTATTTAGAGAACGCTGCGTTTCCATCAGCCTCATTTGATCTGGTGACTTCCTGGGATGTTATCGAGCATGTCACCGACCCGGCCAAAGAAATTAAGCTCATGGCGGGCCTCCTTAAGCCGAGCGGCTGGCTTTGCCTATCCACCATGGCTTCTGAAGCGCTGATCGTAAAAACCCTCGGCTCGCGCTGGCCCTGGTACATGCCTATGCACCTTTTCTACTTCACTCCGCAAACATTAAGTGAATTTCTGCGCCGCGCTGGGCTCTCTCCAAAGCGTCCCGAGCCGTACCCGCACTACACCACTATGTCGTACGTGTTCTGGAAGTTAGAGCCAGCACTTGGGCTACTCGCCCGCGCCTTGTCCCGCAGCGCCAGGCAGTTGGGGTTTTCAGAGCGGGTTATAAAAATTGACCTAGGAGATTTCTTTCTCATCGCCGCCAAGAAGCAATGATAAAATACTTCTCAATGAACCGCCGCCTCCGTATCTTTGTTGATGTAACGCTGATTGTAGTGCTAGTAGCTTCCGCTCTTGCCGTCCGCGTCCCTATCGCGCTGGAGAGAAAAATCATGCCGGCCGGCGACGTTTTTAACTTGCAACACATTGCCGATTTTATCCTGCGGTTCGACTATCCTAACCGAGAGAACCGTCTCCCAGGCTTCCCAGCCCTTTTGCTGCTAACTCGACCATTCCCCGTTGACCCAGTCCAAGCTGCGGTAGGCGTTAGCATTGCGCTCTCTTCTCTCATGCTGGCGTGCCTGTATGGCATAGGCCGCACGCTCGGCATTCACCGTGTGCCGCTTTTCGCCACATTAAGTCTGTCAATTTTTGACCCCCTTCTCACCATTGGCGCCGTGCGGCCGCTGTCCGACGCTACCTTTTTATTCTTCTTAAGCCTGTATCTATTTTTGGTTATCCGTGTGCTGGCGGGAGAAGAAGCGCCCGCTAAGCGCTGGCTTGTCTTCATAGGGCTCGCCACTATCGCCATGATGTTTACTCGATTCGAAGGCGTCGTGGTGGCGGCTTTAACATTGCCACTTCTGTGGTTTAAACTTCCTTGGAAGAAAGTCGTGGCTACCATTGCGATTCCTTTCGTCACCGGGCTGCTCTGGATACCCGTCCACTTACATATCCACGGCTCTCTAGCCGGAGGGTACATAGCCGCCTTTGCGGACCCGAGCGGCGATTTTGGCAACCTCAGCACTGTTCCTAGCAAAATCCTCATCATGGTGAAAAGTGCTGGCTGGGGAACAGCATGGACACTTCCTGCATACGAACTCGAGCAAGAACCAAATGAAGAAGCCCTACAGCGCCTCGTGATCCAGGGCACGTGGTGGCTAAGCATTTTAGCAATACTTGGCATACCTTGGCTGCTCATTACCAAACGTTCCGCCGCCCTTCCTTTACTCCTAGCAGCTGCTGGGTACATGTGTATCCTCTCTCTTTGGTTCCTCTACAGCCGCTTTGTGGTACCGCTGGTGCCAATCTTTTATCTCACAGTCGCTGCCGGGGGAAGTTTTCTTATGAGTGCAATTGCAGGCGAGCGCAGCCGTCCAAATTATGGCGACTTAGCGCGCGGCGCGGGACTCCCAAGCTTAAGTCTTGCGAAGCAAGACGAGCAACGCATGAAAAATCGGAGCCATAATTTGGGGAGGCTGGAAGCGAGCCTCATCCTAGCCACAATTTTCTTCGGCTGGATTCTCTGGACTGAGGCACCCCGGTTGTACCACCAAGCCCTCAGCCGCGCTTGGGAAAGCAACCAAAAAGGGTATTCGCTCTTCGACGGCCTGCGCCAAACCGCCAAGCTAAAGGAGCCCACAGCTTATTGGACCGAGGCTCATGCCTTCGCCACACTGTATTTGAAAGAACACGGTTTCTACTTTAACCGTCGCCCTAATGACTCTCCCGAAGAGTTACATGAACTCATGCAGGAAAATAAAATTAAGCACCTCATTAATTCGGGTGACGATACACGCGTTCCCGAACTCAGAAAGCTCCTCCAAGAGCGCGGCAATGTTGCGTCCACCACCACGTACCGTGCACTCATTTGGGGCGATGGCAGCTTAGAAACAACGGACGTGGATCACTTAGTCTGGTGATACCACTCCACCGTTCGCCTGATTCCTTCCTCCAATGTAACTCCTGGCTCCCAGGCCAAGAGCCGCTTCGCTTTCGAATTATCGAGTACCCAGGAATCATCTCCTTTCCCCGGATATGGCGTTACCTGACGGGAGATCTTTTTTCCCGTCACCTGTTCGATCGCTTGCAAAATGTCTTCAAATGAATGGGCCTCATCTGCCGCGACATTGAATTCTTCATACTTTTCTCCGCTTCTCACCGAAGCTAAAAGATACACCTCCACGACATCATCAATATACGTAAAATTGCGTACCAGCGGGCCTACCGAAATAGTAAACGGTGTACCTTCCAGCGCGGCGCGCACCGCCGTTAAAACAAAACGCGAGGGGGAGTCCCCTGGTCCAAAAACGGGAGACAAGCGCAATACACTGACTGAGATATCGTGTTTTTCAGAGAACAGCCGACAAAAAAACGTGGCCGCAGCCTTCGTCACCGCATAATCATCCCACGGAGAGAGCGGCGTATCTTCCGTAATTGGCACGCGGCTGGTCGCATACTCTTTGGCACTGGCCGCAAAAATGAATCTCGTGCACCCATGCTTTACTGCTGCTGAGAGCAAGTGATACGTCCCCGTGATATTCACCGCAACCATGCGCGGCACATCTTTTTCATGTCCGAATGTGCCATAGGCCGCCAAGTGAAAAATAACTTCAGGCTTTGCCTCCTCCACTGCGCGCTCCACGGCCTCAACATCTGTGATATCTCCCTCCGGCAAAGAAAATGTTGCTACCTCAACCCCTTGCACTTGCAACTGTCGAACCAAATGCGCCCCCACAAACCCCGTTGCCCCCGTGACCAGAGCGCGAGTGTACAGCACCTTCATACAATTTCAATTTCCGGAAAGGGAATAATGATCTTGGCTCCTTGGTCTCGGTACGGCGATAATTTCTGCAAAATGGCATCGCGAAAGTTATAGGCAAGGAGCAGAAAGTAATCAACTTTTTCTTCTGCTAGCTTTTCTTCCGGATAAACCGGTATGTGCACACCTGGCATAAAACGGTGTTGCTTTAAGGGAGTACTATCCACCAAGTAATCTATAAGTTCGCCGTCGATTCTACAGTAATTAAGCAAAATCACACCCTTCGCTGGGGCTGCCACGCCCACTACCTTCTTACCTTGTCTCTTGAGCTTCTGCAGCAGGTTCCGCAGTCCTACGCGGTAGTCCGCTGCTTGCTTGGCAAATTTTTCGAATGCCTCTCGCTTGTGCAGCCCTGCCGCCCGCTCCTCGCGGACAACTCGCGCGACTCCCGGTAAAATCTTGTGCTTTTTGCTCCCTGCATGGGCAACGTAAACGCGCAAACTACCGCCCTGCGTCAACACTTTCTTTACATCAAATACCTTCATGTCATGCCCTTCAAAAAACGTGAGTAATGGTTCCAGCGCAAAGAAAGAAAGGTGTTCATGGTAAATCACATCAAAAAACTTCTGCTTAAACATTTCGAGCAAATGGGCGAATTCAATCACGAAAATTCCCTCGGGTTTAAGTAACTCTTTCACCCCGCTGGCGAAATCGTGAATATCGTTAGTGTGGGCAAAGACATTTGTAGCCGTGATGATGTCAAATTGCCCGTACTTTTTGCGCATCTTCTTCGCAAGCGCGTGAGAGAAAAACTCAGGCAACACTGTTACCCCCTTGGTCTTGGCAATGAGCACCACGTTCTTCGCCGGGTCAACACCAAGCGTTTCTGCCCCCAGAGCCTTGAACTCTAAGAGTAACGTGCCATCATTCGCCCCGACGTCGAGTACTTTCGTCTTTTTCGTGACTCCGAACCGTTTCTTGCTCTCAGCCGCCAATTCTCGAAAGTGCGTCACCAGCGGCGCAGATGCCGAGGTCAGGTAATGATACGTCCCAAACAGTTTTTCCGGCGGCACGATCTCGTCGATTAAAGCCAAGCCACAGTCTGCACAGCGGCAAAACCGTAAGGGAAATAGCTCTTCCTTCTGAAAATCTCCTTCCGTTTCGAGGAATTTATTCGGCGCCGGCATCATGCCGAGGTCCAAAATCCTCGTAATTTCCCGTCCTCCACATATGCGGCAGCTGGTCACTTTCATGGTGCTGATTGTAGACGGGCTTCCTGGAAACCTCAACCGCGGACCGGTTGGAAGACAGGGTCCTTTCTTCCTGCTCTCGCCAGGTGGTAGCGCGCTAACGTCCAGAGCATCTCGGCCGTGTATTTAATACCTTTGCGCAGACCCATTTGCGTTACGCCCGGCGGGTATTCGCACACCACCGCTATCTCTGTAATCGTAAAGCCGTGATAAATCGCCTGCAGAATAGTTTCAAAGCTGAATAAGTGATCATTTGAATTCGCCTCAAAGTTAACTCGCTCCAGGAACGGCCGCGTATATACGCGAAAGCCCGTCTGAAATTCCGTCAGGCGCGTGCCTAAACTTACGTTCGCAATCCAGGTCAAAATAATGTTCACCACGTACTTAATTAGCGACATCCCCGCCTCCCGGGCCGTTCCCCCCTCCATGAGCCGAGAGCCCAGTAACATGCCGTCGGTGGGCTTTAGTGCCGCCAGCACTTTCGAGAGATCCCCGCCATTATATTGTCCGTCTGCGTGTAACTCAAAAAATATATCGCCGTCTGTCTCTAAAGCTTTTCTCAGCATCCCTTTCATATTGCCGCCATAGCCCAAATTACGCTCATTCTGATACACCCGCGCTGGCAAGGTTTTAGCTAATTCAAATGTCTCATTATTATCGGGAGATTTATCATCCACTATAATAACTTCCTCTACCAACTCCCGCGGGATTTTCCGAAACGTTTCAACCACACGTTTCCCAGCCCGATACGCCGGCATAAGCACTACAACCTTCATAAAAACAGTATAAACGTGGCCTTTAGTCTTACAACACCCATCTTGCTTTAGGATCAGAGACGATTTCCTCTTCAGCGCACTGCGGCAATTCAATAAGGTCACCGTCTCTAACTGCATCTCGCTCCTCCGTCGGCCGCTCGTTCTGCGGCAAACGTTCGAAAATCCAGACATGAGGCAGACCGTTCACAGTCAGCTGCCAGTTACATTTCCCTCGGCCAAAGTACGCCTGAAGATACCGTATAGATTCATGGCTCGGCCCACGACCGAACATGGTACGGTAAAGAATAACGTATTTGTAATCATCACGATCGTACTCATGTCCAATTGATTCAGCAATCCCCCCATAAAATTCCCGCAGGACAAACGCATATGCCACGGCGACTGGCGGCGGCTCTTCTCCTTCTAGAACGCCGCCTTGAACCCACGCTGCTGCCCGCTCCAACCCCTCGCCCCACCCAAGCTTTTGTTGCGACGTAACGGGGTACAACGGGTTAAAATAGGTCAGATAATATGGGTGAATGTAGCTAATATCCCAAGCCAAGATTCCAGCTAACACCAAACCTGCCACGAATGCCACCTTCTCAACTTTCCAACTCCGCGCAAGTTGCGTCACCAGAGAGGACAACCAGAGTATCCCTCCGGCTGCTACAATATCCGTAACCATAAACCCTAAGAGAAAATAGCGGTCGCTTTTCTGCCCGCTGAATGTAAGCATAACGCCGTACGCCACCGTACAAACGACCAGGAACAAAATGAGGTTCCTCGCCGGAAACTGCGGCAGGCTCTGATTCCACACCGGGAGTGGAACTTGCTTACTCTCCCGGTGTGGTCGCCAGGTTAATAGCATTCCTGCTAACCCCACCGCCCCAAACACCACTGCCACCGGCGTCACTCGAAACCACCATTCCCGAAGGTAATAGAATGGCTCCCCTCCACCCTTGCCTACTTCTGTCTCGGCAAGACTAAGTTTTGAATATTTAGTAATAATCGAAAGTGGCTCTGCTGGTGCAAACACCGTCGGCCAAATTACGGCGGATACTGCCAGCATGAGAAGAATAATCACTCCCATGCGTTTTCCCTGATGACCGTCTCCAAATCTCTTACTGAAACTGGCTGCCAATACGAGAATTGGCAGCCACAAAGCAAAAAACTTAGAGAGAACAGCCAGGGCCGCTGCCGCTGCCGAAATATATAAGTATCGCCGGGAGTGCATCTGCCAGGCGAGCGCTAACAGCAGCAGCGCCACCAGCATAAACCCGGCTTGTAACGCATCTGTATGCACCAAGCGGCTTTGTGCAATGTGAAATGGATCTAGAGCCAAGAGCACTCCAGTCAGGACTGCCAAAGGCCAGCCCGCGAGCCGGCCGAGCAAGACTATTGCCATCAGTAAAAGAATGCTCACAGGAATCACAATCGCGGCCTGTGATGCTTTCCAGGAGTGAAGCTGGTCAGCTATGCCAGCAAATAGCATTGTCGTTACTCCCGGCTGCCCGCCCGAAAATGTCATAGCCGGGTCGAGCGTGGAAAGCCCCACCACATACCGGTGCGCCCGTCCCCGCCAAATAGGCTCATCGTTTACAATGACACTCCCCAGGTCAGCCAGGCGCGGCCAGAGAACCAAAAGAACAAGCCCCAGCGCAATCAGAATTGGTTGTAACGATTCATCGCTCGTTCGCATACCCTATAACTAACAAATCTAACGCTTCTTCTAGCCTATCCTTACCGACCCAAAAGCTCGACAAGGTAACCTCGTCAACATGAGCCTTCTCAGCTCGGTATGACAAAGATTTGATTGCACCTGCACCTAAGGTATAGAGCCCAAAAACGAGCGGCCGAGGCAGCCACTCTCGTGCACGCAAAAAATCTGCCCGTAGCATCATATCATTAAAATGCTGTTTTGCCCGCTTGTACCTGAGCACACCCTCATTGCCAAACACCCCATACAGTTCAAACCGCGAAAAATGCCTCTTTACAAGATCAGTTAACTGTGCCGGCGTGAGCTCCTTAATATGATACGGATTAAACCCGGGAAACCTCTCTGCATTCGGAGTCGTAATAATCACTTCCCCGCCCGAGGCCGCTTGAGCCTTAAGCTGCTGCAAAAACTGGTCTTGGTCTTGAACATGTTCAACTGTTTGAAAACAGCAGACAACATCGAACTGCTTTTCTTTTATCTCAGAAGGCGGGCTATCGAGCGTCCCAGAGAAAAAAGAAAGATTCGTAGCTCGATACTTTTGTTTAGCCTCTTGAACTGTACCCGTATGCGGATCCAGCGCCACTACTTCTTGTGCCTGTTGAGCTACATACGCTGCCCCATACCCCTCTCCGCTACCCACATCCAAAACACACTTGCCTGCCGCTCGCTGCCGGGCAAAGTCATAAGCAAATAGGCTTTCTTGATAGGTCACGTTAAATTTTCCACCCGGCAGAATTCGCTCTCCCGTGAACATATATGGTAGCGTAGCATACATGGACCAGGCAGCCTGGCAACATCTTGAAAAGCGTTTCTTCCTGGTTGTGATAATTATTCTCGTGGTTTTTCTTCTATCTGCCATTGGAGAAAACCGGGTACAGCGCGCTGACCCGAATTATCAACCGATTGGCCGGGGCTATTAACTGTATGGCGTCGGACACCCCCCAAGTGCGCCAACTTGTTATCGCTCTTCTTGTTATTGCTGTCTTCCTGCCCAGGCTCACTTCGTTGGGCACCATGCTTACGGTTGATGAAGGCTTATGGCGCGGCCGTGGTGAACAGTTTATCAAATCATTTGCCTCTGGCCATTTTAACAAAACCTTGGTAGCTGGGCAGCCTGGCGTTACTACCGCCTGGCTCGCCGGTCTAAGCCTTCCCTGGCGCTCTCTCGCTTCTGCCCAAGCGGCAATCGCAGTCACATGTGGCGCACTCATTCTTCTAATCACGTATTCTTTGAGCCGCCTCTGGGGATTTTGGTGGGGGATGGCCAGCGGATTTCTCCTTGCGCTCGACCCCTTCCTACTCGCTCACAGCCGCCTCGTTCACACCGATGCCCTCTTCGCTCTTTTTTATTTAGCAAGCCTGCTATGGCTGCTCCTTGCCCTTGAGCCGGCCTGGCAAGCAGGACTGCCGAGCCGCCGTCACATAGTAATCAGCGGCATTTTGGGGGGACTGGCGTTACTGACCAAAATATTTACGACCATACTTATCCCGACCGTCACCTGTATTTTTCTCTTAGCCGCATGGCGCAGCCGCAAGCACCTTGGGGAAACTTTCCGATCAGGAATTATCTGGCTCGTCGCCGTCGTACTAACCACACTTGCCCTCTGGCCCGCACTTTGGACCGCGCCTGACCAAGTGGCCCAGTACTTGACCGGCCGCGCTACATTGCATGTGGCCGAGGGCACCCACGTGGGCGAAACCACCGCCACCTGGTGGTACTACGGCCGGGAAAGTATTTTCCGCCTGAGCGCCATAACCACTCTTCTTCTCATTCCCGCGGCCATCGCTGCTTTCAAATCTCGAGATCGCATGTGGCGCACCGCTCTGATTCTGCTCATCAGCGGCATCGCATTTGCAATCGTTCTCAGCTTCAGCAGCGAAAAGAGCGACCGGTATATTTTAATTTCACTGCTTACGCTGGATCTCTTTGCGGTAATGGGGCTGAGGAAAATAAATGAATGGGTTAGTTATCTGCAGAGCGAGCGCAGCCGTCCAAATTCTGGCGACTTAGCGCGCGGCGCGGGACTCCCAAGCTATAGCCCTGCGCAAGCAGGGCGAACAACGCAAGAAAATCGGAGCCAGGATTTGGGGAGGCTGGAAGCGAGCGATGGAGCGAGGAAAACGACTGGGTGGGTTGCGCCAACTATCGCAATAACCCTTCTCGCCATCGGTGCGGCGCGAATCCATCCATACTATCTGGCGCATCACAACGCCCTCTACCCCGTGGAAGAACGTCACAAGTTAGGTTGGGGCGAGGGATTAGAACAAGCTGCGCAGTGGATTAAGAAACAAGGCTACACAGGCAAAATCGCCAGCTATTACGCCGGGGTGATGAAGTATTGGTATCCCGGCCCCGTCGATCCCTTAAACCACATTGACGGCACGAGCGCACGCTACATTGTTCTCTACCGCTCTATGTTTGAACGCGGCCCCGGCCACGTCGACACCGAAATCGTTGCGGAGTACCTCGACAACGCATCCCGCCAACCCGCCCATATTATTTCTATCAACAACCTCCCCTACGTTTGGATATTCGAGAGGGAATAACTATTTCCTTCGATACAATCGAAATGGCTCTTCGGTGAGGTCATTGGGAACTTCGTCGACGAGTTCAAACTGCTCACTCAGGATTTTTTGTCGCTCGGGGAAGTCGTCAAAATAAATTTCGCTGGTGCGCTCGTCGGTGACTACAAAACGGACGTCACGTTCGAGCCAGCGCGTTATCTCCTCATCCTCAGCAAAGTAAATCTTGCGCAATTCTGGCGGTATGCCGCCAACCCGCGCTGCGCGGATCCACCCCGGGTGCGAGTATCCTCGAATAATTCTGCGCTTGGCTGCAGCTGTCACCACCGGCTGGGCCGTGAATATTTCTTCTTCAGCAGACACATGCTCTTGTAAAAGATACGTCATCTCCTGAACCGACTCCGGGGTAACAGTCCCCGAGATCGGGTGGTGAAGAACCACATTCACTCCCTGCCACCAGCTGGCTGCCAAAAGCCCTGCCAACACTCCCTGCGCCAGTGGCCGCCGAAAAAGCTGGGGGATTCCCTGCGCCAAAGCCACTGCGGCCAGTATCGCCGCTGGGGGGAGAAACTCTACAATGTAACTGGGCCGGAACATGCCCCACCCGCGGTAGAGAAGTACCAGCGCCGAAAGCCACACCACGCATACCACTGCCCATTTCCATCCTCCCTGCATAACTGTATCAGGAGCACGAGACTGCAATCGTTGTAAAAGCCACCAGGCTGGGATCCCAAACACAATGGCCAACATAGTAAAGCGCACCAGCGGCAACGAGCCCGGCAAACCATAGCCAATATCAACGAGGTGGTAGATAGATACTCCCAAGATGGCCACCCAAACTCCGATGCCAAGCCACCTCAATGCGTCATTTTTAATACGACTCAACAGCAAAAGTGGCAGCCAAACAATACCAGCCAAGATCCAACCTCCTGCTCGCCACAATACTGTTGACGCTTCTGTTACCCACCGAATAACCGGCTCTACCCCACCCACTCTCTCTGTTTGAAGCCTGCCTACCGTAACCGCCTCAATATTGAGCATTACCGATACTTTCGCTGCATCCATCAAAAGCAGCGCAATACCGCTTACAAGAGCCATAGCAATGATTCCTGCTGCTACATACGCCCCTAAGTCCCGCCAGCGGCGTTGTGAAAATAAAAGTAAAAGCACGGCACCAGCTATACCTACGGCCACCGTGCTCGAGCGCGTAAGATACCCCACTGTCATGAGTAACCCTCCCAAACCGACAAGCCACACGCGATTCTCTTTCGACCCTTTCAGAAGTACAAGAACAGCCACCACCGCAAAGAGCGTGCTCACCACTTGCAGGAGCAGCGGCGCTGAAGCGCTCACCACACCAGGGAGAAGCGCCAAGAGTGCCGCGGTTATGACCTGAACAGAGGCTGTCTGCCCAAACCGACGTGCGAGAAGCGCTGAAAAGCCCACCACTCCCGCCCAAAACAGCGCCGACAAGAGCCGCCAACCCGCCAGCACATCCGGCGTAATTTCTCGCCATATTTTAAGAAGGACAACATAGATTGGCCCCTTCGTCAGAAAATCTCGAAATGGTAGCAGGTCCGTAGAAGCTTGAAAAGCATCTTGAAGATAGGCTCCCTCATCAATGATCACGGGCGCATTATGCGAACGCCACACATGAAACACGATTGTTAAAATCATGAGAACTCCTATCCAGACAGATGCCGGTAATGTATACGTCTGCAACTTTCGCGCAAACACTGCGAAGCTAACCGCGACCACCACAAAAACAGCCAGCGACTGCTTCTCCCAGGGTGTAAGACTTTGAATCAACTGGTGTCCAACTCGCCGATACGTTCGGTCAATCCCAACTTGTTGAAACGCATAGTTGCCAGTCACCTTATTTCCTACGATGAATGCAGTGCCTTCGGGAAAAGCAGAGGCATCGAGTTCACGGTACACCCAGTAGGCATTGTGAGGGCCGTGAGGAGCTTCTAAAACCCACAAGAGCTTCGGGCCAGCTTCATGAATAGGGGGAAAGGTAAACACAAGGTCTTCAGTCTCCGGTTCAGGCTCAAAGATGACTGCCGCACGCACATCATCCCCAAAATACTCCCGTCGGATGTGCAGAATCAGCGGCCCCTTTGCGCCCACATTCCTACCTACAGGCACGCGCACCTCTCGCATCCCAGGCAGCGGCACAAATACTTGTCCTACTGACTTCTCCCGGCCAAAGGTTACCTTCGCCGAATCATTGAAAGGTGCCAAAACTTCTTGCGATTGCTCCTGGGGAGACAGCAAGAACAGCACGGCTAAAACCGCCAAAACAGCGCCAACCACAACTACCGGGCGGCGCTGCAAAAAATTCACCATCGATATACGTTCACCGCTTCTGCGCATAAATCTCAAATTCATCGCCGAGGTTCACGGGTACTACGAACCCAGAACTCGATTGAGTCTTCGCTCTTAACTGCACGCCTAGCTGTGCCAAAAACCGGGCCCAAACATATTGCCAACCCAAATAACGCGTATGCCGGTGTACGTGCTCCACTGTAAAGCCAGCCTGTTCCAATAGCCGCGTCAAAGACTCCCGCGTAAAATAATGAAGATGAGCTGGGAAAATACAGTACCAGTTTTTTCCCATGAGACGTGCCAGCGGGCTGTCGAACCAGGGTGTCGTTATCACCAGCCATCCATCTGTCTTAAGTGCCTGGGCACCCGCTCTTAAAAACTCAATCGGTGACACCAAGTGCTCAATGACATCAAAGGCGCAGACCACGTCAAGAGACTGAGCCGGCCAGGTGAGGAGTTTCTTATAGTCGCCTTGCTCAATATCTAGGCCTAACTGTTCTCGTCCAAAAGTTGCCGCCCAGTTGGCCACTTCCAAACCCTTCACGGTCCAGCCCCGCGCCTCCGCCTCTGCCAGAAAAAACCCTGGTCCGCTGCCGACATCAGCTAACGCGCCTCGCGCGGGAGCGAGTGCCTCAATGCGGTACAAGACCTGACGGGCTGTTTTGCGCCGGCCCACTGACGTTGTAACATAGGACTCGTCTTGCTCCGCCGCCCGATACCAGGCCAGAATCGTGGCTTCGTCGGGAACGTGCGGCGTAAATCCATGACCGCACCGCTGACACCGTACTACCGTCAAATGTTCCTTAGCATCGCCGGCCGCTACTTTATATGAAGATGGTCTACGAAAAAAGTCATCTGCCGGAACGGCACCGGGTTTAAATAGCTCTGTTTTTCCACCGCACACTGGACACACTTCATCTCGCTGCACCATATAGGCATTTCACCACTATTTGCTATGCTGATCAATATGAAAGTCACCGCGGTGTTGCCGGCCTTTAACGCCGAAAAGACCTTACAGAAAACGTACGACGCCATTCCCAAGGGCCACGTTCACGAAATTATTCTGGTCGACGACGCCAGCACGGATAATACGGTGGCACGAGCCCAAACTATTCCCGATTTAATTGTTGTCATACATCAGAAAAACCGCGGGTATGGTGGCAACCAAAAAACGTGCTACGACGAAGCCTTACGCCGCGGCGCATCGCTTCGCGCCGGCAGGTACGCTGACAGGCGCGGGGGCCTCCACACGCGAACGTCTTGAGTGGGATTCACGGGCCATGCCCAGAACAAAAGTTCGAGACCTACCACTGCCAGAACTACCTGTGAGAAATAGGGAACTTTCTGCCACCAGCTCCGTGCCATCAGCGCCCCTGCCCCCAACGCCGCGAGTAGCGACCAACCCACGTGCACGAAGACAATTGCTCGCCCTGGGTTCGCAAAGCGAGCCACGAGCCAAACATGCTCGTGCAACCAGCGAAAAATGGGGGAATACTCACCTCCGGCTAAAGCAAATCCGACAACTATCAGAGCAATGGCACTCCTTCCCGCGGATTCCTGCCACGTGCGACGTCGCATGAGGGCTACTACTCCTAGCATCAACCCTGCAATTCCAAAGTAGGTCATGAGCTCGGGCTCATTTTTGGCCCCGCGATACTGCGCTTGGTGGCCGAAGATACTCGGCTTAAACCACGTGAGAAGATGTTGCGTGGGATAGCTTACGTCAAAGGCCTCGGGGCCCTCGAGTTCTTGTGCTCTTCGGGAAGAGCCTACGAGCTCCGCCGCCGGCAAAATGTGGACCGCCGTCAAACCAAAAAGAATCAGGGGCACTAATAAGAGGCGCCAGCGCATCTTCCATGTGCGCGGCGCAGTTACCGAAAGCTCACCCACAAGCACAATTATTCCCATAAGCGCCGCGTACACCGCCATTTGAATGTGGCCGGCAAATACGAGCCCGGCGGCGGTGACGCAGGCCACTGCCACCCGCTTCCAAGAAGGTTGCCGCCAGGCAGAGACAGCCGCCCACATCACCAGCGGAATCCACGTGGCCGGGAAAAAGAGGTGCGGTAATGTGATCCGCCCAATGAAGTAACCTCCCATCGCAAATATGATCCCGCCGAGTGCCGCCGCCGCGCGAGGTAGCCGATAGAGCGAAAGCCACGCGTACATTCCGAAGGCGGCTAGCCATAGATGCAGCAAGAGAGAAAAATTAACCGCGAGGACACCGGGCAATACGGCACGCAGCACCACATGTGGCACGTAGAAAAAACTTTGAAAGGCATTGGCCATGAGCGGGAACCCACCGTGAAATTCCGGTGCCCACAGTGGAATCTCGCCCGCCCGCTGGTAGCGCGCAAAAAGATCTTCCAGCGCAATTGCCATGTGCCCTAGGTCGAACGTTCCAAAAACTTTTCCCGACACCCACATGGGCACAAACAATAATGCTGGCACTACTACCAGCCACACGAAAGGAGCCCATGTCTTCACCTGCTTCATTTCCATACTGTTACTCTATACTCTGCTTACACCCTCATGCTACACTGCCGCCATGACGCGCCCTCAAATTGAGTATACTATTGCCGGCGTCATCGCGATCTTCCTACTCGCCCTCCTACTGAACGCCATCGTTCATGCCCGCGCCGCCGTCAGAGACGATTTACGTAAAACCGACGTAACGACCCTTAAACGCGGAGCCGAGATATACTACAACCAACATGTGTTTTACCCGACGCCACCCAGCCAAGAGCCTGGCTGCACCGAAGTAGCCGACGAAGATAGCTGGCTTTTCAGCTCAGCTTCTCTGTTGCTCAGAGAGCAGCATTTAGATGCCATCCCTCACGATGTTCGCGAATCGCGCGGCCACACGTATAGATACTGCACGACTCATATCGAATCAGGGAAGACTAACGGATACTTCTTTGAAGCTCAATTGGAAGTAGAACAGCCGGACACCATTGCTCTCGACGAAGACGAGACGCGGAACTTTACATATCGTATCCTTCACGAAGATGGCAAAATCCTCTACCGCGTCTGCGGCGGAACAGAAAATCAATGTACGCCGCAAGAGAACGCGGCTGAATAAACATGAAGCGGGTGGCACAGCGGAAAACCGGCCCGAGGACGAATTGCAGAGGCTCCTATCATGAGTAATTTTAAAAATGACGGAGAAGTGCAATTCGAACCGCAGGGCCGGAAGGCTGCTGCAGTGACAGGACCCGCCTTCAATAAAGCTTCAGTGGGCAGACCCGCCGACTTCATTGCCATATCGCTCATCGCCCTCACGTGGCTGATTTTTTTCTGGCGCATTATTTTCGGCGGGCAAGTTTATTTTTTGGACGATCTCAAAATCCTCTACTACCCCATCGAAGCTGCGTATAGCCAGTTCCAATCGCAGTGGCAACTTCCCGTCTGGAGCCCGCTCTTTGGGTTCGGCCAACCCTTGCTCGCTTGGGGGCAACTCGGTTTCTTTACACCCGTTCATCTTGTATTACGGCTCTTCCAGCTTCACCCTGTCACTCTCTTGAACGCATCTATCGCTATATACAGCGCCGTGGGACTGATTGGGACATATGTATTTTTGCGTCGCCACAAACTTTCTTCACTCGCAAGTTCTTTGGGCGCCATTGTCTTCGGCTTCTGCGGCTTCACCATCGGTCACTTGAATCACGTTAACTTTTATACAGCTACGATGCTATTGCCCTGGCTACTCTTTGCGACCTACTCGCTCATTCAGAAACCGACGCTGCCACGAACTGCTGCCCTCGCCCTCATCGCGGCCGCTATTCCCATAAGCGGACAGCCGCAGGTATCGCTGTATACATTCATAACCGCCGGAATTTGGGGTCTTGTGCTACTGATCTCTCAAAGGAAAAAGCTACTCACTACAAACTACTCACTACAAACTATTAGCTTCACTATCCTCGCCGGCGTGTTGGCCTTCTCCCTCGCCTCTTTTTCTATTCTCCCCCTCAAAGAATTCCTGCCCAGCACCGACCGCTCAGGCGACCTCCCCATTATCGAACTCTACGAATTTAGCTATCCTCCCTCGCATGCCATTACCCTTCTCTCTCCCTACTATTTTGGTAATCACGATCTTTACCGCGGCGCTAAAAACTTCCAAGAGCTCGCTGCGTATGTCGGCATCGTCCCGCTCCTCCTGGCCCTGCTTGCTCTTTTTACCTGGCGAAATTTCATAGCACTACGCATCACCGCACTTGTACTCATCGTAATTGCAATCCTCTTTACTCCGGGAATCTACTCACCCATTTACAGATACCTGGTTGAGAATCATATTCTCACTTCTCTCGCCGTCCCCGGCCGTTTTGTGTACTTTTTTGACGTCGGCGTCGCGATCTTGGCGGCATTGGGATTAGAGACAATAGTAAAGAGCAGCCAGCAATTTGCTCGAATGGGCTTTCGGAATCCACGCCGGTATGGTCTGTCAAGGCAAGCACTTGACAGCGGCGAGGATGAGACTAAGCGCGGCCCGCTCGCTGGGCGGGACGACGCGGCCCTGAGAGCAAAGTGGTGGATGCTCTTCCCACTTTCTCTAGTCCTTCTCACCGCCGCCAACCTCATCTGGTGGGGCTGGGATTATAACCCCATGGTGAGCCGCGAGAGCGCTCTGGCGGAATCCCCCCTCGCCGACACCCTGCAGCAATACCAAAAAACTCACGGCGTCCCCCCACGCCTCTACGCCAGTGAAAATATACCGTTAGCCGGTATCGGTGCTGTTGCTTCGGAACCTACCGAACCAATTGGACCCAACTTTACTATTCATCAGCCGCTGCGCATTCGCGAGAATGTCGCCTGTCTGTCTCTACCCTTCATGGTGACCAATGAATATCCTGACGGCGAAGTTACTCTTTCCCTAAGTGATTTGCTTCAAGCCCAGCCATTCTTTTCAGCACAAATCTCGTCTCAAAACATTCGTGATCGATCTTTACAGAAGTTCTGTATTGAAGAGCTCCGCAGTCGCAGCGGCCAAGATGTTATTCTCACCCTGAGAAGCAGTGAGCCTTCCAACCTCCAAACCTTCCAGCGTCTCCCCCAAGGCGCCGAACTTGGCGCCTCGTACGTGCGCGTTGAAAATCCCACCCCACAGCAACTCGAACAATCTCGCAAAATTGCCCACCTCGTCGTGACTCAAGACCAACCCATTCATACAGACCTTGAGAAAAACCTCCTGCTGCGCCACATCCAAGCCACGGCAGGTACCAGCGCCGCCCGTTGGATCGGCGCGCTCGGAATCGATAATTTTCGCTCTTTCATCGACGCCTTCTTTGCCAACGACCACGATCCCATCGATGGCGAGGGCATTCACGCCTTAACCCGTCACCAAAACCTCGTCAACATGAGCGGTATCACCCACCTGGCGCAAGCCTTGCCCGACCACGAAGCCGACCGCGATCCGGTGCTGGCGGCGGGATATCCACTAGCCACTGAGACGACTATCGGGACTACCCGCTTTCGCTTGTATGAGAATCCGAAAGCTTTTCCTAAAGCCTTCCTCGTCGGCACTGCTATCTGGGAATCTGGGCCAGATCAAACGCGCCACGCCTTGAGCTCTCCTGAATACGAAGGGGAGCGCCTTATCTTCATAAGCGGACCTACACCCCCGGAGACAGGAACAATTCCGAACGCCGAAACGCCTGAAGCTCTCAACATGCGCCGCTTCCCTCGTACGGCATTTGATACCGGCACTGCCAACATTACTCGCTACGAAAGTACGCAGGTAGACATTAATGTCAAAACATCTGAGCCCGCCTGGCTCGTGCTTACCGACTCATACACACCCCAGTGGCACACATTCATTGATAACGTCGAAGCGCGACAATACATCGCCAACACCGTCTTCCGCGCCGCCCAAGTCCCCGCCGGTTCCCACACTGTTTCGTTCCGCTACATCTCCCAGGCCATTGCCCAAGCGAAAATTCTTACGCTGGCCGGCCTCATAGTTACTGCCCTAATTCTCGCTCTACCTTTGCTTCAATTGCGTCATTCTCCACGTAAATAGTTTACCGCATTCGTGGCCTAATTGTCGCGTCTGGTCTATCCGTTCGCTCTGCCTTCTCTTCCCCCCGCTCCCCGCGGATGCTCTCCGCTACCTCCCTGACAGTATCGCCAAAAATTTCGTATTCATGACCCATCTCTGCAAATTGATCTTGTATAGCTCAAATAATATCGTCACCCTCTTCTTCTTCCGCATTCAAAGCGTCCTGGATAATTCCGCGCAATTGCTCATCTACTTGTTTAGCGTGATTTACGGTGCCTTCATCGTCACCTCTCCTTATCGCACCACTGACATCCTTCTGCATCCACGCTGCATTTCTCAAAATACGTCGCACAAATTCTTCTGGTTGGTATTTCATAACTCGATGTTACCAAACATATAATCCCTTGTCAAGCGCAATATTTACTGCTCTAATTAGCCAATAGTTTCGTATCCTCCTCCGTCGCTTCCTGACCGTTCACTTTATAACGCAAGCGGACTGCCAAGCGGTCCGCATGACGTCTCAACGTCGGCGCATTTCCTACCGATGTGCCTTTCGCCGAAACTTCAACCATAACTTGTTCGCCTTTTAGATCCATGGGATCCGGTAACTTCAACGTCAGCCAGCGATCATCTTGAATTTCTGACACAGGAACGTGCCAAGTGCGCAACACTTGATCCTGAGCCTGTCGAAGGACCACTACCAGCTCTCCAGCTTTCGCTTTTCCCGAATAGGTAGCAACCATTACGTCAATCCCAACCAGATTATCGTACCTGACTTCAACTTCTTGACTTACCTTTTTACCTGGCACCAGTTCCCCAACAATTCTGTCGAACACCCATTTCTCATACACCCAGGCAAATTCCTCACCAGCCACCTTTGCCACAAATATCGGCTCGCGTTTTTTGTAATACTCATCGATAAAATTATTTGCGTAATGGTCAGGTGCTCGCCCAAACATGTTTCGGTACAAAACCACGTATTTCACTTTGCTCTGCTCATGGGCGTTAATATGGGCTACCTGCGCCGAAGTATATGCACCCAATTCTTCCGGGTACCACGAGGCCACCACCGCATCTGGATCGTTTTCGTTTAGCCACTTCGCCACTTGCTCCAAGCCCTCGCCCCATCCCAATTCTTGACTCAAGTCATCACGAAAGAGAGGGTTACTGTAAGCAATGGCATACGGATGGTAATTGAAAACCACTGCCACTAAGTAAACAATCGCTGCAACACCAAGAATGTGCTCAAAACGCAATCGCCAATGACGAATTCCTAACGACAAATGGCTAAGGAACGAACTAATGCCCAAGATCCCAACTACCGCCAAAGCGTCGAGCGCCGGAAACACGGGCAATATGTACCGGTCCCCTTTCTTAGCAACGATTGTCATCATAATCACAAAAAAGAATACATACGCGACTAGCAGCCACGAAGTAGTAGCAGGTAGTAAGTAGTAAGTATCATGCTTCCTGTTTCTTGCTGCTTGATACATGCTACTTGCTACTAGATACACGACGCCGACGGCTGCAAAAATGAGAGTTATGGGCGTAGTTCTAGTTAATAGCGCCAATGGATAATGGAATGTATTAAGCGTGTAATCTTCTACCATGTGGTGCGGAGTCAGCGCGGCAGCGCTTAGATCACGTTTCAATATTAATGCATTCCCCTTTGGATCTGGCACAAAGAGCATGGCTGGCCAAATGATAACGAACATAAGTGCTACAATGATGAACCACAATGTCAGATCCCGCGCTCGCAGAATGAGTGACTCCTTTCTCAACCAGAACTTTGGTTCGTATACCGAGACTACCAGCACAAAAAATGGCAAAAGAAACATCGCCGGAACTTTGGTTAAGATCGCCAGCCCCGATAACACCGACGAAGTAATCAGCCAATTCCTTCTATATCCACTCTGTACATATATCATTGTCGCTAGCGCTGCTAAAAACATAAGGCTGGCGAGTAAGGCATCCACATGAATTACGCGCGAGTAGCCGATAAGCAATGGATTCAGTGCAATGAAAAGGGAAGCAAGAAGAGGCATGAAACCCCCACCCAGCCTCCCCCTGTCAGGGGAGGCACTTTGAGATCCCCCTGACAGGGGGGATAGAGGGGGGTCAAGCAATCTCCGCAAGAATAAATAGATAACAGGCACTGCCAGACTATTCACGAGCGCGACAGGGAACTGCGCCGCGGCGGCAAAATGCGCCAGATTCTCATACGAAAATGGTGTATGGCTTAAGTATATCTTGGCCGTGATGGCGAGCCCACTGAGCCACGTGACCGTTACCCCGGGGTGAGTCGTCTGCAATGTGTCATTAAACCGCCAATCCTTGATTGCGCGAATAAACTCATAGCTCCTCCCCATCCAATTCTTTTCGTCCGCTGTAAGAAACGTCCCCAAATCTGTCATTCTCGGCACCGCCGCGACAATAAACAAAACCAGAGCAATTGCAACATCGACTCGATTCTCCGAGAGCCAGTTTTTAAGCTTCGCAAGCATGCGCCTTGAGTACCAGAAAAACGGCTAGTTAGCAACTACTTGAAAGTGAGCAAGCTCTGGGCAGAGGTCGCCGGGGTCGGGTTGCTTGGCATCACGGTAATGCACAAGCCACTCGGCATGGGAACTGTCGTCTTGAGGTACGACCTTAAGGTCAGAATACCCATGGCTCAAAAACTGCAACCGGTTCCAAATGTGCACGTTTTCGGAGGAAACTGGGCCGGCACCGCGTAGACACTCTATGAGCGGACGCGTATCCACCAAAGCTGCAGCGCTATCCGTGCGGTTTCCCAGCGAAAAATCCGCCGTGCTGCCGCCAGTTTTAAGAAATGGAATCAAAACAACAAAAGCAGACCAACCTACTAAAACTATAGAAAACAAAATAGGTATCCCCCACTTTACGCTCCCGGAGCGTAAAGTGGGGAAAGATTCAATTAAAGTTCCCAACCCCACCCCCGCCAACATCCACGCCGCTATCACAAACATGACAAAGTAGCGCAATGTGAACCGGTCGATCATGTATAGCAGAACAGCAAGATGAATAATCATCCCGAGCAGCCACAGCAGCACCACTTTGCGCGGCCGCACGAGTAAGACGGCGGCTAATCCCAAAAGAGCTATCACTGCTGTAACTACCCAAACAACCGCCGGCGCGAACTCTACCCCTGTATATCGCGCTACGTATGAAGATCCAGATAAAACAAGTGGCAAAAGCCTAGGCAAATCGGCCAGGCGCTCCCAAAAACTCTGCGCCACTTCCACCACATCCCCTTGATCTTCCCGAAAACTCAACAACACCCATAATTGCAGCGCGAATCCCGCAGCAAAGCCAGCAAATGCTAGTAAAGTGGACAGAACTTTTCTGCCCACTGAAAGAGCTTTCCGCAACCATAATACCAACGTTCCCGCCACTACAACTGCTGTCAGAGTTGGTAAGAACAAAATATGGTTAGAGAGAGCTATTCCGGCCGCGAATCCTGCCAGCAACACCCGCACCGGCCTGCTCGCCGAAGCTTTAGGGAAAGCCGGCTCCCCCAGTAACCACAAAATCAGAAAGAAGAAAAAAGGGAACAATGCAATTGCCCAACCGATTCGCTCCTGGGTTAGGTATATAGGATTAAAAAACCCAAACACAAGCGCAAAAAGTGCTTGAGCTTGTCCCCCGCTCTCCGCTCCAAAAGCTCTCAGAAACACACAGGCAGCCAACCAAAAAGCCGCAAAAGATGCGAGCACCACCACGAGCCGTAATGCCAGGGGTGTATAACCAAACCCCAGAATAAATGGCACGCGCGCATAATCAATAAGAGGCCCTATATACGATCGCTCACCCTGCACCACAAACTTTTCTGATTGTAACAGCTCGTACACATTTTCGCCCTCTGAGGCTTCATCCCCCATGAGCCCGGGCACGCTGTGTAAGAATGCCGCGTTCGCCGCTACAAAAATTCCGAATAAAATCCACACCGTTTTCCAGTACGCACCCATTGCTGCTTAGTGTAATCTATCCACATGCCCCAGTGGGAATTTATCGTCGAAGTTACGCAGCATCTCTGGCCGGGGCTATTCGCCGCATTGGCCTTTGCTCTGGGAGCAGTCGTCATCCATATCCTCCCCAAATACAAATGGCTGGCCGCCGCCATTCTTATAGTGGCCATTACGCCTGTGGCCATACCTGGTTTCTGGATCTCCAGCGCTGACTTAGGCATTTCCGACTGGGACCAGTACTTTTCCCACTACCACTACTTGCGACGCATCATTACGGAATTTAAAGAATTCCCCCTTTGGAACCCGTGGATGTGCGGCGGCACCGCCGCGTGGGGAGACCCTGAGTTCACCGGCTTCTCCCCTACCTTTCTAGCCGTTCTCGCTCTCGGCGTTGAACGGGGCTTGAAACTCATCATCTACATCGCCACTATCGTGGGCGCACTGGGCATGCTCATGCTGGGAAAGCGCCTAGGTTTTTCCGTATACGCCGCGCTCCTGGCCGCCATAGGAGTGACATTCAGCAGCGTCAACTTGCTCGAAATCGTCGAAGGCCACCCTAATATTTTCTCGGCCATGTGGATTCCGTGGATATTCTGGTCGTGGCTGGCTGCATACCGATCAGCAAGTGATCGGCGGAAAGCAAGCGTCTGGTCAATAATCTGCGGCATCTTCTTAGCACTGACATTCTTCCAGGGCGGCATTTATCTTTTGTCGTATACCACGCTTGCATTTCTGGTTTTGATACTGCTGGCCTCTAATCATAAGCAAGCTTTCTTAGTTACTCTGAAGTCTGGGCTTTGGGCGCTGGGCTTTGCCGGAATCAAGCTCATTCCCGCGCTCTTCTGGCTCTCCCAATTTCCGGACAAAACCTACGCGGGATCTACGTACACATTGCCCTATTTGCACCACGTTCTCTTTGGCCGCTACTTGCACAGCCATGGCGACCCAAAAGGAATTATTCCGAATCAAGGCAGCGGCTGGCATGAATACGGCGCTTATATCGGCCCATTCATCGGCGCTCTTGCTTTGATTGGCCTTACCAAAATCCGCAAAACTCGCATCGTCCTTGCGCTAGCCATAGCAGCGATCCTTGCCATTATACTCTCCTCGGCTGGTCCAGTACTCAAATCTGTCTTTGATCAAATCCCCTTCATCCCGCGCTCCAATATCTCGCGCGTGATTCTCTTCGCCGTGATTCCCCTGGCCCTCCTCGCGGGATATGGTCTCGATGTTTTGCGGGAGCGCGCCAGTCGAAAATGGGTAGCAGCCTTGTTCTCAGTTGCACTCCTTACATATGTTGCTGGTGACCTATTCACGCTCTCTCAGCAGCTGTCTCAACAGGCCTTCGTGATCCCGTACCCCGAGATTCCCATCTCGCCTGCACCAGCTCCCATTGCCCACCTTACCCACACATACGAATATCGCCACCATGGCGTTGATTACACGCGAGCGTACGCCGCCAGCCTCCAGGGCTACGGCACCAACGCGCATTGTACGGTCTTAGGACCTCCACAAACCATCCGGACCATTCACGATAAAGAAAACTTCGGTCCTGTTCTACAGAATGAGCGACTCGTCATTCTTAATATCCAGTGGGCACCCAGCCAAGTCACCACTCGTGTCCAAGCGCTCAAGCCGCCGCCGAACAGCCCATGGGGCGCCGGTGTTCAACTCAACACCAATTATGCGAAAGGCTGGTGGGTAGAGTTCGAAGGGGACGACACCCCAAAACCGGCTCAAAATCTTGAAGGACATGTCGGCACATTTGCCCCTCTCGGAGAGCATACCATGACGTTTTACTACCGCCCCCGCGGCATGTGGGCAGGCATCGTTGTCAGTGCTCTCACCATCCTTAGCGCGATCATTTGGGGAGCCGGTAAGCGACGTCACGGCCAGGCAGAGACGTTCCGTTCTTCACCATCTCCCCCGCCGCCAGATCCGAGTTCGCAAACCGCACCGTAATAGCATCACCCGGGGCAGATGTAGGGCTCTCCAAAAAAATGTAGTACGTTTTTCCCGCGGAATCTACGATCGGCTCGAACTCAAAGCGGTGGTAGAAGCTGTCCTGAACATCACTAGCATTCACCCGCACTGTCCGTACATCCTGTTGCGAAGCAACAAGCCCTGAGCCTGCTTGCAGTGAGCCCGTCGAAGGGCCAACCACTTCACGCACATGCATAATGACATCCTGCGTGTTATGGCGGCTGCTGAACGTGGCCATGCCGACCTCGATAGCATGCCACCCATTTGTAAGTATCGGCACAAGTTGTCCAACAGTTGCCCCGCCATATAACTCACCCACGTGGTTAGGAAAATAGTGCAGCCCACGCGTGTCGTAGACCCATACATACGGCACCCCTTGTATCTCCACCACGTGCGCTACTTTCTCATTCTGGAATTCCTCCCATACCTCTGTCGCTGAATTTGCCGGCCCTCTTCCCAGCATGTTTCGATAGAGCACCACAAATCCTACTCGCTCATCAGCCCGTGAGCTTAAGCCCAACGTTTTTCCTTGAAAATACGCTCGCATGACCCCCGGATACCAGGAAGCTACAAACAACTCCTCCACACTTGGCTGTCTATTAAGCCAAGCGGCCGCTTCCTCCAAACCCTCTCCCCACCCTTGCTGCGACAGCGGGCGCACATCAAAAAATGGGTTGTTATAGGCAATGCTGTGGGGAATCCAAATAAAAAGCTGGGCCGCAATTAAAATAGCTATCAGAGACAGGCCTGCCCCGCGAAGCTTTAGCGAAGTGGGGACCCATCCAGAAGCGGTAAATGCAATAGCCAACGCCCACCCTGCCACCACTGGCAACACCACCAACCCCGGCAACGCATACCGATCCGCTTTCTTCGCAGCGATCGTTATAAAAATCAAGAATCCTAAAGCATAAACAATTAACCAAATGACATTAGAAGCCTGTGGAGACACCGTAGAGCGAAGATCCCGCGAAGCTTTAGCGAAGTGGGATCGCAGCAGAGTCATTGCACAAGCAATTAGCGCTCCCGCGCCCAAAATCAATACAAACGGCGTTGTTCTCCCCAGAATCGTACGCACATAGAAGCTAGCGGGGGAAGTCGGCTCTTCTGACTCTTCCAATACCACGTGAGTATCCTGAATAACGTAAGGGACTTCACGGCGGAAGTATTTCTCAAGGTCGGCGTAAAACCATAATGCCGGCCATAGGATATAGAAAACCAGCGCCGCTATACCTAAGGTGAACCCTAGTCGCCGTACCACCTCCCCTACCCGGGTGCGATAGTCCCAAAGCAGGACCGCAGCGAAGAAGAGCACTACCCACGCCGTTGGTAAAAATTTCGTCGCCATCGCCAGCCCCAGGAAAACTCCTGCGGCAGCTAACCCTACAAAACCCCCTGCCCGGCGATAGAGGAGAAAACACAACGCTGCATTCAGCATAAATAGCGCCAGCAGCGCATCCAAGTGCACAATCTGGCTCATACCCACGCCATACGGCTCAAGCGCGAGCAAAACTCCGGCAACCACGCCCGGCCACACGCCAAAGAGGCGTTGCAACAGCCAAGTGGCAGCACCAATCAGCCCAGCCACCACTAATACAATCGGCCAGAGTGCGGCTCGACGGAACTGCACCAAATTCGCTGGCTCCTGAGTAACTCCTAAGCGCTGCTCTTGCAGCATGATTCCCGCGCCAGCTATCCACATAGCCGTGGCCCCAGGGTGAGTCGTCATAAACGCTCCCCCGGGATCGTGGTCAATGAAGAGGTTGCGATAGAGTCCGGCGCTGCGCAGCATCCAATTTTCCTCATCCACCGTCATGAAACTGCCCAGCCCGGGCAGGCGCGCTCCTAGGGCAATGATGCCTACTCCAAGAGCAGCCCAAAATACTTTTGATATCCGCATCTACCCTGTATGATGGGCGCATGTTTCGCCAATGTAAAATTTGTGGAGGAGCGGTTACTCCTCGGCATACGGTAAGCAGCATTACCTACTATCACTGCTCCAGCTGCGATTTTCTACAGAATTATCATTGGGAGGACCATCACTTCTCCGCCCCGGAACAAGCAGTGGCCAACGATGAAGCCCGGGCCGACCGCTGGCCGGCCGGGAAAAAGAAAGATATGTATGAAGCCGGCTGGCGCATGCTGGAGCTTCTCACGTCCCCTATCGCCTGGGGCTCTCGGAAGGTTCACAACGTCTTTAAAATAATCCCCGGATACACTCATCTCACCCGCACCCTCGCCAAACGTCGCCTAAAGCGCGTTCTCGATTTCGGCTGCGGCCACGGCGTCAGCGTACTGGAAATACGCAATCGCGACGGTATCGACATTATCGGCCTAGACCCCTACAGCCCCACAGCTAGCCCCCACATCGTGCGCAAACCCATTCATGACGCTAACCTCGAACCTGAGTCTCTTGATGCTATTATCTCTGTGGAAACAATGGAGCACATCTCCGATGTCCTCCCCACATTCCGGGCTCTCCACCGCATACTTCGCCCCGGCGCTGCACTTTTGATACAAACTCACCGCCTGGAAGACCCCGGGTACATTCGCGACCAAGACAAATGGTTTTACCTAAAAGACCCCAAAACTCACGTCAGTATTTACAGTGACCGCGCTCTAGACGAGATCGCCAAGAGAACCGGATTTAGCCGAGCCGAAACCCGCGACATCCGCACCGCCCGCCTTTGGAAATAAACCCAACTAGGCCAGTGTTGGATATATGCCTGGCGGTTCCGGCTCACGGAATACCTCTGCTCGTTGGATTAGTTCCGTAGTAGTCGCTTGTACTTGCCCCGAACGCTCTAACGCTTGTATCTCCGAAAGTGTTTTCCACTCTGCTCTAACATGGCCCCCACGAGCCACTACATCAGGCTTTTGCCCCGGAGGAAACTCCACAATCAGAATATCAATAGAGCGGTCAACAAATTTAGTTTCATCACGCGGATCAGGCAATCTTCGAAAGACATGGCCACCGCGGCGAAGGTCGTCCTGCCCCACAAGAATCCCTGTCTCTTCCTCTAATTCACGTGCCGCAGCTTTCCAGGCCAGATCCCCGTCCTCTTCTTCAACCTTACCTCCTGGCAGATTTAATTGATTCGCCCAACGTTTGCCTGGCGCTCTCTCGAGCAGCAAGTATTCATCCCCGCATTTCACAACAATAACCACAAATGGTCGCACGCCATCCCGCCCGAAATCTGGAATGTCCGCGGCCTTATTCGTTAACATCCCTCTTCTTCTACCGCACCCGCCGGTAAAAGGTCAATGGGTTTGAGCCGTTCTCAACTTCGTGTACCTTCACGAAATCTCTAGGTAAACCTTGCTCTAAATCGGCGTACTCCACGAAGAAAGAAAATTGGGTTTGCGACTCGTGCAATACCCACTTCGCATCTTTGAATGCTTGTACCATTTCCTCCGCCGGGGGCAAGAAGGTGTTGAGGCGCTCAGTATCTTTCCTCGTGAACTCATACGCGTACCAACGCGGGTGGGCAATGTCAAGCGACACCGCGTGCCCTGAAACATACGGAACAAGAGCAGCGCCAGTGAAAACGGGGTCGTCAGGCGGAACATGTTCTTTGGCCCACTGGGCAGCTTCATTAATCGAGCTTTGGCCAAACGTACCGGTGTGCTCAAACAAGAACGTAATGTAACTTCCCGTATACAGCGCCCAGAACATCACTGCGACCGCGCCAGCCACCACTAGTTTCCGCAGCACTGCGATCGGCGGGTAATCGCTAGAAAGGAACAAGGGCGCCCGTAAGCGGTCAAAGAGGTACATCACCCCGGGAGCCGCCAATAAAATAAGCGGGGGAATAAACTCGGCTATATAATTGGCATGGAATTTAATCCAGTTCGTATAGAACACCACAAGTCCCAACATCCACAGCGGCCCCACGAGCGCTGCAGTAACCTTTGGTAGGAAATCTTTCTGCTTGCTACTTGATATCTGATACTTACTACTAGACATTGGTTGCGTGCTCTTCGGAACTACTGGCGGCTCTTCGAGAAGGCGAAGCGCATCTTCTTGCTGCCGCGGCATGAGCGCAACCAGCAAAACTCCCAACCCCATCACCCACCACAGCGTGGGAATACCGAGAATACGAAAGGCCTCGCCTTCATATTCGTTAAAGAATCCCCACGCCCAGCCGAACACTAACAGAGCAGGCACCCAACCCAGCTTTGGCACGTAATGATCCAGGAAGCGAATAGTTACGCGAGAGAGGCTGTCCCGCGTAGCCTTGGCGAAGTGGGACAGCCATTCTATGCCAGCGCGTATCGCCCGCTCGCAGGCAATGCCAAACCCTAACAGTCCAAACCAAATGAGCGCTAACGACTCGCGGAAAAAGGGTGTCATCCCCCGCAGAGAATACGCGCGTATTAATCCGGCATCTTCTTCTGCCACGTTGATCCCGTCTTCGGCTGAGTTAGCGCCTAACGCTTCCCAAACTCCCTCTACCCCATACGTGAGCCAGGCTACTCCCAAGAAGAGACCGATGACTACTGCAAAACTAATGCCCACAGTAAAAAATTGCCGCCAAACCTGCCTGCCCCGCGAAGCCTTGGCGAAGTGAGGGCCATAGAGAAGTATGAAAAGTATCGGGACAAGCCCCAACGCCAACATGCTCTTCCGCGAGGCCACGGCGAGTCCCAGCAACACCCCAGCGAGCGCAAACCACCAACTCGCGGCCGGCGCCCTTGGCGCAAAAAGAGAGGCGCGTGGCGTGGTTCCCCTTAGTGCCATCAGAAGCACGGCGAGACCTGAGATGCCCAAAAATATTGCCACCGGCTGCGTGTGCACGTAGATATCGAAAACAATCGCGCTGCCGAAGAATGCCCAAGCCGCAGCTGCTACCAGCCCTGTTTTCTTATCAAATAAATCCCGACCTAAGGAGTAGATGGGGAGAAGTGTTAAGGCACCGATCACAACACTCGAAAGTCTGCCTGCCAAAATGGTATGGCCAAAAATGAATTGCCAAATTGAAATCCACGCTACTACGAGCGGCGCTTTTACATATCCATCCCCACCCGCGAGGTTCCCCTTGAGTAAAGTCCAGGCATCGTATAAATAGTTTCCTTCATCGGTGGTGAGCGGCAGCTCCAATGCGTACCAGAGACGCATAAAGAACGCGGCTAAGAGAAGTATGGGCAACCATACGGCCAAGCTTAAAGTATGACGGCGAATCAAGCCTACGCAGACGAGAAACAGCACCGCGGGGAGCGCTAGCCTAGCCCACAACCAATATGTGCTTTTTTTCTCATCCCACGTGCCGATAAACGTCCGCGCGTATCCTTGTGCCTTGGTCCAGACAGCCTCGCGCGCTGTGACCGTGTGGTACGTTTCAAAAACCACATCAATCGTCGGCTTCCCGGCCGCGGCCAGGGTTGCCGGATCAGTCACCGCCGAGCCTTGATCCTTGACTATAAATGCCGAGCCTAAGTGATAAGGGTCTTGGGTATTGAGATCCACCGTCACCGCGTTACCCGGCGTACTCTCCGGCGAAACCAAAAAGAAGAAGTATGTTTTGCCTTTAGAATCAGGAATTGGATCAAAAGTAAAACGATGGAATTGATTGTCACGAAGCTCGCTGGCTGACACCGACGCCACTCGTACATCTTCTTTTGCCGAAAGCCCCTCGCGTACATGGAGCTTCACAAGCTGCGTGTTGTCTCGATTCGAGTACGTCGCGAACATCACCGAGAGGCCCGATAAATCATCTTTCTGTGCTACGAATGTCTGCCCCACCAACACATCGCGCACTATTTCCCCCGCGTTCGTGGTGTATTTCCCAATTTGCGTCTCAACTAATCTCACTTTCACAAATTGGCTCGCAATCGTAGCCGCCGCTACCAGAAGTACAATCATCCCCAGCGCAAATTTTGTCGTCGTCTTCACCAGTAATGCTTCCTATACTTTTTGTAGTACTCCACCATCTGCCGGATGCCATCTTTCAAAGAAACTCTAGCCTGCCAGCCGGTGAGGGATTCTATCTTAGACGTGTCGGCCACGTAGTTGCCCGTCTCATTCTTCTCATAATTTTCCGGCCAGGGCACGTGCTTTTTGCTGCCGCTACCTACTTCGGCCAGCACCGCGTCCACCATGTCCACAAACTTCACGCGCTCGTGCGTGCCAATGTTATAGATTTCACCTGCCTCGCCTTTGCCTGCCAGCTGTAAGAACGCATCGACGATGTCGTCCACGTACATGTAATCCCGCTCCTGTTGGCCATCGCCAAATATTTGGATTTCTTTATCCTCCATGGCGAGCCGCACAAACCAGCCCACAATAGAGTACTTGCTGTGTTTCATCTGCTGCCTGGGCCCATACGGGTTAGGAATATGTACTGACACCGTGTGTAAGCCAAATGTGTCCGCGTAGTAACGGTAATATTTTTCTCCGAGAAGTTTATGAATCCCGTAAACCGAAAGGGGATTCGTAGGGTGGTCCTCTTTCACTGGTGTCGTCAAAATCTTCCCGTACGCCAAGCGCGAGGAGGAAAACAAAATCTTGGCCTTCGGGTTATGCTCGCGCATGGCTTCTAGCACATTGAGATGTCCCCGGCCATTGATATCTAAATCCAAAAACGGCTGGTCTTTTGAGTCTATGTAGCTCACCTGCGCCGCGAAATTGAAGATTAAGTCTTTTTCCTGAACCAGCTTGTCTATTACCTCTTTGTCGCGAATGTCACCTCTAATAAATTCAACCTTGTCCCGAATCCCTTCCAAATTAAATTCATTTCCTCCGTAGAGAGGCAACATCGCGTCAAGGACAGTCACGGTATCTCCGCGTGCCACCAAAGCATGAGCAAGATTGCTGCCTATAAATCCGGCGCCGCCCGTAATGAGAACTTTCGCCATTCCTTTAGCTTACGACTTCGCGTACTTCAAGTACAGTTCGTGATACTGCTGCATAATGTTGCCCCAATCGTACTTCATAGCCATCTCTCGGCTGACGTTCCCCATTTTTTTGCGCACCTCCACATTGTTAATTAGGGTAGCCAAATCCTGGGCTAGTTTTTCAGTGTCTTCACCAGGAATCAAGAATCCATTTCCACCTTCTTTGACAATCTCGTTATTACCTCCGACATCACTGGCCACGATGGGGAGCCCTACGCCCATCGCCTCTAAAATCACCGCTGGCATGCCTTCATAAAGAGAAGTCAGCACAAAAATATCCGCATACTGATACGACTTCTCCAGCTGGTCGTAGGGAACTGTACCTACGTACTGGATCAAGTCCGTCACACCACGTTCCTCGGCCATTTGGTCGAGGGTAGTACGAAACGCGCCGCTGCCCACCACTTCCACTACAAAGGGAACCTTTGCCAGCTCGCGCAAGCGCGGCAGCGCCTTAATCACTCGCTGGAAACCCTTGCGCTCAATCAGGCGGCCGATAAACAATACTTTTACTTTAGCGTTTGCCGGCCGTTCGATAGGCTTAAAACGCTCAGTCTCTACCCCATTCGGTATCATCAAGAACTCGCTTTCTGGGTCAGCCTTCTTTCCCAACCGCACCAGCTCATCTGAACACACCGTCCGAAACTCGGCGCGGCGCCAGATCACGCGCAGGAGTGGAGCAATAATCGGATATAAATTTTTGTAGCGCGAAGGGTTAGCGCCAGGGATGTCCGAACCGCCAAAATACACCGCGTAGGGAATGCCTCGCAGGTATGAAATGATCCACGCCACCCAACCTGCCGGCAAGGCAAAATACGCCTGAATAAAATCCATTTGGTGCTGCAACGTATAGAAGAGTGTATAAACCAATGCGGAGACACCAAACGTTACCAATTCCCACGGCGCGGAGAAATCCTTAAAGCGACGGATTGCCGGAATACGGATCACCTTCGCTCCTTCCACCGTCTCTGTTTTAGGCAACCCCTTGAAAGAAGAGGTAATGAGCGTCACCTCATGCCCCGCTTTCACAAGATATCGCAGGGCGTATTTCGTTACCGTTGAACCACCGCCGCCGATCGGCGGGAACTCATTGTTAATCAGCAGCAGCTTCATTAAACCCCTTCGTTGTCTTAATTGAATATAGTTTCTTTTCCGCGTAGTAGGTGTGCGCCACTACATCCGCCAGCACTCCCGTGAGCAAAAACTGAAACCCCAGCAGTACCAGCAGCACGGCCAAGAGCGGAGATGACCGCCCTGCCAAGCTAATCACTCTGAGTAGCCACAGGAGCCCCAACATCCCGCCAAGGATGAACCCAACCGCGATAAAGGCCGCCCCAATCGCCCCGAAGAAGTGCATCGGGCGGGCCGAATACTGAATCCAAAACTTCACCACCAAAAGATCCAAAAACCCCTTGAGCTTCTTTTTAATAGAATATTTGGTTTGCCCGCTCTGGCGCGGATGGTGTCGGACGGGAGCCTCTCCCACTTTAAACCCCTTCCAGGCTAGGAGCGCCGTAATATACCGATGCATCTCCCCGTACAACTCTAAGTCCTGCAGGGCCTCCCGCCGGTACACTTTGAGGCTGCAACCATGGTCATGAATTTTTTCACCAGTAACCCACCGACGTAGTGAATTTCCAATTCTGCTGCCCAACATGAGTAGCTGGTTATCTTTCCGCTTTTGCCGCCAACCGGATACCACGTCGTAGCCTTCTTCTAATTTGGCGAGCAGCTTAGGAATGTCCTCTGGATCATTCTGCAAATCTGCATCGAGCACGATCACTACCTCTCCCGCGGCGTGGTCAAACCCAGCCGACCACCCGGCAGTTTGCCCGAACTTTTTGCGAAATTGGATCAGCTTGACTCGAGGGTCCTGCCCAGCGAGCTGGCTAATAATTTCTCCGGTACGGTCGGTGGAGCCGTCGTCAACCATGATCAGTTCCCACTCGCCAACGGCATCCATAACTTTCTTCACAGCGTCGTGGAGCGGGCGAACGTTTTCCTCCTCATTATGTGCGGGGACAACAATCGAATATTTCACTGGCATAGACTTTAGTATAGGCTACGAAAACCAAATAATATGGAAAAATAGCGAAAAGTCAACCTTCCACTACCTGGTCAATCCCTACGGATTCTCTTCAACAATCTCCAGCAAATACTCGCCGTACCCACTTTTGATAAGATCTTGAGCTAGCTGTTTTAATTGGCCTTTGCCAATGTACCCCATCCGGTAGGCAACCTCTTCTAGGCAACCAATCTTGAGCCCCTGTCGCTCTTCAATGATCTGCACGAAATTAGCGGCCTGTAGGAGAGATCGATGCGTTCCTGTATCCAACCAGGCCGTCCCGCGGCTCAAGACTGAGACGCGCAGTTTTCCTTCTGATAAATAGCGATTGTTAACATCGGTGATTTCCAGTTCCCCGCGGTCAGAAGGGCTGAGACCCTTGGCAATACCTACTACCTCGTTATCAAAGAAATACACCCCCGGTACCGCAAAATGGGATTTAGGCTGTTTCGGTTTCTCTTCAATCGAGACCGCCTTGCCGTCCTCATCGAATTCAACTACGCCGTATCGCCCTGGGTCGACGACGTGGTAGGCGAAAATCATTCCGCCGCCTTCATCCTCAACCTGCGCGCGGGCAGATTGCACCGTCGTACTTAACTCATTCCCATAAAAAATATTATCGCCTAAAATGAGCGCCACACCATCTTTACCTACAAATTTCTGGCCGATAATGAAGGCTTGCGCCAAGCCTTCCGGCTTGGGCTGGGAAGCATACTGGAATTTCATACCTAACCGCGAGCCGTCGCCTAAGAGTTTTTCGTACTGAGGCAAGTCATACGGAGTGGAAATAATCAAAATTTCACTAATGCCTGCCAGCATGAGCGTGCTAATGGGGTAGTACACCATCGGCTTGTCATAAACAGGCATGAGCTGTTTACTCACCGGGATGGTCAGCGGGTACAGCCGCGTTCCCGATCCCCCGGCCAGAACAATTCCTTTCATAGGCTCATATTATTCTCCCAGACTCTTTTTGGGAATGAGATAATTCTGCACATAATCAGCAATGGCATCCTCCAGCTCCGTCATCTCTTCTCCATAGCCAGTGGCTCTGAGTTTAGAAATATCCGCCTGGGTAAAATTCTGGTACTGGTTTTTCAAGTTGGCCGGCATATCCACGTAGCGAATGTTCGGCATTTTCCCCACCGCGAAAAACATCGCCCTCGCCACGTCGTTCCAACTCCTGGCTTTGCCAGTACCAACATTGTATATACCCGCGGCCTCGCGGTGATCCAGTAACCACAAAGTAGCAGCTAGTACATCTTTAATGTAAATGAAGTCTCGCTTCTGCTCGCCATCACCGAAGTCGGGGTGGTTCGACTTAAAGAGCTCAACCACTCCCTCCTGCTGCATCTGGTGAAACTTCTTAAACGGCACGCTAGCCATTTCTCCCTTGTGGTACTCATTAGGTCCAAACACATTAAAGTAGCGCACCCCCGCCACTCCGCCAGTTGGCGGATTGAGGTAGCCCCCGTCCCGCGCCCAAATATCTACCAGCAACTTGGATTTCCCATACAGGTTGAGCGGCACCAGTTCCCCAAAGAGAGCATGGTCATCGCTGTATCCCCGCGCGCCATCGCCGTAGGTTGCCCCGCTTGAGGCATATACGCAGCGCGCCCCGCGGTCTGAACACCAGCGGATAATATCCTTAGAATACTCAACGTTATTATCCAACAAGTATTCCCAGTCCGTTTCCGTTGTACTGCTACATGCCCCCATGTGCAGTATGGCTTCGATGCCTGCCCCGCGAAGCCTCGGTGAAGTGGGGTCGTAATCGCCTGCCCGCAGCCTTTCTCGAAATTCTTTGATTCCAACCAACTCCTCATACTTGAGCGGAGCAATGTTGCACTCCTTCTCGTCGTGACCAACATCGTCTACCAAGAGAATATTGCTTTCTCCGCGCTCGTTTAAAGCCCATAACAGCGCCGAGCCGATAAAGCCCGCCGCGCCAGTGATAACAATCATGTCCGTATCTTGGCGATGAGGCGCGTAGTTGACAAGTGATTGCGTCGCGGAGTGGTGTATCCTTTCGCCCCCACTTCTTGCATGGCGGGCCACTCAACCCACGTTTCCGGCAGGCCATAATCCGGGCCGTTGATATGCACGTGCGGTTTCACTGCTCGCACGAGCGCCTGCGGCACTCCGCCTCCATACGGGGCATCAATGACTATCACATAATCCACACACGCGAGCGCTGCTAACATAGCGGCGCGGGCTGCCTCAGGAATATAAGGACGGCTGGTCCCTTTCCCCTGCTGCACAGATTCATCTGAGTTCAGTCCCACGAATAACACATCGCCTTGGCGCCTCGCCTCTTCGAGCTGGTCAAGATGCCCGGCGTGTAAAAAGTCGAACGAACCATTCACCGTCACAATCTTCTTGCCAGCACCCCGCAGCTCCCCAGCAACCTTGGCCGCCTCCTCGAGCGTTTTCATTTTCTCAGTCCGCCAGTTCGTTGTATCGAATTCAGGCATGTTTATGGACTACCATATTAAGCAATACCTCTGGGGTGATACCAACCGCTCCCACCCTACTGACTACTATAGCACCTGCCGCATTCGCGAGCTCAGCGGCTTCCACATCCGTCCCTCCCGCGAGCTTAGATAGTGCAATGGCCACCGCAGCCGTATCGCCAGCGCCGGAGGTGTCGGCTACCTCCACTTCATGCTCCTGGCGTACATGGCGGCCTTCCCGATCCTTCCCCAGCACGTAGATGCCCTCTTCCGAGAGAGTGAGGTATATGTCTGATCCGAATTTTTTGCGTAACTCCTGTGCCAATTCCTCCTTCGGTCTCCCCCCTTTATCGTACATATCTACTCCTAGATACTCATGCGCTTCTTTGCGATTAGGAGAAATAATAGACACACCCACAAAGTATGCCGCCCGCGAAGGCTTTACGTCTGCCATGACCAACACATGTTCCTGTGTTTGCTTGCGCATAACAGCCTCTGCCACTTTCGCCGTCACTACCCCCTTGGCGTAGTCAGACACAATAATCGCGTCGATATTTCCTACACTCTCCAGTGCCCGGAGCAATTCTTTTTCAATATCTTCTGGAATCTCCCGTGCCTCCTCATAATCAACTCTGAGCATTTGCTGGCTGCGTACGATATATCGAATCTTCTCAGTGGTGGGCCGGCTGGCGTCGCGCACCAGGTTAAGTTCATAGCCTTCCTCGCGAGCCGCTGCCTCCACGCGCCGGGCGATATCGTCATCACCCACCACCCCGATTAGCACCGCCTTAGCCCCTAGGGTTGCCACGTTCTTAGCTGTGTTGCCGGCCCCCCCCGTGGCGTATTTCTCCTCCTTGGCATGCAAAATTGGCACTGGCGCTTCAGGGTTAAGCCGCTCCACGTTGCCGAATACATACCGGTCCAACATGACGTCGCCCACCACCAGTACACGTTTGCCCGCGAACTGATCAATTATTTCCTTGGCTCGCTTCGGGTTCAAAGGATTCACAAATTAAGTGTATAGCGTGCAAATGGAGCTCCTGCATGCGGGATGGCGTCTCACTCGGGGAGATAACCGCATAGTCGGCCGTATTCTTGAACGTGCCGCGCGGCCCGGTAAATGCAATCACTGTCATACCTTGATCGTGCGCAGCTTCAGCAGCCTTCAAAATATTCTTGGAAGTACCTGAAGTCGTGAGCCCAATAAAAATGTCTCCCTCATTCCCCAGCGCCCGCACCTGCCGAGCGAATACTTCTTCGTACCCGTAATCATTGCCAATACAGGTAATGACAGCGCCATCGGCCGTAAGCGCTACCACGGGATAGGCCGGCCGGTCCTCCTTGTAGCGGCCCACCATCTCATCAGAAAAATGTAGGGCTTCGGCCGCACTACCGCCATTGCCAGCCACCAAAACCTTATTCCCATTCCCAAATGCCTCTTTCAGCTGTTGCACCACCATGGCTACTTGTCCATGAAATTCTCCCAGATTACCGAGCACTGCTTGCAATTCCTGCGAATGTTTTTGGAACACATCTTTCATAGGCGCTAACAGTACCTACATTGTAGCCGAAGTCAAATACTCCTGCAGCGCGTCTTGCCAATGGCGCAGCTTCGGTCCGCGCGTGTTCTGAAGAATACTGTATTTCGGCCGCTTAGCCGGTCGTACAAACTTATCCGAGGTGGTCGGCTGTACATCCACCGAGATTCCCGCCGTCTCAAAAATCTTCTTCGCAAAATCATACCACGTGGTCTCACCAAAGTTCACCGCGTGGTAAATTCCTGGCGGATACTTTTCCCGATTCTCTAAAACAGCCCGGGTGGCCCCTGCCACATCCTTCGTAAACGTCGGGCTGCCGTGCTGGTCATCAACTACCTGCAACGCAGGTAACCCTGAGCTTGTCGAAGGGCTGCTTCGCTCTTTGCCCAGCTTCAGCATAGTATCCACAAAGTTTTTACCCCCCGGCCCATAGAGCCAAGCCGTGCGCAGAAGATAAAATCGTCCACCTACTTCCTTCAGCGCGCGCTCACCCGCCAGTTTGGATTGGCCGTAATAGTTAACCGCCGGCCCCGGCGCGTCGTCCTCGGCATAGCCCGTTTTCTTATCGCCCGGGAACACGTAGTCAGTACTATAGTGCACCAATGGAATATCCAACTCTTTGGCCACACTCGCCAAGTAGCGCACCGCGTTTCCGTTTACCGTAAGACAAACCTCTTGGTTCGCTGAATCCTCTGCGCCATCGACATTGGTGTAGGCAGCCGCATTTACAACTACATTAGGGCGAAGTTCGATGACTTTCTGCCGCACTTCCGCTTCGTTGGTAATGTTGAGCTCTTCCTTATCCCATGGCGCAACGTCCCAGTCGTTCAACACTTTTTGCAGCATGCCCCCAAGCATACCCTTGGCACCTAAGATCAACACCTTCATATAACGAAATTATTATATCAGACTCTTCAGTCAGTTTTGCACCTACCAATCAATGTTACAATTAATCGATATATTGTAACATAAGCCTATGGGAAAAGTGGATTACACAACTGTGCCAACTCCAGAACGGCAGACGATGATTCGAGAGCTCGCCAAGTTTCTTCTCTCAGTCAAGGATGAGAAAGACATGATCCAAGTACTGTACCGTCTTCTCACCCACAGTGAAGTTGTTATGCTCGGCCGCCGCTTGCAAATCGCGGAGGAGCTTCTGCAAGGAAGTCCCTATCACACGATCCGCGAAAAACTCAAAGTCGGCATTACGACCATTAAGTCGATCGACAACTGGCTCGAATACGCCGTTCGCGACTACGACATGTATCGAAGCAAAAAACACCATGAGGAAACAACTCGAGAAGCGCGGGAACGATCCCGACAGCGCCTTGAACCTGGTATGCCGGGGTCCTTTACACACCTTCGCCGCAGTCATCCTGGCCACTTTCTACTTCTCAATCTTCTCCTTGACCTCCCTTCGAAAAATCCTAAACCAAGCAAAGCGAAATCATGATCTGGTGTACATACAATTAATCGATATATCGATTAATTGATACAGGAACCAAACTCCCTATTCTGCTTTGACGCGGACAAAGAAGTACTCGCTCGTCTCGTTACCAGTCGCCTCAATTTTGTGTCGGCCACCTGCAGGAATTGTTACGACATCTCCTTTCCGGTAATCCACTACCTCAGCCTCAAAGTAAAATTTGCCCTCCCCACGCAGCACAACAAAGAACTCATCTACAGTGTCGTGAGAGTGCCAGTCAAATACTGAGCCTGATTCCAGATATCCCTTCGTCATGGCCTCAACATGCGAGCCTACTAGCATATCTGATGTGATCAGGACTTGCCTCGAACCTGATCCCCCATGCGCTTGTTCAATTGGAATATCGCCAAGGTTTCGCTTGGTAAATCGCTTCGTCATTTCAGAAGCGCATTCCAATCGTCCGAGAATCGCTTCAAACCCACGTCGGTCAGCTCGTGATGCAAGTTATACTCGCGCCACGGTTTCCCCAGCTCAATCTCCTCATAAGAGATATCTTTACCTTCAAATACATAAGTAAAATTTTCATCAGGTAGCGGAAACCCAGCATCTGCCCATAGCTGAAATCGCTCGTAGTTAATTGTTAAAATATCAGCCCCCGCTTGGATGATCGCCAAAATATTCTCTACCCGCCGAAAACTCGCTGCCAATACTTTCACATGACCATCACCCTGCTTCAACATGCGTACTACATTACTCACAAATTGCACACCGTTCTCTCCCCGGTCATCTAACCTGCCCACAAAGGGAGAGATCACAACGGGCTCTTTTGCCCCCGCTGTGGCGGAATATACTGCAGCGGCCTGCTGCTGCGAAAAGCAAAGTGTCATATTAAGCCGAAGTTCGTTCTTCAACGTTTCCGCTGCTATTAGCCCCTGCTTGACCGTTGGCAATTTAATCCTGGCTGTTGGTATCCAGGTATACATTTCCCGAGCTTGGCGAATCATCTCTTCCGCCAATGTGGTTGCATCAGCATACACCTCTACCGAAATATCACCTCCGGGAATAATCTCCAGCAGCTTTTCTACGGCCTCACGATAGGCCCCGAGCAACTCCTCACGGGTGTACTTTTTCCCTTCTTTGATACGTGTCTGAACTTCAGGATTCTTGGCAAAATAGGAAGGATTAGTGGTAGCACCGTCTAAACCACCATATCCCGCACCCTGCACCATACCCTGAACCTTCTCCGCCTCGCCGGGGTCCCCGGTATCAACAAAGAGACTTGCTTGTGTAAGTCGCTTCATTTCAAGAATGATTTAGTCGTCTGATAGATTCCCTCGGCATCAATCCCGAGTTTACCGATCAGATCAGCATATTTCCCAGATTCTCCGAATTGTGTCACACCAATGCGCTTCAAGCGCGTCGGCTGATACTCTGAGAGAACCTCTGCCACGGCAGAGCCTAAGCCCCCGTTAATATTGTGGTCCTCGACTGTTACCACCTTCCCAGTTTTCTTCGCCGAGGCGGCCACAGTTTTCGCATCGATTGGCTGAAGGGTATGAACATTCACCACTTCGGCATCGATCCCCCCACCCTTCAGCTTCTCCGCAGCCTCCAACGCAAAAGCTACTTGCGGCCCGGTGCCTATAATTGTCACATCTTTCCCGGGGCGCACCACCTTGGCTTTGCCGATGGCAAATTTCTCTTGAGGTTTCGTAAAGAGAGACGTCGGTTCGCGGTAGAGTCGCAGATACACCGGCCCTTTGGCGGCCACTACAGCTTTCAGTGCCTGCTTCATTTCATTCGCGTCTGCCGGAAATATCACTGTCATATTGGGAAGGGCCCGCATATATGCGAGGTCTTCCAGAGCATGGGCGCTGCCGCCATCAAGCGCATTCGAAACTCCTCCGTGGGAGCCCACCATCACCGCGTGGACATTATTCTGGCAGATTTGCATGCGGATATGGTCGAATGCCCGCGTCATAAAGATTCCAAATGTCCCCGCCACCGGTATATAACCAGCCAGAGCCAATCCAGCGGAAACTCCGGCCATGTTCGCCTCAGCCACACCGGTATCAATGAACCGCTCGGGCATTTCCTCCCGAATTTTCAGCATGCGTAGGCTCTCGCCCAAATCGGCTGTGAGCGCCACAACCTTCTCATTCTTTTCCATGATTTCGTATAACCCATCCCCGAATGCCTGCCGTGTTGCCACCAGTTCTTTCATGCAAGTTCCTTCTTAGCAATTTCATATTGTTCAGCCGATATCGCCCCCGCGTGCCAGTGGTCGCTGCCTTCCATGTAAGAAACCCCTTTGCCGCGCACCGTGTGCGAGATTAAGACCGTCGGCCCTTCCATTCCTTTTGCATCTTGAAACGCGCGCAGCACCGCCTCGATATCATGGCCATCCACTTCAATCACATTCCAGTTAAAAGCCTGGTACTTATCTGGGAGAGGATCAAGCGTAGGCATGACGTCCTCCGTGGCCCCATCGATCTGAAACTTGTTTTTGTCGACAATCGCCACTAAATTATTCAGCCCAAGCTTTGGGGCCAGCATGACTGCTTCCCAGGTTGAGCCTTCCTGCTGCTCGCCATCGCTCATCATAACGTAGATGCGATTGCCTTTCTTCTGCAGCCTATGCGCATACGCGAGCCCGATGCCCACCGAAAGGCCTTGCCCCAGGCTGCCCGATGAGATCTCAATCCCTGGTAAGCTCCCTCGGTGAGGGTGGCCTTGCACGCGAGCGCCCAGCTGCCTCAAGTTCTTCAATTCTTTCTTGGGAAAGTACCCCGACTCTGCTAAAACTACATACAATCCCGGGCACGCGTGGCCATTACTCAGTAAGAAGTAATCCCGCGCAGGGTCCTGGGGCTTCTTCGGGTCATGGCGCAGAACTCCGCCAAAGTAGAGTGCCACTAATACCTCCATGATCGACAGGGCGCTCCCCGGATGCCCCGACTGCGCTGCATATAACATTCCAATCGCATCCCACTTGAGTTTTCGTACCAACGGTGCCAGCTCGTCAACTTTCATCATAGGCATCATACGTTAGGGCTGCGTCTTCATCCAGTCCATTAAACGTTGTGCACCTTCGGCCAGGGAAACCTTCGGGTTATAGCCCAGCATCTCCCGCGCCTTATCAATGTTGGCATAGGTAATCGTCAGTTCCCCCTCTGGCGCCTCGCGCGCCTCAATGCGCGGAGTTTTATGGGCGGCGCGGGAGAGCGCCGCCACCAACTCGTGCAGCGACTGCGGCTCTCCTCTACCAATATTGAAAATTTCAAACGCAAATTGACGCTGCGTTGCGGCCATCACCCCGGCCACTACATCATCGATATACGTAAGATCGCGCTTCCTTCCCTCAGTAACATAGAGCGGCTCATCGTTCAGAATTTGCCGGGCGAAAACCGCGGGCGCCATATCCGGCCTGCCCCACGGGCCGTACACGCTGAAGAAACGCAGCACCGTCATCGGCAAACCGTGCAGCTCATGCCACATAGCGCAAAACGCCTCCGCCGATGCCTTAGACGCTCCATACGGAGAGCGAGGCAGGAGCGGCCACATATCTTCTTTAAACGGCGTTTGCTCGTCGTTATACACGCTCGAACTCCCCGCAAAAATGAAGCGGGGAATTTCATGCACGGAAGCTGCCTCCAGCACATTTACCGTACCCAAGACGTTAACCAGCGTATATTCTTGCGCGCTTTCAAGACTGCGCGCCGGATTGGCGAGAGCGGCAAAATGCAGCACGGTGTCGAACTTTTCCTCCGTAAACACCGTATTCAGAAGCTGGGAGTCTAAGACATTACCAACGACGAGGCGCGGTCGCTCTGATTGCTGGGGAAAGAGGTGGCTGAGCCGCACTTCCTTGAGCTCCGCCGGATACAAGAAGCTATTCATGTCGTCGTACAGCACAACCGTATCTCCCCGGTCTACCAAGGCGCGCGAGACAAATGCCCCAATAAACCCCGCCCCGCCTGTGATGAGCACCTTCATACAGTGAAATTACTTTCGGCGCTCGCAAGCCCCGGGTACACCTGGTCTTTGCCGGATAGTACGGGAGTAGATGTCGGCCAAGGGATACCGAGCGCGGGATCATTCCAGATAATTCCACGCTCACGTTCAGGAGAGTACACGTCGGTCACATAGTACATAACCTCGGCTGTCTCCGACGTCACACAAAAACCGTGGGCAAACCCCTCTGGCACGTAAACCAGGTTTTTCTTCGCGGACGACAGCTGCAGACTCACCCATCTCCCGAAAGTGGGGGAACCTTTGCGGATATCCACGGCTACATCAAAAACTTCCCCTGAGATAGCCGTGAGTAACTTCCCTTGGGCTTTCGGGTTGAGCTGGTAATGCAAACCTCGGAGAACGTTCCGGGAACTCCGGGAATAATTAAACTGCACGAATTGGACCTCTATACCCGCCTCAACAAAATCCTTTTCCTTATACATCTCCGCAAAGCCGCCGCGCTCATCCCCAAATACCTGTGGAATTACCTCAACTACGTCCGGAATTTCAAGCGGCCGAAATTGAAAAGCCATGCTACGAGAATATCACTTCCGCTGCTGCTTCACCAAGAAATCATCAAGCCACTGCCGTGCTTGCTCAGAGGAAAAAATATGGTCTTCCACCCGAAATGGCGCGGCTGGTTTCTCTTTCATTTCGGAAACCGCCGGAGGTTCGGGTAAGGTCGCGGAGGAACCTGGCTGCTCTCCCCCGTTCCATCTTCGATACGTCCCAGTAAACCCAAACCAACCCACTGCCAGGCCAAGAGCCGCAAAAAACACAATCACCCGGAACGGCAGGTCTAAAGCAACACCTAAGGCCAGGCCCGAGAGGAGCCCAATCAGGCTCCAGGCGGCTCCGGCCGCAAACGATGGTACTTGAGGGCTCTTATTGTTCATAAACGCGCCATCGTAAGCTATTGCGCCCCGTTTGGCAACAGGAGTACACTAGTGGTATACAAACGGCCATGGACAAGAATAAATTCACAACCGGGCTGTTAGCACAGGTGTGGCGGGTGGACCGCCGGGGATCTGGCCGCGGAAAAGACGCGCAGCTGCGCCTGGTTCATATTGAGTTCCGCATCGAGAAAGCGCGCCGGGTGTTGCAGCAGATCGAGCAGCACGCTGAGAAAGCCCTCGAAGAGGTTGAACAAGCCCAGCGCCGCTTTGAAGCTATCAAGGATTCTTTTACCTCTCTCCAACAAGAGTGGAGAAACTGGAAAAACGAGCAGGATAACAATTAAGACGGAATCTGCATGACCGATACCGAACCCGTCATTCGTCCGGAGGATTTTAGTGGCACGCTAGAAAATTACTTGAGACGGAAATTTGGCCTTCCCACCACTGAAGACAGCCAAGAGTCAGACATCCGGATCAGACTTGGTCCCTTCCCCAAGGAAGGAGCACCCACCGAGGAAGAAGTTGCCGAACACATCAAGCGATACTACGCGCAACCCAGTGCCCCCGGCGGTCCTTACGAATTTCGTTTGCAGAGGGGGACAGGCCTCATTTACAAGGCAGGAGACGGCAAGCCCGTGAGTATAGCTATTACTGTACTGAGTCAATCACCCAACGAAGTAGTAGTGCAAATTACGATCGTCAAAAAGCAAGATTGAATCTTACCCCTCCTGCACAGCTCTCTTGCGCAATACAACCGGGTGACCGTGTAACTCGACGAGCGTTTCAAATCGCCGCTGTTCGGACTTAATATCCTCTTCTACCACATAATCAATGAGTTGCTGGTCGAGAAAAATAACACTACCGTCCCTTTGGTCTCGGGACTCCACGGAATTTCCTGCTCCCATTATCAGCTGCCCAGGAGAACACACTCGCATCATTTCCCGCGCCACGGCCCGAGCTTTCTCCTCACCAAGCACCACTCCAAAAACTGCTACCGAACGCGGCGCCAAAGCCTGATCTTCTCCATCAGGCATCCGCTGAAGAGCATCTAACACATCAGCGCGGACATTGATGTCGGGACCGTGGACAGAATACGGCACGCCTTGACTAGTCTCCTGGTTGGCCCTGGCAACTACATTAATGTTCACATGATGCTGTACTTGAACACCTACCCGCTCACGAAGTAACGCTGGGAAGGAACCTGTGCCTCCAACTTCAACAAGTACTCCCGTCGGAAAAGACTCAGCCATAACATCCTTCATTGTGTGGTCCCCAACTGTGAGCAAATGCGCTTGATGCAAAAACCCATGGTATCCTCCTGGTCTAGTGTTCACACCCAGCATGCTTGGTTCTTGCCGGATCAAGTGCTCGTCCACTCTCCTACCATCTGGGTGAGTCGGCGGCTGCCGGCTAAAAAGCGCTTCTACGTTTAAAGGTTGCGGCCTGGGCTCATGACCATTAAGTCCCTGAGACATACCTTCACATTATGCCTACCTCTTCAACACCTCAATGTAGGCGCTGGGGGGAATGTCAACCCGGCCCTTCGAGGCCAGTTTCTTCTTGCCCTTCTTTTGCTTGGCCAAAAGTTTCTTTTTGCGGGTGACATCACCCCCATACAAATAGCCAGTGACATCTTTGCGCATGGCGGCCAACGTCTCGCGCGCCACCACTTTACCCCCGACGGCGGCTTGAATGGGGACCGCAAAGAGTTGCTTCGGGATCACTATCTTTAATTTCTCAGTCATTCGGCGCCCTATTCGCTCGGCTTTCGTGCGAGGGGTGATTACCGACAGCGCCTCCACCGGCTCAAAATTAATTAGTATTGAAAGCTTGACTACGTCCGTGAGACGCCAATCGGTTACTTCGTAACTCATTGACCCATACCCGGCCGTAGCCGATTTAAGCTGGTCGTACAGATCCACCACCAGCTCCCTGAGTGGCAAGCTGTAGCGCAACACCACGCGCTCCTTGCCTAAAAATTCCTGGTGCTCCAGTGCTCCTTCACGGTCCTTCATAATTTCAAACACCGCGCCTATGTATTCCTTCGGTACAATTACCTCCACACGCGCCAACTGTTCCTCCACTTGCTCAATCTGCCCGGCATCGGGAAATTGATCAGGTGTTTTCACGAGAATAATCTCCCCACCCCTCACTTTCACCCGGTACATCACGCTCGGCGTGGTCACCACTACATCTAAGTTGTGCTCGCGCTTCAAGCGCTCCTGAATAATTTCCAGGTGCAACATGCCTAAGAAGCCGCAACGGAATCCTTGCCCCAGAGCTTGGCTTCGCTCTTGCTGTGCGGCTAGGCTCGCGTCGTTTAACTGCAATTTCGCGATTGCCTCCCTCAGCAAATGAAAATCATCGCCCTGCGCCGGATATATCCCGGCAAACACCTTGGGTTGAGGAATAGTAAACCCGGCGAGCGGCTCGGCCTTAACGTCAGAGGCTATAGTATCCCCCACCCGCGCTTGCCGGATATCTTTTAAGCCCGTCGCAACATACCCTATCTCCCCCGGACCAATGCCCTCCGACGCCATCAGCTGCGGCTTAAAAAAGCCCACTTCTACCACTCGGTCACTGGCATCTGTGCTCAGAAAGCGCACTGTATCCCCCCGCGCCACGTTGCCTTCCATCACCCGCACGTACGCCACCACTCCTTTGTAATCGTCGTAAATAGAATCGAAAATAAGCGCCCGCAGACCCTCTGACATGCGGGATAGAGGAGGCTTTACTCCTGCAACTACCGCATCCAAAACCTCCCGTACGCCTTCGCCCGTTTTCGCCGAAATTTTTAGAATTTCGTTCTCGCTCACACCGAGCAAGTTCACAAACTCTTGAGTAACGCCTTCGACATCCGCCGCCGGCAAGTCAATCTTATTAATCACCGGAATCACAGCTAGGTTCTGCTCCAAGGCCAAATACAAGTTTGCCAACGTTTGCGCCTGCACGCCCTGCGTGGCGTCCACCAGTAGAATGGCCCCCTCCACCGCCTGTAAGCTGCGGCTGACCTCGTACTGGAAATCGACATGACCGGGAGTATCAATCAGGTTCAAGACAAACGTCTTTTTACCCTGAGCGGAGTCGAAGGGCCACTCCATGCGCACAGGCTGCAGCTTAATGGTGATTCCCTTCTCGCGCTCCAATTCCATCTGGTCCAACACTTGCTCGCGCATCTCGCGCTTCGAAATCGTTCCCGTCATCTCCAACATCCGATCCGCCAAGGTTGATTTCCCATGGTCAATGTGAGCGATTATGGAAAAGTTACGAATATTTTCTGTCTGAACCATGGCCAGACAATATCACTTCCGCCCACGTTCCGTCCACGCAAATGACACCGCTCGGCTTATCACGATATTTCGTAATATCGTATTGCATCTCCAGGTTCAGTGGCCGAGCATCAGACTCACCAATAAAAAATGCAGCGGGTAACGGCGGCGTAAACTGTCAAAGGACCCCAATGTATCACCGTATCGGCGGCGAAATTCTTTCTTTTTAGTCTTAGGATCCTTCCGGAAAGTAGCCAGAATCTGGGGATAATTATCCAAGGACTTACGTAACCACCGATCAACAGATTCAATGGTCGAAAATCCTACTCCCAGTTTGAAGCGAATATCAAAATAGGACTTTTCCTCAAGCAACATTTTCGCAATCTGCCAACGCCGGCCAACCATCGCCAACTCGCTTGGCGTGAGAAGCTGCTCAAGAAATCGTCGCACATCTTCTGTGCTCTCAAGTTTTCGAATGGACATTGCCATCTCGCGAAGCAGGTTGTCTCGCTGTACTTTCTCCAATTTCCGATAATCAAACCTTGCCACCTAGGAATATTACCATATTACGTAATATCGTGATAGAACAAATACCAGAGTTAACAATTGTGGATAGGCAATACTTACTCCAGCAACCCGCCGAAGCGCGTGGTTTCGGTAGCCGCCAGCGGCAGGAAGCGCCGCGGAATGTAACGCCTCAGCGCCTGCAATTCTTCACACCGTAAAATCCAGCACATGAAAATATAGACCCCGACTCCCGCCCCACCCGCCACCACCAGCTGAGTAGCCACCCCCCAGAACCGCTGCATATCCACCACCGCCGCAATCGGATACTTAAGGAATTGGACGACTCCACCCGCCACCAGTGCAGCCAACACCATCCGCGCTCCGCTGCGTAGTAAATCCCGCCCATCAAAGCCATGGAGTTGCCCGCGCAAGGTCAGGATGAGGAGGAGGAGATTCAGGACTGCGGCTGCAGAAAACGCTAACGCCAACCCCTGCACTCCCATAATGGGAGCCAAGTACACCGCCAAAAAAACGTTGACCGCAATGCTCGCTGAGGAAATAAGAACCGGGGTCATCGTGTTCTGCCGCACGTAAAACGCCCTGGTGAGAAGCGGAATCGTAGCCTGCGCAAAGATGCTCAAGGTTAACCACCCGAACGTTTCGAAAGTAAGAATGGTGTCTTCCCAGTCGAAAGCGCCGTCTCCAAAGAGAACACGAATGATTTGGGCACGCAGTAAAAAGAAAAAAACCGAGAGGGGAATAACGAAGAAGAGAATATAACGAAACGTCTGCGTGAGCGTATGCAAAAACTGGCGATGCTCCCTTCTGGCCTCATGTTCCGCCAAAGTAGGAAAAGCCGCTTGGGCAAAGGCCAAGCCAAAAATGGCTACCGGGAGAGTTTGGACGTTGTTAGCCAGGTGAAATGCGCTAATGCTCCCTGCCAGCAGCGTTGAGCCGATGATAGTCACAATCAGAAGGTTAATTTGCTGAGCCGCTAAACCAAAAACACGCGGCACCAACATACGCCAGAGCGCCGTGAGATCCTTGCTTCCCCAACGGATGTCGGATCGCCAACGAAAGCCAGATCTCCATACGCTCGGGAACTGTACCAGCATATGCAAGAACGCTCCGAGCACCACCCCCCACCCCAACCCCGTCACGCCCATCATCGGAACCAGAGCGAGCACGCCAAAAATAATTCCCACGTTGTACAAAATGGGAGCGAGCGCATACATCACAAATTTTTTGAAAGAGTTTAAGATCCCAGAGAACACAAAACTGATCGAGAGAAGAATCGGCTGCCAGGCCATGATGCGCGAGAGCAAAATGGTAAGTTCCAGTTTCTCGCCGGTGAAACCAGGAGTGATCAGCGGCACAATCCTGTCCGCCAGCAGCGCATACGCCGCCATACAGGCAGCCACGATCAGAAGGACGGCATTCAGAACAGCTAGTGCGAAATCAAACGCCCGCTTCTTGCCTTCCTTCCCCTGAACCAATTTATCCGTAAAAAGCGGAATAAAGGTGGCGGACAGCGCACCTACCACTACCAAGTTAAATACGAGGTCGGGAATACGAAAAGCGGCCACAAATGCGTCGAACGTATCCCCCGCGCCAAACGTAGTCGTAAAGACACGCTGCCGCACGAGCCCAACCAGTGCGCTGGCCAGCGAGGAAGCGCCCAAAACGAGAGCTGCACCTACCACCGAACCATTCTTCGTGGACTCTGACATGGGTCGATTGTAGCAGGCCGCCTACCGGCGCTCAAACACGGCACCTAAAACGAGATCTTGTGAGAGTTCTCCCCGAAAGACCAGTTCGCTCGCGCTCACTGGCGTAACACCATTTTCAGGAATGTGCGTGATCATACGCATCTCTTCCGGCAACTGTAGCGCCACTCGCAGCGAGGTGCGCGCCTCTCCCGGCTGCTTCGCTATATACGTAGAGAGGCGTGAAGCTTCATCAATCATGCCGGGCATTGCGAGTCGGCCAGGTAACTGGTAGCGCAAAAACGTCTCGTTCGTTTGCCCAGGTGGAGTGATCACCCAATTCGCAAAAAAAGTATAGCCAGCTTCCCGGCCAACCATCGTTCCGCTCTTGTGGGCTACCTGTCCACGCTGCCACTCGGCAACATCGGCATCTACTGAAAGTGGTATCCCCTCTTCTGCCTCAACTAATCGCGGCACCGTGGCCGCCGGCGAAAACCCCCGCGCTTCGATAAGCGTGGCTCCCGCTGGGACCAGAACTCGCTGATAAACAATGTTATCCTTCACCGCCGGGTCTTCTCCAGGTGAATACGGATAGTCTCCTTTCTCACTCGGTCCACGGTGGGTGCGCCGGACGGCGACTGTCGCCGCGGCAGTTCCATCGCTGTCCACCTCCAGGCGGTAATCAATTTCCTGTTCTATAAACTGATCGCTTTTATGGCCGCCAATATTCGCATTATTGACCATCAGGAAATGCGGCGCGTCAGGCGGTAGTTTTCCTCCCCACCCTAGCTCCACGACCTTCTTCTGTAATTCATCATCTCGAAAAAAGAGGAGTAAGTGCTTCTGGGCTAAGTTACGAGTTAACACCGAGAGCAGAGCGAGCGGTTCTGTCTCCTCGGCTTGAAAGAGACGATTGAGTAAAATAGGTGTCAAGTCAGCCAAAAATTGCTTAGGCCGGTTAAGACTTCTGTCATACTCGTACGTTACTTCCCGCTGGGTAACTTCCGTAAAATTATCAGCGGTAACCACCACATCATAGCCAGGCATGGAAATCGGGCCGGCCGCTCGGAGCAAATCCTGAATAACCTGGGGCGTGAGTAAAATTACGCCATCAACTGTTTGTCCCCCTTCCTTCTCGAAGAACTGAGCTGCCTTCGCGGCGCTCACGGCGTAATCGACAAACCAGTTAGAGTCGCGCAGATACCATCGATTGACAATGGGTGTGAGTGGATCAGGCGGAGCGATGAAATCCTTCAGCTGGCCGTCTCCTTCGTATACAGTCTTAACATCGATCTCCTCAACTACCCCTTGATCGATGCTAATGAGGCCCAAACTTCCGATAAAGCCTCCCACCGGCCGCAGTTCATGGTTATTCGCAAATAGTACAAGGTATTCTCGTTCCCGTTCATGCCCCAACAACGTCAGGAAACCATCCGCTTGTTCGTCAAACTGGGCCAGCAGCGTTCGAATCCGGGGCAGAGCTGCCGCAATTCCCTTTACATCAGTCTGAACCTCGGCCGGTAACAGGCTGCTTTGCACAACCGCAAATTCCTTTTCAGCATGGGCCAAGAGATCTTCAGCTTGCATAAACTCACTCCGCGCCTGCCGAGTGGCCGCTATCAGCGAATTACTCTCGCTTGAAGCCTCTTTATTAATCAGGACATCGGCGGAAAGAAGCGCCGCTAGCGCCCGTGAAACATGCTGCCCCGCCTGAGTAAGCGCCTCTCCCCCGGCGAGCAATGCTTCTCCAGAACGAACTGTGCCGGTGACATCTACGAGCTTAAGAGCATGCCGGGAAGTTGAGAGAGCACCTTCCAGCTCAGCCCTGGCGGAAGCAATAATCACTTCAGCGTCAGCAAAGGCAGTTTCACTGCGAGCAAAGTCGGCTTCCGCTAAAGCCGACCGTGCACTCGTAAGACGCGCTAACGCCTGTTGGGCCTGGTGCTCCACGCTTCGAAAAACTTTCCAGCCCTGCCCCGCACCCTGCAAGTTCCAGATCACGCCGGTCGCAAAAAGACAGCCCGCCAGCAGCAAGCTAAGATTGAGCGAGCCTATCGGGACTTTTTTTTTAGCCACCACGCGACGGGGGGTACCCTCTTCAACATGGGACCTCCCAAACAGCGCCATCGGCCAAACACTTATGTGAAATGGCAACCGTAGCGCACGTTTTGGCTCAGCAATCACTCTGGGAGAAGCCACGGCTGCCGGCTGTACCGAAGTAGCAGGCGCCCGAGGGAAATCATGTTGCGGCCACTGCCTGGCTCTGCCGCCACGATCCAAGGCACCTTTCATAATCGAACCCATGTAGGGGGGCGAGATCAAACGCAACTGCGGCCGGCTCCCGCGCTCTACCTCCCTCCGACGGCGCTCCGCTCGGGTCGCTGGCTCACCGACAATGCGCTGCGTATTGAGCGGCCGGCGGCGGAAGCCTTGCACCGCCAGCTGCTGCCTCGCGGACTTACGCAGCCTGGCCGGTAACTTCCACTGTATTTTCAAAACGTGTCGACTAGCTCGAGAACGCGAGGGCGGCCTGCCCCGCGCCGCGGCGCTCTGCGGAGTGGAGTAGGGAACCACATCAAGCATAGCATTCAGTATATATCAGTTTTGAATTTCCTGCCCCGCGAAGCTTCAGCGAAGTGGGGTGCGTTCCGACTTTTGAGCCTTGGCATACACCTCAAGCGTGGCTCTGGCACAATCGTCCCAAGAAAACTGCTGCGCTCTCTCCTTGCCCTGTGCAATGAGCCTTTCTCTGACTGCTGAATCAGTGACAATGTGCTTGAGCGCCCGCACTATACCCGGCACGTACTCGGGGTTCACAAGCCGAGCCGCTCCCTCCATGATTTCCGCTGACCCAGCCACATTAGAGGTAATAACGGGCGCACCCGCCGCTGCTGCTTCCAGCGCGGGCAGCCCGAACCCCTCGTAGAGGCTGGGGAGTAAGAGGCACACTGATTCAGCATACAACGCCGGCAAAAGCTCTTCCGGCACAAATCCAGGGAAAACAACGTGCTTTGTGATCCCGAAGCGCTGGACTAACTTCACCATATTGATATACCGGGGCCGAGGCTTGCCAATTAAGACAAGTTTCAGCTGGGGCATGTGCTCGCGTACCTGAGAAAAAGCAGTCAAAAGGCGCGGCAAATTCTTGTGGCTCATCCAAACACCCACGTAGAGCACAAATGGATCGCGGGATCCTATCAGGGCGCGCACCTTTGCCTTATGGGTGGCGCTCACGGGCTGGAAAAATTGCTCATCGACTCCCTCGTATATAACCGACGGCCGTGGGAGCTTGAGAGGTAAGCGCTCTAATTCCTCCCGCGTGGTTTTCGAAACGCAGATCACTGCTCGAGCGCGGACCACCGCCCGGGCAAATACCAATTCATACACAAATTGCTTAAGTAAGCTCTGTTGTATCTGTCCCGGAAAAAGAAACCGCGTGGCATCGTGGATTGTCACCACATATGGCTTACGAAATAACATAGGCACGTTGAAATGGGTAAAGTGAAAAAGATCAGCCTTCACCGCTTCTGCTTGCCTCCAAAAAACAGTTTGTTCTTTAACCGAGTAGTATTCGCCTTCGACTGCCACGACCGAAAAGCGATCGTGCAATAAATGCTGCCGGCGAAAGGTTTCAAACTCGGCGCGGTCCGCGCGCGGCAGCAGCACCACATATTCGTGTCCTACCGGCGTCCGGCTTAGGCTCGCAAGCAGCGAGCGCGTATACCGCCCTAAGCCCGGCCAGCCAAATGCCCGAGCATCAATAGCAACCTTCATTTCTCAAGGGTAGGCAACTCGTGCCAAAACGCCTAGGGTCTCGCGCGCCGCCCTCTCCCACGAAAATCGAGCCCGGATAGTCTCCTGAACAAATCCTGGGACAAGGGGGAGTTCTCCCAGAAGCTCGCGCAGCACCAGCGCTAACTCCCCCACGTCGTACGGATCCACCAGCGTGGCCCACTCGCCTACCACCTCAGGCAGCGCCGAGTTAAACGATGTCACCACCGGCGTGCCGGCCAGTAGCGCCTCGAGCGGGGGAAAGCCGAACCCTTCATATAAGCTGGGGTAAACAAACAAATCGGCCGCGGTATAGAGAGCTGCCTTTTCCTCCTCAGGGATAAAACCAAGCACATGAATGCGATCGCGGGCCCGGGAAGCGCGCATCGCTTTGTCAATTTCACCCGTTGACCACCCAGCCGCACCCGCGATCACAAGATCCTGCGCCACGTGATCAGCAATCGCCGAATAGGCGCAGATTAAGCTATCAACATTCTTACGCGGCTCTAATGTACCCAAGTAAAGAACGAAGTGTGCAGGAAGCCCAGCGACAGGCCTACCCGCCGAAGCCTTGGCGAAGGCGGGACCCGTCGTGAGTCCCAACGAGACCCCTGAATATACCACCTGAACCTTTTCCTCTGGCACCCCGTACACATTCACTAAATCTTGTTTGGTGTGTTCGGACACCGCTATCACCGCCTGCGAGCGTTGCGCCAGCTGACGCGGCTTCATCACCGCGTGCCAAACCCGCTGCTTAAAATTAAATAACTCAGGAAAATGCTCATACGACAAGTCATGGAAAACCGACACCAGGGGGAGGCCGGCCGAAAGCGGAACGAGCCCCAGACTCGGCATAAATACGCAATCAACAGCGGGGAGCCAGCGGTCCCATTTGGGCGCGTCCAGGAAACGCTGGGCCAGTTTGAATACTTTATTCGGGTAGCGAAACTCGTGCACGGCTACGCCGCTGCCAAAATCCGGCAGCGTAACCTTGCGCGCCGAATTGTAAAACAAGTGGTACTCATTCTGCGGCGCGACGGCCGCCAAGGCTCGCACCATCTCAGCCGTGTACCGCTCTATGCCGCTAACACCCCCCTCCATCAGCGAGCGAACGTCAATGGCAATTTTCATGGAAGTTGGAATTTAGGATTTGGAATTTAGAAAAAATCCAGATTCCATATTCTATATTCCGGATTCTCTATTCTTCAGGCTCTCAACCAACAAAACCCCATTCAAAGTAACTAAGAAAGTAAATAGAAAAGCAGCGGTCACCACCAGCAGAACTGACAGCCGGACGACCCCGCTCCACGCCTCGGTGGATACCACGGCGAATGAGACCGCCGGCACCCCTTCATTATGGTAGCGGGCCACGTTGTGTTCCATCACGCGGCGGACTCCCTCGGCCAGAACAGCGGCTTCCTCGCGTGTTGCCCCCCGCACGGTGACCGTCACCAATTGCGGGGCCACTTTCTCTGCTTTGACAATTCTCGCCAACGCCCGAGGGTCATCGCTGGGTAATTCCAAATTCGCTTCTTGGTGCGCAGCCACAACTACTTCAGGAATGGCTACCCAGCGGGCAAGCGTGGCGGCGAAGAGGTCGGTGGCTTGAAGCGCGTAGTAACCGTCAAAACGAAAATCTTGGCTCGGGTCTCTGGCACTCAGCGATATCAAATAGGAAAAGTGGACTTCGTGGCTAGGTTTAACCTGCTTTGCTGCGAACAGCGCGGCCACGGCCACGGTCACACTGATGAGGATAATCATGGGGAGGCGTTCTCTCACCACTCCCCAGTAATGTTCCAGGCTAGATTTCATATTCAAGGCTCTGTATTCTGCCTAAAGGCTAACCACTCAGTATGCACGAATTCGGTAATTTTATCCATAAACACCTGCGGGCGATACCGCTCGGCGTGAGCGCGGATTACGCCCCGCTCCCACCGCCGCTGCTCCGACGCAGTTATCGCCTGCGAGAGAGCCTGAGGTGACTGCTCATAAAAAAGCATCCCCGTCACATTCGGGATAATAGTCTCGAGCGCGCCGCCGGCCCCATACGCAATGGTAGGTTTGCCGCTGGCCGCCGCTTCCAAGGGAGTAATGCCGAAATCTTCCTCCTGAGGAAAAAGGAGTGCCTTCGCTCCGGCGTATAAGGCAGGCAACTGGGCATCTGGCACAAACCCCAGGAATTCGGTCCGCGAAGTGGACCGCCCGCCGTATTGGCGGGCCAGCGTTTTCAAGACTTCTGCCTCCGGACCCGTACCCGCCACCTTCAGACGCCGGCCTAATCTCTCACAAGCCTCAATCGCAATTTCAATCCGCTTATACGGCACCAGCCGGGAGACCACCAAGTAGTATCCCTCATCATGCTCACTCACCGTAAACCGATCCACTTCAACAGGAGGAGCAATCACCGTGGCTGCGCGGTGGTAATACTTCTTGATCCGCTGCGCGACATAACGCGACAACGTTAGGTACGAATCCACGCGCGCAGATGCGTAGTAATCCCAAATACGGATGTAGGAGAGACCCAATGGAGCCAAACGCTGGAAAAAACGGCTGCGGGAAAACTCCCGCACATAGCGGTGGCTATCATCCCACACGTACCGCGTAGGGGTAAAGCAGTACGATATGTGCAGCGTCTGGGGGCTGGTTACCACCCCTTTCCCAAAACTATGGCTGGCTGAAAGCACCACGTCGTAGTCGGAAAGATCAAATTGTTCTACCGCCAACGGCATGAGCAAGGGGAAGTACCGGTGGTGCCGGCGCGCGCCGGGAATACGCTGTAAAAACGAGGTCTTGAGCCTCGGACCAGAAAACTCCGGCAACTGCTGCGGGTCATGGGCCAAGGTAAATACCGGCGCATATGGAAAGGCGCGCATTAAATTCAACAGCACCCGCTCCGCCCCACCCAGCTGGGTCAAATAGTCATGTACCAGCGCCACCCGCATATTCCCCCTGCATGGAATAAGCCTACACCGCGTTGGGGTCTGTGAACAGAATCTTGAAGGTCTTCAGCAGTAAAATCACGTCTAGGCGCAGGGACCATTGTTCGATGTAGGCGATATCCAGCTTCGCTTCCTCATCGAACGGCAAGCTGGACGATCCCGCCACTTGCGCCATGCCCGACATACCCGGCTTAATCGTAAACAATTTACGCTGGAACTTATCATACCGGGCTACTTCCTTGGCTAAGTGGGGGCGGGGTCCCAAAAGACTCATCTCGCCTCGTAAAACATTGATAAGCTGCGGCAACTCGTCGATGCGCCACCTGCGCAAAAATCGGCCCACACGGGTAATTCGAGGATCCTGCTTCATCTTAAAAAGCGGCCCCCGCCGCTCATTCACTGCCTGGCGTAACCTCTCGTCGAAGGCGGCGGCCTTGACGCCTCCATATGCCTCGCCCACGCAGTACTCCGCGTGCATGCTGCGGAATTTATACATTTCAAACGGGCGCATATTGCGCCCGACTCTCACCTGTTTGTAGAAAATCGGACCGGGAGTATCGAGCCTAATCCAAAGCGTCACCAACGCCAAAAACGGGCTCAGCAGAGTGAGCCCAAACACGGCTCCCACAATATCCATGGTGCGCTTTGCGATTCTGCCCCACCCATCGAGCGGCGTACGCAGGAGCTCCATGATAGGCACGGATCCCAACTGGCGAAACCGCATGTGCGCGGCATGGGTTTCGAAGAGATTCGGAATATATTTATAATCAATTTTGTATTGCTCGCAAAAATCAAGCAGCAGCAAGTTATCTTCCTCCGGCAAGGTTGGATCAGTTTGAATAACTTCATCAACGCCTTGCTCGCGCAATACGGCCTCGAGTATATCCCAACGCACAATGGGGAGGTTCGCCACGACCCAATAGCCCAGCTCCCGTCGCGCGCCAAACACGCGCGAGAGCTTTTCGGCGAGGCGCCCATTGCCTGCCAAGAGCACGCGGTGCACGCCATACCCTCGGGAAAGGAGCCAACGCTGTATTCGGCGTACGCCAAACCGTCCCGCGAGCACAAAAGCCACGGCAAAGGAGTACGCCGCTAATAAGATAAAACGCGAATGGAAAACTTCAGCGCGCAAGAACATGGCTACAATCACCAGCATCACGCCCAACGTGATGCCTGAGAAAATACTCGTTGTTTCATCCAACGCTCGCCGGGTGGCCTGCATCGAGTACAACCCCTGAATGGAAAAAATCGCCACAATGACCGCGGCGACTATGGCCACGAGTTGCATAAACTCGGCGAAGGGCAGATCAACTTGGAAGACAGCCGGCCGCAGCCGCTGCACGAGCGGACTCACGCGCAAGTAGTAAGCCGCCGCCCCCGCGAGAAGCAAAGCCACAAAATCTATAGGCAGAACTATGGCTCCAAAAAAGAGCTCTGACTTTTTCATGGTTGGCTCTTACGAAACCCCTACAATACCCCCGCCTGACGATTTGTCAACATTTCCCTGCATCCTTCCCTAGTATACGTTCCCTTGACAAAAAATCTAAAGCCAGCAGAGTAAAGGCGAGGTAGGTGGATGGTCGCTCCTCGCGAGTCGAGGGGAGGAAAGTCCGGACACCTGTGTTCCTTTGAACATATCGTGGTGGCAGGTAACGCCTGCCGGGCGCAAGCCCAGGGAAAGTGCAACAGAAACATACCGCCCTTCGACAAAACCTCAGGGTAAACTGAGCAAGTTTACTCTGAGCGAGGCGAAAGCCGAGTCGAAGAGCAATGGTGAAATCGTGAGGTAAGAGCTCACGCATTACGGCAGTAATGCCGCGATGGTGCAAACCCCACCTGGTGCAACTTCAAGCAGCCCCGCACCCTTGTGAAATGACAAGGGTGCGGGGCGGGTAGAAGGCAAACTGTTCTGTAGCTCGTCATGACGCTAGAGAACGACGAAGCCTGCCGCGAGGCAGGCTCCAGAGAGATGATCATTCATGACCCCGCCTCGGCGGGGCAAGACAGAATCCGGCTTATAGCCTACCTCAGACCCCGTGGTCGCTTTCCAGAGCGCTACGGGGTTTTCTTTTTCGCGAGCTCAGCATCAATAGCCTGATTCACGAGAGCGTCCGCTTCGGCATTCTGCTGGCGGGGCACATGTTCAAAGACAACTTGGAAGAATCCGGAAGCAATACTTTTTACCTCATCGAATAAGGGCTTTAAATCCGGGTCTTTAACTCGGTACTCGCCGCTGAGCTGCTTCACAGCCAACTCGCTGTCGAGCCGACACAGCAGCTGACTCACCCCTTCCGCCCGGGCGCGCGCCATCCCTGCGCGCAGCGCCTTGTATTCCGCTTGGTTGTTGGTAGCTTCCCCAATGTACGTTCCCTTGCTAACCTCCCTGCCATCTTCAAAAGACAGTATGTAGCCAATGCCTCCGGGGCCCGGATTCCCGCGCGCGCCCCCGTCAGTGTACAGCGTGGCCTGCATCCCCTACTTGTACACGAACGCGGCCTGCCGGCGCAATCTCACGCAGTTTCAACGAGAGCTGCCGGCGCCCCCCAAATTCATTCGTCTCCACCGTGAAGAGAGCATCAATGCGCCTGCCCACCTCTTTGCGCGCCTGGGCTAATCCAAAGCCGATGGCATCAACCGCCTCGCTCCCCGCTGCCAACTTCAGCTTCAAGTGGTCTTTGCTCTTGCCCACTACGCGCGCATCGAGAACAGGCAGTCCCCGCGCCACGAAGACCGGCTCCTGGTTGCCCTCGCCAAAGGGTGCGAAAGACTCTATGAGCTCAAGTAAATCCCACGAGAGGAGGGAATGATCTACCCAGGCGTCAGCCACCACTGCTGCGGGCGCTCGCGCCGAGAGCCCTCCATACGCCTTCCGCAAAGCCTGGTGAAAACGAGGGATGCTGGCAGGCGTGAGCGAAAATCCAGCCGCGCGCGTGTGCCCTCCCAACCGAAGCAGATGTGTCCGCCCCAGTTCCAGAATTTGTAATACATTCGCTCCGCTGCCAGCGCGCGCCGATCCAACCGCCCCGTCTCCCGCTCCTCCCACCACAATCGCCGGCTTGGCAAACTCTTCCGCGAGCTTTGCTGCGGCTAACCCCAATACTCCCGCCGGCCAGTCTGTGCTCGCCACAAAGACAAAAGGGGAGGCAGGATCAACCTGCCCCCTCGCCTCTGCCATAACACGCCGCGTAACTATTTGCCTTTCGCTATTATATGCATTAAGGCGCAAAACCAAGTCCCGAGCTTGCTGCGCACTCTGGGTAAGGAGCAGATCGAGCGCGGGCTGAGGGTGGTCCATCCTCCCTGCCGCATTGAGCCGAGGGAGCAAGCGGAAGGCCGCGTCTTGAGCTGTCACTGCCTTGCCCTGGGCAAGGCGGCATTCGGATAAGAGACATGACAACCCCACCCGGCTGCGACGGCCAAGCATAGAGAGTCCAAACCGCGCAATGGCTCGATTTTCTCCCAGCATCGGCACCACATCCGCAATTGTTCCGAGCGCTGCCAAGTCCAGTAACGCATGCTCGTCGTGAGCTTCCCCGACCCGCCGCGCCCGCGCGTCCCGAAGTAAGCCTTGCGCTAGTTTGAAGGCCACGCCGGCGCCGGACAGATAAGGAAAAGGGTAGCTGGGAAGACGCGGGTGTAATATGGCAAAGGCCGACGGCAAGTGCGCGGGAAGTTCATGGTGGTCAACAATTATGACGTCCTTCCCGCGGCTCGCCAGGTAAGCAATCTCCTCTGCATTGCTAATGCCGCAGTCAGCCGAAATAAGGAGATCAAACTCAGGCAGTAGGCGTTCCAACGCTCGGCGGTTAAGCCCGTAGCCATCCTCCAGACGGTGAGGGAGATACGGTATCACTTGAATACCAAGTTTCCTAAGCACTGTCACCAAGAGCGCCGTCGCAGTGACGCCATCCGCATCGTAGTCTCCGTAGACCAGCACGCGCTCGCCTGCCTCCCGCGCGGCAAATAGGCGGTCGACCGCCCGGCGCATACCCCGCATCAGCAGGGGAGCGTGAATCGTACTGTCGTACTCAGGTAAAAAAAATCCCGCGGCCTCCTCCGGGTCAATGCCCCGCAATCCCAGGAGCACCTCCCGCAGGCGTTCCAGGGTGGCAACAACTTCGGTTCCTGCTCCTACCTTCCAGGAAAGCGCCATGTCACCGCGCCTTACGGCGTTCCACCCGAAAACGCGGTGCCGCCTGCCGCGTGAGTCGCCCGAGCAGCTCTACAATTGCCGAGTATTGATTAATGATTCCAGAAAGATCGCGCTGGACTTCGTCTTCTTGCTGCAACAGGTAGAGAAGCCGCAACCAGTAATCAGTCTCGATTGCCGAAAGACGCGCCTCCTCTAACGCTTCCTTAAACCGCGCCGCCTCGTCAGCGGCGTTGGCGCGCACCAAGTGGCGGCCTACATTCATGGCTGATTTTACCATTTCCGTTTTACATACGTTCATGCCTGTGCCCTCGCCGGGGAGATCAGCCAGCGACACGACATCCTGGGTTACTTGGAATACCCGTTCCCATAACTCCCCCTGCTTTTGCTCCCAGCCCGGATTCATAGCACTGCTAAGTATACACTATCTCCCGTGAGCCCCTATACCGCTCGGAAAGGCGTGTGCGATACCCCTGCAGTGGCTGTGCCAGGGGGAGCTGCAAGCGTTCTTCTATTTCGAGTAAACGATTGTACTTTTCGGTTCTTTCGCTTCTCGCTGGAGCGCCGGCTTTGATTTGTCCCGCGCCGCACGCTACGGCAAGGTCGGCAATGAATGTATCTGCCGTTTCCCCCGAACGATGCGAAATTATTACATTCATGCCTGCTTTTTGGGCAAGGGCAATAGCCTGAAGCGTCTCCGAAAGCGTTCCAATCTGGTTGGGTTTCACCAGCACCGCCGTCGCAGCCTTCTCCCGTATGCCACGCTCAATCCGCGTAGGGTTTGTCACAAAAAAGTCATCTCCGATTATCTGGCACACTGAACTGTGCTCTTTCGTAAACACACTCCAGTCCTGCCAGCCTTCTTCCTGGAACGGATCTTCGATCGAAATGATAGGGAACTGCGCTGTCCATTGCCGATATAGCTCTGAGAGCCCATCGGCCTCGACATCTCTGCGGTCTATCTGGTATTGATTTTTCTCAGCTTCAAAAAATTCTGAAGCGGCCACATCGATGCCCAGCACTACTTGGGAAGCGGGGTCGTACCCGGCTCTCTCGATTGCCCGTACCAAGAACGTGAAAGCCTCTGCCGATTCGTCGAGAGCTTTTGAGCCAAGGGCATCATATCCCCCTTCGTCTCCCAACCCCACGGCGACATTCGCCTCTTTCACTACTTCCCTGAGCGTATGGTACACCTCCGCCCCCCAGCGCAACGCTTCACTAAAGGTCGCCGCTCCCACAGGGATGATTTGAAATTCCTGCACAGAAAGGGGGTTATTCGCGTGTTTACCTCCGTTAATCACATTGATGAGCGGCACCGGCAAGCTTGGTTTTCCTCCCGGGAACAGCTGTTGCAGGTATAAGTAGAGCGGCAGTCCCTGGGATGCCGCCTCTGCCCGCGCACAGGCGAGGGAAACAGCTAGAATTGCATTGGCCCCCAGGCGCCGTTTACTGGGCGTGCCGTCCAGGTCAAGCATGGTGCGGTCAATGTCCCTCTGCTTTCCCGCATCTTTACCCAAGAGCGCGGCATGAATTTCATTATTGACGTGGGCAACGGCTGTCAGTACTCCTTTCCCACGATACCGCTTCTCGTCTTCGTCTCTCAGCTCAAACGCTTCAAACCTCCCCGTCGAAGCCCCTGAGGGGACAGCGCCTACCCCAATCGCCCCTCCCGCACATTCGACTTCCGCTTGGACTGTTGGGTTGCCGCGGGAGTCAAGTATTTCACGAGCACGTATCCTTTCAATCCTCGACATACAGCGGCTCAAGCGCCGGCATGCGCTTGCCCTCCAAGAGAGCGATCATCGCCCCGCCCCCCACTGACATGTGATCAAACGCTTCTGCCAAACCAAACTGGTGGAGTGCCGTCACTGTATCTCCCCCTCCCACCACCCGATACGCCGAGAGTTTAGAGAGTGCTTGAGCCAGCTGCCTTGTGCCGGCGCAGTACGTGCTAACCTCACACCTGCCCATCGGACCGTTCCAAATGATTGTTTTCGCCCTGGTACACGCAGTGAGAAACTCCTTCACCGTTTCTGGCCCAATATCCCAGGCAGGCATGTCGACTGCGAGCTCCTCCACCGGCATGGCCTTAACGTAGTGCTGACCGTCCTCTGAACCTGTCACGATGTCGCGCGGGAGCCTCAATTTCCCCTTGGCCGCCGCAATGAGGGATTGCGCCGCCGCGATATCGTCTGGGCGAAATTGTGCGGCATCTAATTTCCCGGCGGCCGCTAAGAACACATTAGCGATCTTGCCCCCTACGCAGATAACATCTGCCTTCTCCGCGAGACTCCGGAGCATTCCGATCTTATCCTCGAGCTTCGCGCCGCTGGCCAATACCACATATGGACGCGGCACATTATTGGCTACTTTGGAGAGCGCTTCAATCTCAAGCTGAACACGCCTGCCCGCGACACTCGTCATACGCTGAGCGAGAAGCGTCAATGACGTATGCGCCCGGTGCGCTTCGCCAAATGCTTCATTCACATACACCTCGGCTAAGAGTGCCAGTTCTGCCGCAAATTGGTCGTTCACTTGGGCTTCCCTTGGATCTTGTCGCACGTTAGGTAACATCACGACTTCCCCCGGCGACACCCGGTGCGATTCCTGCACCACATCCTCTCCCGTCAGGTTAGGTATCTTTCGTACTGGCTGTCCTAATAACTCCTCGAGTCGTTTACTCACCGGCGAAAGATCCAGTTGGCTCAGCGGATCTTCATCTCGTCCTCTCCGCGGCAAAAGTATCACTTTCGCTCGCTTGGTCAGAAGTTCCTGTAGCGTCGGGACAGTCGTGCGAATGCGGAAATCTTCTCCCGAATCTACTTTGTCGTCGGCTCCGGTGGTCACATTATAATCTGCCCGCACAATCACGCGCTTGTCTGCTACATCCACATCATCCAGCGTCCGCAATCGCTTCATACGTAGTAAGATTGTACACCCGCTCTGGCTACTTGCCCACGTGAATCACCATGTCGATGAGTTGATTCGAGTATCCCCATTCGTTATCGTACCAGGCCATGACTTTCACCAAGTTGCCGCCCACTACCCGCGTCATATCGAGCGCCACAATAGCGGAATGCGGGTCGCCGATGTAGTCGCTGGAAACGGTTTGCTCGTCCGTTACAGCCAACACGCCCTTATAGATCGGATTAGCCACCGCTTCGGAAAACGCCTGGTTTACTTCTTCTACCGTGACATCTTTTTTGAGCAGAGCCGTCACATCCGCAATCGACACCACCGGCACGGGTACCCGCAGCGACACTCCATCAAACTTATCTTTCAACTTTGGTAGAGTGGCTACCACCGCCACGGCCGCTCCCGTTGTCTCCGGTACAATATTGATCGCCGCTGCCCGGCCTCGCCGGAAACTCTTCTTGGCCTGGCCATCCACCAGTTCCTGCGTGGCTGTGTAGGCATGAGCTGTCGTCATCATCGCTTTCTCTACTCCAAATACATTTTCCAGTACAGCCATAATCAGCCCTACGCAGTTGGTGGTGCAGGAAGCATTCGACACAATCGGCTTGCCTTCCGCATTCTTCTCATTCACGCCGACCATGACCGTGGTGATATCTCCACCTTTGGTGGGTGCGGACACCACCACCCGCTTCGCTCCCGCTTCTAAGTGATCATTGATTTTATCTTCTTCAAGAAAAATACCAGTGGATTCAATTACTACGTCTACGCCTAGTTCCTTCCAAGGTAACTTTGTGGGCTCTTTTTCATTCAAAACTTTTACCGTCACTCCATCCGCAACTAAGTTGCCTTCTTCCAGCTTCACTGGCCGGGCATACCGCCCGTACACGGAGTCATACTTTAACAGGTAAACGAGGTTCTCAATGTCAGCTAAGTCGTTAATAGCCACGATCTCGATTTCAGAATTGCGCTCGAGCGCAATTTTAAAAGCAGCTCTCCCAATTCTCCCAAATCCATTAATCGCAACTCTAACCAGCATACGGTGTCGCCATAACGTGCTTATTCTCTGCAATCATCTTAAGCACCCCTTCCTCGGTAAGCAAACCCTCGCGCGCGCCGATGTAGGCAACCACTGAGGTGGAATTCGCATTCCCCCAGGCCATAGCCGTCGGTATGTCATGACCCTTCACAATCGCGCTCAAAAACCCCGACCCGTACGCGTCTCCCGCTCCCGTCCGTTCGATAACCGGACCGTCAAAAATCCCGGCATGCCAGATTGTCTTCCCGTTCGAAGCATACGAACCCTTTGGCCCGTCGGTAATCACCATAACTTTTACTCCTAAAGCGTGGAAGCCGCGCACGAGAGTCGCAATGTCATTCGTCTTGCTCTCAAGGAGGCGCACGCTTTCCTCTCGATTCAAAAACAAAACCTCCGATAGGCGCAAGAAAGTTTTCAGCCCCTCTTTGCCCAGCCTCAACTGGTGGGTGCCTGGGTTAAAGGCCAGCTTCACGCCGGGCGTGGCAGCGAGGTACGCCCCCACCTGCCTGTGGAGTTCGATGAGCCCCTCCTTTGATGAAGAAGTGAGATACACCCACTTGGTGAGTAGAAGCTTGGGTAACTTGTACTTACGCGGCTCGTGAAACACAAAAATCGTGCGCTCGCCTTTGTAGTTGATAACCACGGAATAATTGGTGCCTCGCTCCATATCGAATGCGAGGTACCGCGTATCTACGCCATTTTGTTTGAAAATGTCATCCGCCGCTCTCCCCTGCACATCGTCTCCGACCACCGTATAAATAGCGCTCGCGAGGCCGAGGCGGGATACGCCAATCGCGTGATTAGCCGCATTGCCGACGGCCGGTACGTCAGTTTTTTTCTGGACAGGAACCTTCTCGGCGAAGTCGAAGCAAATGAGGCATTCCCCATTGCCTTTAAGCCCGCATTGCAGGCTAGCATCCTCCATTTGCAAAAACACGTCTTCCGTTGTGTCGCCGACAGCGATAACATCGTGGGGAGTCTTAACTTCCATACCGGCCAGTATACCCCGCCGCCGCCACTCCCCCAAGAGAGTATTGTGACTAAATAATTTCCTTAGCCGCTGCTAGTGCCTTTTCAAGGTCTCCGGGCTTCACCGCCACATACATAACTGCCCCGTGTCCCCGCCCAACGGACGTGTGGAAAATATTTTCGATGTTAATCCCCAAGCTTCCAAATTTAGCGGCAATCGCCGCAATCACGCCGGGACGGTCGTTGAGGCACGTAAGTTTCAAAATTTCTATCGGCCACGATTCTTTACCCAGCGAGGCGAACACTTGCCGGGCTTTCGCCACGTTATCCACCACAAAATGGTCAGTCACCACTCCTCCAGGCTCATCGGTACGGCATAAGCCGTCAATACTGACATTGGCTTCCGCCAGCGCGGACGCCAGTTTTGCCAGTTCTCCCGGCACGTTATCCAAAGTCACGCTCACTTGCGTAACTGTTTCGACCTTGAGGGCTGTTCCATTGATTGTTTTGGTCTTTGAGGCAAAAAGAGCCATAAAGTAAGATTATGTATGAATAATTTAATTATACCCCAAGTATTCTGTTTGTCCAGAGGATCCCAAGGTACGTAACTTTCGTGCTACCACCCGCTGCACCGCCGCTTGCGCGTTGTCTAAAAGCTGCGGCAGGGGTGTAGTTACACCCGTATCGCCCAGGGAGCCTTTAAATGCTCCTATATAGGCAGCGTGTACTTCCGTTTCGAAATTAACTTGGCACACGTTCCCTTGTGCCACCTCGGTTATATGCCGGTCGGCTAGGCCCGAAGCCCCTTGGAGCACGAGGGGAAGACCAGGCAAGAGCTTCTGAATAGCATCTATGAGCTCAAATTGGATATATTCTTGGCCAGTGAAAGCCCCATAGACTGTACCGCAAGCAAAAGAGATTGCATCTACTCCCGTCGCTTCCGCCAGTTCCTTCGCCTCCTCCGGTATTACTCTTGAGGTATCGCCTCCCATGCCCGCTTCTACCCAAACACCTCGGCCCCTCCCATACTCCGCCACTTCTCGGCACTTCTGTATATTCCGCGGGAGCAGACCGGCCCCTGCCTCCACCATCACCGAAGTGTATCCCGCCTCAATACATGCCTGAATAAACGAAAAATCCGTGCCCTGGTCGAGGTGTAAAACGCATGCACACTCCGCGTCGTCGGTGAGAAGCCGTACCATCCCCACCAAAATCTTAGGGCCTACTCTTCGTACCATCTGCTCTGGCGTTCGTATAATCACCGGGGAACGCTCCTCGTCCGCAGCCTTAAGAATTGCCTGCATGATCTCGGACGAAACTCCGGTAAAGGCGCCGAGAGCAAAGCCACCGCGCCTGGCCCTATCAAACAACTGGTGTGGTTTTACCAACATAGCAAGCCCGCACTTACTCAGCGGCCTTTTGTACCTGCTTCACAATCTCGACAAATTGAGACACCATGGTGGAAGCATTCCCGGGCAACGCTCCGTCCACTCCCGGCTCGCTCACATAGGCCGCCACGTTGTCTGGCTTCACGCTCCCGCCGTAAATTACGCGCAGGCGCTCGGCCGCGTCTCCACCAAACTTGGTAGCCGTGAGCTTGCGGATGAGCAAGGCCACCTCGGCGACCGCTGCTGGTTCCGGCGTCTCTCCCATGTTTTGCGAGCTAATCGCCCAAATTGGCTCATAAGCCACCACCAGCTTAGAAATACCCGGGCGGGTGAGGCCAGCCAAGAGTACTTCCATTTGCTGGGTTACTCTACTTACAGTCTCTTCGCGCTGCCGCTCTGTAAATGTTTCGCCGATGCAAACGATGGGCGTGATCCCATGCGTAAGTAAGAGGCGCGCCGTATCCCGGACATGCTCCTCGGACATACCCAAAAGTTCACGTTGTTCAGAATGCCCCACTATGCACCACTGAGCGAAGGCAGACACTTGCAGCACGGAAACAGCTCCGGTAACCGCCCCGGTTTCTTCCCAATGCACATGCTGCGCGCCCACGCCAACTTTCTCCGAATTTTTGAAGATCTCCGCCACTTCCGGCAAAGCCGGATACGAAGGACATACCACTACGTCGGCTGATACCTCAACGGAGGACAACATTTTTTTAATCGCCCGTGCGCATTCCACGGCGGCTTTATGTGACAACTCCATTTTCCAGTTACCTACCACCAGAGGCCTTCGCGCCATATGATGCAGTATACGCTATACTTAACTCCATGTCCGATCCTTTTTTATCGGTGGTGATTCCTGCCTACAACGAAGAGAAGCGTCTGCCCAACACACTCAAAGCGGTGCAGCTTTATTTGCAGAAGCAAGCATACCCGTGGGAAATTGTGGTGGTAAATGACGGCTCGAGCGACCGCACGGCGAGCTTGGTGCAAGCGAGCAGTATTCTTGAGCCGAAGGTTAGGCTTTTGCAATACGGCCAAAACCGAGGCAAGGGATACGCGGTGCGGCATGGCATAGTACGTAGCCGCGGGCAGTACCGCCTCTTCATGGACGCCGATAATTCCACGACTATCGATCACTTCGAACAATTCCTCCCCTGGTTTGAGAAGGGCTTCGATATTGTCATCGGCTCACGCGATGTGCCGGGCGCCGAAATAGATGTCCACCAACCCTGGTACAAAGAGAAAATGGGAGATTTAGGGAACCTTTGGATCCGTTTCTGGGCGGTGCCGGGCATCAAAGACACACAAGCGGGCTTTAAAGTATTTACGGCCAAGGCGGCCGACGCTATCTTCCCCTATCTCACCATTGACCGATGGGGGTTCGACGTCGAAGCCCTAGCCGTAGCGCGGTCCAAGGGTTTCCGTATCGCCGAGCGCCCCATCCGCTGGGTCAATGACCCGAACAGCAGAGTCTCGGCGGGTGCGTACCTCGATGTTTTAAGAGAGGTTGTCCAAGTGCGGCTTAATCTTTGGAAAGGTATCTATGGTAAGCCCGCCTAAAAAGCCAACTGAAATTGGCGAGATCAGACAGGATATTACCACCAACGATTGGGTGGTAATCGCGACAGGCCGAGCCAAGCGCCCGCACGATTTCATAGCCGAACGCCCTCACCCCAGAAAACTGAAAAAGTATTTGAACGATTGCCCTTTCTGTAACCTTTCAAAGTTTCCGCAGCGGCCAGACGTTTTGCGCCTGCCCGACAGCGATGCCTGGCAAGTCCACATTTTCGGCAATCTGTACCCTGCCTTCACTCCACGCAGCGAATTCCGTACCTGGAAAGTCGGGCCCTACCGCGCGCTGGATGCCGTCGGCTACCACGAAATTCTCGCCCTGCGCTGGCACAACCAAGAAGACCACGTCCTCACGTTGAAAGAGCACGCCGTTCTCTTGGAGGCGTTGCAGCTGCGGTACCGGCAGCTCCGCGTCGAGCGCTCCGTGAGCTACATCCAAATTATTAAGAATCATGGCTTAGAAGCCGGCGGATCCTTGGAACATCCCCACCATCAAATTTTCACTGTACCCATTCTTCCGAACGACATTACCAAGATGCTGCATGGCGCCGAAACATACTTCCGCGAGCACAAGCAGGAAGTATTCCAGGTGATTCAGCAATTCGAATACGAGAGTGGGGATCGTATCGTGTGGGAAAACGACCACTTTCTCGCCTTCTGTCCCTACGCTTCCCGCGTCCCTTTTGAGACGTGGATCTTACCCAAACGCCCTAATCCCTTTTTCGAAGATATGAACCCCACCGAGCGGGCTGCCCTCGCTGAGGCCATGCAGCAAGTGTTTCATCGCCTCGCCTACGGCCTGAACGACCCGCCGTACAACTATTACATTCACTCCGCCCCGTGCGATGATACCGGCTTTGTCTGCGACCGCTCCACGTTTCAACACTTCCGCTGGCACATTGAGGTGCTGCCACGCCTTTCTAAATTCGGCGGCTTCGAGCTCGGCACGGGTCTTGAAATTAACACAGCCCTTCCTGAAGAGTCCGCCAAGTTTTTGCGCGAGGTGGAGGTCAAACTGTGACCGATTTATTTGCCGAATCGCCGTTCGCGTGAGGCGTAAAACTCCAGCGCTTTATCGAATTCCGCCGGCGTAAAATCCGGCCAATGCACTTCCGGAAAGTACAGCTCGGCATCAGCCACATCCCACATCATGAACCCGGCCGAGAGGTGCGGCTCCCCTCCCGTACGTATCACCAGGTCCACCGCCGGCAGGTCTTTTGTAAGCAGAGAATGTTTGATGGTCTCATCCGTCACTTTGGCGGGCGGGTTGCGCAATATATTTTGTATAGCCAAGGCCATTTCATTGGTACCGCTGTACGCCAAAAAGAAATTCAGAAAATAACTGCTGTAGTGCTCCGTGGCTGAAATTGCCGCTTCTATTTCGTGCCGCACCCGCGCAGGAAACTGCTTTTGCCACCATCCGAAAACGTTAATTTTTACCTGCCGGGAGTGGATATCATCACTTTCCTTCAAGGACATGAACTGCTTCCGGAAGATATTCATCAGCCCTGCCATCTCCCGCAAGCTGCGTTTTTTGGCATTCTCGAGCGAAAGACCCCAGACAGACAAATGTTTTACCCCGCAGTCTGCGGCGTGCAAGGCAATCGCACGGAATGCTTCCGCCCCAGCTTCATGGCCTTCCATTACTCCCTTGCCTTTCTCGCGCGCCCAGCGCCGGTTGCCGTCAGGAATGATTGCTACATGAGTTGGAACCATACTAGTGCGTCCTTTCCACTATAAAATCGGCAATTGATGAGAGGACAGTACCGTCACCTGAGACTTCCCGCAAGTCCTTCTTGGCACCAGCCACCAGTTCGCGCGCCCGTGCCAGCGTACCCTCCCGCCCGTACACCTTAAGAGCCGTGAGCGGTTCTTTATCCTCTTCATCTAAGACATCATCAACGAATTGGAAGGCCAGCCCAATCTTCTCACCGTAGTTACTTAAAGCAGCAAGCTCCGATTCTCCTGCGTCACCCGTTATAGCTCCGATCCGCACCGACGCCTGGATCAGCTTAGCGGTCTTATTAAGATGGATGTACTCTAGCTGCTCCTCCTGCTGCCGCTTGTCTAGAGTTTTTCGCGGAGCTAAATCCTCAACTTGTCCCCCGATCGTGCCTGTACTCCCCACCGCCTGTGCCAGCTCGCGAGCGAGCTGAGGGTAATCTACCAGCCACTCAAATGTGAGAGTAAGCAAGGCATCCCCCGCCAAAATTGCATTCGCCTCGCCGAATTTCGCGTGGCTGGTGGGCTTCCCGCGCCTGAGATCATCATCGTCCATCGCCGGCAAATCATCGTGAATGAGCGTATAGGTATGCAACAGCTCAATCGCGCACGCTGGCACAAGAGCATTTTCCATTCTTCCGCCTACCGCCTCGCAAGCCGCCAAGCACAGAATCGGCCTGACTCGTTTGCCTCCCGAAAACACGCTGTACCGCATCGCTTCATGCAAAATTGCCGGCCGCCTTCCTGCTGCCGGCATGCGTGCATCCAGCTCGCGGTCAATCACTTCCTGACGCCCTTTCAAATACTCATCGAGCCGAAACATGAGAGATGGGTATGTTTACAACTCCACGTGCTGTTTCAGGTAGCTCTCCAGCATGAGGCGCGCGGCTTCGGCGTGGGCTTCTTCTTTCTTGCTTCCTTCCGCCGCTACTGTTCGCTCGGCCTCCAAGCTGGTAAATGTTTCGTCTACTTCCTCAATGGGCATGGAAGGCAGCCGATCGCGCAAGTCTTCGACGAAGGCCAGGCAGATATGGGTCTGGTCAGACTCCTCACCCGAAAGGCTCCTGGGCACGCCTACCAAAATCTTGCTTACATCCTCCTCCTCCACCATTGCCTCTACCTCATCCAGCACATCGTCGTCGCGCGTGTCTACGACGCTGTAGCGCAGGGCAATCTCCCCATCCACATCCGTAATCGCCACGCCCACATAGCGCTCGCCATAGTCTAAACAGAGAACGACACCTTCATCTGCCATACTTAAGGTTTTGCCTGACTCTTAGAGCGCTGTCAAAATTTTTGGGCCGGACTTATTCACAGCCACCGTGTGCTCTTCATGCGCCGATATACTGCCATCAACTGTTTCAATAGTCCAGCCGTCTTTCGCCGTTTTCACCTGTGGGTTGCCGGCCGTCACCATGGGCTCAATGGCAATGACCAGCCCTTCTTCAATCACCGGCCCCGTACCCGCCTGGCCGAAATTTGGCACTTTAGGCTCCTCATGCACGTCATACCCTACCCCGTGCCCAACCAGCTGAGTAACCACGCCGTACCCGAATGACTCCGCGTACGCTTGCACCGCCGCGCCAATATCCCCAATCCTATTTCCGACCCGAGCTTGTTCTATACCGAGCCGTAGCGCCTCGCGGGTAACATTCATCAGTTTCTGCGCCTCCGGGGAAACCTTGCCAATCCCCACTGTCCTGGCGGCATCCAAGTACATGTCTTTGTAGATAATGCCACAGTCGAGCCCTACCAAATCCCCCTCGGCGAACTTCTGATTCCCGGGAATACCGTGCACCACACCTTCATTAATCGAAATACATGTCACACTGGGGTAGGGGTCGTGGCTGCCGGCCTCATACCCTAAAAAAGACGACTTCACTCTGAACTTCACCATGAGTGACTGCGCCAGCTCTTCAACTTCCATCGACGTCACCCCCGGCTTCGCCGCCCGCGCTATCTCTTGCAAAACCTCAGCCAAAATCTTCCCGCCTTCAGCGAGAATCTCAATTTCTTTAGGGGACTTAAGACGAATCATAGGTAAAGATGCCTTTGCTTACGGTACGCTACCTTGCATTTGTCTTCAACCACTCAATCACATCCTCCGCATTCCTATCTGGCGGAAATACGGGGTAGAAATGCTTCACAATTTTTCCATCCTTCGCGATGATGGTAATACGTTTAATCAAATGCATGCCCTCAACTTCAAACGTTGGCAAGCGCAGCGCATTCGTGAAAGAGAGAGATTGATCACTTAGCAGCTCGAAAGGAAGATGGAGCCGTTCCACTGCCTCTCGTTGGTAATCTGTTGTTTGCGTGCTTAGTCCGAATACCTGCGCACCTAATGCTTGCAGCTCGCTGTAGTGGTCACGAAAGGCACAAGACTGGGGTGTGCACCCCCGCGCGCCAGGAATCTGATCCCAGCCAGCTGGTAGACTCTTATCCGGCCGTCCCGTCATAGGGTAACAGTAAATCACAAGCCAACCCGGAATTTCTGCGAGGTTTACCGCTCTACCTCCCGTGGACTGCAGCTCCACTGAGGGAAGCGAGGCACCTGGCAAATGATCGCACGCTCCATCATCAATAGGAACGGGCAAACTCTCCGGCAGTCTATTCAGATCCTGCATTCCTCCCGACCCTCTACGATTGGGATCTAACCTTCTCAATGACCGCCATTACTTGTTGATGTACTCCCGGGATCGATTTCTTGCCATCTACTTCGTACAGAATGCCCTCCTTTTTGTATCGCTCAATCACCGGTAAGGTTTTCGTTTCAAATTCCTGCCAGCGTGCCTCGATCTTTTCGCGCGTATCATCGGCTCGGAGCCCCACTCGCCCACCTAACTCGCGGCAGCGGGCTTCGTCTTGGGGTGTATTTACCGGGAAATCACCCTTTATATCCAAACAGTACCGCCGCTTCGTATTGCGCGCGATAATGTCTTCCTTATCCGCCAAAAGCCGAATCGCCAGCGGCCGCCCGTACCCGTTCTGCTTGAAAAACTCGTCCACGATGTTGGCTTCTATCAGGGTCCGCGGCGTGCCGTCGAAGATAAGACCTTTTTTGTTGGCATGTTTCTTCACCGCTTCAATCACGACTTGCGCTGCATCTTCTCCCGGCATCAGCTTTCCCTGCCCGTGGATAATTTCGTTCACCTTGCGCCCCAGCGGCGTGTCTTGCCGCGCCATTTCCCGAAAAGCGTCGCCGGTGCTGAACTGGTGGTAGCCCAGTTCCTGCGCCAGCATCTTCGCCTGCGTTCCCTTCCCCGCCCCCGGCGACCCCATCACATAAATAACTTTCGGAAGTTCTGCCATGCTACCAGTGTATCACGCAAAGCCTTCGTATTCCCGCATCGTGAGCTGCGACTCGATCTGCTTCATGGTCTCAAGCACCACGGAAACGACGATGAGAAGAGCCGTACCGCCGATCGTGAGTGTGGTGAGACCGGTAAAGCCTTGGACAATGAGAGGTAAAACGGCTATCGCACCCAAGAAGAGAGCGCCTGTCAACGTAATGCGGTTCAAGACGTACTTAAGATATTCCGACGTGCGCCGCCCGGGGCGGATGCCAGGAATAAACCCTCCTTGTTTCTGCAAATTCTCCGCAATGTTGCGCGGGTCAAATACCACTGATGTATAGAAGTAGGTAAAGGCTACCACCAGCACGAAGTACAAAATGGCGTAGAACCATTGGTTTTGGAACAGATTTACAATCGACTGCGCTGTCTGCGCGATAAATTGGTTACGCGAAGCTATAAAGAAGTTCGCGATAACCCCTGGGAAAAGCATAATCGAAAGGGCAAAGATAATCGGAATCACTCCAGCCTGATTTACCCGCAGCGGCAAGTGGGTAGACACTCCGCCAAACATGCGGTTGCCGCGCACCCGCTTGGCGTAGCTCACCGGCAGTATCCGCTGGCCTTCCGTAATAAACACGACGCCCGCGATCACCACCAGCGACACCACTAGGAACGCCAGGTAGGTGGGAAGCTGCTCCGGTGTCCACGTGGCAAAAATTTGCGTGGTAATCTGCGGCAGACGCGCAATGATACCCACAAAGATAATTAAAGAAATACCATTCCCAATCCCTTGTTCCGAAATGAGCTCGCCCAGCCACATGAGAAAGACGGTGCCTGCTGTCACCGTGATCAGAGTGACTACGAGCTGCCACGGTGTGAATTCAATTGCCGGTCCTGTGCCCATGGCCCCGCTCGTCAGCAAATTAAGGAATCCATAGGCTTGCAAGAGGCCGAGTGGTACCGTGAGAAGCCGCGTCCACTGGTTCAGCTTACGCCGACCGGCTTCCCCTTCTTCCTTTTGCATTTGTTCCAGCCGGGGGATCACCATAGTCAGAAGCTGCATCACAATCGACGCCGTAATGTACGGGCCGACACCTAACATAACAATCGACAAATTCGAGAGCCCGCCTCCCGAAAAAATATCGAGGAGCCCGAAGAGTTGATTGCCGGCAAACAGGCTCTTCAAGCTTTCACTGGGCACCCCGGGTACAGGAATCACCGCTGCAATCCGAAAGACAATCAGGAGCCCCAATACGATCAGCATTTTTTTACGGAGGGCTGGGATGCGGAAGATTTGGGTGATTTTTCTCCAGTCAAACATAGCAGCACAGTAGCCCAAACCCCGCCCCTAGGCAAGCCGGCCCCCGTGTTTCAACTTATTTCTCCATTTCATGCTCAAGTTCCTGCTTACGTCTCTGATAAAACTCAGCAGCTACATGATTTCCTGCCGCGGTGTACGCTGCAACGGCTTCACCCAATTCACGAGCCGCCTCTGCTCTTTCTCCCGCAACCTCCAGAGCCTCACTTCGCGTCACATGAAAGAGTGCCAGGTCAAGAGAAGAACCATCTCTCTTATACACTTCCTCACGTAATAATGAAGAAATGTCGAGATGCTTTTTCGCCTCTTCCAATTTTTGCAACTTGGCGTAAGCTCCGCCCATAAATCGATGGGAAATCGCTAACATGTTCCAGTGCTCAGGGATTTTAGCATCAAGCAAGCCTACAGCTTCACCAATATAATTCACAGCCAAATTAGGAGCCCCTTGTGCGTCAGAAGCAACGCCCGCCGCCGTCAAAGCTTCAGCCATGTATAGGACATGCCCCATTTTACGGGCCAAACTTAGGCCTTGCATAAACGTAAACTCTGCCGCCTGGAAATCACCAGCACCAGCCAGCTCGTGTCCTTCGTGCAATACCCGCTCAACCTGCTCTGGAGTTGGTTCGGATTCGGGCGACGCTTTCATGCTGTAATTATAACTCGCGCCTTACAGTCATTCAGCAATAATCTCTATCTTACCACCGGCGGCCTCTACCGCCGCTTTCGCACCCGAGCTGGCCGCGTGTGCACGCACCGTCAGCTTTTTCGACAGTTTATCATTCCCAATCAGCTTCCAGGTGTCGCTACGACGCGCAAGCCAACCATGCTTTCTCAAAATCCCCGGTCCCACGATGCTGCCTGCTTCAAAGGCTTCCAAGACACGGATAGGCACAGCTACCGGCTTCTTAATACGGCTGGGAAAGCGTTGTTTCGTGCCCCGCCCTTTCGGCAGGCGCATATAAAGAGGCGTTTGTCCGCCCTCGAACCCCGCTTTGCGGGAATACCCGGCGCGGCTCTTTTGTCCCTTCTGCCCCCGCCCGCTCTTGGCTCCCCGGCTGCCCCAGCCGCGGCCCACTCTCTTCTTGCGGCGGACTATTTTTGGTAATATATACGTCATAGATAGTAAGTACGTTTTATTTCCTCAGCAGTTGCAAGGCGCTGAGCGTGGCCTCCACATTGTTGATCTTATTCGGGGAGCCATACACCTTGGCCACCAAATCTCGAATGCCCGCGAGTTCGGCTACCACCCGCACTACACTCCCGGCGATCACGCCAGTGCCGGCCCGTGCCGGCTTCAAGAGCACGTGCGCCGCTTTAAACTTCGCTTCCACCTGGTGAGCGATTGTGCCGTCGTGCAAAGAAACCGAAATCATATTCTTCTCTGCCTGTTGTTGGGCTTTTTGCACCGCCTGTTGCACATCCTTGCTCTTACCGATCCCGAAACCAACTCGGCCAACTTTATCGCCGATCAAAACGCTCGCTCGAAAACGAAACCGCCGGCCGCCTTTCACCACCCGTACTACCCGTGAGACTTCGATGACCTCATGCGCGTACTGGCCTGCATCGGCGCCAAACTCCCGCCGGCGTGGGCGGTGTGCATCCCGTGATTTCTGCTGTGTTTTTACTTCGTCATTCATAAGGTATGTGAGACTACAAGCTATGAGTTAGAATTTCAACCCGCCTTCGCGCATGCCTTCTGCCAAGGACTTCACGCGGCCGTGGTATCGATATCCTCCCCGGTCGAATGCAATCTTCTTCACCCCAGCCGCCTGGGCACGTGCTGCCGCCTCCTTACCTACGGCGTTGGCCTTCTTCAGTGCTCCACGGGCTGAGGCTACTGTGCGGTGGGAGGTATCGTCGATCAGCTGTACCGAAATATATTTGAGGCTGCGATGCACGCTCGCGCGCGGCTGCACCGAGGTCCCGACAATCCGGGCACGAATTCTACTCTGTCTTCGGTTTCTTAATTTCTGATCCATAAGCTAAAAAACTAATAAGCTACAAGCTAAGTACCTGTAGCGCCAACGACTTTGCCAACCTTGCGGCGGACTATTTCGCCCACGTACCGAATACCTTTGCCTTGGTAGGGCTCTGGCTTGCGCACCGCGCGTACTTCCGCCGCCACTTGCCCCACCAGTGCTCTATCAATACCTTCCACCGTAATAAACTCCTTTTCCACCGCGAAGGTAATACCTGCCGGCGCTGCCACCGTGATCGGGTGAGAAAATCCTACCTGCAGTTCTAAGTTCTTACCTTTAACATTCGCTCGGTACCCCACTCCGTGCATCTCGAGCTGCTTCTTATACCCTTCCGAAACGCCGCGCACCATGTTCGCCACGTTTGCCCGGGTAGTACCCCACAGCGCCGAGGCTGACTTCGATTGCTTGGCCACGGAACAGATAATGACATTTTCCTCCACCTTCACTGCAATCAGCGGGTGGGAGGTATAGGTAAGCTCTCCCTTCGGCCCCTTCACCGTCACTGTCTGCCCGCTGACAGCAGCAGTAACTTCTGAAGGTAGCGGTATCGGTTGTTTTCCAATTCTTGACATACCTATATTACCAAATTTCACACATAAGTTCTCCACCCAGGCCTTCTTTCCTGGCTCGTGTTCCATCCATTACCCCGGCCGACGTCGAAATCACATAGAATCCTTCGCCATACTTTGGGTGAGGGATCTTACTCTTAGGTATGTACTGCCGGGCCCCGGGCTTACTCACCCGCCGCACGCCCCGGATAACTGGCAGGCCCTCTTCATACTTAAGAGACACGATGAACTTGGCGGGCTTACCCTCCGTCACTCTCCAAGTAGCAATCCGGCCTTGGTCTCGCAGCACCGTGAGAAGCCGCTCGCTGCTGTGCGAGTACGGCAATTCTACGCGCTCTTTCTTAGTTCTTTGCGCGTTCAAAAGGGACGTCAATAGGTTAGCAATAGTATCCATAGGGTTTTACCATGATGCCTTCCTCACCCCAGGAATCATCCCCGTCTCTGCCTGTTCCCGGAAGCAAATACGGCACAGGCCAAAATCGCGCATATACGCCCGCTTACGCCCGCACAAGACACACCGGCGCACCACCCGGGTGGAGAACTTAGGTTTTTTCTTACTCTTTGCAATTTGAGCTTGAGTTGCCATACTTCCTCCTACTTCCCTCTCCTTTCGAAGGAGAGGGTTAAGGGTGAGGTATTTTCGCGTTGAAGTGTGTCAGTCATATAAAGTATCCCTATGCTAGCGGAAATCCCATAGCGCGCAAGAGCACCTCAGCTTCTTGGTTGCTAGTGGCCGTGGTAGAAATCGTAATCTGTACGCCAAACACCACATCGGTCTTATCGGCATGAATCTCTGGAAAGGGTAGCTGCTCGCGTAACCCCAAGGAAAGGTTCCCCTGTCCGTCGAAGGCGTTCTTTGACACCCCGCGGAAGTCGCGGACGCGCGGCAAGGTGACATGGATAAGGCGCGTTACAAAGTCTTCGGCGCGCTTTCCGCGGAGCGTCACTTGAAAACCGACCAGGTTGCCTTGCCGGACGTTGAAGCCGGCCACGGATTTCTTGGCTCGCCGTAACGCCGGTGCCTGCCCAGTAATCGCCGCGAGATCAGCCTTCACGGCTTCGACAAACTTTTTATCATCGCGATGCTTACCTACGCCTACGCTGACAATCACTTTGGCGACACGCGGTACCGCATGGACATTGGCCACTTGCATGGTCTTCTGCAACGCTTCCCGAGTTTGTTGAAAAAGTTTCATACGTTACTCAATCACGGCTTCACACTGCTTACAGAAACGCACACGCGTATCCCCCTCAAATCGCACTCCCACCCGCGTTCCCTTCTTACATGAGGAGCACACGAGCTGCACGCGGCTGACCGGTACCGGGGCCGCTACCTGAACGCGCTGTCCTTTCTCTCCTGCCCGGCGAGGACGCACGTGGCGAAATACCATACTGATTCCCTCTACCAGTACGCGTTCTTCCCTAGGAAAGACTGCCAGAATTTTTCCTTTCTTCCCGCGATCTTTGCCTCGCAGCACGCGCACCGTATCCCCAGTTTTGACTCTGAGTTTCGGCTTTTGCGTCTTGGCTTTTGCGTTTTTCACCATACTTCCTCCGCTAGAGAAACAATTTTCTGAAATTCCCGGCTGCGTACTTCGCGGGCAATGGGGCCAAATACGCGCGTACCGATCGGATCCTTGCCGTCCTTGGCTACAATTACAGCGGCATTATCGTCAAACCGGATAGCCGAACCATCTGGCCGTTTATGCTCCTTCCGCACTCTCACAATCACGGCGCGCACGACATCTCCTTTTTTCACAGCCGCGCGCGGCTCAGCCACTTTCACGCTGGCCACCACCACGTCGCCCAGGTATGCATAGCGGCGCGCGTTTCCCCCCAGGAGCCCGACCACTTCCAAGAGCTTGGCGCCGGAGTTATCCGCCAACATCAATTTTGTCTCCTCATGAATCATAGACAATCGTCCAACGCTTTCTAGCAGAGAGAGGCCGCGTCTCGCGGATAGTCACAACCTGCCCGACCTGCGCCGTGTTCCGAGGGTCGTGCACTAAATACTTCTTGGCAGTTTCCAAGGTCTTGCCGTACGTGGGATGCTGGCGGCGGAGCACTACCTGTACCGATACCGTCTTGTCCCCGCTCTTCTTTAGTACGGTACCTGACATTCTCTTTCCTATGTGAGTACCTTTGGTCATACTCCGAATTTTCTTACGAATGCAGTCTTCATGGGCAGCTTCGAGCCGGCGAGCCGCAGCGCCTCTTTCGCGGTGCCTTCGTCAATCCCGTCCATTTCAAAGAGCACGCGGCCGCGCTTCACCACGGCGACAAAGTGATCCACTGATCCTTTCCCCTTCCCCATCGGCATTTCCTGCCCTTTGGCCGTAATCGGCTTATCCGGAAAAATCCGAATCCAGATTTTCCCTGAGCGTTTCACGAAACGCGTCATGGCGCGCCGGGCCGCCTCAATTTGCCGGGCAGTCACCCAACGGCTTTGCATCGCCTTCAGCCCATATTGGCCGAAATCGACGCCCGTCGCCCCTTTGGACACGCCCAAAACTACCCCTTTCTGGCGCTTGCGATGTTTAACCCTGCGAGGCATGAGCATAATTACCTCCGTGCTTTCTTAGCCTTATCGGCAAGAGAAATCCGTCGGCGCGTTTTGGTCCGCTTACTCACTTCCTTAGGCTTCTCTTCTGTCTCGCCCGTTTGCAAGAGGTCTCCTCGATTGATCCACACTTTGATACCAATGGTGCCGTAAGAAGTTACCGCTGTCTTCAGCGCATATGACACATCCGATCGAAAGGTTTGGAGCGGTACGTTCCCCTCAGCTAACCATTCCGTGCGTGCAATTTCCGCGCCATTGAGACGCCCAGCCACCTGTACTTTAATACCCTTCGCCCCGGCTTGCATGGCGCGCCCCACTGATCCCTTGAGCACGCGCCGAAAGGGCATGCGCCGCTCAATCTGATCCATGACCTGCGTGGCCACCGATACCGCATCGGTGTCGGGGTTGCGCACTTCCTGTACGTTCACACGGATAGGTTTACCCTGAGCTTTGTCGATGGGCTTACCCTTCCACAAGAGCTTTGCTAAATCTTTCTGCAGTTTTTCAATGTTTGATCCTCCCCGCCCTATCACCACGGCTGGTCGGGAGGTATGAATCGTGAGCAGGGTTTCCCGCGGCTGCCGCGCAATTTCCAGACGGGAAATAGCCGCCATGCGTAAATGCTTCTGCAGGTAGGTGCGGATAATGAGATCCTCCCGCAAATGGCGGCGGAAATCGCTTCTTCGGTCAGCAAACCACTTCGAGTCCCAGTTCCGGGTAATATTCCCTACTCGCAAGATAATTGGATTGGTATTTCTGCCCATACTTCCTCCTACTTCCCTCTCCTTTCGAAGGAGAGGGTTAAGGGTGAGGTATTTTTTCGTGGAATTATGTAGGTCATAGAATTTTATCCTACACTTTTTCTACGAAATGATTTCTTTTTATCGCCCCCGGATTGCAACCCCCGCATTTTCCCAAAGGCTTCTTGCTCCTTCGACTTCGGCACATCTATTTCCAAAGGAGTTTTATCTTCCGCCGCGGCCGTTGTCTCGCGCTTCTCTTGTTGATCGTTGTCCAGCGCTTCGGCTGCATACTGGTCCGCTGAAATGGTAACAATCTCTGCCTTGGCTTTCTTTTTACTCTTCTCCTTTTTCTCTTCTGCTGCTGTCAGAGTTATCGTAATGTGAGACGTACGCTTCACAAACGGGTGAGCCATACCGCGGGAAGCCGGACGAAAACGCTTGAACGCAAATCCGCCATTTACCACCATCTCACTCACCGTAAGGTCTTTCGCTTCCAACCCATGGTTATGCTGCGCATTGGCGATGGCGCTCTTCAAAACTGCCAGAACTGTGTCGCGGACAGCTCTACCCGGCAAATACTTGAGCTGAAGTTCTGCGGCAGATACTGGCATCCCAGTAAGCAGGCGCGCCAGAGGGCGCACTTTGCGGGGAGCAATCCTGGCATTACGATGTGTGGCAGATACTTTCATAGGTTATTTCTTTCCCGCCGCTGGCTCCTGCGTGGCCGCCGTCTTAGCCGCTTCCGCGGCGGCTGCCGCTGCCTCAGCTTCCTTCTGAATGCGGCCGCCATGCTTAATGAATTTTCGTGTCGGTGAAAACTCGCCTAGCTTATGTCCGACCATGTCTTCGGTAACGAGCACGGTCACAAAATCTTTTCCATTATGGACACCAAAACGAAACCCGACCATCTCGGGATAAATGGTAGAATCGCGCGACCAGGTCTTAATTACCCGCGCATCGCCTTGCCGCAGCGCCTGCACCTTCTTGAGCAGCTTGACGTCGACAAACGGTCCTTTTTTAATTGATCTGCTCATACGAATTAAGCCTTCTCCTTTTTCTTACCCCGCCTCATTAAAATGAGGCTATCGGAGTATTTGCCGCGCTTACGGGTCTTCACACCCAGCGCTGGTTTTCCCCACTTGGTCTTAGGATGTTTGAGACCAATCGGCTGGTTTCCTTCTCCGCCTCCGTGAGGATGGTCTACCGGGTTTTGTGCCTTACCGCGTACCTGTGGACGTCTCCCCATACGGCGAGACCTGCCGGCTGACCCGACTCGCACGAGCCACGAGTCAGCATTTGAGGCCCGCCCGAGTGTGGCATAAGCGTCTTTGAGAATCAAGCGAATTTCCCCGGAAGGAGCCTTGATCTGGGCATACTTGTCTTGCACATCCATGACGATGGCCCCTGTCCCCGCCGCCCGGAAAAGCTTTCCGCCGCGGCCCGGTTTGATTTCAACATTGTAGACCGTGAGCCCGGGGGTAACGTGCTTCAACATCATGCGCATACCGTCCTTCTCCGGCGTTTTCTCGGCTGCTACGACGGTATTCCCGACTACGGCTCCCTCCCAGGCCAGGCTGTAGCGACGTTCGCCATCCGCGTACCGCAGCAAAGCCACGAAAGCCGAGCGGTTAGGGTCGTATTCCAGCCTTTCCACCGTCGCGGAGATGCCAAGCTTGCCCTGCCCGAAGTCAATGGCTCTCAGTTTTCTCTTTGCCCCGCCCCCGCGATGGCGAATGGTAATTTTGCCTTCGCTGCCCCGCCCAGAAAGACGGCTGCGCGAGTCCGTGAGTGATTTAAACGGCTGACCGCGATGCAGCCCGCTCCGGTCCACAAAAGAAATATTCTTGCGGGCAGCGGTATTGGGTTTGGGAATTTTTACAGGCATATCAAATTACGGCCTCCTCTCCTTTCGAAGGAGAGGAGATCGAGGTGAGGTATTTTCTCGTTGAAGTTAGTAAAAACATAGTACTTACGGAGTAATATGCAGCTTTTGAATATCGTCAACTTTTACGTAGGCCTTTTTCCAGCGCGGCGTTGCGCCTACGACTCTGCCGCGCATGCGGCGTTTACTCTGCATGTGCACGGTGCGAATAGCAAGAGGCTTCAGCCCATACTGTTCTTGAATCGCTCGGGCAATTTCACCTTTCGTAGTACCTGATTTAACGCGAAAGACTGCCGTCTGCGAACTCGCCGCCACCGCCATTCCCTTTTCAGTCGACAGCGGCACCATGCCTATCCTTTCTGCCGTAGGTGTTGCCTTTTGCTGTACTTGCTCACCCTGCGCTACGCCCGCCGCAGCGCCCGCCAGCTGGCGGGGCGAAGGCTGGGTAGCTGCCTCTGAGGAGCGGGTCTTCTTTGATTTCTTCACCGAAGCTTTCTTACTGCTGCTCCGGGCGAAGAGATCGCGTGTTTTAGAGAGTAATGACATAAAATTATTTCTTACACCGCCGCTCGAGTGTAGACAAAGCAGACTCATCAATCCAAACGCGCTTAGAGGTAAGTACATCCACCACGGTCAGCTGGTCCACACCTACGGCTGCCATGCGAGGAAGATTGCGCACAAAGCGTGCCATCTTAGCATTTGCTTCGCCTACCACCAAGAGCCCTGGCTCATCGAAGAATTTAGCTACTTCCTTAGTCTTAGCAATTTCCCCAGAAACTTTAACAAACCCTAGCGTCTTCGCCGAAGCATGCCACGCCAGTGCTCCGCAGAGCGCCGCCTTGGCCATTCGGCTGGGCAACTCAAGCACCCGTTCCTTACGTACCCGCGGGCCGAAGACTACGCCTCCACCTACCCAAATGGGCGAGCGGATAGACGCGTGCCGAGCGCGGCCCGTGCCTTTTTGCTTCCAGGGTTTACGCCCGCCGCCGCGCACTTCCTTGCGTACCTTCGTATGAGCCGTACGCACTCGCGCGCGTTTGTGCAAGGTATAAACTGCCTGCGCTAAGAGAGCCGGTGAAACCTCTTTCGTAAGATACTCAGGAGTCTTCATCTTCACTTCGGTAACCGCTTCTTTGGCCATAATTCGTAGTTCTTAATTCGTACTTCTGATTTCAATAACGCTGCCGCGCACTCCCGGCACGGCGCCTTTGATCGCCAAAAGATGTTTCTCGCTATCAATCTGCATGACCTTCAGGTTTTTCACCGTCACTTGTTCCGCCCCCATCCGTCCGGCCATGCGCTTGCCCTTCATGGTGTGCTGCCCAAAACGGGAGCCAATGGAGCCACCTCGCCGCTCCCAATCAGTATGACCGTGGCTGGCGGGCCCACCTTTCATTTTGTGGCGTTTGACTACACCCTGAAACCCTTTTCCTTTGGAAATACCCGTTACTTGAACGACATCCCCTGGTTCAAATTGCTCTACCGTCAACTGCTGGACTGCAGCTCCTAATTCTGTTTTGAACTCTCGTTTCGCGAGATACCGCCTGTCTTCCCATCTTGGGGTGCGTTTCTCTTCACCTTTCTCTTCCTCTGATACTTGATTCTTGCTACTTGATACTTTTTTTGGAAGAGCTAGCTGAACAGCCACGTACCCGTCTTTCTCTTTAATGCGGCGCAATGTTACCGCGTTCGGCCGTGCCCAAATCAGTGTTACCGGCACCACCTCGCCCTCGGGGGTAAACATCTGCGACATTCCCAGTTTTTGACCTAAGAGTACCTTCATAGGGTGACAGAGCGTCCCAGATTCCCCGGGACGGATGCCTCTTACTCACGGGATTTAATGTAAGCATTAAGCTTTATAAACAAATGCCTCGCTTCCTCCTAGCGGGGTGTAAATAACATAAAACAAACCCCCGAAATACGCAAATCAACCTGTTTTCATCGCTACATCCACCCCGGCGGGGAGGTTGAGGCTCATCAGTGTGTCTACGGTGCGAGGAGTAGATTGGATGATATCGATTAAGCGCTTGTGAACGCGGATTTCATATTGGTCGCGCGCGTTTTTGTGGACGAATGTCGAGCGGTTGACTGTATACTGTTTCTTCGCTGTTGGCAGCGGCACCGGCCCCGCCACCCGCGCGCCGTCGCGCAAGACCGCATCTACAATCTGCTTAGCCGATTGGTCCAAAAGCTTATGATCGTACGCCTTGAGCTTGATTCGAATTCTTAGAGCAGCCGGCTTAGTTTCTTCCGGCTGCTCCTTTTTTGGTTCCTTCTTTGCTTTCGTTACCACAAGCTACAGGGCTACCAGCTATTTCAAGATCTTTGTCGCCACGCCTGCGCCCACCGTGCGGCCTCCTTCTCGG
>CAYHTZ010000001.1:88199-122981 GCA_964359735.1 uncultured Candidatus Saccharibacteria bacterium
CGTACCTTCTGGCAGAGTGACATCTCCCGTCACATCAGTGGTTCGCACGTAGAACTGAGGCTTGTATCCTTTAAAAAAAGGAGTGTGCCGGCCACCTTCATCTTTGGTTAAGACGTACACTTCACACGCAAATTCCGTGTGCGGGGTGATTGAGCGGGGCTTGGCTACCACTTGTCCACGCTCCACATCTTCCTTCTTAAGTCCGCGCAATAGCACCCCGGCGTTGTCACCGGCTTGGCCTTCATCAAGTTGCTTATTGAACATCTCAATCCCTGTGATGACAGTTTTTTGCGTAGGACGCAGCCCCACAATTTCAACTTCGTCGTTTACCTTTACTTTGCCGCGTTCAATTCTGCCCGTAACGACAGTGCCGCGGCCTTCAATGGAGAACACGTCTTCAATTGGCATGAGCAGTGGCTTATCCACGTCGCGCACAGGCTGAGGTATGGCCTCATCCAATGCATTCATAAGGTCTGCAATTGGTTTGGCTGCTTCATCGTCAGCGCTCTTGGCTTCTAAGGCTTTCAGCGCTGAACCACGGATAATCTTTGCGTTCTTGCCATCGTATTCATACTTAGAAAGCAGTTCTCGTACTTCCTCTTCCACCAAGTCAACCAGCTCAGCATCGTCTACCATGTCTACCTTATTGAGGAATACCACGATGACGGGCACGCCTACCTGGCGGGCCAAGAGCACGTGTTCGCGCGTCTGTGGCATAGGCCCATCCGCGGCGGACACCACCAAAATGGCGCCGTCCATCTGCGCAGCGCCGGTAATCATGTTCTTGATGTAATCAGCGTGCCCCGGACAATCCACGTGCGCGTAATGGCGCTTTTCCGTTTCGAATTCGGTATGGGTAGTCGAAATCGTAATCCCGCGAGCCTTTTCTTCAGGGGACTTGTCAATTTCGTCTACTGACAAAACCTTCTTAACGAGCCCTTTTAAATTTTGGACGTGCAGAATGGCCGCCGTGAGCGTGGTCTTCCCGTGGTCGACGTGCCCGATCGTCCCGACGTTCACATGTGGCTTCGTCCGTTCAAACTTTGCCTGTGCCATAGGTTATGAAGTTAAATAGTGATAATAAACAAAGACTAAATAAAAACCCCTCCACTTACAAGGTTTTTAGCACAGAAACGAGAAAGCAGTCAAGCAGCCTCACTCCTGAAGCTCTGGCGGTAAATCCCCGTGAATAGGCTCGAAACGAATACGTTTGCCTTTACCCCGAGCTCTGTCGAGGGGCCTACCTTGCCCAGCCGCTTCTACGCTCAGGTCATCCAACTCCCGCTCCCGTTCCTCCTCATGGTAGTTGGCTATCTCTTTATTGATACTGTCCAGGACAAATTCAGGTGTTGTATCAAACTGCCTCGCAGTTTTCCTAACTGCCTCAACGAGTGACGTAGTCGCCTGCCCCGCGGAGCTCGAAGAGCGAAGTGGGGGCAGTGACAGCTGCTTATCAGCGCCCTGGGCGCTCTCCCCCGACATAAAATCCTCTTTGCGCGCCAATACGTACTCTTCGCCAGCCTTATCTCGAAACACGAAGTATCCTGCCGTCTCGCGCAGTACGTCTAGCAGTTTTTGCAACGTTTCCCCCGTGAGCATCATTCCACCGTACCGCCGCACGCTACTGGCGGTCAAGACTCGACCTCTCACTTAGGAAGGTGTTATTTTCTGCGGCTCCGACCATCCAAAGCAGGTCTGTGGACCACTTCAGGTTGTCCTCCAGTATCACGATTGACGTCCCTATTGACAGCTGATAAGAATCTCCTTTTATAATCATCAAGCACTTCTAACTCCCGCGCAAGACCTTCAATTGCTTCTACTTGCGCTAGGTATAGCCGTGTATCTACGATCTCTCCAGGCTCAGCACTTTTCTGTGCCTTTTGCCAGATTTGGTAAACTGCTAAATGTAGAGCAGCTATGGATATAGCCGTATCAGAATCAGGCTTGCCATCCACACGTTTGCGGCGAATTTTTGCTACCTCTTCATCGAAATTATCCTGCTTCATAAAAACTAAGAGAGTCTAAAGATTAAGCTGTTCATAACATATCTCTTAAAACGAACTATGTCAAGGTTTTGACAATGGGACTCTTGTCTACCTTCCTTCCACCTTCTTCTTAGCTGCTATGCCTACAATTTCATCTTGCACATTCTGAGGAACCGGCTCGTAGTGGTGAAATTCCATCGTGTAACTCGCCCGGCCCTGCGTCATAGAACGCAAGCTGGTGGCGTACCCAAACATAGTTCCCAAGGGAACCAGCGCATCAATCACTTTGTCCTGCCCGCGATCTTCAATGCCTTGAATTTGTCCGCGGCGGGCATTGAGGTCCCCGACCACGTCCCCCATGAATTTCTCGGGGGTAACAGCTTCTACTTTCATAATCGGTTCCAAAATTTTCGGGGTTGCCTTTCTCACTCCTTCTTTAAAAGCCATATTGGAAGCAATCTTAAACGCGATTTCGCTGCTATCCACTTCATGGTAGCTGCCGTCAAAAACGGTGGCTTTCACGTCCACTACTGGAAACCCTGCCAGCACTCCATTGGTTGCTGCCTCCATGACGCCCTTCTCAATAGCCGGCACGTACTCTTTAGGAATCATTCCCCCTTTAATTTCATCCTCAAACTCCACTCCTTTCCCCCGCTCCATAGGCTCTAAGCGCAGCCAGACGTGCCCATACTGCCCGCGGCCACCGCTTTGACGAATGTATCTTCCCTCCACTTCAGATTTCTTTGTAATCGTTTCTTTATAAGCTACCTGCGGCTTGCCCACACTCACTTCCACTCCAAATTCGCGCTTCAAGCGGTCAACCATAATTTCCAAATGTAACTCGCCCATACCAGAAATGATGGTTTGCAACGTTTCTTCATCTGTACGTACACGGAACGTGGGATCTTCTCCCATGAGACTCTTCAGTGACATGCCCATCTTTTCCTGGTCGGCCTTGCTCTTCGGCTCAATCGCCATGGCGATCACGGGGTCGTGCCCATAAATGCGTTCGAGCAATATGGGGGCATCCTCCGCACACAACGTGTCCCCGGTTGTGGTGTACTTCATGCCTACCAGCGCCCCAATTCCGCCTGCCGTAATTTCCGGCACCTCCGTACGCTCATTAGCATGCATACGCAGAATGCGGCCTACGCGTTCGCGCCTCCCGTTCGACGCATTCAGTACGTATGTTCCCGCTGCCATCTTCCCCGCATACACACGGAAATACGTAAGTTGGCCTACGAACGGGTCCGACACCACTTTAAAGGCCAGGGCTGTCAACGGCTCACCGTCCTCTGCCTTCCGCGTAATTTTAACATTAGCATCACGCGGGTCAGTACCCTCCACCGGCGGCAGGTCGGCGGGCGAGGGGAAGTAGTCCACAATGGCGTCCAGCACGCGCTGCACTCCTTTGTTCTTTAAAGCCGTTCCGCAAAACACGGGCACAACTTTGTCGGCAATAACCCCGGCCCGCAGCGCCGCCGTGAGTTCTTCATTTGATAGCACTCCATCTTCCAAAAACTTTTCCGTAAGTTTATCATCCAGCCCCGCGATTGTTTCCACCATCTTCGCCCGCCACTCGTGCGCTCCTTCAACAAATTCTGCCGGGATATCTTTCTGAACAACGTTCTCTCCCATCTGCCCTTCAAAGTACCAAGCCTTCTCAGTCACCAAGTCGATAATTCCCTCAAACTTGTCTTCCTGCCCGATGGGCAAGGTCATCACAACCGTGTGCTTGGTGAGTCGTTCGTGGATGGAGTTCAGCACCTTCATAAAATCCGCTCCGGTGCGGTCAAGCTTATTCACGAAACACAGGCGGGGTATCTCATGCTTATTGGCTTGGCGCCACACTGTCTCAGACTGCGGCTCTACCCCAGCCACCCCGTCGAACACCACGACAGCTCCATCGAGTACCCGCAAACTTCGCTCCACTTCCACCGTGAAGTCCACGTGCCCCGGGGTGTCAATTAAGTTCAAGCGGCAGTCTTTCCAGTACACTGTCGTGGCGGCCGCCGTAATGGTGATGCCACGCTCGCGCTCTTGCTCCATCCAATCCATAGTGGCCTCTCCCTCATGAACTTCCCCGATTTTGTGAATTAAGCCCGTATAAAACAAAATGCGTTCAGAGACAGTCGTCTTGCCCGCATCGATGTGGGCAATGATTCCGAAATTTCGGATTTTCTCCATTGGCACTGCTTTGTCTGCCGCTCCGGCCATACTTCCTCCTTACTGTTAGCGCGCGAAATGACTGAAAGCGCGGTTAGCTTCCGCCATCTTATGCACGTCTTCGCGCTTCTTCATAGCCCCGCCCTGTTTCTTGGACGCATCAATCAGCTCTTCCGCCAGCTTCTCAGCCATGCTCTTCCCGCCGCGCGAATCGGCCGCGGTGCGAAGCCATCGCATCGCCAAGGCCTCCCGCCTCTCGCCCCGCACTTCCTGAGCAATCTGGTAATTCGCTCCCCCGATACGCCGCGCTTTTACTTCCAACACCGGCGCTACGTTGCGCAGCGCTACGTCAAACACCTCCAACGGATCATTCTTGGTTTTCGCCGATACGCGCTCCAAGGCTTCATACACGACACGCTGCGCCGTGCTCTTTTTCCCATTCGACATCACGTGGTTAATGAATTTAGCCAGCGCCAGATTCCCAAACTTAGGATCAGGCCTTAAGTATCTCTTATTTTTGTAAACTCTTTTCTTCCTCGGCATACTGTGTACTGTATCCTGTTTACTGATTACTCTTTGGGCTTCTTCGCTCCATACCTGCTTCGCCCTCGCCGACGGGCATCCACGCCTGTAGTGTCCAAAACACCGCGCACCACTTGGTAGCGAATACCAGGCAAATCTTTGCGGCGTCCACCGCGGATCAAAACAATCGAGTGTTCCTGCAGCTGGTGCCCTTCGCCGGGAATGAAGGCTGTTACTTCCATACCGTTGGTAAGGCGTACCCGGGCCACTTTTCGCAGCGCCGAGTTCGGCTTCTTCGGCGTCATGGTCTTTACTTGCAGACACACCCCACGCTTAAAAGGGGAGGCCAGCTTTACGGGACGGTTTTTGAGCACATTAAAACTCCGCAACAGGGCGGCTGTCTTAGGCTTTTTCGTTTGTTGCTTGCGCCGATGGCGAAGTAATTGATTAACAGTAGGCACAAATTCAATTGATTCAAAAATCCGCCCTAACGAGCGGGGTGTGAGCAATATACGAAGAATAATCTCAAAAGTCAAAAAAGTCCTACCGGAGAACGCCAAAGACCTCGAACACAGAAAGTCCTGAAAAAAACGAGACCAGGCTAAGCGTCGGCTCAAAGACGATTCGAGAGAGCAGGCCGCCTCCTAATATAATGATAGCGAATAGGATGATCATTCCGTACCGTTCTAAGAAGTGAATGATATCCGGGCGGTTATCCAAAAACAGGTAAAGCACTTTCGACCCGTCGAGCGGAGGCACTGGGATCAGGTTAAACAACATGAGAAGCCCGTTCACAAACGCCACCGTAATAAAAAGAGCAGGGAGTGCCGTGGCCGGGGGTGAAAGTCGGGCGGCGAGCGCAAATACTGCCAGCAAAATGAGATTCATACCCGGGCCGGCCAGCGCCACCCACAGCGGCCCGTACTTTCCTCCACGTAAGTTAAAGTAGTTCACCGGTACTGGCTTAGCCCAGCCAAACATCATACCCGTACTGACCATTAAGAAGAGCGGTATCAAAATTGTTCCCCACAAATCAATGTGTTTAATTGGATTCAGGCTCAGCCGGCCGGCATACTTGGCCGTGGGGTCGCCCAAGTACAGCGCCACATACCCGTGGGCCACCTCGTGCAAGATAATGGCAATGGCGAGACCCAAAATCTTGGCTCCAATCTCCAAGCCTGCCGTCGGCACCGCCAAGACTTGAAACAACATGAGTTTTAGTGTACAACGTGAATACCCTATGGCAAGAGAGTGCGCAATCTGCGGCAAAGGCAAGATGGTGGGCAGCACCACCAAGTTTTTGCGCGCACACACGAATATCACCGGCAAACGCACTTTTAAACCCAACCTTCAAAAAGTTACCCGCGACGGCCAGCGCATCCTGGCCTGTGTCAGCTGCATCCGCGACCTCACCAAATCCGCCCGGGCCACGGCGCAAGCATGAGTGGAGAGAGCGAACCAGATTTTGGATTTGAAACTGAAGCAAGCCTCATATACACGGAAACCCCTCAGCCGGTTCTTGTTAAAGGGAAGTTCGGAGACTTTTGCTTTTATACCAATGGCTCTCCCGATCGTGGTAGATCAAACGAGGATTTTTTCCTGCTTCATACCACAGACCCTTCTGCTGATTGCGGAGCCGTAGGTGACGGAGCAGGTTTTTATGGTAACGGCGGGGAGATGGCCACCATCCTTGCCACCGAACTCCAAGCGGGCTTTAAAAGTGGCGACCTTTCTGAAGTTGAATCAAACGCTCACACCCGTATGAGTCAGGCGATTACCCGTAACAACGAAATGGACGGCGGAGCTTCCTACGTAGCTTGGAAAATTACTGGAAACAAGCTTCGGTTCCGCTCTGCGGGAGATGTACGCCTAATCGTGCTCGATGAAAACGGCCAGGTCGTGGGCTCAACGAAAGATCAGCACCAACCACCACCTAGTGATAACGTCGTCTGGAACTGTGTTTCCGCAACCAAAAAACCAAAGCCCGAGCGCCTCAAGGAGTATAAAGTCGAACTCAAGCCAGGCTACCGAATCATTATCGCCTCCGATCGCGTCTGGAAAGCCTTCTCTAAATACAGCTCCCAAGATGCCCGCCGATTGCGCCTCGAGCAATCAATCCGAAGCAGCAACGAAGCCGTGGCAGGGTTGGTCCGTGGCAAAAGTACCGAAGACGCCACCCAGGCAATTCTCACTGCCCTTGAGCAAGTGCCTGTGGGCTCCGAAGGCACAGATGACACCACACTCTGCGTGTATGATTTCACGAGCACACCAGATTAAAATTAAGCAAGACTAAACTCTCTCTGAGCTCGCTAGAACAGGCTAGGCAACCCAACGAAAGTATTATCGGCTTTGACGAGGAACGTAAAGTTCGTGAGTTCGAAACAGACTTGGGGCCAGCCGTTTGTGTCTCAGTCCGCGGCAAAATGCCTGGCGAGCCCTGGGACCACAACGGTGATGCTTTTCTGCAAGGCAGGCGAGGAGGCGTGACCATCGATGGTATTAGTGGCGATCCGGCCCATCACCACCTGGCGGCAGGAGAACTGCTGCGCGCTATGAACCATGCTCTAACCTTTGGCACGCCAGCTGCCTTAGAAGAAGCCCACCAGCGCGCCCACGAAGCTATGAGCACTCTCCCCCAGTTACGGAAAACAGGTGCGTGCTACGTTGCCTGGGTATACCTCGCCGAAGAGTCGGCGCTAGCTGTCCGTCAGGGAGGCGACGCTGCCCTCATCGTTGCCGACTCCGAAGGCCATGCTCGCGATAAAACCAGTGACCAGGTGAGATATGAAATGCCAGCTCCCTTTGAGCGCCGGAGTGTGCCTACAAACCCAGTCGTTGGAGACCAGACCACGCAACCAACACCATACTTGTTTAAGATCCAAGTCGGCGACACCATCTTGTCTACCTCCGACGGGTTACTCAAACTTATCCCCCGAGAACAGGCTGCTGCAATAGTTGCGCACCACACCTTGGAAGAAGCCCGCGACATTTTTCTACGCCTCATTGAAACCTCTGCCCGGCACGACGATGTTACCTTCACGATCATCAAGGTCACTCAACTCCCTCTTGCTTCAGTACCGGACCAGAGCTAAAGCATCAGCCGGCAGACGGTGTCGTCCTGGCCATGAACTTTGTTGTGATTACGGCTGAAAACCACTCCTCCCATAAACCCTCCCGGCCCGTAAAATCCGCTCCATTTTGAGTAAATGTTTTTCGTTACGGTGTCCTCGCCCGATAAGTACTCCACGTCTTCCTTCCGATGATACGCCTTCTGGAGAATCCAGTACTCACGACGCGCAGCACCCTGGGCCGCTTTCGTAAGTAACTCTAAGCACTGTGGCTTACTAGCATTTCCCAAATTGAAAACGGCCTTGCTCCCCCAGTTCTTCTGCTCATCCGCGCCTGCGTACTTCAAGTAATACTGCCGCTGCTTAAGTTCGCGCTTGGAAAATGTTTCAATGGAAACCTCTTGACCATCTTCGAGCACAACTGAACGAGGTGACACGAGAGAAGTGAAGGGAAATATCTCTCGCACTTCATCCGGATATAAGCTTCTCGTTGCTTCCCAAAAAGGAAAAATAAGTGGCAACTTTCCCTCAAAAACGATGCTGGGAAATAGATCAAATAGGAGATGGCCGCTAAGATATCTTTGGAGAAAATTGGAAAACTCAATCTGCACTGCTTGCCCAATAAACGAATGACTCCTGACAAAGTTGACATTTTTGAAGGACACGTCAGAATCTCTTCCTAAATATTTCACGCCGAATTTTCTGGTCTCGGAAATGAAGTAATTCATCCCAAGCATGTCCGAGCTGTTATCAACCTGGTGAAACACGCGCGGGCTGCCACCAGTTAGCTCATTGACCAGCAGCGAAAACTTCTCTGCCACTGGAACCTGGTTGTAACTCCGCATGGGTACATCGCTCACGTATAGTCTCAGCTTGACCAGTGATTGCTGAAGAGCGGCGAAGAAGCCCCAGCCAGAAGCAATGCACTGAATTTCGCCAATTTTGCCCGGTACCGGCTCATCCGTTCGAAAAAAGTATGGCAGATCAATTTTCCCGGTATACAAACTGCGATGATAGTCAATCCCAAATGCGGGGTTAACTTCATTCAGCACCAGATCTCTGGCCCCCCCCAATGAGTCATCAGATAAACTTTTCTGAAACAATTCATTGGTAATCTGCTGAAACTTTCTGATTGTTTTGTACCTACTCTGAAAGCCCTCTGCCTCAGAGTCACTGGTGATCGCCGGGCTCAAAGACAACTGAGTCGAAAACCGAGCAGTCGCTCCAAGATTCTGTCGGTATAAATCGTTAACCTCAGTCTCGTATTGTCGTAGTTGTGTCGCGCGTGCGTTCATATATTACCGCCAAAGAAAATTGACGCATCCCTGCCCTAGTAAAAAAGCAATTTAATTTGACCAATTGTATAGCTAAAAACGGAAAGAGTAAAGAGCAGTGGAAAAGTCAGAAAAAACTGACACTTGTGACTGCTCAAGGAAACAATAACCCAACGCTACCCCTTGAGCCGCTGCTGCATCTCGTGCAGTAATTCCTGGGTCTCCTCCCAGGAAAGACATGGATCCGTTACCGAGAGACCGCTGCGGTCTACGGTGGCCGGGGTGAGTGAATTCAAATCCTGTTTGCCTCCCTTAATGAAGCTTTCCACCATGAAGCCTTTCACCACACTGGCTACCCCGGGGTCGCGCTGCATCTGCCCCATCACTTCACGAATGACATCTGCCTGCCGCGACGGATCTTTTTTGCCATCGCAAATGCAGTTGTCATGGCCGGCATCAATCATCACCGCCGGGTGGCGGATTCCCTGCTCACACATCATGTCCCGCGCCTCCAGAATATTTTCCCGACTGTAGTTAGGGCCGCTCCGCCCACCCCTGAGCACCAAGTGTGCGTATGCGTTGCCCCGCGTGCGTACTTGGTAACCCTGGTAGGCCATGTCGTTCGACTGTTGCGCCACCGCCGCCGCGTTTACCGCCGGCTCGATGTGCCCGCCGGTGGGGTTCTTCATGCCCACCGGGCAATCAAGCGCTGAAGCGAGGAGACGGTGCTCCTGATCTTCCACGCTGCGCGCTCCTATCGCACCCCAGGCGAGCAGGTCAGAAAGCATCTCCACGTGGTTGGAAAATAACACCTCGCTGGCTACCGGCAGACCTGCCTCCAACACCTGCAAAAGCAAGTTGCGTGCGTACACTGTTCCTCGGCCCAAATTCGGAGGAAGAAACGGATCTGGCTGGCTCGCGGGCCCCAACCAATCTTTGCGCGTGCGGGGTTTATCTACATATGCCCGAAGCACAACTTTAAGTTTCGTCTCAAGCGGCAAAGTCGCTTCTTTCAGACGCCGGGCATACTCCAGCACAGCCTCTCCCGGCCAGGCTGAGCACGGCCCAATAATAAGAAGCTTGCGCGTATCTTTTCCCGACAAAATATCTTGGATCTCGCACCGGTCAGCCTCAACCTGCCTCGCCAAGGCTGGCGTGAGCTGCAGTCTCGTTAAGACTTCGGTGCTGGTTGGTAGTTGTTTGACTCGAACGTATGACATAGCTTTTCCCCCTTAAAACAAAAATCCCGGCTCTGTGCCGGGGTGCGATGATTCTAATTATTAAAGATGAACCTATGCGCGAATACCCCGGCTAGCCGGACTAAAGTATGTCAACCAGAACAATTGCGCACTGATTCGACCCATACCCCCACCCTATACCACTGCCTTTTATTTGTAAAGGGGAAAAGCCTTGGAACTCCGTAGCTACTCACGCTCACCTCGGCCCAGCTCCTCGGGGGGACCACTCGACTCAGCCGCACGTTTCAGTAACTCATTCACATGGTCTAACATTTCTTGCAAAACATCTACAAAGCGTCGTTCATCTCGGGGCAGATTAGCCACCGTCCGCGGCAAATCTCGGCACAAAACAGGCTTGTGCGACCGGCGCTCAATTTCCTCGAATAAGGCAATCGTTTCCTGGAGGCAAAATTGGGAAAGAGATAACTCCCACTCCTCAGGAATGGAAGCCCATTCGAGAGGTTTTCCTAAGGGCAGCAGATAGGGTATCCCTTCATCACTATCGGTAGGAATTGTACGCCCGCCGGCAGGAACACCGGGAAAGAAATCACGCTGACAAACTTGATCGATAACGTGCGGGTACACACGCGCGCACTCGACATCTATACCCTCAGTCTGTAGCCGCTCTACACCACTCCCGATGCCAACAGCCGCTACCACCGCCTTTACTTTGATTCCTGCTCTCGCTAAAAGACGAGCGAGACGCATTACCTGTGTACCGTTAAAGATCACGTCATCCACCAATACCACCTCAGTTATTCCGCGGCTACGTAAATCATCAACAATTGTCTTCAGCTGTGTCGCGAGCCCTGGTGTGTTAAACCGTGTTCCAATGCCAATCTCAGTCCCCTCTGGGTCCACATATCGAGTCATATTAAACTGGTGCTCGCCCACATTGTAAAGCTCATCGAGAGCGATAATGGCGACCCCTGATACTCCCTCATATTTACTCACACGGCGGCGCACCTCTTCGGTAATTTCTTGCGCCGGCAGCAAGACAAAATTAGGGAAAATTGCTCCCATCATGCCCCGGAAGCGACCGTTAAACTTATCCCAGAATTCCTGACTCGGCGGCGTGAAATCCCTTTCCTTGGCCCAGGTTTCTACTAACGGTTGTACATCCTCGGTCACAACATACGGGCGAGGTGCATCTTCAGGAGTTTGGTAAAAATCCGCGCTCGATTCATGGCTGTGCGATCGACCGCCAGCAGGTCGAGAACGATGAGATTCTGCGCCGCTAGAAGAGTCTGACATAGCAAAAGTTAGGTTACTCTATTTTGAACTAAATGTATCGCCTTGTCAACTGCTTCTTGCGGGCTCACGGCCGGCTCAACCAAAAGCCGGTTGCGGTCATCCAGGTATTGCCCCGCGAGCTTATCACTCCAACCGCCGCTGCCCTTCAGTGCCACCACGGGAATATTGGCTTGGTAGGCAATGGCAATTTCGGTAAGTGTGCCCGAGCCGCCATTGATGGTAATGATGGCATCGCAGCTAAGTACCAGTGCCAACTCCCTGCCCCCACCGCGCTCGAGCCCGCTGGCAATAACTACATCCACGTTTTTCTCAACCACCTCGCGCCCCCGCCCATAGGTAATCCCAATGGTCAGACCCCCCGCTTTCTTGGCTCCCCGGCAGGCAGCGGTGGAAAGCGAGTCGTAATCTTTCTCAGCGCCGAATAGGAGCACCGCTCCGCGCTTCGCTACCCAATACCCAATTTCCTCGGCTTGTTTCTCAACATCCTGAGAGTATTTCAGATCAGCGGTGGAGCCCATTACCCCTAGCTGAATTCGAGGAGAGTCTACCATACCTTAAGTATAACCGAGTTGTTCCCTCTCGGGTTCACGCCGTGGGAATGGCGGCAACCCGTATTTCTCAGGTCGAAACTCCGCCAGAGACTGTAAAACTTCCACCCGTTCTACGGTACCCGGCTGTTCCCCTTCCAGCCTTTGGATAAGCTCCATCACCGCTTTCATGTCTGTGTTTTCTGTCGGTACCAGTATTACCCGCATGCCGGCCCTGAGCCCCGCCTCAAGACCAGTCAGCGAATCTTCGATCACGAGGCAATCCTCCGGAGCCACTCCTAAGCGCTGCGCTGCCAGCAGGTACATTTGCGGATCAGGTTTCTTCCTCGTTACTTCAGGGTCATCTCTGGTGAGAGCCGTAAGCTTTCTCGCCCAAGCGAATTTGGCTGGGGACGTCTTGCGTGCATGACCCTCGCTTCCCCCGCTTGTTACTATCATCCTCGGTAAGTCTATTGCGCCGAAATGCTCCACCAGCTCTCGCGCTCCTTCCATTGGGTAGGCGACGCCCATGAGGGCTCCCATGTACTGTTCTGCCTCTTTGCGAACAGCCTCATACAGCTCCGCCTCTTGCTGAACACCATAGTCAGACGGTTCAAGACCAAACATACTAATAAAGAGATTGGTCACTTCCGGGTCCCCTTTGCCAATCGTCGCTCTCCGGAATTCCATCAGCTTGTTCCAATCATTTGAACTCCGCCAATCAAGCTTTCCATGTTCCGACGCTACCAGCCCGTAGGCGATATCCCAAAGGATCTCAGATGGAGCTAGCGTGTCATCGAAATCTATAAGTGCTGCCGCGACTGGGGATTGCTGCGCCATAGGGAATGTGGCTCCCACTATAAACGATTTTCCTCAGGCAGCGCAAGGAACTGCGACACCCGCTCCATGGCGTGGTGCGCACTTTCCTCAGCGTCCGCTGTTCGTGTGAAATGCGCGAGAAATGAGGCAAAGAAGGTATCACCCGCACCTACCGTATTGGTGGTAGAAACAACTCGCGCTGGCAAGATGTGGTGTTGTGTGCCTTGTACAAAGAGCTCACACCCTTTCGCGCCCATCGTACGCAGAAGTATTCCTTCGTTCTTTTGGTAGGTAAGCCACTCAGGGTCTATGTATTCCAACTCTTCGCTTGTTCCTCGAAGACAAAGTACCGATCGGGTAACGCTCTCGGGCGCTTGCCACATTGCTTTTGATCCTGAACCGCGATCACTCCTGACATATCCCTGTACATCGAGGAAGACCTTCCCTCGGTATTGGTCGACTCCTGCCAGATCAACCTCATCGCGCAAAGTCGAAATGAGGAGGTAGGGTGTTGCAACCGCTGCAAAATCGATACTGCGCCGCGGAGGAACCTTCACAATTGTCCCGCGTTCATGGACATCAATTTCCACCACCCCCGCGAGTGAGTCCTCCAGAACAAAGTCAATTCCCTCGCGCTCGAGCGCGTGGCGGATAAACAAGGCCGGCCCCCCTAAGCGCTCGTGGTGAACACGATGGCGTTCATCCAGGAACTTATCTTTGGCAAATGAGGCCAAAACTGTGACCTGAGCTATCACGCACCTAGGGTAATATAACGTATGAGGATTCGCAAAAATGATTTTGTCGCCCCTACTATACCTCGCGCGAACCTACTTCGAGAAGCATTCCGACAGTGAGCGCGACTAAAACCTGACCCCTCGACAAGCTCGGGGTGAACCCACCCCGGCGGCGGCGCTAAGAAGCTTGGCAGCCAGAAAAAAGATCCGCGTAGGGCCAGGCGCTTTCCTTACTAAAAGGAATCCACGCGCCACTCAAAAGCAGAACTAAAGGCGCCTCGGCCTCGCCGCCTTTTTCTGGCTCTGTGCATCGCACAGGCCGCCGCCTCCCGCCCTTCCCCCGCCTCGCGCTCGGGAAAACCGAAGCTCGGCGGAATAGGTCTGGATTAAGGGAATATTTTGATTGAGGAAAAACGGTCACTTGCGTAAATAGTGAAATATGATATATTAGCTTTATAAATCCTTAATCATAAATTCTATGGAACAAAAAGAATTTGATAGGAGGCTTGAAGAAGTAAGAGCAGGCGACCATTATGGGTTCGGTGCCGAAGCAGCCGCCAAACTTATATTGGATCTTCATATAGAAGCTTTACATGATGCATAGATCGGATACGAGGCACGGAAAGGTGATATGCGCATTGCAGGAAGATTGGGCGAGCAATCAATTCAGAGTAAACATCAAGCCGAACAGGTGTGGGCAAAGTGCGAAAAATTAGGGATGACAGGACAGGTTGAAGCAGTAGTTAAGAAAGTCTTACAAGGCGTTCAAGAAACAAAAGAAACTGGTCAGGAAATTGCTCAGAGAGAAGCAAAGCCCAGAACAGGAGAAGGAAAGGCGTAAGGGTAGTCATTAATTTTTCTTTGGCTGTGATTTCCTTGCGTTTTTTGTTCAGTTTGCTAGAGTAGCGTCATAACCCTCGGTGAAGGCCCGCCCGTTTCGGCGGAGATTGGTCCGAAAGGACTAGCCGAGGTTTTTTTAATGCTCAATTTCTTGTAAGTAGCTTTGCTGCTTTGCTTTCTTTGCTAGCGCTTTAGCCTCCTTGTTTTCTTCCAGTGCAGCTCGAATGCACCCAGCCCATCGGTCTGCCAGTCGAATCAACGACTCACTCTCATCTCGTCGACTTCTTACCATGCCGAGTGAAATTCCCTCCACACGCAGAGCATTTGTTAATTCTTTCGCTTTCTTTCTATCGATTCCATCAACATAAACTTTCGTTTGGTACTGGCCTTTGGCTTTCGCTTTGATTGCTTTTGCTGTGAGGTCCAGCATGGGCAAAAAGTAAGGTATTGGTTTCTCATACGAACCGTAGAAAATATCTCCTTTGCCGATGCCTTGTTCGAGGACAATTTTCAAAAATTTAATTCGCCTATCGTGGCTGGCGTTGTGCCACTTACTTAAACCGATACCTGATGCTTGTTCTGCGTCTATGATTTTCTGACGCAACTTCTGTTGTTCTTTTTCTGTAACTACTGCAACGACGACAAAAACTTTGGAGCGTGTGTCTTGCCCTGTTTCGTCAACGTAGCAATATAGCTTTTGTTTCTCCCGCGCCATATCCTCACATTTTATTGTATCCCGAATCGGCCAACATGGGCGAAAATGGCCGATTCGTCTCCGCCGAGCTTCGGTTTTCCCGAGCGCGAGGCGGGGGAAGGGCGGGAGGCGGCGGCCTGTGCGATGCACAGAGCCAGAAAAAGGCGGCGAGGCCGAGGCGCCTCAATGCTGCTTTTTAGTGTCGCGCAGGCGGCGCGAGAAAAAGGCGGCTCAAAAAAGATTTGTTTCGATTTGTCGGGGTACTGGGAGTCGAACCCAGCGTTTCATGCACCCCATGCATGCGTGTTGCCGCTACACTACACCCCGCCATGTTATACATAACGCATGATTGAGTTTAGAGTCGAAAAGCAATCTACGCAAAGCCGGGCGCGTCTTGGGGTTCTGAAAACTCCACACGGCGAGGTGCAAACGCCGTGTCTTACGCCCGTCGCCACCCAAGCCTCAGTTAAAACATTAACCAGCGAAGAAGCTGCCCAAGCCGACTGCCAAATTCTGATTGCCAACACCTTCCACCTCCACCTGAAGCCCGGGGAAGATATTATCCAGCGCGCCGGCAGCTTGCATGAGTTTATGCATTGGGGAAAGCCTCTCATGACCGACTCGGGCGGCTTCCAGGTGTTTAGTCTCGGGTTCGGCCGCGACCACGGCGTGGGGAAAATCCTCAAAGAAAAATCGGACGAGAGCGTGCGTGAAGGCGAGCAACCCCAGAATCTTAAAATTACTGATGATGGTGTCACCTTTCGTTCTCCTCTCGATGGCTCACCAGTCTTTTTAGGCCCAAAGGAATCCATGGACATCCAGCAAAAACTTGGCGCCGATGTTATCTTCGCGTTTGATGAGGCTACTTCCCCTGTGGCTGACGCCGCTTACACCCAGAAATCCCTCGAGCGCACCCACCGCTGGGCAGAATTGTGCCTTGAGCACAAAACTTCCGATCAGGCTCTCTACGGTATTGTGCAGGGAGGGAAATTTCCCTCTCTCAGAAAAGAAAGTGCACAGTACATCGCCTCTCTTCCCTTTGCCGGTTTCGGCATTGGCGGAGAATATGGTGATGATAAACAGAAGATGACGGAGTTACTCGAGGCAGTAATCAGCGGATTACCTGAAAGTAAACCTCGGCACCTCCTCGGGATCGGCCACCCGGAAGATATCCCCGAAATAATCAAGGCCGGCATCGACACCTTCGACTGTATAGTCCCTACCCACTACGCCCGCCACGGTGTGGCGTTTATTTCTCCAGCCGGCACGCGCTTAGACCTTATGAAATCACAATTTCTTGCTGATCAAGAGCCACTCGATACCGTCTGCCAATGCTTCGTCTGTCAGCAATATAAACGCTCCTACATTTCACACCTGATCCGCTCTAAAGAAATCACCGGCCTAAAACTTCTTACGTTCCACAACCTCTTCTGGTTCAACACCTACGTCGCTTCACTCAGAGAGCAAATCAAGAATTCCCAGCTTTAGATAGCAACTCCGTGACAACTTTCAGAAGCAAGGCTCGGTCTCTTGGACTGAGAAGCTGTACGTAAGCCTTTCCCTGCAAAACACCTGTTGTTAAAATCGCATCAAGCTCCAATAAAGCCTGCTCATTCATGGCTCGCTGTGCGTACTCGCGAGAAGCAACTGCAGACTGAAGCGTGTCGGCCGACTGACCGCGTAGGGTCGCTAGAGTCCGACTCAGGATCTGAACTAAGAGCTCTTCAGTTACAGGTTCATACGTAATAGTTATTTCCTTTTGCGAGGTTGGGTCTGGCAGCGTCAAGGTACTCTGACCTTGTGCCACTGCCTGATCATAGTGAGGATCAAACGTGGGCGTAGAATATGTTACCAGCTGACTTGGCCAACCATCATCACCGATCTGCCCCGGGTCCACTTCTCCAACAAGTCGAACCACGTTCACGTCTCCTCTAACGCCCAGGGTATCGGAGGACAGATCAGCGCCATACTGAAGAGCTAGCGAAGTGTATTTGAGATCGCCACGAGTCCACGTTTTTCGAACTACATGCAGCCGCCCCGGCTGCAAATGTTCCGGCACTGGTTGACTCTCGGAACGCACGAGGCTTCCTCCGGCCGGCGGCTTATCGATCATTTCCCCAGAATGAAGGACAATATTTCAAAAATCAAGAAATTCTTACCGCCGCCGCAAATGCGGGGGTAGGTTGTCATCACGACTAGTTTCCTGGGCATCGGGATCTCCCGTATCGTCAGCTGCACTTTCCGCTGAGCCCTGGGTTGGGTACTGGGCAGCATCGCGCCTGCTACCTGACCAGCCTGTACCTGTCCAATATTGTTTACTGGGCCCACTGCGAGATTCTGGGCTCCTTCCGCCAAAAATCCAGCGAATCACCCACCAAATTGCAATATAGCCTGCGTTTTCCACAGAAAAATTATATTTCTCTCTTTTCCTTAGGGTAAGAGCGAACTAAAATAGAACAGTGGCTATCATCGCCCATCTCGATATGGATGCCTTCTTTGCCGCGGTGGAGGAGCGCAATAACCCGCAGTGGGCCGGCATGCCCATTGTGGTGGGCTCGGATCCGCGTGGCGGACAGGGCCGCGGGGTGGTTTCCACTGCCAACTACGCCGCCCGCAAGTTTGGCATCCACTCCGCTACCCCTATCCGCACAGCTTGGAAATTGGCGAAAGCGGCCGAAGCACGAGGTGAAGCCGAAACCATCTTTCTCCCCGGCCACTGGCACACGTACTCCGATATTTCTAAAAAAGTTATGTCAGTTATCAAGAAATTCTCACCTACCATTCAACAAACGGGAGCCGACGAGGCCTACTTCGATGTTAGCTTTGCCGAAACATTCCCAGCGGCTGAAAAACTCTGCCAAGAAATAAAAGATCGCATTAAAAAAGAAGAACGCCTTACCGCCTCCGTCGGCATCGGCCCTAACAAATTAATTGCTAAAATCGCGGCCAACCATGAAAAGCCAGATGGGCTGACTAGCATTGCCCCCGAAAACGTCGAAACATTTTTAGAGCCCATGCCCGTGCGCGCTATTCCCGGCGTGGGCCCAAAGACAGAGGCCGCTCTCCACAAACACGGCATAAAAACTATTCGTGACCTCAAACGGTACACAGCAAACGAGCTTGACGAGCTGCTCGGCAAGCGAAGCCCCGCACCGAGCTCCGCTCTGGTGCTAGGGGCGCGGGGCGTTGGCAGCACAAGCCTCGCCGACTATGGCCCACCGAAATCAATCAGCGAACAGCAAACATTCTGGAAAGACACCCACGACCCAATGCTACTTACCAACACTCTCCACCAAACTGCTGAGAACCTGATGAAATATCTCAACCGAGATTACTCCCATATTTCAAAATATAGGAGCGGACCGAGATTCCAAACTGTAACGGTAACTTGCCGCTTTGCGGACTTCGAAACCCATACCTACTCACACACCCTCAAAGAAGCCACGAGTTCCCTCGCGAAGTTAAAAATCGAAGCCACCCGTCTTCTTCTCCCCTTTCTTGACCACCGCAAAAACCCTCACGGCAAACTCATTCGACTGATTGGGTTGAGGATAGAAAAGTTAAAATAGAGCTGAAAGTGTTTCTTTCAGCTAAGCACTACTTCGCGCCCCAGTCGGGGTCGTGAAGTACTTTGTCCATGACTGTCTGATACTGGTGGATTTCTTTCTTTTCAAACCAGAGCGCAATCTCCCGCTTGGCTTCATCCGGGTCGCTGGAAGCATGCATTAAGTTGCGCACCGCGCGCCCTTCCTCATCTGCCTGGGCAAAATCGTCAATGGTAAGATCTCCGCGAATAGTGCCAATGTCAGCCGTCAGAGGGTTTGTGCCGCCAATGATGTTGCGCACCGTCTTGATAGCGGTATTTCCCTCCAACACCAACGCAATCACCGGCCCGGCCGAAAGGTAGCGCATATTGGCCTCGCGCACCGCCAGTCCTATTTGAAGCGCCGTGCCAGGGAGCTTGGTACCTTGCTCTTTTGCATTAGCCAGCGCCTTTTCGCCTACTCCTTTATTATAGGACTCATCATCGGTGTAATGCTGCCCTACTAACTTCTTACTCGGCCATTCCATCTTGGCCGCCACAATTTTTAAGCCGGCTCGTTCAAAACGGTCCAAAATTTCTCCTACGAGCCCCCGCTGTACCCCATCGGGCTTAACAATCACTAGTGTGCGCTCAATTGCCATGCCCTGTTCATAGCCTATTTTGTTGTTTTAAGCAACCACCGGCTGCCGGCACGCCAAAGGCGCACCGATCCGTGCTCATCCGTCCGCCAGACAGGAACCTGCTTGAGCCGCGCTAACACCTCCGGGTGCGGATGTCCATACGAGTTGCCCGCCCCAGCCGAGATAACCACCAGGCTTGGCGTCGCAGCCGCCAGGAGCTCGGCTGATGTCGAGGTTTTGCTGCCATGGTGCCCCGCTTTGAGCACAATCACATCAAGCTTGTCGGCAGACGTCTCCTCTATCAAAATTTTTTCTGCGGATCTTTCGGCATCCCCTGTAAGAAGAACAGGTAACCCCTCCAAGTCCACACGGGTAATAACTGAGGCGTTATTCGTTCGCCCCGACCGGGCCAGCGCCAGAGCGCTCCTCCCCGGTCCCAGGAGAGACGCCTCTACATTTCCGGCACGCAAGCGCTGCCCGCGGGAAGCAAAGCGGTAAGTAAGCTCGCTGGCACTACCGGGCCGGAGCTTCTGTAACCACTCGCCATACAACTGCGACGGGTGAGATACTCGCGGTAAGAGCACTAGCCTCACGCGGTAACGCTCCAGCACATGCAGGAGCCCTTCCAAGTGGTCGCGATCCGGATGGGTTGAAATCACCACCTCAATCGTCCGATCAAACCATGGTATTTCCTTGCTCAGCGCCGCCAGCACGGCCATCCCGGCTCCTCCGTCTATCAAAATTTGACGAGTCCGGTCCTGAAGTAAGATGGCGTCTCCCTGCCCCACATCCAGAAAAACTACCTTTTCCGCTGGGGGTGGGACAAGCCAAGCCGCTGCCCACGCGAACCCGAAAAAAACCGCCAGGAAACGGCTACTTTTTTGCCACCGGCGCATTCAAAGCCAGCCGGATTCTTTCCACAACTTCAGATGGTTTTGCATGCGCTTTCACGAGAAAATCACTCACTCCTAACGAGGCCGCCTCGCTCATAAACCCTGACTCGTCGAAGTTGGTGAGTACCAAAATAGGTATGCGTTGTCCGATCTCAGTTTGCCGCAGCTGCTTCAGCATATCCAAACCCTTGAGCTGCGGCACCAGTAAATCGAGGACAATCACATGCGGCTGCCAGCTGTGCGCCGTCGACAGCGCCGTGACCCCGTCGCGCACTCCCAAGACTTCCCACTCAGGTGCGTCTTGGGCTAACTGCCGCTCCAGCGCCGCGAGCAAATCTGGGTCGTCTTCTAAAACCAAGATGCGCGCTGTCTTCTTCATAGTAGGCCCTAGTATACTTCTTTCTCAACGCGAAGCAACAGTTCTTTCGCAGCCTCCACAATTGCCGCCAGCCCCGCGTCTGCCTTGAGCATATAAGCCACCGGCACCTTCTTCATCCACTCCTGAGACTGTTCTTCTCCAGCCGCATAATTGGTCATGATCAAGACCGGAACATTCCGTATCCAGTGATGGTGGGTAGTGAGTTCCCGCATCATTTCATGGCCGTTCATTTCAGGCATCAGCAAATCAAGCACAATCACATTGGGCCGAACTTGCAAAACCCGCGAGACCCCTTCCACGCCGTTGCGTGCCGTAAAGACTTCAAAATCTTGAGCCCGAAACTCCCGCACCAAGGCCTCCAAGAGATCCGGGTCATCCTCTGTAATCACTACTCGGGCGTGCGCCATACTCTCATAGTGTTATGCTGACACAGCTAAATCAACCCCCGCCCGCTCACGCATGCCCGACGCCGGAATTTCGACAAAAAATGTTGTTCCCCGCCCCTCCATCGATTCAAACCAAATCTTACCGCCGGACGCTGTGATAACTTTCTTGGCAATATAAAGACCCAGCCCTGTGCCTTCTGTCTCTTGTCGAATGGCATTATCGGCGCGGAAGAATTTGTCAAAGACGCGGGAGCGCTGAGAGGAAGGAATCCCCACTCCATAATCCTGCACGCTCACGAGATAGTTGCCCTCGCTCGTTTGTTCCAACTGTACCCACACTCTCCCACCTTGTCCGGCCGGAGAATACGTCACCGCGTTAACAATAAGGTTATGCAGCACTTGACGGAGCAAATTGCGGTCAACCGGTACGCCCGGCAGAGTATCTTCTGTTTTGTGAAATACCAGCTGACATCCGCGCTGCAAGGCGAGCGGCATTACCTCTTCTACCACGCTGCTGACCAGGTCGACGAGATCTGTCGGCTGAGGGTCTACCTTGAGCCGCCCGGTATCGAGGCGAGAAACGTTGAGGAGGTCGTTGACAAGCTGTACCATGCGCTGCCCCCGCAGGCGGACTTTCCTGAGGTCCGCCCGCTGCGCCTCGGACAGTTGTTCATTGCGGAGCAACAACTCAATGTACCAGTTAATGGCCGTAAGCGGCGTGCGCAGCTGGTGGCTCGCCAGGGAAACGAACTCTGTTTTGGCCTGCTCCACTGCTTTCTCCTGCGTGACATCCCGGAAAAGAAGCACGGCGCCCACCACGTCGCGGGCCACCAGGAGCGGCGTGGCAATAACCAGTACCGGGAACCGAGTCCCATCCTTGCGAGCGTAGGTGTAGTCGCTTTTACGGACGCTTTTGCCCGTGCGCAGCGCACCCTCCAAGGCGCTGTCTTCCCCTACGCTCCGCCCATCGGGGTACGCCACCTGCAGCACGTCGTTGAGCCGCTTACCCATGATTTCCTCCTCACCCCGGCCCATCAGCCCCTCGGCTTGTGAATTGAGACGCTCCACCCGGCCAGCTTCATCGGTCACTACCAGCCCCTCCCCCATGCTATTCAGAATCGCGTCTGTGTGCGCCTTTGCCTCCGCCATCCGCATTCGTTCTAAGGAAAGCTCCTGGAGCCTATTCACTAATGTCCGCGAAAGAGCTTCAATCTCATCCCCAGTCGCCAGTGACGGCACTACGAGAGGAGTGCTTGAGGTCTCCTTCACGGCGTAGGCTAGGAGTCGCAGCGCCCGCGTGAGCGCCTGCCCCACGAATACAATAATGCTGATGGTAAGCGCCATCACCAGCAGCACCGCCCCTAAAAACGTGGCGATTAGTTCCTGATCTCGCAGCATTGTCAACGCAAAGCCTCCGCCGCTCCGGCTCACCATGAGCTGCAGAGCATCAAAGGTAATGAGCCCAACCATGCCAATATTGCCGAGCATTAAAACGGTGGTGATGCCTATGACACGGGAATTCATCGTGCGCCAAAACCTTTTTGAAAGCGTGTATTCGCGTATCATGCGGTCGCGAACCCTGATGAGGAATGTATCAAATACCAAGTAGAAAAAGACGGAAAGGAATAACGATATCACTGCCCCATTCACCAGATTTTTTGCTTGCTCAACTATGGAAAAGTCGGCATAAAGTCTCAGCTGCGCCGCGCCCACGGCGTAACCAACAATTGAAAGTACAAAAAGCATGACGCCGACGATTACGGGGTACCAGTACGTCAGCCGATACACTCGCTCCGGGCGGGAAAGCCGTGCCCCCCGGTCCATGAATTTGTACACCGGCGCGAGCAGACGCCAGGCCCAGAGCGCAAACAGCCCGCCCCCGATCACCGGCACTTCCCACACAAATGCAAAAGCAGCCCAGGCGAGTTGTTTCTCATTCAGGTTCATCGAAAGGAAATAGAACAGAGGCGCCACCGTCCAGTACCATGTCGCCAGCGCCAGCCACAGAATCGCTAGCACTTGATGGCGCACCGCCAATTTCTGTCGGCTTTTCCAGACGGTAAATGCCAGCAGAGTATTGGCACATGTGAGCAACGCGAGCCAAGCAGCAAAATTCCCCCAGGTCATTGGTGTCACTCCAGAAATTGCCCGCACAGCCTGAACGGCAGCTAATGTCAAGACGGCAACAAGTCCCACTCCTGCTATCGCTATATGCTTCACGCCATCAATATGACTAAGAATTGAGCGCTCGTCTACTAGGGCGCCCATACTTCCCGCCAACTCCGGCGCTGTGACTGCATAATGATGCCGGCCAGTACGACGAGAGCCGCGTAGTAAACCGCCAGAAACCACCCTGGTAAGGAAACGTGGGCGAGCGCCGCTCCCGGCCAAGCAGCAAGAATGCTCGCCACTCCTGTCATCCACTGCCACAGCACTCGGACTCCGAAACTCAGCACCAACCCAAGCGGCGGAAAGAAAGAAGTCGCAATTGCTAACAGACTCAATATCATAAACGCCGATACCGGCGGCACAATCAGAATATTGGCCGGCAGCGATACTAAAGAAATAATACCAAAGTGGTAAGTCACAATCGGCCAAGTCGTAATTGTGGCGCCGACTGTTGCCAAGATAGTTACGCGCAACCAGCGCGGCAGCCATTTCTTCTCCTTCGCAAAACGTGGTGTGAGAAACCCCGCCACCCACATTCCTGCCACAGCACTGACAGAAAGTTGAAAACCAATATCTAAAATAATGCGCGGGTCAAGCGTTACCATCGCCGCCACTGCCAATAAAAATATCGTGGGCAAGCTCACTAGCACCCGTAACTGCAACCCCGCCAGCGCCAGTGTCCAAAACCAGGCGGCCCGCACCGCCGAGATAGGATACACGATCAGCCACACGTAGAGCCACATCAGCGCGATCACCAGCATGGTCCTAGCCCAAGGTTTCAGCGGTAATAAAAAACTCAATCCCAAAATTGCCACGGTAAGGAGTGACAAATTCATTCCGGAGATGGCCAGAATATGAGTTACGCCTACTCTCCGGAAATGATCCACGGTGTCGCCCGGGAGCGTCCCAGCTTGTCCTAGTACCATAGCTAGTACGGCACTGGCTTCCGGTTCAGGAAAAAGACGAACCACACGCCAGCGCAAGTTTTCACGCAGACCGGGACCTGATCCCCGCTCACTAGCTACGTCCGGGTATCTCATAGTTCCGCTAATTCCCTTCCGAAGCAGATACTTACCGTACCCCGTGAGCTCTTCAGGGAAATCCTGCACGCTCTCTACCTCTCCGGTCACCCGTATCTTTTCTCCCGCACCATATAGGGGGAACCGCGCGCCGAACATCAGGATGCGGCACCCGTCTTCCTTTTCAATTATATACTGCACCCGCTGTGCCTCAATTTTGTGAACAGCCGCTATCACCGCGTTTACATTTAGTGTCAGCTCACATTCTCGCGACAGCAACCGGGAGGATTCCCGCCCATGCACAAAGCCGAGCGCTAGCAGCGTAAGCGTCGCAGCCATGTATGCTAGGCGAACCATACGCCAACCATGATCCCCACGATCCATGCCAAAATGAAAATCAGCATGAATGTTCTCATGAAAACAGTATGCAGGATACAGTGCTCAGTAAACAGCTCTGTATACTGTGTGCTGTCTACTGTTTACTGCTGTCCTCCCCGCTCTTTCCTCTCGCGCATCTTGCGTCGAATGAACGTTGGTACTTCTAAATCCTCCTCAGGAGAAGGCGCAGGAGCAGCGGGTGTTTGCGAACTACGGCCGCTCGGCGACGCTCCTGCTTGCGCCCCAAAGGTGCTGGGGGCAGGTGCGTACGCCGGTGCCAGGCTGCCCGCACTTCTCGCAGGTGCAGCTTGGTACGGAGCTGCCCCTGAGTAACGAGCCCGCGAGAGGCGCGCCGCCTCCGGCTTTTCAAAACCAGTGGCTACCACAGTGATCTTGAGCTCCCCCTCTTCCACTTGTTCTGGGTCGATGACTGTGCCGAAGATCACCTTGGCATTCGGGTCCACGTGCTCCGTAATTACCCGCGCTGCCTCTTCTACCTCGAACATGCGCAAATCTGAACCGGAAGTAATATTGAAGACCACGCCCTTCGCACCGTTAATAGTGACGTCCAGCATCGGGCTCTCAATAGCCGCCCGGGCCGCTTCTACCGCTCGATTCTCCCCGGCGGCGCGGCCAATACCCATGAGCGCGCTACCGGCATTACTCATCACTGTGCGCACATCGGCAAAATCTACATTGACGAGCCCGTGGTGCGTGATCAAGTCTGAAATTCCTTGGACTCCCTGCCGCAAGACATCATCTACCACCCGGAATGCGTCTAAGAGACTCGTTTTCTTATCAATAATTTGCAGGAGCCGATCATTCGGGATCACGACCGAGGCATCCACCCGGTCATGCAGTTCAGCCAACGCTTCTTCAGCAATGGTCATGCGCTGTTGCCCTTCAAAACTAAATGGTTTGGTAACCACTGCCACCGTCAGTGCGCCTGTCTCGCGCGCAATCTCGCACACCACCGGTCCGGCACCGCTGCCCGTAGCTCCTCCGAATCCAGCCGTTACAAAAACCATATCTGAGCCTTTCAAGATTTCATGAATTTCTTCCCGGCTTTCCTCGGCGGCTTGCTGTCCCACTGCTGGGTTCATTCCTCCTCCTAATCCCCGAGTCAGAGCCTGGCCGACGTGTAACTTCGTCGGAGCGTTAGAATAGTGAAGCGCTTGAGCATCAGTGTTGATCGCAATGAAATCCACTCCTTTTATTTGCGCCTCCACCATACGATTCAAGGCAGCGTTGCCGCCACCTCCCACGCCAACGACCTTTATGTTGGCAATATTCTCCAAGCTTGGTTTTTTGAGAGGCATACTCGTATTTCAGCGTACGTGACCTGCGCCCCATGTCAACAACAGAAGTTGTTCAAAGTGCACACACTTTGTGAACAACCAAGCTTCTTCAGGGTAGGAATGCTCTAAACCAATCCTTTACTTTGACCACTGATTGCCGTATGTCTGGCAGGCTCAGGCTAACGCGGCTCCTTCCCCGCTGTTCTTGATCGAACGCCCAGGTGAGCAACCCCAACACCACCGCATACTGCGGGCCTTGGATGCGGTCCACAATCCCCCCAAAATTCTCCGCGCGCCCGATCCGAGCGGGCAGACGCAATTTCTTCTTAGCAACCTCAATCACTCCGGCGAGCTGAGCCCCGCCGCCAGTCAGCACCACTCCCGCCGGTAAGAGCCCAGAGCGGCTCACTTGTTTTAACTCTCCATCCACTAACGAAAATATTTCATCGAGCCGAGCACGGATAATATTCGAGAGTTCCTGCCGCGAAACATTTTCTTGCTCACCGCCCTCGTCCTCCGTTTCCACCACTACACGCTCGCTTGCTTTCACGGTGTCGGGCAAAGCCGTACCGTGCTGAGTTTTTAAACCTTCAGCTACATCAATTGATGTCCGCATTCCTATAGCCACATCGTTAGTGATATGGCTAGCCCCCACCGGCAGAACGGCAGTGGAAAGCAATACATTTTCCTCGTATATCACAAGGCTGGCGGTGCCTGCCCCGAGATCAAGGAGCAGCACACCCAGTTCCCGCTGCCGCTTCGTGAGCGTAGCCGCCGCAGCGGCCAAGGGTGAAAACACAAAGTCCTCAACGTGAACACCAGCCTGGTTCACAACCTTGGCCACGTTTTTTATGAACGGCGCCGAGCCCTCGACAATATGAGCGTCCACTTCCAGCCGGACTCCCGTCATGCCCACTGGGTCATGAATGCGCTCTTGGCCGTCAACCACAAAGTCTTGGGGCAAAACATGCAAGATCTCGCGGTTATTGGGAAGTGACACCGCCTGAGCCGCGTTTATCACTCGAGCCACATCGTCGCCCGTTATTTCCCCATCCGCTCGGCTGACGGCAATCACCCCCCGGGAATTCTGAGAAGAGATGTGAGCCCCGTTAATACTCACGTACGCGCGCTCAATGGGGACACCTGATACTCGCTCAGCCGCGTCCAGCGCGCGCGTGAGCCCCGCCACCGCCTCCTCCACATCGGTTATAACCCCTTTCTGCATGCCCTCCATGGCCGCTTCTCCTACGCCCACCACCAGCAACTGGTCGCCCGTCGGGTCATACTTCGCCACCACCACACGAATGGTGGCTGACCCAAGATCAACTGCCGTCAGATACGACTCTCGCGCCATATCTCCGCTTACAGCTCCCTCTCCTTTCGAAGGAGAGGGAATAAGGGTGAGGTATTTTCTCGTTGAATTCTGTAAACCATATTGTTCTCTCAATTTTACCCCAAAACCACGCGAAGCAAAGGCGGGATAAAGAGCAGGGCTCCCACCGCCGCGGCGGCCACGCTTAAGACAAGAACGGCTCCTCCTGCCAGATCCTTAGCCACCTTCACCGCGCCCCGGTACTCTGGCCAAACAATGTCGCACAATTCCTCCAGCGCGGAATTCCCCATTTCTGCGGCGAGCACCACCGCCGAGGTAAACACAATGAAAGCGAAATGCAGGGGAGGAAGCTGCAAAAGCAGTGCCGCGAGCGTAGCGAGAACTGCGGCCAGTACGATAATCCGTGTGTTACGGTGCTGCTTCAAAACTACCGTCACTCCTGACAGGGCATGGTGAAAAGACTTTGCAAATGTAGGGCTTTTTTCCCAGCCTACTTCTGGCATAGGCCCATGGTAGCACGCTGCTCTCTCCTTCCCTAGAGAGAGATGTGTAGGAAGCCGGCATGCGCCAGTACCTGCGCCTCTGCCTCGGCAGTCGCCAGTGCTTCCTTTCTCGATCGCTCATGGTCCAGGCCCGTCGCGTGCAAAAAGGCATGTGCCAAGAGAAGCGCCACGTAATCTCGCAGCTGCACCCCTTGCTCCGCTGCCTCTCGCTGAGCCACAGTGAGGCACAAAGAAACATCATGTTCGCTCACTTGCCCTGAGCTTGTTGAAGGGTAGGAAAATGTAAGCACGTTCGTGGCTTTATCTTTTCCCCGATACTGCCGATTTTGTGTTCGAATCTCTTCTTCTGAAACACACTTAATGTTCACCTGGTCATCGGAGAATTGGCGAAGCTGTCTCGTTTTTTCCCAGAGCAATTCCACCTGGGCTGCTTCGAGCGGGCAATCGTCGCATTGCAAATTGGTTGGCATTCCAAAACCTATATTCCAAATCCCAGCTTCAAAATTCCAAGTTACAACTTGTCATTCGGCGACGGGATGAGGGGGTTATATCCATTCTTAATTTCATCACCATCACTGTAGGTATCTCCATCGGTATCGGGGTTAAACGGGTCACTGCCAAACTCCCGCTCATCCGGATCAGGGAAACCGTCGTTATCTGAGTCCAGCTTGCCCGGACCAAGGGGGTCGTACCCTGCGCGCACTTCTTGGCTATCCGTAAACCCGTCACCATCTGTGTCTGCTTTGGCAGGATCGGTGCGGTAGAAAGCTTCCTCAGCACTGGTCAGCCCGTCGCTGTCGGCATCCGTCACCTGAGAATTAGCGTCTGCGGGAGGTGAAGTTTGAGCCTGCGTCGGGTTAGGGGAACTCCCCACCGGCGACTCTTCAGGAGGCGGGGTGGGAGAGACTTCTGGTGTTTCCCCGCCTGATGAAAAAAGAAGACGAGCAGCCACCAGGCCCACCACTCCCAGGAGAACCAGAATCACGACGCTACTTAAGATGAGTACCACCGTACGGCGGCCGCGGGCGGGCGGGCGCGGCTGACGAAAAGCGGGAGGAGCCAGCGGAGCCCCCTCCCCTGCTTCCGCCGGCCGCCCCACGGAGCTGGGAGAGCGCAGCGGGGCCGGGCCTGCCGGCCGCGGCGGAGCCGAAGCTGCCTGCGCAGGAAACGGTGTCGTCGGACGCACGGGAAGTGCCCCGCCTGAGGACGGGGCAGAAAAAGGGTCAGGTACATCCATACCCTGCCCTGGTGTTTTTCCGATCGGAGGCCGCATATTCGCCCCGTCAAAAGGCGACGTGGGCAAATTCGGTGGAGGCAAAGCCATGCGGTGAGTGTACTATACAATCACCGTCCACGAAAAGATTGTCCGCGGCGCGTATACTTATCGCTCAAGAGCCCAAGCTTATCCAAACGATCAAACTTTTCTCGCAGCTCTGCCCGGCGCTGGGCGGCGGCTTGGCGTTGGCGCTTATTAGGCTTGCGCGTTTTGTACTGCCGCTTCGTTACCTCGTATTTAATCCCGGAAAGTTGCACTTTCCGCGTAAAGCGACGAATCAAATTATCAACGCTTTCGTTGTCCTTGCGACGAACCTCTACCATATATTAATTGTTCTCAGAAATCCCCTTCCGAGTATCGCAGCCAGTAGACATTATTTTCTGAGAAACAAAACTTCACCTCCAGTCAAAAATAGTAAACTACCTCATTTCAAGCTTGCCACACGACTGCGGCCTTGTCAATCCCGTTCCTGACAGGTCGCCCCTAGGCGGCCGTAGCCGTGTCGCTTCTGCGACAGGGCGGCCAGGAACGGGATCAATCCTAAAACAGCGCCTTTAGCCATTCATTAATATCCTTGGTCTTGAGGATACCGACGAGGATGATATCTACAATCATATAAGCAGTGGCTATGAAGAAAAGTCCCCAAAGAGCACCCTTAAACACCTTTACACCCTCATTAAATTTCCCGGTGGGGTCAGCCACAAGCCACCCCTGCAACATCAAGAAGCCGCCGAAGATCATATAGTAGACAGCCGCTATCCCAGCTATTCCCAAAAGAAAGTTATAAATTCTTATCATCAAGACTCCTATGTCGGAAAGCTTACAGGGAATCCCCGCGAGTGGCTTGCACGGCACAATCTGAAACGCCTCTGCTGCCACGGGAAGTAGTAAGTAGCAAGTAGTCAGTAGTAAGAAAAAGAATTTTTGGGATTTGGTCATTGGGATTTGGTCATTCTCGGGACACTCAGCATCGCAGTGGCCCTAGCGGCTCTCCCCCTAACACATGAATATGAAAGTGCTGGATCTCCTGGCCGGCGTTCTTGCCCACGTTTGTCACTACCCTATACCCCTCAGCGGCAACGCCGAGGTCTTCGGCCACATGGGAAGCCTCGTGCAAAAGTTTGCCGATCACCAGATGGTCATCCCCCACCATATCGGCAAGATTCGTCAGGTGCTTTTTCGTAATCCCCACCACATGCACCCGCGCTTTCGGGTGAATATCGTGAAAAAATAAAGTATCGCCGCCGTCGAAAACAACCTTGGCGGTGGCTTCTCCAGCCGCAATCCTACAAAAAATACACTTTTCTCCCTCGGCCATGCTCCCTAGTGTAGCCAAGTTACGGCTCGCTCACAACGGAGAGCCGTCTCGTGAGCTCACTCGCCAGCCTTTCTCGGGGTACTACTTCTTGCATGCCGCTTTCCATATTGCGTAAGATCACCGTTTTATCCAGAACCTCTTTGTGTCCTACGATGAGCGTCCAAGCTACCTTCAGGCGGTCGGCGGCTTTCAGCTGCGCCTGCATGCCGTCGCGGTGGATGCTCTCCGCAAAAGGAATTTCCGCTTCGCGCAGCTCTCTCATAAGTTTCAGCGCTTCCACCCGCGCGTCTTCCCCGAGCTGAGCTACAAACACTTGCGGTTTATCGGTTGGCAAGAGCTCCACGCCTTCGGATTTCAAACGGTCGATCACACGCTCCACGCCCATGCCCCAGCCTATCGCGGGAGTATCCTTTCCACCCAGCAATTTTACCAGACCGTCATAACGTCCTCCCCCAATCAGTGTCACTTGCTGCGACTCAGTCTCTACGTTTGGGACAATTTCAAAAACTGTGTGGGCGTAGTAATCAAGCCCACGGACAAGGGTATCAGTAACTACATAGGGAACTTCTAGAGCTTTGAGATATTCAAGCACATTATTAAAAAAGCGTTTGGACTCCTCACTCAAGTGGTCAATGAGTTTCGGTGCCGTATTAATTACGCGCTGATCCTTTTCATCTTTAGAGTCCAAAACTCGCAGCGGGTTAACCGCAATGCGTTCTTTGGACTCGCGCGAAAGCTTGGTACGGTTGCGGCGCAAATGTTCTTTTAAAATCTTAACATACGCCCGGCGCTCTGTCGGCAGTCCTAAACTATTCACCTGAACAGTGTACTGATCCAATCCTAACTGCTGCAAAATCAAATGAGCCACATAAATAACCTGTGCGTCTGTAACCGGCGCACTTGATCCGAAAACTTCCGCATCCACTTGATGAAACTGCCGCCAGCGTCCCGCTTGCGGCCGATCGTACCGGAACACCGAGCCTGACCAAAATAACTTTACAGGCTTCGGCCACGCTCGCATGCCATTCTCAATATAAGCCCGCACAATTCCAGCGGTTGGCTCGGGTCGCAGCACGTAAGCACTCCCCCGGCCACGCGACTTCAGTACGAACATCTCTTTATTGACGATATCTGTGCCCTCTCCCACTGCTCGCGCAAACAGCGCCTCTTCTTCAAACATGGGTGTCTCAATCGGCTGAAAGTGCCAGCCCTTCAAGATTGTCTTGGAAGTTTCAATGACATACTCCCAATACTTCTGCTCTTCAGGCAAAATATCTTGAGTGCCTCGCGGTCGAGTAATCTCAATTCCTCGCTCCAACCCTTCTTCCTTGGGTGAATCACGTAGCCCTGGTTCAGCCTTTTTCCCGCTTTTTTGCTCTTTTGCTGCCATAAAACGCCATTATAGAGCATTTTTTAGCTGCTTACAAGCTTACAAAGCCGGGTTCTTTATAGGAAAACACGGCAACGTCGGTAAACGGAAACGCACGGATCCATGCCCGGCCGATGAGATCATCCCTCGGCAGCACTCCCCAGCTGCGTGAATCCGACGACGCGGCCCGATTATCTCCTAAGACAAAATACTCGTTTTCTCTAAGCGTAAGGGTTACATTGCCGCCCGTACGCACTGCTGGGTCAATGTATAAAGACTCATCGAGCAGCACCCCGTTTGGATGAGTCTGATTCTTAATAATCACCCGCCCGTCTTGCACAGTCACCGTTTCTCCTGGCAGGCCCACAATGCGCTTAATAAAGAATTGCGACGGCTTGAGAGGAAAGCGAAATACGGTCACCTCGCCGCGCTCCGGCTCGCGCAGACGATACGAAAGTTGATCAATCACCAAATACTCTCCGTCCAGAAAGTTCGGCTCCATTGAGGCTCCACGCACAAAAAATGGCTGTACCAAAAAATACCGGATCGGAATAATGATCGCCATGGAGATAAGGAATACCTTAGCCAGCTCCCAAAAAAATATGCCTGTTTCTTTCCACATAAGTATGTCGAATTATAGGCATCTCTTTCTCTATTGACAATCACATCTTCCCTAACCAGTCTGGTGTATCATTGATGTAACCTATGCCCGATAACACCTCCCCGCGCTCCAGTGCTGAAAAGCGCATTCTGTGGGAACTAGGTAGACGCTACAAACTAAGCAATTCCGGCGCGCGGGCCGCCCTTCCCCTTCGCACCGCGCCGCCCCGGGAACAAGTGAGACCCCAGCAGCGAGTGCGGCCCGTGCGCGCTCGCGGTGCTTGGCGCCGCCTCTTCATGCTACTGTTGGCCGTGCTCTTTCTCGGCGGAGGCATCTTCGGCTACAGAATTCTGGCTGCGAGTAATCGCATCAGCGTGGCTGACCGCTCTCTCCTAGGTCAACTCAAAGACCTGCTCCTTTCTTCTGGCAACATGTTGGAGGGAGAGAGCGACGGGCGTATCAATATACTGCTTATTGCCATTGGCGGCGAAGGCCACAAAGGCGAAAACTTAGCCGACACTATTATAGTGGCCAGCGTCCGACCGAGTACCAGCGGCCCGAGTGATGTAGCTCTCCTATCTATCCCCCGCGATTTATATGTACAGGTTCCCGGCGAGGAGTACTTCGCCAAAATCAACGCGGTCCATGCTTACGGTGAATCGAAAAAGGCCGACAATGGCCCTGAGGCACTCCGCACCAAGGTTGAGGAAATCACCGGACTCCCCATGCACTATTTTGTCCGCACCGATTTTATTGCTTTCAAACACATTGTCGACGCCGTGGGCGGCCTTACCGTTACCAATGAAAGCGCTTTCTTTGACTACTGGCACAAGATCGACTTCCAAGCCGGCACCGAGAAAATGAACGGCGAGCGGGCACTTGCCTACGTCCGCGCCCGCTACATCGAAGGCCCGGAAGGCGGCGATTTTAAACGCGCCGAACGCCAGCAGAAAGTGCTCTTAGCCCTGCGGGAAAAAGTCTTTTCGGTACAAACTGCGTTCGACTTCGGCGCGATGAACTCTATTCTCAACTCTCTCGCCGATAACATCCGCACCGATATGCACCTGTGGGAGATGAAGCGCTTCTACGAACTCGCCCGCGGTATCGATAGCACCAAGGTGCGCTCGCTCATCTTGAGCACCGGCACGGACGGTGTTTTAGAAGGCGATACGGAAGTTCTCGGAGGCACTCCCGCATCAGTCTTACGCCCCCGCACGGGTGATTACTCGGAAATCCACACCATCGCGCAGAACATTTTCGACACACCTAGTGACGTTCCCGACTCGTCCGCCGCCGATATAGCGAAGGAGGAGCCTACGCCCGCTCCCACCGAGGAGCCGGAAACCACGCCTCTCCCTAAGCCCACGCTGGAGATCCGCAATGGCACCAACATCAACGGCCTGGCGGGGCGCACCCAAGAGCGCTTAGAAAAAGAAGGGTACCAGGTACTCGCCGTCGGCAACGCGAAGAATCGCTCTACCGCTAAGACCACTGTCTACGCGCTGGAAACCAAGCACGCCGATGCGGTGACCACCCTCGCCGAATCCCTAGAAGCGCAAGCAGACTCGGGCCTCCCTGCCGATGAGGCGGCCACTCCCGCCGACGTTTTAATAATTCTGGGTCAAGACGCCGATGACACCACTGCTGAATAACACCTCACCCGACTTACAGTCGACCTCTCCTTCGTAAGGAGAGGTAACTTCTTTTCCTAAAAAAAGAAGTTACAATAGTCAGCATGACTAGGATCTTTAACGTCGCCGCTAAGAAATTGACACGTAGAGAACTCCGACAAAAGTCGACACATTCAGAAGATATGCTCTGGCGAAAATTGAAAGATCGTCGCCTCGCTGGCGCCAGATTCCGCCGGCAGTACAGCATCGGCCGTTACGTGGCCGATTTTTACTGCCCTCAAGCCAAGCTTGTTATTGAGGTTGATGGTGGCTCACATACGAACCCTGAATCCAGGGCGTATGACAAGATCCGAGATAAGTTTACCCAGGCTCTAGGCTTACACGTCCTTCGTTTCACAAATCAAGAAGTGCGGCTAAACATGGCAGAAGTTTTGCAAGCCATCGAAGACACCATTAAATCACGTTCTGAGAAACGTGATCCCTCTCCTTACGAAGGAGAGGGCGGCTCGTGAACGAGCCGGGTGAGGTAATCCATCGCCTCTCTCATCATCTCCTCTACCACTCCCATCTCTTCGTCCGTAAACTCTGCCAGTACATAATCCTCCACTTCGATTCCCTCCGGGGGCCGGCCGACTCCAAGCCTAAGGCGCGGAATATCTCGCGTGCCGAGTGCGGCCTGTACAGACCGCACTCCCTTATGCCCGCGGGCAGAGCCGCCGGCTGTAAACCTCATCTGCTCCAGCGGCACCTCAATATCGTCATGCACAACTAAGAGTTCCCGATCTTTGGGAACTATCGTCCCAAAATCATTCATGTAAGTTCCCGCCTGCGGCAGGAGAACGTCAGCCGCCCCGTGATTTTGTTCGTGCCAGGCCTCAACTACTCTCGCACCCAAATTATGTCGCGTCTTCGCGTATTTCTTGCCTGGGTTTCCCAGGCCAATA
>CAYHTZ010000002.1:0-87953 GCA_964359735.1 uncultured Candidatus Saccharibacteria bacterium
TCGGAGTGCCGAGAATCGAACTCGGGCTACGTGCTCCCAAAGCACGCGTGCTACCACTACACAACACCCCGCAGTTTCCTGGTTATACTATACAGCGAAGCCTATGTCGAGAGTTACTGGTTCCTGACACCTCGCTTTGTGCGCGAAAACCTGGAGGTATACAGTAAGGTCATATGAGTAAGGGTCTGGCTCTCAGCATTATCATTCTCGTGGTACTGGCGGCGGGGCTTTGGTACCTGATGGAAGGAAACGGGGACAACACATTGATACGAGATATTAAGAAGGGGGCGGGGATTGAAGACGAGCTTGAGACCCCAGTGCCTACTGGATCCTCCTTGCCCACGACTACACAAAAACCGGCACAACCAAGCTCCAAGCAGGTCCCGGCCGAGTTCCAATCGGGCAACTCGCGCTTCAGCCGCGGGTCATGTACACAAGATGCCGACTGCAGCGTCGGCGGTTGTTCAGGCGAGGTGTGTAGCAGCGACCCGGGCGTGATTACAACCTGCGAATTCAGCCCGAGTTTCCCAGGATTGAAGCGCGGATACACCTGTGGCTGTGTGAACCAGAAGTGCGGGTGGAGGTAACATTGACTGGCGGGCCTGCCCGCCGTAGCTTTCAGCGTAGGCGGGTATCGTATAATGGTAGTACAAGACCCTTCCAAGGTCTGGGCGCGGATTCGATTTCCGCTACCCGCTCCCTTCTTCGCTCGCTAACGCGAGCTACGAAGGGCAAGCCAGTTTGTTTGAGTTAAAGCAAGACTTGCCCTACAAAAAAATATGTGCGAAGAAGGGCCCTCCGAAGCTTTAGCGAAGGATGGGCCAGGTATACTTAGTACGTGTATTTCGTCTACATTTTGCAGAGTATCAATAGCCCTCTAGAAACCTACACTGGCTCTACACCCAACCTCAAGAGTCGACTTGCAAAGCATAATGAAGGCGCAAACAAGCACACCGCAAAATTTAAACCCTGGAAGATAGTATGGTTTTGTGCTTTTCCAACAAAGGGTAAAGCTGTTGCGTTTGAGCTTTATCTTAAAACCGCTTCGGGTATCGCTTTTCGAAGGAAACGACTATTAAGTGCCTGATCGCCATGCTAGAGTGACCTAGTGAATGTTTTCATTAGTAGAGAATTTGACAAGTACTACGCTGTTTCCCCGATCACACTCGTTGATATTGGTGCTCGCCAGGGTTTGCAGAGAAACTGGCTTCCAGCTGAAAAGCACTTGATTAAAATTTTTGTTGAGCCCGAGCAAAGTGGCTTCAAGAATCTGATTGAAAATGTTGATGAGAGGACAACTTTACTGAATGTTGCTCTATATAAAGAAAGAAGGCAGATAGATTTTTACGTTTGCCGGAAACCAAACGTTTCATCAATCTATCCTCCCCACAAAGAATTCCTTGACCGGTTTCCAAGGCCTGAACGTTTTGATGTCGTAGCCATAAACAAAGTACAAGCTGAAACTTTGGACGGCGTGCTTAAGAGTAAGGGCAACTTGCAAAGCCCATCCGTGGATTTCATCAAGATTGACACTCAAGGAAGTGAGCTAGACATTATCAAGGGCTCAACAGAGGTAATGCATAGTGGCGTCATAGGCTTTGAGGTGGAAGTAGAGTTCGCTGAAATGTACAAAGGACAGCCCCTTTTTGACGATGTACACAGCGTTCTCCGAGAGCATGGCTTTGACTTGATTGACTTCGTGCGAACAGTTCACTGGCAGAAAAGGCAACTCTTCGGAAAGGGACAATTAATCTACGCTGACGCTCTCTACTTCAGAAACCCGGATTTGTTCGCCCAAGAGGTGAGTAAGCTCGATTCATCGGCGACAAAAATCAGAGTTCTTAAATATATGAGCCTATGTTACTTATATAAAAAGTTTGACCGTGTCCAGACCCTTTTTGAAATGTTTACTGAGTTGTTTACAGATCGAGAGAAGCAGCTTATTACTTTCGCACAACGAAAATCTTATCTGGTGTACTTAATCCCCTCTTGGATTTCTTACATCTTGAACTCCTCTCAAATGAAGGGTATTCTTCCGTCTTGAATGTATGTCAGCTCAAGAACGAAGAATTAAAGTGGGGGTAGGGGCGGTCATTATCAATGGCGAAGGAAAAGTTTTGCTGGCAAAACGGGGGAAAGAAGCTCGGGAGCATATTGGGATGTGGGAAACACCCGGGGGTGGCGTGGAGTTTGGTGAAACAATACGAGAGGCGCTGAAACGCGAAATGATGGAAGAGCTGGGAGTAGAAGTTGAAGTGGGAGAAATGCTGGACGTTGTGGAATTCATTGATAAGGAAACTGAATCTCATGCGGTTTCGCCAGCATTCGTGTGCCACATCATCAGCGGTACACCTACAATTATGGAGCCACATAAATGTGCAGAGATTGGCTGGTTTAGCTGGGAAGAAATAGGAAAGATGGACCTAAGCCCTTACGCCATCAAAGACTTAGCCGGTTTTCGGCGGCGGTATCCGAACGGAATTGTCTGAGTTTACTGCTTGGCTGAAGTCGACTCCTTCCAGCGGCGTTTGAAGGAGAGCGTTTTAAGGCGAGCAGTTTCTTGCTCAATAAAGCGCGTGGCTTCTTGCAGCGTCATGACATCCTTGGCGCCCTGGCGCAGCTCTTTGGCGCGGGCGAGCGCTGTCTGCGCTGCGGCTTCATCAATTTCTTCCGCGCGCTCAGCGGTGTCTGCTAAGAGCCGGGCCCGCTTGCCATCGATATCCACAAAACCCCCGGCCGTAGCTAGCCTCTCGGTATCTTCGTAGCTTTGATCGCGGTGTTTGTGAATAACAATGACGCCGGGAGTAACAATGGTAATGAGCGGCACGTGGTTCGGGAGCACGCCAATGTATCCCTGCGGCGTAGGCAGGTTCACTTGGTAGACGTCGTCCTGGAACTTTAAGCCCTCGGGGGTAACAACTTCAAAGGAAATAGAGTCGGCCATAGTCTTATGAAGTGGCTTTGGCAACTTCGTCGATGGTGCCTTTCATGTAAAAGGCAGTTTCCGGTTTCGCATCATGCTTGCCTTCCAAGATTTCCTTGAAGCCGCGCACCGTTTCTTCCCGGCTCACGTAGGCACCAGGGATGCCGGAGAAGACTTCGGCGACGTGGAAAGGCTGGGAGAGGAAACGCTGAATGCGGCGCGCCCGGGCGACAACTAACTTATCTTGTTCAGACAACTCCTCCATACCCAGAATGGCGATGATATCTTGCAGGTCCTTATACCGCTGGAGTAAGCGCTGCACTTCCCGGGCCACCTGGTAGTGTTCTTCTCCCACGACGGTGGGATGTAAAATCGTGGAGGTGGAATCCAACGGATCAACGGCGGGGTAAATGCCGAGCTCGACTAAGGCACGAGAAAGCGTAATTGTGGAATCCAAGTGGCTGAAGGTAGTGGCCGGGGCAGGGTCGGTTAAGTCATCGGCAGGAACGAAGACGGCTTGTACCGAGGTAACGGAGCCGGTGGTGGTAGAGGTAATGCGTTCTTGCAAGGCGCCCATTTCTTGAGCCAAATTCGGTTGGTAGCCTACGGCTGAGGGCAGGCGGCCTAGGAGAGCGGAGACTTCTGAGCCGGCTTGTGTGAAACGGAAAATATTATCGACGAAGAGGAGTACGTCTTGGCCTTGATCACGGAAATATTCGGCCATGGTGAGCCCCGTTAAACCAACCCGTAAGCGCGCACCAGGCGGCTCGTTCATTTGTCCGAAGACCATGGTCATTTTCTCCAACACGCCGGAGCTTTTCATTTCGTGATAGAGATCATTACCCTCACGAGTGCGCTCACCGACCCCGGCAAAGACAGAGGTGCCGCCGTGCTCAGCGGCAATGTTGCGAATAAGTTCTTGAATCAAAACGGTTTTGCCCACCCCGGCGCCGCCAAACAACCCCACCTTGCCGCCCCTGGTGATAGGCGCAATCAGATCAATGACTTTGATACCAGTCTCAAAAATCTCTACTTCGGTGGATTGATCGGCAAACGCCGGAGAGGGCTTATGAATGGGTGAGTATTCGGTGAACTCCTTGCCACCCTCCTTCGCCGAGGCTCCGGCGGGCAAGTCAATAGGGTTACCGACGACGTCAAACATGCGGCCTAAGGTGGCTTTCCCAACCGGTACTGCAATGGGACGACCCGTGTCGGTGACGGGGGTGCCGCGGCGCAAGCCATCGGTAGGCCCCAGCGCGATAGTACGGACGGTATGGGTGGAAAGGTGTTGAGCCACCTCAAGGGTTAAGAGGCCTTTCGGCGTATCACACGTGACGGCGTTAAAGATAGCCGGGAGCTCCCCGGGAAATTCGACGTCAACGACCACGCCGATAATTTGTTGGATGTTTCCCGCTTGGGTTTGAGTGGCAGCTTGAGCCATAGGTTTAAAATATTACGAAACAACTTCTGCACCGGCAGAAATTTCGGCTAACTGCTGGGTGATGACAGCCTGCCTCGCGCTATTGAAGGAAAGGGTGAGCCCCTCAACCAACTCCTTCGCATTATCGGAAGCATTCCTCATAGCCATCATGCGCATAGCTTGCTCCGAAGCGATAGCCTCAAGGCTGGCTTGGTAAATTTGCACCTCCACTAGCCGGGGAACAATGTACTCCAGCACAGTGGTGGCGTCCGGCTCAAAGAGGGTGTCGTACTGAAGGTTCTGGGAAATTTCTTGCGGGGGAAGAATGGTGACCGGGTCAATAGGCAACAGTTCCCGGTGGCGGACCACTTGGCGGATGGTTGATTCAAAATCCGTGTAGAGAACACTCACGTGGTCTACTTGGCCCGTGGTGAAGAGCTCTACAGCCGTAGTCGCAATAGGGCGAATGTCAGTGAGTTTTACATTGACGGGCCAGTTCGTGTACACACCTACTACCTCGACTTGGTCACGCAGTTTGGTCACAAACTGGGCACCTTTTTGGCCCACCACAATTACTTTGAGGCCAGGAATGAGCTGGTTGAGCAACATTTTGAAGATGTTGCTATTGTACGAGCCGGCTAGCCCGCGGTCGCTGCTGAAGACAATCATGAGCCGGCTCTTGCCAGCTCTCTCGGTAAAGAGGGGATGACCCTTTTCCGTTGTGAGGAGCCGCAGGCGCGCTAAGGCCTCCCGGGCGTTAGCCGCATAGGTACGAGCCAGCAGGGCAGCTTCTTGGGACCGGCGCAGCTTACTAGCAGCCGTCATTTCCATGGCTTTGGTAATCTGGTTAATGTTGCGCACGGTGCGGATGCGCTTTTTGATTTTATGCTCTTTGCCCATCGCCCACTTTTAAGAATTCACGCTTCACAATCTCCTCGGCGCTGGAGAGTAGCGCCGCCCGGTCTTCCTCAGAAAGCTGCCCTTCCGTATTGATGCGTTCGATGATATCGGCATGGCGTAGCTTAAGCCCGGCTCGGATTTTTTCTTCGGCGGCGCGCACTTGCTCAATCGGCAAAGGGTCAAAGACGCCGCCCGTCGCGGCCAGCAGCGCAATAATTTGATCGCTTAACGAAAGTGGTTCAAACTCACCTTGCTTTAACACTTCGGTCAGGCGGCGCCCGCGCTCAATTCTACGCTTAGTTTCAAACTCAAGATCGGTGGAGAACTGCGCAAAGGCAGCCAGCTCGCGGTACTGGGCCAGTTCCAAGCGAAGTTTCCCAGCAATGCTCTTCATAACTTTGGTTTGAGCGGCACCTCCCACCCGGGAGACAGAGAGCCCTACATTCATAGCGGGGCGGATACCTTGGTAGAAGAGATCGCTCTCTAAGTAAATTTGGCCGTCGGTGATGGAAATAACGTTGGTAGGGATATAGGCGGAGACATCATTTGACTGCGTTTCAATGATCGGCAGCGCCGTGAGCGACCCGCCCCCATGCTCAGGAGAGAGTTTGGCAGCGCGCTCCAAGAGACGAGAGTGCAAGTAGAAGACATCGCCAGGATAGGCCTCACGGCCAGGCGGGCGGCGCAACAGGAGGGAAATTTGGCGATAGGCCCAGGCATGTTTGGAGAGATCGTCGTAGACGATTAAGGCATCTTGGCCGTGATCGCGGAAATACTCTCCCATAGCACAACCAGCGTACGGAGCCAGGTACTGCAAAGCGGCTGGGTCCGCAGCCGAGGTGAGGACCACAATCGTTTTGGCGAGCGCCCCCTCGCGGCGCAGGCGCTCCACAATACGGGCGACTTTACTTTTCTTTTGACCGATCGAAACATAAATAGAAACAACCCCTGTCTCTTGCCGGGTTTGGTTCAAGATCGTATCAATAGCCACGGCGGTCTTCCCAGTCTGACGATCACCAATCACCAGTTCACGTTGGCCTCGGCCAATCGGAATCATGGAATCAATCGCCTTAATCCCGGTGGGCAAGCTCTGGTTTACGGCTTGCCGCGTAATAACTCCGGGGGCGACTTTCTCAACGGGGCTCATCTCGCTGGCAGCAATCGGCCCAGCGTCATCGAGGGGGTTCCCCAAAGGGTCAACCACTCGACCCACGAGTTCAGGCCCGACAGGGACCTCCAGCACGCGGCCGGTAAGGCGAGCTGCCGCCCCAGCGCGAATAGCGCGATCCTCGCCCAAGAGCACGGCTCCAATCTGGTCTTCTTCGAGGTTTAAAGCAAAAGCGGTGAGCGTCCCGCCATCGGTCGTTTCAATATTGATCATTTCGTTATACCCGCAGTCACGCAGGCCATAGATCCAAACGATGCCATCACCGATACGTGTGACAATGCCTACCTCAGCGACCTCGGGTGAAACCTTGAGGGATTCAATCGCGGCGTACAGCTCCTTCGTTAAATCTGGCAGAGAGGTATTGGACATAGGCGTTAAGCGGAAGTGGGAAGTGAAATTCTGCGTAATGTACTCGCCACGGAAGCATCAACTTCGTGAGTGGGAAGCTTGGCAATAAATCCGCCGATAATATTTTTATCTTGAGCATAGGTAGCCCGGAGCTCTTTTCCTCCACCTAGGTTACGTAGCAACGTTTCGATAGAGGAGGTGAGCTCTTGAGAAAGATCGTGGGCAGTAATAACCTCGGCCATGACCACTCCCTGCTTCAGCAGCTGCCGGCTAATCTCCCGGACAACTATTTCTACCTCGTGGGTGAGGCGGGCCGTTACAAGGGCGGCCGCGAGAGCACGCACGGCAACTTTCGGCGACTCTGAGCGAGAGAGGGTGAGATAAGCTTTAGCGAGTTCGGATTTTGAATACCGTTTCATGAGGTCTTCACTTCTTGAATAGCTTCTTTCATAAGTCTGGCGTCGGCTTCGGTATCAAGCTTTTTTCGCAAGATGCGCTCGGCAGCCTTACGTACCAGCTGTAGCGTTTCGGCTTGAAGGTCGGTGTAGATTCGGCGGCGTTCCTGCGCGAGCGCGTTTTGCGCTTCAGCCCGCAAGCTTTCCACCTGCTCGCGCCCGCGGGCTTGAGCCACCTGGAGAACACGGGAACTTTCTTGCTTGCTGGCAGCAATGATGCGGGCGGCTTCCTGCTCAGCTTCAGCGAGACGCGCCTCTCGTTCTTCATCTAAGGAAGCTTTCTCGGCCGCAATGGCGTCAGCGGTTTTTAAACTCTCCTCAATTTTTTGCCGGCGCGCCTCCAATAACTTTACGATGGGGCGGTAGGCAAAGCGTTTTAAGAGCCATAACAGGATAGCGAAGTTCACTACCTGGAAAAGGAGAGCCTTCCAATCAAGGCCAAGAGCGGCTAGCCCGCCGGCGGCGGATTCACTTTCATGGACCGCTTCGGCTGCCCAGGCGATGAGAGTCATGAATTAGACGAACTTTAGGATGAGTGCAATAACCAGCGAGTAGACGGCGATTGCTTCCGCGAAGGCTACCACCAAGATCATGATGGTGAACATTTTGTCAGCCGCTTCGGGATTGCGGCCGATGGCCTTCATGGCGTTACTGCCGATCCAACCAATCGCGAGAGCGGGTAGCATGCCGCCAATCATGATGGTGAGGGCCGGCATGATGACCTTGAGAGATTCAGGTTCGAGAGCCATAGGTTTAAAGAATAGAGGTTAGAAATTACCCGCTAATTCAGCGGGCCCGCCGTGCTGGCGGGGAAGTTAGATTGAGCGTGTACTTCGACGGGGTCCACGCTTGTTTGTTTATGTTTATGCTCATTATGTCCGCCGTGTTCAGTCGTGGCAATCTCGAGGAACACCAGACTCAACATGGTAAACACGAGAGCCTGAATAAACCCTACAAACAACTCCAGGAAAAAGAAGGGCAGGGGGGCGAGGGCGGGGGTAAGATAGGCAATCACGACTAGCAGTACTTCACCCGCGAAGATGTTACCAAACAACCGAAATGAGAACGAAATCATTTTGGAGAACTCGGCGATAAATTCAAGGAGGCCGACGAAGAGCATAATCGGATTCCAACTGAGATACTTTTTGAGATGCTTCCCCAGCCCAAGCTCGCGGACAGCATAGATTTGAGTCATGCCGACGGAAATGACGGCTAGAGCGAGAGTGGTGTTGAGGTCAGCGGTGGCCGGGCGAAAGAGAGGGGTAGGGCCATGTCTGCCGGCTATCGTGATGGAGCCCATGCCGGGTAAGAGCCCCAGCCAGTTGTTCACGAGAATAAAGATGAAGAGAGTCATGAGGAGTGGAAACAGGCGGATAGCCTTGGCGCGGTCGTGCGTGACTTTCTCAATAAGATCGAGAATAGCTTCGCTGACTGTCTCAATAATGTGAGAGATTCCTCTACCGGGATAGAGCTTGATTGTGCGAGCGGCCAAAATGAAAAGAACGAGAATGAGTACGCTGCCGACAGCTCCGGTGAGGAAAGAGTTGTTTAGTGCTATCGGTCCCACGTGGAGGACCGGCTCAGCGGCAAGCGAAATGTGGAGTTGGCTCATAGAAGTTTAATGCGACGGACCTTACGGGCGACGGCAAGAGTTGAAATTACTATTGAGAGTATCAGGCTTCCGATAATAAAGAGAGGGAGGGTATGGAAGGTTCTATCCAGCTTAACTGCCAGCGGCACGAGAATAACTAATGGGAGAGAGAGCAGAAGGCCGATTTCCCCAGCAAGGGACCACACATTCACTGCCTGCACAATTTTTCGATCATCTGCCATGGGAATTTTCTAAAATTTATGCGCGGCATTATAGGTACTACCGCGAAAGAGTCAAGCACGCTACTCTTGCCAGATACTGGATTTGTGGTCGAATACAGGTATGCTCGGACGCTTGTATGTGGGAACGATCAAGAGCGTACTGCTGTTACTCGGAGGAGTCGAAGTGGTGATCGCTCTCTTGGGGCTGCCTCACATGATCCGCCAGGTAATGTTTTATGACATCGGTTCATACATACGTCTGTTTATATACCTCGCGGCGGCGGGACTACTCCCTTTCGCCTCGCTGCGTGTGTTGCAACAGCGGCCACTGGCGTGGGCCTGGATGATTTTAGGACACATCTTATGGTTCAGCTGGGCGACGGTCAGCATCGATTTCTTCCAAGAGCTGCTGCGGCGCGCAATCTAAGCGTTACAATGGATGCATGCGATACGGAAGGTACGGATTGTCGTATGTCGTGCTCCGCATAGGGGTGGGAATTGTGTTCCTCTGGATCGGCATCGACATCTTACGGCACTCGGATCTCTGGCTTGGCTTTGTGCCAGAGAGTTTGCCGTTTGGAATTCCCCGGGCGGTAGCTCTCCAGCTCAATGGGTTCTTCGATATTCTCCTCGGCATACTCCTCTTAGTGAGAATATTTCCCAAGACCGCGGCGGCGTTCGCGGTGTTGCACTTGGCGGGCATCCTGCTTACCCAAGGGGTAAACGCCATTCTGATTCGAGACGTAGGACTCCTGGGGGCAGCGCTGGCGCTGCTCCTGTGGCCTAGCAGTCCGCGTGGGCGTGGTTGGCACCTCTTCCCGAAATCGTACGCGTCCCGAGACGAAGAGTAAGTACTAGAAGTAACTGAGCGGGCTCGTGGGAACTCCGTTCTTGCGAATTTCGAAATGCAAATGGGGGCCGGTGGAACGACCAGTGCTACCGACAAATCCGATGTGGTCACCGGCAGCCACCGTTTGGCCTTCGTCCACTGTGAACTTACTCATGTGAGCGTAATAGCTGGTGTAGCCATCTCCATGATCAACAATTGCGAGGTTCCCATAGCCACCGAGCCAAATAGTTTTAGCAACGACGCCTGCGCGGGTGGCATAGATTGGTCCATAGTGATTATCCAGATCTACGCCCTTATGTCTGCCGAACCCTTGAGAAATGTGGTGCGTGCTGGTGGGCCAAACCCAATCGGCTCCGCTCGCATCCACCCCTGGGCCGGGTTCACCACGAGCAATTTCGCCGCGCGGGACAATCCGCGGGGCGCTTGGTTTCGGAGCTGGCTTCTGCCCATCGGGCATAAAGAGAACTTGTCCGATGTCTAACTCGCTACTGTTTTCTAGCTCATTAGCTTTCGCAATATCGACACCTCGAATCCCATAGTAATCGGCGAGACCTTCGACGGTTTCATTCTTTTTCACTTTGTGGATGACGCCGGTGCCAGGTGGGATGGTTAGAATATCACCCGGTTTGAGCGTGTCGCGAGCGCTTAGGTCATTCGCCCACAAGACTGAGTTGAGACTGATACCAAATCGCTGGGCAATACTTTCGAAAGTTTCGCCTTCTTCAATGGTGTGGGTGACGATCCGACGACGCTCTGAGGCGTGGTCAGTATCCGTCGTGCCTGGCTCGGGAACGGCGCGTAGGGCACCGTTGCTCACGATCTCCGCGGCGGCAGATTCTTCATCTAAAATATCTCCCCCCTCACCTTCTTCGAGCATTACCGGAGAGTCAGAAAAATCGGCGGCGGCCAGGCGAGCTCCGCCAATACCTGGGCCTTCGATTTGAGCGTAGCGGGAGGGATCCATCGCACCTTCCTTCACTTCTTCGCCAGAGATTACGGTGTAGAGAAGGGAGTTGCGATCGATACCCCCCAAGGAAACACGGCTCTGCCAGGCCACCGTTACCACCATCAGAAGGAAGGCGGCATGAAGGAGAACTTGCTTCGAGAGAAGTCTTTTACCCCAGTCTCGTTGTGTGGTTACTATAATAATTCGTTAGCCACGAATGAGACGGTTTGTGTTGTATTTGGTGTTGTTGCGAAGGGGTGTAGTGTCAACACCTGTTGACACTGCCGATAGTAGCGGATTGTACGCGACCACCGCTCGAGGTCAAGGTTGACAAGCAGTTCTTTGTGTTGCCGCACGCCTTGCTCCCTCCTTCGCCAGGGGCTTCGGCGGGCAAGCAGGGCTGCCTCGCAGGCCATAGCCTTGGCGACGGCTTGTGGATAAATGCTATTCTTTATTTTGTTTATGAAAGACCCCCTTGAAGGTTTAAATGAGCCTCAGCGAGAAGTGGTACAAAGTACAGCGGGGCCGGTGCTGGTGCTGGCCGGAGCAGGTTCAGGGAAAACCCGGGCGCTCACTCACCGGATTGCCTACATTCTCACGCAAAGGCTGGCAAAACCAGAGGAAATCCTGGCCGTCACATTTACGAACAAAGCGGCTGCCGAGATGAAGCAGCGGGTGGCGAACCTGAAGGGAGGTAAGGCGGACCTGCCGCAGGCAATGGGAACCTTTCACGCGCTGGGAGCGAGAATGCTGCGGGAGCAGTACCGCGCTACATCACGCAGTGCTCACTTTGCCATCTTGGATGAAGACGATAGCACCCGAGTGGTGAAACGCGCGATGGAGGAGGTAGGGCTTTCCCCTAAGCAGCACAGCGCTGCCAGCGTGAGGGGCGCCATCTCACGAGCCAAACAAGAGCGGCAGCGGCTGCACGGAGAAGAGATGCAGGCAGTATACAAGCGCTACCAAGAGCTGCTCGCGCGACATGATGCCTACGACTTTGACGATTTACTGGTGGAGCCGATCACATTGCTCCAAAGAGAAAAAGAGATACGAGTACGCTACCAGTCGCGCTGGAGGTATCTCTCGGTAGACGAGTACCAAGACGTGAACGACCTCCAGGTCCAGTGGCTTACGCTCTTGGTGGGCCCCGAGAAAAATATTTGTGCAGTAGGAGACGACTACCAGGCCATTTACTCCTGGAGGGGTGGGAGTGTTGATTATCTCCTCAACTTTGAGCGTGAGTTCCCGGGGTGCAAAACGTTGTATCTGACCCAGAACTACCGATCCACAACCGACATCCTTTCGGCCGCGAATGCAGTGATTGCAGAAAATGTGGTGCAAAAGCACAAGCGATTGTGGACTCTTCGACAGGCTCAGAGTAAACCGGTGAAACTGGCGGCACATCTTTCTGACCGGGCGGAGGCGCGGTGGGTGCGGGAAGAGATCGCGGCTTACGTAGACAGCGGCGGGAGTCTTAGAGATTGCGCGGTGTTGTACCGCACCAACGCGCAGTCGCGTGCATTCGAAGAAGAGTTTCTTTCCCATGAGATGCCGTACACCATCGTGGGCGGCTTCCGTTTTTATGAGAGGCGCGAAATTAAGGACGCGTTGGCGCTCTTAACTCTGCTTGTTAACCCACAGGCGACGCTGGCGATAGAGCGGGTGGCGGGGGCGCTGTGGCGGGGAGTAGGACCAAAGACAATTAAGCTGTGGGAGCAAGCAGCTGAAGCTAAAAAAGTACCGGTGCGAGAACTGGTGTTGCAGGAGGCGGGAAGGCGGCCAGTGATGGAACGCGTGGCGCGGGCATATCACCAGGCTTTCACCAGGCCATTCGCCACCGTGGCCGAGGTGTTAGAGGTATTGCTGACCCAGACAGGCTACTGGGCGTGGCTGGCACAACAAGGCGATTTTGAAGAGCGAAAAGCAAATTTAGAAGAGCTCCTCAACGTCACATCGGTCTACACCGATGTGACGACATTTCTCGAAGCAGTGGCGCTGCTGACTGACCTTGACCGCCACGATGGTGACGCCGAGCGCGTCACCTGCATGACATTACACGCGGCCAAGGGGTTGGAATTCGGCGTGGTTTTTATCGTGGGATGCGAGGAAGGGCTCCTGCCACACATGAACAGCCTAGCGAGCCGCTCCCAACTCGAAGAAGAGCGGCGTCTTTTGTACGTGGGAATGACACGTGCGAAAGAGAAGCTAGTGTTAAGCTACGCGCAGTACCGTTTCATTCGCGGGCAGAGAGTGCTCAGTATTCCTTCCCGTTTCCTGAAATCGCTGCCGGATACGATTGAGCAGGTAGACCCAGCCTTCCAGCCTTCGCTGAGGCTTCCGCCGGCAGGCGCTGAAGAGGTTCTGGACGAGGAGTTTATCGACTATAGTGTACCGCTATGATCGGGGGAAAGCTAACGGATACTCGCACGCTCCAGTTTCTTTTGCAAAAAGCGGGGGTGAAGCCTCAGCGAAGCGCTGGACAAAACTTTTTGATTTGTGACGAGGTAGTTGAGGCAACCCTGGCCAGCCTTAGAGGCGGCTTCGGCCGGCAGGCCGCTCCAAACTACGTAACTGAATTAGGAGCGGGAGTGGGCACACTCACGCAAGCGCTGGCAGCCCAAGGGTTTTATGTCCGAGCGATAGAGCGAGATGAAAGTTTGGTAAACATTTTACAAGAGCAGCTGCCAAAAAAGCTGCGCGAGAGAGTGGAAATTGTTAACAAAGATTTGCGAGATGTTGATTGGGCCCAGCCTTCGCATAAAGCTTCGGCGGGCGACAAGGCTTACAGCCTTGTCGGAAATATCCCGTATAACCTTTCCGGATTTATCATTCGAAAAATTACGCAGCTTGAGCCAGCGCCCGAAGCTGTTGTCTTACTGGTGCAGCAGGAAGTCGCTGAGCGCATGACAGCAGCGCCTCCTGCCATGAACTTACTCGGGCTCGCGGTCCAGCTGTGGGGAAGGGCAGACCGTCTCCTCTCGGTGCCGCGCAGCTGTTTCTGGCCGGAGCCAGAAGTAGACTCCAGTTTAGTGGTTTTAACGCCGCATAAAGAGCAAGGGTTACTGCAGGCAGAGCGGGAAAAAATATTGGGAGTGGCTAAGCTGTGCTTTCAAGCCAAGCGTAAGCAAATCGGAGGAGTACTCAAGCGGGCATGGGAAGAGGCGGAAGCTCACGCGCGGCTGGCTCGAGCGCAGATACCCGCCACCGCACGGCCGCAAGAGCTTTCGTTGGCGCAGTGGCGCCGGCTAGCTGAAGGGTAAGGCGTGTGGCAGACTGAGAAGTATGGCAAACGGCGTGGAAATTCAAGAAGAAGATATACAGGAACTTGTTGAGAGTTTCGAGGAAGCGGGAGAGCCATTGGATGCAGAGGGCATTCAAGAGGCTAAGGAGGACCTGCAGCACCCACCTTTTCCCATTAAGATCTTTCTCGTTGCATTTGCTTACGATGCCTTGCAGATTATCGGGGCCCTCCTCGTGGTGGGGGTGTTAATTACTATTCCCGTTCAGATCGTTTTTTGGCTGATACTTTTTTACTGGACTTGGAGCAGAATTTCAGGCGGGTGGTGGAAAAAGCCAGCCATGAAGATATTGTGGAAGAAGTACATTCAGAAGGTGTGGGTACGGCTGACGGTGGCTATGGGAATAGAGTTCCTTCCCTTTATCGGTGCATTCATACCATTGAATACGATTTTTATTCTCATGGCCTGGCGCAACGAGTCGGACATCGTCAAACGCTTTGAAGCCATGCTGGCAGCTGTAGAGCCCTAGCCTTTAGCCAAAACAGGAATATTGGTGATATAGTGTGGGCATGTCTCGGCGACTTGTTATTGGTATACTCGTCGTCCTCATTATTGGGGTGGCGGGGGGAGCAGCGGTCTTGGTAGCGCAGCGGCTTAGGCAGGGAGTAGCGCCGGCGGCTACGCCTACCCCGGCCACGGGGACGCCGCAGCTGCCGGGGGCAGAAACGGGAACCCAACAGCAAGTGGACCCAAGTGCCGATAATGACGGGGACGGTCTCAGTAACAGTGACGAGCAACTTTGGGGAACTAATATTAACAACACGGACACTGACGGGGATAATTTTGCCGATGGGGCAGAAGTAGCAGCGCGACACAACCCTACCATCCCTGGGCCGAACGATCTTTTGCCGGACGGATTCGTGCCGGGGCGCAACGTAACACCGCTGGAGACGGCGGCGAATACGCCGGTGGCGGTGGACCAGTTTTTCGAACGTAATCTGGACCTTAACCTCTCCGGCAAAAATTACACGGAAGATTACCGGGCGCGATTTGGTGATAACAATCGCACGCCTGAAACTTTGAATCAGTACGTTCAAGAGCAGGCGGTGGTGACTAAGCTTCCCACGCCGCTTGGCCGAGCAGTGGCTGTTGAAGGGGGCGACACCCCGGCAGCGCTTTCTGCTTACCTCAGCGTAGCTGGGGACATCACACCGTTTTCTAACCCAACGGTGGTGGCCTCTGCTCTGAACGACTTAGTGCAAAATAATGACCCGGCTAGCGTGCGCGGATTGGCGCTTGCGGTGCGTCTCCGTCAGCAAGACCTGGTAGCACTCAAAGTTCCCCCGGCGGCGGAGAATTTACAGCGGCTCCTTTTGGGATATTCGGAGCTCTTGGCGGCAACCTACGACGTGATCGCTGAATACCCAGAAGACCAGGTGAAAGCAGCGGTGGGCGTGCGGCAGCTGGAGGCAAATGACGCCACCTATATGCCTCTCATCATTGCAGAGATAGAACGATTGCAGCAGCTGGCAGGAGGGCTAGCACAGTAAGGGCGGCATGACCCCTATAAATAAATTGGGTATTCGAGTGGCACTCATCACAGGAGCGGTTCTTTTGGTAATTTTCGGTGTTTGGTGGGGACTTCAGTGGTATTTGAATGCTGACTCTTCGAAGGGGGCCGGGCCAGTGGCAGGTTCTCCGTCGGAGCTGACGGAGACAGATGTCTCCCAAGATAGCGATGGCGATGGGTTAGCTGATTTGGTTGAGAATATTTACCGAAGCGACCCGCAGGTGGCTGACACAGATGGCGACGGCGTACCTGATGGAGAAGAAGTACGGGCGGGGCGTAACCCAGCAGGCGAGGATTCGATAGAGATCGGCCCTTGGACCGAGAAGTACCTGGCTACCCTACCGGAAGATGCAACTGACGAACAAATTTTGGAGCCAGCGCGGCTCGAGAAATTTGTGAACGAGAATAAAGGGGCACTGCTCCCCGCGCTGCCGGAAGGGACAATTAAAACTACGCCGCAAACAGATCAGAAAACAGTCTCGGCTTACCTCGACCAGATTACGCTTAGCACTAACCCTAAGCTGCACACGGTGAGTACCGCCGACATAACCTCGGCCTGGCAGACGCTGTACACGACTGGCGAAGCAGCGGCCTTGCAGGATATTCTCAAAAAACTGCACGAAAACGTGGATACCGTGGAAGCGGTGGTGGCCCCAGCTAACCTCAAAGACCTGCATACAAAAGTAGTGGCGGCGAGCCATGCGCTCACCAATAACACGGAGCTCTTAAGCAATGTCATAACTGATTGGGTAGGAGCCCTCATTGGAGCCAAGAATATCGACGAGCTTGAAACAGTTTTCAAGGAGATTGAAGAGGAGCTTCAGCGGCTAAAATCAGGCTAAAAACGCTGTAGCCAGAATTGGGAAACGGAGTATACTAAAAACGTTATGAGACACTTGGTCAAGTACGCCCTGCTTTTCGCCAGTATTGCTCTGGTGGGGGTTGCCATGACCAGTGTAAGGGAGGACGCACATGCTCAGGAAGCTAGGGTGGTAGTAATACAAAGCCCCAACACTGAGCCGCTCTTTCTCAGTGTCTTATATTCGCTGAATAATTCAAACTGGATTGAGATCGCTGCTGGCATACCTCCTCTACGGCCAGGGCAGCCACCTCGGCCGGTCCCAGGATCGCGCCAGGAACTGCAAATAGCTCGTCAGGGGGGAGGCTTTGTGTCCACTCAGGAGGACGCGGTGACAAAGACAAAGACGGGCCTTTCTGATGCTGTGGTACGGCAAATTGATCTTGATGGCACGGACACACAAACCAAACTGGATGCACAAAAATATGCGGCAGAGGTAGAGAGCCGGCGCAGGGGAGCGGAGCTCGTGGCAAATTTGTGCCGGGAAGCGTTTGGCAGCGAAGATTGTATCTTTAAGAAGGGGCAGCCGGCGCGAGATCAGCTCATAGACCAGCGCAAGAAAGCGTACATTGTCGACCCGATCGAGTACGCCAATTTGCCTGTGACCCATGGGGCGCTGGCGGCTCTTTCCTCGGGAACAGATCCGCATGAGCAGAAGGCCAAGGAGGTCAAAAAACTGGCCCGGGACGGTGGCCCAACGCGTCCGTACGAGTACAGCCCGGAAATAGCTGAGATTCGGGAGGCTTTGCAAGGCCCAAACAAAGCGGCATTACTGGAAAAATTCGAAAAAGCAGTTCAGGGAGTGGAGGCTAACTACAAACCGCCCAAATTTGATGTCGGTACCTGGATCAATGAGCTTGAGAAGGGGGAAAATGGGATGATAACGCTCCACTCGACCAATTGTGCTGTCTGTGCCGGGCACAGCGCTTTTGGAATTATTTTGCACGTGTACTTGGCCACGCGGGCGGGGATAACGCTCCAAGATGACCTGGCGAATATAGCCAGTGATGCAGAACAGAGGGTGCGGACACAGCTCCAAGACACGCTGGTAGATGGAGCCGTGCCCGACCTGGCCCACACAATTGAGCAGGGTCGGGGTGGTAAGATCGGCAGAATTGGCACTCTCGTCACAGCGCCAGCGAACGTGAAGGTGGGATTGCAGCGGGATCTTCTCTTGGCACTCGCCGAGAGAGAGTCTAACCCAGAATTTGTAGACCCAAACCAAGTCCAGAACCGGGGAGGAGGCGCAGCAGCCATTGGCGCCCCTGACCAGAACGGGAACTGGCAACACCCGCAGCTCAACTTGGGGCAGCCTTTGAAGCCGCTCTCTGAGGAAGATGTTTACAAGAAAGGACTCTTGGAACAGGCGGGTGTAACCAATAAACTCCTGCATAAACAACTTAATTTCCTGCAGGATTTCTTAAAGCTGATAAAAGTCTAGGAATATGAGGATTACCCCCATTATTGCTTCTGCCCTCATCAGCTTCACGCTGTTTGTGCCACAAACTACGCGCGCACAGGAGGGGCTGGCCCGAATGACGCTGGACCAGCTGCCGGCAGTAGTACTCGTTGGCGAGACAAGCGCTGAGCTTTCGGCTCAAGGCTGTCAGCGGCAGGCGTTCAGCAGCGAGACAACTTCATTCCTGGTGGACCCGAGGACTCCGTACCCTGTGATTGCATCTGATGCGGTCACGAGCGGGGGTGAAGCAGAAATGTATTTCTGTTCGCGGGAAGCAGCGACTACTTTGACGGTCCAGCAACGAATAGCAGCTGCCGCCGGCCCCGGGGGCGGAGGAGGGCCTGCGAATGCCAAACCGTCAGATAGGTGCGGCTGGACAGACCCCGTGGCGTGTATCGAGTTCGCTGTTCGATTCGTCATCAACATTGTACCGACCGTACTGGCGGTACTCGCGAATATGGTGCTCCTCGTCGTATCAGCGGCCGCGAGCTACTTCTTGGCATACGGCACGTTCCTTACCAACCCCTTTGTACAAGTAGGCTGGCCGTTTGTCTTGGGCTTCGCCAATTTGGGCTTTGTACTGGGGCTCCTCTTTATTGCGCTCGCCACTGTGCTTAGAATCGAAGGGTTTGCCGCCCGGCGCATGTTGCCGAGGCTGCTGATTGCAGCTCTCCTCATTAACTTCAGCCTGATTACAGCTGTCTTCATTCTGGATTTATCGCGCCTGGCTATGACGGTGATGGCGCAGTACGCGAGCCGAGGGATTGTGTGCAATGGCAGCGCGGTGGCGTGCCTGCCCGCGGCGATCTCGCAACGGTCTCCAGTGGTGAGCGCTGGTTTTCTGATGGGGGGGACGGGGGACATCCTGGCACAGTTGGGCGGCGCGGGCGATGCCGACTTCGTAGGCGTTTGGATGTCGCTGGCCACAATTGCGCTCATGGCCATAGGGTTTGCCGTGTTAGCGGTGATAGCGTTTATACGCTGGCTGGCGCTGATTATACTGCTGACGCTTTCGCCCTTAGCCTACTTATTTATAGCCTTACCGGGTGCTCAGCAATGGGCTCGCCAGTGGTGGCAGCAGTTTGTTAAATACGTGATCTACGGCCCGGCGATTGTCTTTGTGTTAGCAGTGTTTGCTGTAGCTCAAGTACCCACCTACGAAGCTCTCCAAGGAGTACTCAATGCGGATGCAGCGCTCGAGGATTGGCCTACAATCCGCGATTCGATTGCCATGATTCTTATGAGCGGTATTACTGCAGGAGTGCTCTTCGCCGCGGCGGGGCTGGGGCAGCAACTCGGGGTCGCGGGAGGCGCAGTGGCCGCCCGCTATGGTATGGGCGCGGCCAAGGGGCTCGGGAAAGTGGCCTACGTGGGCTCAGGGACGCGCAGAATACTGCGGAGAATCGGCGAGGAAGCGCAGCAGCTCCCAATTGTCAAGCCCATGCGCAGATATATGCATAAAGTGGCGGCATCAGAGAAAGAGCGGAAACGTATTCGGGACGAGGACATCCACTTTGCCGAGTCGGAAGGCGCAAAGCGCGCCCAGCGCTTCCGTGGCGTGATTGGAGAGTGGGATTGGAGTCGAGGTGGCTTCTTGACCGGCAAGCGCAAATCGAGAGGTGAGGGGCCGCCAGAGGCCGATGAGTACTACCGCCAAAAGTACTTGGGTATGTATGACAGCCCAGCGACACATGCTTATAAGGCGCAGCAGGCGGATGACGCAGAGTGGGCTATCGGGCGGGCTATGCAGTTAGGGGGAGCTAACGACCAGAACCTGCAAAATTACTTTGCTGGGGAAGTGGCGGCCGGGAGGATGACGCAGGCTGATGCTACTGGTCGGTTAAACAACTTCCAGGGTGGTCTCGATAACATTGTCGACGAAAAGATGAGGATGCACGTGGCGGCCGGGAATATCACCCAGGACGAGGCCAGAAGAGTCCAGCAATCTCTGCGGGCAGAAAAGCTGCGGGTAGAGGAAGTGGTGGAGCGCCTGGAGGGGATGGTAGTTTACACGGATAACATTACAGGTGAACGTACCCTAAACGCCACGGATGCGAACGGCACTGAGAACACAGCCACGGATCGCGACCAAGGCAACGTCATTGGTGAGCTCTTCCAATACCACAGCACTGGGAAGGGTCTGCGGTCTCTCATGTACAACGACCCTCTCATGAAGCGCTTAGGCACACGGGTGCGAGGGAACATCGCCGACAGACTAAGACTCAATAGGAATATTCGGATCGATGACCTGGCAGAAGTGCCTCCAGAGGTGTACTCGCATATCTCCAGGAGAATTGCTCAGACCGATGCTCAGCTGGCAGCTGGTACTATCACCCAAGCCCAGCGTGACGAAACTGTCGGCGATCTTGAAGAGCAAATAGCTGCAATAGTTAACGATATCACCCGGCACCAGTATAAGAAGGGTGAGGACAACCATGACAGCCTGCTAACTGAATTCAACACGAACGTGATCAGAAAGTTCGAAAATAAATAGTATAGTATAGACCTATGGCTCTTGATTACTACCAAACTTCCCCTTTTGGCTCCCTGGCACGGCACGGAGGAGAGAATGACGGGTGGTATATCCACTGGATACTGCACAGCCCGCAGGGTATTCAAGATATGCTCTTTTCGCGACAGACGGGTGCGTTCATTCAGGGCCTCGCGAAACGGTCATCACTCCCTATGGAAGAGGCCAGCCCCAAACTTGCCTTCGCGGTGCTGCGAGTAGCGGTAGGGGAAGTGACACTTACGGAACTAGCCAGTGTGCTCGCGGCTGACTTAAAGCTCTCGAACGATAAAGCTAAAGCAATGGCCAAAGAAGTAGAGAAAGAGCTATTTGTGCCACACATGCTAGAGTTTACCCAGTGGCAGAAGCTCCTTCATCAAAAGGCAGAAGATTGGCTGAAGAAGTGGGAAGGGGCGAGAGCACAGGGAGGACAAAACGCCGCAGATCTCAAGAACCCGCCGGAAAAAACTAAAGCCTAGCGTAGACGTCGCAATCCCTTATGCGATATCAGGTTCCCCAATTCGTTGACATTGAGGATAAAATCATCGGGCCACTGACGTTGAAGCAGTTTCTCATGTACTTCTCGGCAGTCTTGCTGCTGATTCCCGTCTACTTATTTTCCGATCTTTCCCTGTTTCTGACCCTGTCCCTGCCGGTGGTAGCCGTGGCGGCAGCGTTTGCCCATTTTAAGCCAGGGGGGAAATCGCTGTTCAGCTTCATGGGAAATGCGGCGGGGTTTTTTCTCAGCTCTCGAATTTGGACGTGGCGGCGCGCGGCGAACCGCAAGTTTCTGCCGGTACGCGGCCGGGATATCGAGCCAGACATGGGCGGGGGGCTGGCCGAGAGGGCCCAGCAGATTGAGACAGGAGGGAATATTAGTACGGAAGACGTGGAGGATCCGTTGCTCCCAGAGGAGCAAACTCCTTCACCCCCTTCTCCCTAAATAGGGAGAAGGCATTGTATACTTCTTGATATGGCTCAAGAAATGCAATCCCCGAAAGTGGTAGGCAAGCCGACACAGGATCTGCTGCCGCTGGAAGAAATTCGGGATGGGGTGGTGATCTTGCGCGATGGCACGATGCGGCTCGTGCTGCTTATTTCCTCGATTAACTTTGCCTTAAAATCTCAAGACGAGCAGGACGCGATTATTTACGCCTACCAAGAGTTTCTGAACTCCCTCGATTTCCCGGTGCAGATTGTTATCTCCAGTCGGAAGATGGATATTACCCCCTACTTGGAGCAGGTGAAGGCACTTAGAGAGAAGCAGCCGAATGAGCTGCTGCGTCTTCAGATGGATGAATACGTTAACTTCGTGGATGAGCTCGTGCGGGGGAGCAGCATTATGACGAAAACGTTCTTCGTGGTGATTCCTTTCGCCGTCACCCAAAGCCGCCAGGAGGGTTTCTTCAGCCGCATGACCAAAGGTATCCGCGGAACGGCGGCTGGGCGGAAGGTCTCCGACGTTGAGTTTGACCATAACCGAACCCAGCTTTTTCAACGGGCAGAGCAGGTAGCCACCGGGCTGCAAGGCATGGGGCTGCGGGTGGTGCCGCTCAACACGCAAGAGTTACTGGAGCTTTACTACACTATGTACAACCCCGGCACGAGCCGAAACCAGCGTCTTAAAAACGCAGGGCAACTTAGGGTGGCCGAATTCCAAGAATAAAACCCCTCCCAGCCTTCCCCTTATCAAGGGAGGCGTTTTCCCCCTGATAAGGGGGATTTAGGGGGGTTTGTATTGTATACTTTGTTCTATGGGTATATTCGGCGATTTTTTTGGGTTTTTGCGCGGCAAGAAGAAGAAAGCAGAGACTCCGGAGAGCAGCGAGGAAGCAGCGGTACTAGAGCAATTTAGCCGCGGAGTAGCCAGCTTGCGAGACATTATAGCGCCAGCGGGGTTTCGAGTCGGCCCACGATCTTTTGAAATTGACGGAAAATGGGCCACGACCGTGTATGTCACCACTTATCCGCGATACTTGGATACTAATTGGTTTGCCCCGATTGTGAACTTCGATGTGGAGTTCGATGTGGCCATGTTTGTGTATCCGCAACAATCGGCCACGATCTTAAAGCAGCTGAGGAAACGGGTAACCCAAGTGGCTGCCTCTATTGCTATGCAGCAGGAGGCGGGGAAGATCCGCGACCCGCAGTTGGAAACAGCCTACCAGGACATTGAAGAGCTGCGGGACCGGCTGGTGCAGGGAACGGAGCGGTTTTTCCAGTTTGGATTATACATAACAATTTATGCTGACAGCCAGGAAGAACTCGACAATATTTTGGCTCAAATCGAGGTGCTCTTGGAAGGGAGGCTTATTTACACTAAGCCGGCACTTTTTCAGATGGAGCAAGGGCTTGTTTCCACTTTGCCGCTTGGGCAAGACAAGCTGGCGGTAAATAGCAATATGAATTCCTCGCCGTTGTCTACCAGTTTCCCCTTTGTGAGCTCGGATCTTACCAGCACCTCGGGCATTCTCTACGGCATTAACCTGCATAACAATAGCCTGGTTATTTTCGACCGTTTCACTTTAGAGAACGCTAATATGGTGATCTTTGCTAAATCCGGGGCAGGGAAAAGCTACGCGGTGAAGTTGGAGATTTTGCGCAGCATGATGTTTGGGACAGACGTGATTGTGATTGACCCGGAGCAAGAATACCGCTATTTGTCCGAGGCAGTGGGCGGCGGGTACCTCAGAGTAGCCATTGCCAGCGAAAACCGAATCAACCCTTTTGACTTACCGGCGCTCGCCGAAGACGAGGATCCAGCGGCAGTGCTCCGGGAAAACGTAGTTAGGCTCACGGGACTTGTTTCTCTCATGGTCCAAGGGTTGTCTCCCGAAGAGCAATCAATCGTAGACAAAGGGCTGTGGGAGGCTTACGCACTCAAAGACATTACGCCGGGGGCGCGCTGGGATAGGCCAGAAGTGCCCACTCTGCAAGACTTCTACACGATTATCCGCGACATGGCGGGGGGCGAGAGCATTGCCACGCGTCTCTCCCGGTTTGTGGAGGGTACCTACGCCGGCGTATTTAACCGGCCGACGAACGTGCAGCTCGATAAACAACTGATTGTGTTCAATGTCCGTGATATGGAGGAGGAACTGCGACCGATTGCCATGTATGTGATCCTTGGTTTCATCTGGAACCGAGTGCGGAGCGAGCTCAAGCGGCGCCTGCTGGTCGTAGACGAGGCTTGGTTCATGATGCAACACGAGGAATCGGCGCGGTTTATGTTCTCGATTGCCAAACGGGCGCGTAAATACTACTTAGGAGTAACTACGATTACGCAAGACATTACCGACTTCTTGGGTTCAAAGTTTGGTAAGCCGATTGTGACTAACTCGTCCATCCAGCTGCTATTGCGTCAGTCGCCGGCGGCCATAGACCAATTGGCGCAGGTATTCTACCTCACTGACCACGAAAAGTTTCGCCTCCTGGAAAGTGATGTGGGGGAAGGTATTTTCTTTGCCGGCTTAAAACACGTGGCAATTAAAATTATAGCCAGTTATGCTGAAGACCAGGTCATCACCTCTGACCCGCAACAGATTTTACAAATAGAAGCGGCGCGGCGGGAGATGGCTAAACAGCAGGCGCAGGTATGAAACGATTCTGGTTACAATATGGAACTTTAGTGTTTTTTACCCTGCTGATTTTGTTTAGCCTGGCAGCGACAACTTCGCGCGCGGCGGCTCCGACTCCTACCCCAAATTCCTTTGAATCAGATATTTTTAGATTGGGAGGGAAAAGCATAGAAGACGTAGCGAGCAAACAGGGCCTGGTCGGCGTAATTCAGCTGATTATCAATGCGGTTACGGCGGTAGTAATTGCCCTCGGGCTGGTCATGATTGTGATTTCCGGCTTTGTGTATATGGCCGCAGAGGGCAATGAAAGCAAGATCGGCACGGCAAAGAGCATGTTAATTGCGGCAGCGTACGGAATCACCTTTGCCCTCTTGGCACAACTTTTGCTTAACACGATTAGTCCTCAGTTTGCCCAGGAGGCATTCAAACCATTCTTTGGGAAGCCGAAATAAGTAGGGCAATGAAAAGCCAATGGAGGGTAGCTAAGTCGTTCTTCCAGTAGATAGTGTCCGCGAGACCGAGGAGCAGTAGGGCCAATAGGGCTGTTGATACCCCTACGGCTGCCGCGGGCAGCCACTCCCCCTTCGTAAGGGGGAGAAAAGTTTTGAAAAAAATATACGCGTGAATTGTGACGAAGCTTGCAAGGCCGAGAAGGCCGGTGTTGAGCCAAAAGGAGAGGAGCCAGTTATGCGGATCACGAAAGACGAACTCAGGAAGCGGGGCGGATTCGTACTCAGTAAACCGCTCGTGCAACTTTGCCTGGTAAGCTGGCTCAAAAGTGCCCAAACCTACACCCAGGAGCGGGCGTTCGCGAATAAGATCCCAGGAGATGCTCCATAACTGCAGACGCACCTGCGCAGAACTTCCCGGTTGCTGCAGGTAATGGATTTTAGGGACGAGGAGAAAGGTTGCAACAACCCCTACCAGAATTAAAACCCCTCCCATCCTCCCCTTATCAAGGGAGGATGTCTGCTTTTCCCCCTGATAAGGGGGACTAAGGGGGTTTCTTTGGAGTATGAAGAGCCCAGCTCCGACTGCGATCAGCACTGACACGACGCCAGCCAGGGACTCCGTGAAGAGAAGAGCAAGAAACATCACGGCGGCGGCAAGGCGGCCGAATATGGAGTACGCCCGCCAAGCAAGAACAATAATGGGAGCCAGATACAATGCTAGGGAGTTTGGGACATCGTACGGACCCTGGACACGATCGAGCTGGCCGAGTTGAGAGAGACCGAGGAGTGCAACTACAAGGCCGGAAAGGACGAGGGCCGTGATGATCCAGTGCTTTAAAACCTCACCCTCCGTATGAGCGGAGACCTCTCCTTCGTAAGGAGAGGTGCTTCTCCTTGAGAAGGAGAAGCCGACTCGTGGCGAGGCGGATGAGGTGGTAAGAGCTGCATACACTAAAAATGCATACACGAGTGGAGTTACGATCCATCCTTTAAGAATCCCTAGACTCGTTTCCAAGTGAGGAGAGATTACTGTAGAGATTACAGCGGAGAGAAAAAACAACCCGACTAAAAAAAGAATTGGCTTAGGAATGGCCTTGGCAGTATTTATCCACGAACGGCGAATCTTTGCTTGAAAAAATCCGCTGAGCGCGACTGCCCAGACGGCCGCTTCAAGAAGCGTGGTCGGGATACCAGCCACGGAAAAACGAACTAGGTAGGCGGGGAGAAGGAAGGCGATGAGGATGACCCCTTTTCGTAGAAAGACATAGGGTGGTAATCACTATCAGCGTAATCAACAGGTGGTTATAGAGAAAGCTGTTGACTACCTGGGAATGCAGAAAGAGCGCCATGAGACTGCCGGCGGCCCCAAGGGCGAGAGTGTCCCCACGAAAAGCGCGGGAAAGGAAAAACGTTACAAGCCCCACCCACGGCAGGAAAAATAAGACCGCGCCGGGTACGCCCGTAGTTACGGCCAGCGTTAACCAACTGTTATCAGCGCCGGCTCGAGAGTGGATAGTGAAATCGCTCGAGAGTCCCTCCACGGCAGCGGCAAATTGATACGCGTTATAGCCTACGCCGAAGTAGGGGTGCTGCTCGCTCAGGAAAAGCGCCCCGGCCAGAGACTCCACTCGCAACGCAGCGGTTTCATCTACGGTCAAAAGGCCGGCGAGGCGGCTCGGGGCAAGAGCTGTAACACACGCAATGAGCAGCACAGCGCTGGTAAGGGCGCTGACAGCGAGGCCAGCTCCCATCCGCCGGGGAAGACGCTGCAGCTGCCAGATGAATGCCGGAGCAAGTAAGAGAAAAGTAAGGCCGAGTGCCAGGAAGCTGCTGCGGGATTGGGTGAGAAGAAGAGCCAAGAGCGCCGCAAGCAAGACCCCTACGGCCGTGAAGCGCGGCCACTCCCCCTTCGTAAGGGGGAGAAAGCTATGAGCAAAAATCCACGGGATCACGATGATTAATAATCCTCCAAACAAATTGGGATCGAGCCAGGTAGAAAAGAGACGGCCTTGATGCGGGTCCCATTTCGCTCCGGCCAAAGCTGGAGCTACGCGGGACAAGTCCCCTAAGTTCGGCAGCAGCACGAGTTGCAGGAAACCAATGACCACGAGTACGACGACGGCACCAACCAGAAAATGCTGAGTAGCATTTCTGATACGAATATCACGAAAAAGAATGAGCAGTGCGGGGAAGAGCGCGAGGGTGGTGGTCAGACGAAGCCAGTAGAGGAAAGCGACCAGGAAGTTTTGGAGGCCTAAGTCGGGTACACGGGGAAGGAGGATGAAAAGGGACCAGAGGATAAAAGTAGACAGTAGGCAGTAAGCAGTAAGCAGAAGGGGTGATTTTTTGCTGCGCTGTATACTGTGTACTGCATACTGTTTTCTTGCTCCTTGGCTAAATAGCCTTTGGAGAAGCGCGGCGCCTAGTACGAGCACAGTCGCAACATCGCTCACCAACAACCCTCCTCCCTGGCCGGGAAGGGGAACCCGAAAGAGCTGCCCGGCTATGAGCGAGAGGATGAGAGTGCCAGTGGCAAGTTTAGGAAAGCGTAGCGCCCAGGCGCCTGTGCAGAGTACAGTCAGTGCACCTCCGGCGAGAAATACCGGTACAGGCGACGCAAGAAGCGCTGTAGCCCCCATATCATTGGAGAGTAGTGTTTGTGAAAGTATTTGTCAGCTGACTTGTCATATAACTGAGTTTTGCGGCGCGTATCAGAAAGACTCCTGCCCCGCTGATGGAAAACCTGAATATAAGGAAAGTACATGACTTGGCCACCCTGCTGGCAGAGGCGCCGGCTTAAATCAATATCCTCCCAGTAGAGAAAGAACTCCGGATCGAAGCCGCCGACTTTTTCAAACATTGCCCGGCGCACCAGCAGAGCTGCGCCGGACACCCACCCCACGGGGGTGGGTGTAGACGGAATTTCTGGACGGCGGCGCCGGTGCGTGAAAAGAGAAAAGAGCGTAACCGGCGGACCGAAACTTACCTCAGGCTTACCCGTAGGGTCTACCAATTGAAAGCCGAGCGCCGCTACATCCGGATGAGACTCAAGGTAGGTGAGTGCGGTCTCCAGTGAAGGCTCCTTGAGATACGCGTCTGGGTTCAGAAATAAAATGCAGGGGCTCTGGCCAAGCGTAGCTCCTTGGTTCGCCCCGGCAGCGAAGCCAAGGTTTTTACTTTGAGAGTGGGGCGCAACTCCTAGGGTAGCGAGGGTAGCCACAGTGTCATCTTGGGAGGCATTATCAACCACAACAATACGGGCATCTTTCGGGAGGCTTTGTAGACACTGCGCAGCTGTGCCAGCGTTGTTATACGTCACCACTACAACATCAACTTTCATGGCCGCTGGCCTGTGCGGTGAAGAACGGCATCGCGCAGCGCTTGTCGAATCGTGCGCACAGAGGGCGAGGCCGGCTGAAGGTTGTGGTAGATGAGGCGCAGCAAGTTGAGCAGGCGCCAAAGCCAGCGCCACGGGCGGGGAGAATTACTCTGCAGAAACATGGCTCCGTTGCGAACCAGGTAGTAGAGATGGTCGGAGTCGGACTGGCTGGGAGGCGCATCATCGTGTGTGACGGGAAGACCGGAAATAACTTTTAGGGGAATTCCCATTTGCCGGGCTCGTAGAGAAAATAGGACATCTTCCCAATACATGAAAAAATGGTTGGGCAGCCCTTGGAGGGTAAGAAATGTGTTTAAGGGGGCGCTGAGAAATGACCCATGAAGATAGGTTAAGTGGAATCTGGAAGCTGCCCACCACTTCGGCGGGTCCGCCGTGCTGGCGGAGAGCTTGGAATCAATTGTTGTTCGCCCAGTTACGAGGTTCACTTGACCCAATTTTATCCCTGCGATGGCGGGCGCGGGGTTAGTCTGCCACCAGGCAATAACCTTTTCTACTGTATCAGGCGAGACTTCACTGTCATTGTTGAGAAGGATTACGATATCGCTCCGGGATGTTCGTTGCCCCAAAAGAAACCCTAAGCCAAAGTTAACGCCGCCGGCGTAGCCAGCGTTTCGGGCGGGGCGGATGATGGCAACACGTTTATCCCCCCAGAAATCAGGCAAGGAAGCTGGCCCATGGTCAACTACGATGATGCGATCGGGGAGGCGCTGGGAGTGGAGCAGCTGTTCAACAAGTGTTTTCGTGGGCAGGCTCTCGCCATAGTGGACAGTCACAATATGATACTTTTTGGTTTGTGGAATCATTGTGGAAAAAACTGAGGATAATTACAGAGATTATTTAAAAAATGCCACTTTTCTCCTCAAGAAAGCCAATAAACCCCCATGGCTTCTCCACACTCCTTGCCAGAAAGCGTTGCTTGTGAACACAAGAAATAGCCAAGGAAATGAGACTTTCTGAAACAGGGCCAGGAAGACGCGGAGGGCGGCTTGGCCGCCTAAAAGTATAAACAATGCCCGGAAGAAATAGGCCGCCTGCGACGAAGGGCGGGGTAAAGAAACGTCTGGGTGTACGGCTTGGTAGGACTTCAGGGAGAGGCCTACCGCCTGCTGCCGCTCAGCAATAGCTGAGAGCGAGTAGAAGTGGCGGTGGAGCCCTACGGCAGCGTGGAGAATATGGAGTGTTATGCCTTGTCCTCCCAGAGTGCGGCCAAGACTTAGGTCTTCCCAGCCATATGAGTCGAGTTCTTCAGGAAAACGGGCGCGGGAAAGTATGTGCCTTTTGAGAGAGAGGTGAGAGGCGTAAAAAAAGTGAGCAGGGTCGGCCTGTGTTTCCCCTAAGAGGCTGTCAAAATCATTCTGCTGCCCGCCATGCATCATCCACTCCATCAGGGGTGTGGGAGGAAGACGCGGGTCCCATTTCACCATGCCAAGCGCTGCTTCATGAGCTCCTTGATGCTGCTCGTGAAAGGTAAGGTGGTGCGCCAGCGCTTCGGGCTGTAAGAGAATATCCGCTCCCAGGAAAAAGATGACGTCGGCGCGGGCTTGCGCAAGCGCCCGATTGCGAGAGGCGGCTGGGCCGGCATGTTCTCCTGAGATGATAGTGAGACTCCACGGACGGGGAAGCGAAAGCGCTTGGATAGCGGTCTCTATGTCATCGGTAGAGCCATCATCACTAACAAGGATACGAAGCGTCCAGGACGGGCGCGGTAGGTGAGAGCGGGAAAGCGCCACCAGGGTTTCGCGCAGGGTGGAGGCCCGATTATACGCAGGGATAATGACATCACACTTCATGGCTTCGCGAGGAGGGTACGTATTTCCTTCGGGTCAAAAAGCTTGAGAGCAAAGCTCATGCCACCGAAGATGCCAGCAGCGATGAAGGCTTGGGCGACAACGTGCCAGCTGTCGGGAAGAATCAAGGTGCCCCCGGTGGTGGCGAGCAGCACAATGATTAGCTTTGCAAAAAATGTTGATGAGAACGTATAGGGGGCCAGGCGATACGCCAAGATGGCGGCAATCGCTGCCGCGAGTACTTCGGTGGCTACCGTGACGACGGCAGCGGCGAGAGCGCCATACCGAGGAATGGTAAGCAGGTTGGCTATGACATTAAAAATCACGAGGCCTGCGTAGAGCCACATGAGGGAGCGCACCCGGCCGCGGGCGACCAAGGTAAACCCAAACAGGTTGCCGAGAAACATAACAAAGAGGGCTAGGGAGAGGATCGCTAAGAGAGGGGCGGTACCGGCGAAGGAATCCCCTGATAAAAAATGGATGATGGGGGCGGCGAGTAAGGCAAGGAGGAGGGAGACGCCGCTGCCGATGAGAGTCACCATGTACAGGCTTTCACGAAACAGCGCAGTGGGTAGAGAGGACCCCTCGCTTAAGCGAGGGAGGAGGAGCCCACCGAACGCCGCGGGTAAAAATAGCGCGCTTTCAATGATGCGGTACGCTAGGCCGTAGAGTCCCACTTCACTTTCTGGGCGGAAAAAAGACAAGATGAGAATATCAACGCGGAAGTAAACAGCATTTAAGGCGAGGAGCGCTGCCGCCGGCCAAGATTCGGCCAGAATTTCCCGCACCCGCGAGGAGTTTGGGGGGAGGTGCAGACGGAAGCGGAGCGGAAGGAAGTGGAGATGGGCCAGGGCAGCCGCCACGGTGCCTGCGGTAAAGGCGAATACCATTAGGGCCACGTGGACGCGGGGGAAAAGGGAGACGGCCACGTACGGCGCCCCTAAAACTACGCCTAGTTGCACGAAGCGTCCCACCAGGTCTCCAACGCTCGCGCGCCAGAGGCTGGCACGAGCTTGGAACACCCCCATCAAGAGTTGGCTCAGGGACTGCGCCGCAAAGCCAGCCGCGGCAATCCAGAAAACCCCCAGGGTATTCTTGAGAATAGGAAAGACAGGGAGAAAAAGACTGCCGAGAAAAAACGCCGCGAAGAGGCTCACTAAGCGTATCCACGTGATGTCGGAAAGAAGAGTCGAGGCGGACTTAGGTTCCTGCCCCACTCTACGGGTGAGGGTAAGGTACAGCCCCAGGTCGGCACCGATTAGGACTAACGATCCATAGGCAAGGACAGCAGCGTACTGCCCGAACGCTTCCTCTCCTAAGAAGCGTGTCAGCGCAGCTAGCACAGCAAACCCTAAGGCAACTTGGACAACGCGCCCTACAATGGCGACCAGGGTGTTCGTGGCAATTGACTGCGGCACATTCTCCTTTACGAGCGGGGACGAATCACAACACGCCGGTGCGGGTCTTCCCCTAGGCTTTCGGTAACCACGCTGGCGTTGTCTCCCAAGGCGGTGTGGACAGCACGGCGGTCGGGAGCCGACATGGGCTCTAAGACAATGGCGCGTTTCAGGGTGAGGGCTTGTTCCGCTGCTTCCCGGGCGCGCTCAGCCAGAAGGCTCCCGCGCTCGCGGCGGTACTCATTCACATCCACTGTCACAGGAATGCTCCAGGAGAATTTGTGCCGCAGGGCGCAGTGCAGTACGTGTTCAAGCGCTTGCAGGTGAGCACCTTGCGCCCCAATCAGAAGTCGTCCGTTTTCCGGGGCAGTAACAGCGAGCCGAATGCGACCAGAATCCTCTCGCTCGCTGGCGACCTGCGCATCCTCGCAATTCATCAAGTCCAGTAGACGGCGGAGCTCCTCCTCGGCGGCCACGACGGGAGACTCAGCAGAGCTTTCTTCCATACACCTAACCCTAGACGGTTGGTGGGAGGCTCGCAAGATGAAGTGTTCGTTTAAATAACCACTGCTGGAGCATGGCCAACGCGATGGAGACAATCCAGTACAGCGCCAGGGCCGAGGGCAGCTGCAGAGAAATAAATACAGTCATAGCTGGGAAGACGTAGGCCATATTCTTTTGCATAGAAGCCATCATCTTCGCACTACTGTCGTTCTCAGAAGCTAGGGCTGGAGTGGGAGTGGTGGGAGAAAAGAATCGCACTTGAATAAACTGAGCGGCTCCCGCCGCGATGGCTAGCACCAGGCTGGGTTGAGTGAGCCTTATACCGAGGAAAGACAAGTTGATAGTTTCAGGAAGGCTTACAAATGAATACAAGTAGTGGGCAGAGGCTGGACCAATTTCAGTCAGGAAGACGCGGTAGAGAGCAATGAGAATAGGCAGTTGAATCAGTAAGAGCAAACACCCTGAGGCTGGGTTAACTCCCGCCTTGCGGTATAGAGCCATGGTGGACTCGGCTTGTTTCTGTCGATTGCCTTGGTGTTCTTTCTGAATACGTTTGAGTTCGGCTTGGAGGCTAGCCATCTTGCCCTGGTTGCGCTGCGTTTGCAGAGCTTGCTTCAGTGAAAGAGGAAGTAAGATGAGCCGCACCACGAGTGTCACCAAAACAATGGCCACCCACATGTAGTGCCCAGGCGTAAAGCTGGTTAAGCCGACGAGTAAGTTAAAGAGCGGACGCCAGAGGACTTCGGTGTAGACAAGGGTGAGGGGGTTCATACCAAACTCAAAACGCAAAAATCAAAAGTCAAAACTATAACTCAAAGTTTTTATTTCTAGCGAACGGGTGACAGTGGAGAAGACGCTTTAGGCCAACCACGAGACCTTTCGCTCCACGTTGCTGCACCGCCCGGTACGTATACTCAGAGCACGTTTCCTCAAATCGACATACTCCCAGCGGAAAAAGTATCTTGACTACTCCGTGATCGGGCGAAAGCGTAGCTTGGTAGATCCTAATGATTCTAAGTAGAGTTCGCTGAAACAGTTTCGGGTTTTGCATTGAAGTTTTTCGTTTTACGTTTTGAATTTTGAGTTAGGCACAAGTTTGTCTAGGTGAGGCTGAAGAATTTTTTGGAGCTCTGTAAGGTTTTTCACGCGAAGAATCTCGGGCTTGGCCACTACCACCATATCATAGTCCGGGTTGGCTTTAAGGAAGCGACGAGCCGCCTCGCGCAAGAGGCGTTGGTAGCGGTGGCGAGAGACGGCCTGCGAGTGTACCTTTCTGCCCACAATACAGGCAACTTCACCCACTGCCGCTTGGCGCGGGAAGTAGTGGAGGCTTGCGACAGGGCTTTTGAGAGCATGGCCGTGTCTTAGAATGTAGCGGACTTTCAGGCTGTTCACGCGAGAGGGGTAAGTTTGCGCCGCCCTTTTCGTCGGCGGCGGGCGATAACCTTGCTTTTCCTCTTACTGGCCAGGAACCCGTGCCGCCGGGCGCGCCGGCGCTTGCTTGGTTGGTACGTTCGTTTTGGCATATGTATATCCTGCTGAGTTTTTCAACACTTTGTCAACATTTTATCCACAAGATGTGTTCGATAGAGCATACACGCCTGTGGATAACCATGGTAGCATCCAAAAGATGGGTATGACTAACGAGCAACTATGGAAAGCGGCCCTTGACCAGCTCGAGCTTAAAATTAGCCAGGGAAACTACTTGGCTTGGTTCCGCCAGGCGAGGATTTCGCAGCGTCTTCCGAACGAAGTCACGATTGAGGCTGGTTCTCCTTTTGCATACGAGTGGTTATCCAAGAAGTACCGCAATGTGATTCTGGAAGCGCTTCAAAGCTTGGACCGGGCTATTACCTCTATCCGGTTTGCCGTGAACTCGAAGTCAGGCGGCCAGCGCACGCTCGGAAGAAAAAGCTTGCACTTGGTAGTCCAAAAACATCGGCCGGCTAACGAGCTGGTGCCACCAGCCGCGCCCGCTCCGGCTCGTCTTGTGGTCGGATCTCCCAAAGGGGGAGTACCTACAACGCTTAACCCCAAATACACTTTCGCAACGTACGTGATTGGCCCCAGCAACGAGATTGCCCACGCGGCGTGCCAGGCGGTGGCGACTAACCCCGGCACTTCCTATAACCCTCTCTTCATTTATGGAGGGGTGGGGCTGGGGAAAACCCATCTCTTGCAAGCGGTGGGAAACGCGGTGATTGAAAAGGATTCGCGCAAGCAGATACTCTATGTCTCCTCAGAGCGGTTTGTGAATGAGTTTGTCGAAGCCATTCGCGAACAGAAAACCCAACAATTCCGCAAGCACTACCGAGACGTGGACGTGCTGATCATTGACGACGTACAGTTTTTGGCGGGAAAAGGGAAAACCCAAGAAGAACTTTTCCATACCTTTAACGCACTGTATGGGCAAAACCGTCAGATTATCTTGAGTAGCGACCGCCCGCCGACGGCTATCCCCACCTTTCAAGAACGGCTTTCCTCACGGCTCACGGGGGGGATGATCGTGGACATTAAGAAACCAGACTACGAGACTCGTTTGGCAATCCTAGAGGAAAAGGCTCAGACTCGGGGCATACAGATCGACCCAGAGGCGCTGGAGTTCATCGCAAAAAATGTACAAAACAACGTACGCGAGCTCGAAGGGGCGCTGAACCGAGTCTTGGGCCACAGCGAGGTACACAACCAGCGGGCGACACTCGAGTATACCAAGAAAGTTTTGGCTGACCTTCTCACCAGAACCTCCCACCGTGCGGTGGACGCTAAACAAATCATCGATACGGTAAGCGTGTACTACAACCTGCCCACGGACGATTTATGTGGAAAGTGCCGTAAGAAAGAAATTGTACGCCCGCGGCAGATTGCCATGTACCTGCTGCGCAAGGAAAGCAGTTTGTCCTTCCCTTCGATTGGGGAGTACTTCGGCGGGCGCGATCACACCACAGCCATGCATGCCTGCGATAAAATTGAGAAGCTTTTGGAACACGACGAGGAACTATCACAAGAGATCTCCTTTTTGCGGGAGCGGCTTTATGCCTAAGCTGAGGAAAAGATGGGGAGAACAGGAGGAAAGATTGGGAGTAGTGCGTAGGCGCTATTTTTCTTCCTCACCTTTTCAACAGATACACGCTTCTTATCCTCATGGCTTAGCTCTCTTATCCTCACCATTACCCACAGGAGTGGGTCCTCTACAGAGCAGTATTTTCTTCTTTTCCCGGTTTTTTCTTTCCCTGACTAGGACTAGGTCTATTTCTTTATTTATTTTTTCTTAGTAGAAGCTGTGGAGTTTACCTGTACACAAGAGAACTTATCACAGGGGCTGGCTCAAGTAGTGCCAGTGACAGGCAGGAATACACAACTGCCAATCTTGCAAAATATTCTGGTGGAAGTGCGTGAAGGGGTACTCCACCTGACCGGAACTGACCTAGAGGTGGGGGTGCATGCGATTGTGGGAGGTAAGGCGGTCAAGGGCGGCAGCTGTGTGATCCCGGGGCGGCAGTTATTCGAGTATGTCCAACACCTGCCGGGCGAGAACCCCATTGAGCTCAAGCAAACAGGGAAAACGGTACTCGTAAGAACGCGAGGCTTCCGCGCGACGTTTCGGATAGCTGAGGCAGAAGACTTTCCGCTGCTGCCGGCGGTGGGTAACGAGACGGGGGTGAGTATCGATGCCCGTCTCTTGTGCCAGGGAGTAGGAGACGTGGTGTTCGCGGCCGCGCGGGAAGAAGCTCGTCCCGAGATTCACAGTGTCTACATGGCCGCGGAGGCAGGGGAATTGCGCTTGGCCGCGACTGACAGTTTTCGCCTGGCTGAGCGAGTCGTGCCGGTGGGAGGAATGAGTGGGAAGTTCTCCCTCCTTTTGCCACTGCCCACGGCTCAAGAGGTGGTACGGCTTTTTGCCACCCAAGCTTCGGTGCAGTTTGTTCCCCAAGAAACACTCATTATGTTTCGAGGAGAAGGGGTGGAACTTTCTTCCCGCCTACTGGATGCTACCTACCCAGACTACCAGCAGATCATCCCCCAAAGCTCACAGACACGAGTGGCAGTTGACCGGGAGAAACTCACCAGGGCGCTCAAGACATTGGTGGTGTTTTTGCCGCGCGACTCCCGCCGGCTCAAGCTGCACGTTCGGCCAGACCAAGGCCAGCTCAACTTAGGTGTGGTGGGGGGAGAGGCGGGAGAGGGAGAGGTTACGCTCGAGGCAGAGATCCAGGGAGAAGCGCAAGAGCTCTTGCTTAACGTGCAGTATCTGCTCGAAGGAGCCCAGCACGTCACGAGCGAGAAAGTGGAGATGGCCTGCAGCGGCCCGGAAGCGCCGGTGGTATTTCGCCTGCTGGGGGGCAGCGGGTATGTGTACGTGGTAATGCCGATTCAGGCGTAAGGGACAGCAGGGGGTATGAATATCAAAACACTTTCGCTCCGCAACTTTCGTAACTTTGAACATGTCGAAGAGCTCACATTCCCAATAGCCAGCCTGTTGGTGGCGGCCGCACCGAACGCCACGGGGAAGACAAACTTCCTGGAAGGCTTGGTGGTGCTGCTGCGCGGCAAATCGTTCCGGGCGCAGCTTTCCGAGTGCGTGCGCTGGGGCGAGGGAGAGGCAGTGGTTCGGGGAAGAGTAGAAACGGCCAGAGGGGGAGTGTCTCTCGCAACCAGCTACCAGGTGGAGAACCGCCGGCTCAGAGTAGAAGAAAATGGGGAGGTAGCCTCTCCGGTGGAGATGTACTCTCAGTACCCCCTAGTCTTGTTCTTACCCGACGATACTTTCCTGTTCATGAGGGGCCCTTCAGCGCGGCGCAATTTTCTGAACCACGTCTTGATTAGCCAACCCCACTACCTTTCCGCGCTGGTTCAGTACCACCGGGCTCTCAAGCAGCGTAACGCTGCGTTGAAGGGCTCGGCGCGATGGGAGGACATAGAGCCATGGACTCAGGCGGTGGTACAGCATGGGGAACGCGTTTGGAAGGAGCGGCAGAAGTTTAGTGAGTTTCTGGCGAGCCACACCGAGCGCATCTACCAAGAGATTATGGGAGAAAAGCTGCAACTCACCGTACGGTTTGTGCCAGGGGCGAAGAAACCAGATCAATTTCGAGAAGTTCTCGAGGCGACGTGGACAGACGAGCGACGGTACCACTATACCTTGGCGGGACCACATCGGGACGACTTGGAAGTATTCTCTGATGGGCGACTGGTGCAGTCAGTATTATCGCGTGGGCAAATTCGGGGGCTCACGGCGGCGCTCAAGTTTGCCAGCTGGCACTTCTTGCGGCAGGTGACAGGAGAGGCGCCACTGCTTTTGCTGGATGAGGTTTTAAGCGAACTGGATGAGGCGCGCCAAGAAAAATTGCTCTTGCACCTCCCCCCAGGGCAGGTACTTCTCACTTGCACCAAGGTCCCCAAGATTCTGCGCGACCTTTCCCAGGTGAAGTTCCTAGATCTGCGCGCGATTATTGCCGAGGGCCACGGGGAGTCTCCTCCCCGCCACGAAACAGAGGTAGTAAAAGAGCGGGCAGAAGTTAGAAGCTAGAATTTGGAAGTTGGAATTTAGAGTTCATCTTCGCTATTCTTATTCTAGATTCCATATTCCACATTCAATATTCCAAGTCATGCTTCAACCTCTTTCAAACTTCCTTCACGAGAAAAAAGGCCAAAGAGCGTGGGACGAATCAGACGCGCGCCATTTCATTCAGAAATGGCTCCGAGAGACGACGCACACTCAGCACGTCTACTGCGAGCGCTTTGGGCAGGGAGTAGCCACCGTGCGCGCTGCCTCGGCGGCCGTGAGGCAGGAAGTAGCACTGTCTGAGGCGGATCTTAAGAAGGCCTTTCGGAAAGCCGGGGGGCGCACTCTCGCGCGCCTCGTGGTTACTCAATAGTCACCGTATGCCTGGCGGATTCGGTGAAGTTGCCCGTTTTGTCGTAGGCAACGGCGTAGATTTCGTAGGTGCCTTTCCCCGGGGCATCGTCCCAGGTAACTTCGTACCGGTTGGGGGCAGTCGGGGCGAGGGTGGTTGTTCGGCCCACGCGTCTGGTGCTGCTATCGCCTTCTTTGCGGTAGAGGAAGTCGACGACATCAATGCCGCTGGCATCGGTGGCCGTAGCCTTTAAGACGTAGGGGAAGTTGGAGTCTCTCAACGTGGTACCGTTTTGTGGCGTGTGGAGAATAACGCTGGGGGGTGCATCATCGGGATTAATAATGAAGGTGCGGTGAGCCAAGCCGATGAGATTATTTTCGGTGATAGCTTGGACGACGAGCGTCATGCGTCCTGAGAAGCCATCGGGGTAGCTGAAGGCAGCCACAAAGTCATCGTCTTTGCCGCGGCGCGCAATCTCTTGGCCTTCCACTACGAATCGCACTTCACGCAGCTCATGCTCAGACTCGACTTCAACTTCGATAGTGACCGGGCTTTCAGTGATGATGGTGGTGTCGGGCTCGACGATTTTTACTTGCGGTATTTCTCCCTCACTACTCACATTGCAGACGGCTTCGGGTAGAGAAGGAACATACAAAGGCTCTTCAGGCTTATCTTTGTTTTCGGCATTGTGCTTGTCCCGCCAGGCAGCCACCGCACCTTCCCATTGGTTGAATTGGGGATCAGCCTCGGCATGGGCGGGTGGTGGGCCGAGGGGGTTGGTGCGTCGGACGTAGTACAAAATACTATGCAGTTCTTTGATGGTTCGTTCTTGTCCCAAGGCGACAGGGCATTCGAGACTATAGAGTGTGTTGGTCTCGCTCGCCCACTTGCCTTTGACTTCCGGAAGTTGGTTGCGCAGTGCCCCATGAGGAATGTCCCGCAGCGGGGCGGGAGAAGTAAATTGCTCAATGGGGCTCCCCTTTAAAGCTTCTCTCATGAACGCATTCCAAATTGGTCCCGCTACTACCACCCCGTCAGAGCGGCTACCCATCGGCGAGTTATCGTTGTTGCCTACCCACACGCCGGCGACGAGGGAGGGGGTAAAGCCCATGGTCCAACCATCTCTAAACTCTTGGGCTGTACCGGTTTTGGCAGCTACCGGGCGGCTGCCTAGTTGCAGGGGGCTGCCTCCCCCAAAGATCATGGCGCGGGCGCCGTTATCGGAGAGAATGTTGGTAACCTGACGGGCAATTTGGGGGCTTAACACCTCTTCGGGAGTACGCTCTTCTTTTTCGGCATCAAACAGAACTTCGCCCGAAGTGCTCTCCACCTTGAGGACAGCGCGGTGGGGGAAACGAACGCCTTCATTGGCGAATACACCGTAGGCGGAAACTTCGTCGATGAGGCGCACCTCGCCGCCACCCAAGACAAGAGACAGCCCATAGCGATCAGGATCGTTCAAGGAGGCCATGCCCATTTTCTGAGCGAGATCGGTGGCGCGGCGCACATCGGCGAGGTAGAGAGTTTGCACAGCGGGAATGTTAAGAGAGTTAGCCAAGGCTTGGCGCATGGTCACTGGGCCGTGTTCGCGTAAGTTGTAATTCTTGGGACGATAGCCTTTGCCGAAATCAGTTTCGGCATCCACCAGCACGGTGTCGGGAGTATAGCCGCGCTGGAAAGCGGCGGCGTACACGAATGGTTTGATAGAGGAACCGGGAGAGCGGTGGCGGACAGCAACGTTGACGTTGCCGTCGATTTCTTCGTTGAAGTAATCGATGGAGCCCACCATGGAGAGGACGTCACCGCTTTTTGGGTCAAGCGCCACCATGGCTGCGTTCGAGGCGCCTAACTTCTTCAGCCGGTCTTGGTGAGTCTTCAGCGTTTCCTCAGCGATCGTTTGCAGGCGCATATCGAGCGTGGTGGTAACCTTTAATCCCCCTTGTTCAACCACCCGCTGTCCGTACTGGTTTTCGAGGAGTTCTTTGATATAGAAAACAAAGTGAGGGGCACGAATGGATTCCCGCGGGGGAGCAAACTCCAAGGGTTCATTCTTCGCTTTGTCAGCTTCGTCGCGCGAAATAAAGTTCAGCTCGACCATGCGGTTTAGGATGTGCTCTTGGCGGGCTTTTAAGTCTTCGAAGTGGGAACCGTGCGGCGAGTAGTAGCTGGGCGCTTTGGGGAGCGCGGCTAAGGTGGCGGCCTGGGAGAGATTGACATCGCGGGCGGATTTTCCAAAAAACTGTTGGCTGGCGGCCTCTACTCCGTAGGCTTGGCTGCCGTACGGAATATCGTTCAGATACATTTCCAGAATTTGATCTTTGTTGAAGCGCTGCTCCAGTTCAAGGGCCAACACGGCTTCCTTGACTTTACGCTGCAGGGTCCGCTCCGGAGTTAAGATCGAATTCTTGATAAGCTGTTGCGTGATGGTAGACCCCCCTTGCAGGCTGCCGCCCCGTATGTTGACCAGCACGGCGCGCAGAATGCCTTGGAAGTCGAGGCCGTGGTGTTCGTAGAACTGGTCGTCTTCAGCGGTAAGAGTCGATTTCACGAGATGAGGAGACACTTGGGACAGAGGGACGCGGGTGCGGTGAATGTCGCCAATCTCGTACAAGAGGTGGGAGCCAGTGGCATCAAAAATTTTCGTGGATTCGGAGATACGGCGGGCGTCGATCGTTTGGGGATCCGGTAAGTCCTTGCTCCACCAGAGTACCGTGGTAGCGCCAATGAGGAAGAATGCCCCGAGAGCTATAGCCCCGTAGCGCAGGAGTTTGCGGCGAGGCAGCCGGTAGAGCCTGCGCAAGCGCTCGTGGGGGCGGTTGAAGCGACGGAGAGGCATAGAGGAAGCTCGTGCTCTACTATGACGGTAAGCGTTTGCTTGGGTCAACTAGAAATCCGCGGATATCGCGGCGTCCAATAATCATGTCATAGCGCATAGTAGAACGGTCTGAGAGAAACACCTGGGTACGTACGGGGTGGCCATGGAGTTCAAAGGCGAGGTTGACGACGGGGCGTGTTTCGGCTCCCAGGGAGGCGCGAACTGGTTTGTAGTCTACGATGGGCCGGTCCAAGCTAAATTTTTGGGCTAGTTCCCGGTCGAGCGCAGTACGGTAGGCCCCAGTGTCGATTTTTGCCTTCAGAATATGGGGAGCACCTTCGCTGTCATAGATCGTGACTGCCTCTTCAATGCCGACGACGCTGCGGCCGGTGGTATCTTCAATTTCCTCGGTGTCGAGGCCAAAGAGACTTTTAGCCAGCCGTACGCCCTTCTCAGGCGTTTTGACGCTGAGTCCTTCTATCCGACGCAGGCGCGACTGGAGCGGAGCAAAGTTGGCAAATTGAATTTCGAGTCCGGGCCGGGCATTGATTTCTAACACCATCGGGCCATCGTCTCGGTCGAGGGCGACGTCAACGCCGGCATACTTGAGTCCGCACGCGTCCGCCGCAGCGACGGCAATTTGCAGGGTCTTGTCCCACTCTGGCAGGTGAATGCCTGAGAGCCGCAAGCGGCTGCCGGGGAGAGTGTCGAGAGCGCGGCTACGCTGGATGGCGGTGGTGGTAAGACCGAGTGGAATATCGATGCCTACCCCAATGCCGCCGGCGTGCAGATTGGCGCGGCCGCGAGAGGCAGCCGTTGCCAAGCGCAACATAGCCATCACGGGAATGGAGTTATACACGAGTACTCGCACGTCAGGGATACCTTGTATGCTGTAGGGCTTGAGTGCCGCATGTACCTTCACGCGCTGTTCGAAGAAGGCAATATCAGGCACGTTCCCCTTCGAGAAGCGTCCATCCAGAATGTCGAGGGCGTGGTCTCTGAGCTCTGGGATAAACACTTCAGTTTTGTCCGCCTTGACCCAGTTGCCTTTCTTGTTGCGTCCGAAGACGACCAAGATGCCGCCTCCTCCTGAGGAGGCATTGGGTTTTAACACAAAGGAGGCGGGCAGCTTCGTCCAACGGAAGCGGGAAAGCTCACGCCGCGAACGAATGGTGGCGTAGAGCCGAGGAGTCGGAATGCCGGCGCGCTGCAGAGCGCGCTTGGTAGCTAGTTTGCGGTTAGCCAGGCGGATGGCGCTGGGAGTATTAGATTTTTTTACGTACAGAAGAGCGCGGGCGTTCATTCCTAAGACATCTCCCCAGCGTTTCGAAATGAGCGGCGCCATAGAGCGTTACGGGGCAGTGCGGAGCAGCTTGCGGAAGCGCAGATATTCAGTCAGGCGTAACCCTGTAAACCGCCCGATAGCGATATTCAGCGGAATGGCGAGCAGCGTGAGCTCGGGGTAGGAAAGAATAAGTGTGCGCAGGAGCTCTGAGCTCACAATGAAGTAACAGGCAATAGCTAAGAGCAGCGTAGTGGCTGTAATGGTAAGCGCGCGTTTGGCACCGGAGGTAAATTGCACCGCGATAAACTCTTCGGCGAGGAGCATGAGAATTAAGATGGGGAAGATTGAGAAAGAAAGCACGTTGGTATTATCGCTGGCCACCCCCACGCCCAGCAGCAGCAGGATCGCAATACTGACACTGCTTAAGACCAAGGCCATGCGGGGGAGGTAGAGGAGGTGAAGCTTGCGCACAACGAGGCGAGTGATTGTGCCGGCGGCTAGCACCGCGGCGAAGACTAAGAGTCCGTACTTGAGACCCAATACCAGAAATGAGAGCGCCGTCATGGCCGGGGTGATGAGCCCGAACGCTTTAATGCCGATCACCTGTCGAGTGAAAGCCAGAATGGTGGCAATGACAGGCAACATCAGAATCAGAATTAGGCTGTTAATGGGCACACCTCGATTTACCAGGTAGTTCACGCCGAAAGAAAGAAAGTTGGTTGGGCCAATGTCGCGGACGGTGCGTGCGCTAAAGCTTCCCAAGAGACGGTGCTCAAGGGGTGAGGCGAAGACGGCCGCTTGAGCCTGCTCGGCCGACAGGGGTTTGGTTAAAAGCTCAAGCGCAGGGGGGCGGGTGAGGAGAATGTAGGCTGGCTGTAGCTGATCGAATGCCGACTGAGCTGTAGGGGCGAGGACGGCGAACGGTGTTTCGGATAGCATCACCACTCCGGTTTGGGCCAGGGTGGGGGTTAAATCGGCTAGCCGCTCAGTCTGACGGATATGTTGAGAGAATCTCGAGAGAACGTTAGCACCGACTCCTCCCGAGCTCCAAGTGATGATGAGCCGGGCATGCGGCAAGGTATCTTGGATACCAACGAGAGCGCGGGTGAGCTCTTCTTCGATAAGCACCTCGGGCCCGCCGCCCTTGGCGTGCAACGTAATCAGGAATAAATCATTCCCAGCGGCTTGTCGGATGTGAAGCTTAAGTTGCTCCTCAGGGACAGAGGTATCAGCAATGAGAATGGCGGCGTGTTCGAAGACACGGACTTCGGTTGTATCTTCTGCGCTGTCGGTCTCAGTGACGAGGCTCGCACTAACTTTGTATACGCCTGGCTTGGCATAGGCGTGATTCACCCTCTCGCCAGTGGTGCGCACACCGTCGCCAAAATTCCAAACTACCTCGGTCAGGGGAGAGTCGGGAGGAAGGATGGAGCGGCTGATGTCGAACGAAACAGGGCGACGTACGAGGGTAGCGCGCGCCTCGCCGATATCTGCCTCTAAGGAAACTGTGGGGGTACTCTCCTGAGCGAGCGCGCTGGCAGGAAGACACAGCAACGTGAACAGGCCGGCCGCTGTCAGCAGCGTGTTTTTCATAGGGTGGGATGGGCAGGAACGGTAGTGGAGAGGGCGGCCGCCAGCGCATCGGCGGCGTCGTCCGGTTCTGGGACAGACGTAAGGTGAAGCCGCTGGGCTATTAGGCGTTGGACTTGGTGTTTGTCGGCGCTCCCGTAGCCGGTGAGGCGCGACTTCACTTGCGAAGGAGTGATATGTTCTACGGGAATGAGGTGGCGGCGCAAGATATAGAGGAGGACGCCGCGGGCGTGGGCGGTGATGCCGGCGGTCTTAGCATTTTTGCCAAAGTACACTTCTTCCACCACGGCCTGGGCTGGCTGTGTTTCTTGAATGAGAACAGTAAGGTCTTGTCCGAGCATAGCAAGGCGGTCGGCCAGGTCTAGGGTAGGGGGTGTAGTTAAGACGCCGCAGCGAATGTACCGGGCTTCGCGACTTACGTCAACTACTCCATACCCCGTGCGCGCGAGACCCGGGTCTAGACCAAGGACAATCATACGGCTATTGTACTGTTTCGGTAAAAATACGCTCAACGTCGGGCGTGGCCGCAAGCTCTGCCAAAAGTTCCCCCAGCGCGCTCGCGGCGCTGTCGCCTACTGTTTGGGGATACTTAGCGTGGTACTGACCGGTGGCGGAGTCAAAAGTGAACTTCCACATGACTGAGTGGGGAGCCCCTAAGCTGCCACCGTGGTTTTTTAAAGTGGTGCGCAAGGTGGCGACGGTGCGGTTAGGGTTGTCGGTACGAGCCACGATGATAAGCCCGGTACCGGTTGGACCGAAGCCTTCGTATGTCACCGCCTGCGTACTCACGGCAGATTGTTTGCCCAGGAGACGATCAATGTTGGCTTGGGGAAACCCAGCCTTGCGGGCGCGGTCGACTACATCGCGCAAGGTGGCGTTGCTGGCTGGATCAGCGCCGGCCGCGCGAGCGGCGCTGGCGATTTCAGCACTGAACTTCGTAAAGGCAGCGCCCTTCTTGGCATCGGTAGTTTCTTTGCGCCGTTTGATGTTATGCCACTTAGAATGTCCGGACATAGCTTTCGTGTACGGCTTCAATGCGAGTATTGGTTACAGTGCAGCCGGGGGATTCGCTAAAGATACCCACGACAGCTCTTTTCACTTCACTGTCCGTGACGGTTGCTTGGCTGCCGCCACGGCAACTCAGGGCAGGGGAGGCGTCGGTGAAATGAGCTGAGTGAATGTCAGCCGTAGCGTTTCGCTGCAGGATAATCCCGTTCCAGACTTGGTTTTGGGGGTGGCGCTCGTTACTGCTGAGAGTCACGGGGGAGACGGGTGTGCCCTTAAGCTCAATATTGCCGGAGACATCTAACTCAGCGAACTCGTGAGCGAATACAGTCACCCCTTCCGTAAGGGTGAGCGTGAAACCAGCAGGAACTTCCGTGCGGCCGGCCAGGATGACGGGGTTGTCTTGTGTCGTCAAGGTGGTGGATTTAGAGAGATGGGGAGGTAGGAATGTGCCCTCCGCATGCAGGGGTGTGTGGCGGCTGAGCTCCTCGGTATAGGTAGGGACACTCAAGCGTTCGCTCCACGTTTTTGATTCAGCGCGCTCAAAGAGAGTAGCACCCGCGATGCTAAGGAGCGCGAGTATGAGCAGCACAGCTGGCATTACTTTTTCCATATACAGCAAGGGTACGGTGTTCTTTCCTCTGAGGGTAGCTGTAGGCACGAGAAGATACGAGTCGAGGACAAGCATCGTCCCCCGCCGAAGCGGAAAACCACGCAGATCCAGTCTGGAGCCCGCATCCCACAAAAGCGATGCCTACAGGTACTCGCAGAGGAACTCGCTACTATAGGTTTTTTGCGGTAGAATGTCTAGGCTATGGCTATTGAGGAGGCAAAGACAACCGTCGTTGCCGCAGCGGCTGAAGAAGACGAGGCATCGTTTGATCAGGCGCTGCGCCCCCAGCGGCTGATCGACTTCATTGGCCAGAGACAAGTGAAGGACAGCCTCAAGATATTTTTGGCGGCCACGCGTGAGAGAAGCGAACCTTTGGAGCACGTGCTCCTTTCGGGCCCCCCAGGACTAGGGAAGACCAGTCTCGCGCACATTATTGCGCGAGAACTCTCGGCCAATATTCGGGTCACCACCGGGCCGGCCCTTTCTAAAGTGGCGGACGTGGCGGCTATCCTGACGAATTTAGAAGAAGGGGATGTACTGTTTGTGGATGAGATCCACCGGCTACAGCGCACTGTGGAAGAGGTACTGTACCCGGCCATGGAAGACTTTGCGCTGGACTTAGTGGTGGGCCAGGGGCCAGGGGCCAAGACGCTGCGCCTCGATTTGCCTCGCTTTACCTTGGTAGGGGCGACGACACGGGTAGGCCTCTTAGGTTCTCCGTTGCGCGATCGCTTTGGTATGACGTACCGGCTCTCTTTTTATGAAGAGGCTGACATGGCGAGAATTTTACGGCGCACTGCCACGCTGCTCAGGGTGGAAGCCACCCCCGAAGCTTTGCAGATCGTAGCGGAGAGGAGCCGGCAGACACCGCGGGTGGGGAATAGGTTGCTCAAACGCATACGAGATTTTGCGCAGGTTCACCATAAGCGGGCAGTGACTCCCGATGTGGTCGAAGAAGCCTTGGGGTTACTCGATATCGACAAGCGAGGCCTCGACACCATTGACCGGCATGTCTTGCGGGTTATGGTTGACCAGTTTGAAGGCGGGCCAGTTGGCCTCTCGACACTCTCTGCGGTTTTATCTGAAGAGCAACGCACGCTGGAGGAAGTGGTGGAGCCATTCTTGATCCAGGTAGGAATGCTGCGCCGTACTCCGCGAGGGCGGGTTGTAACGCAGCGCGCCTACGAACACTTGGGCATAGATGAGCCCGCCGAGCAGACCGCACTGTTGTGATTATCACGTTCGCTAACGCGATCACAGCGTTTCGCTTAGGGCTATTCGCTTGGTTCATTGTTTTGGTAGACGAGGAGCGCCTACCCCTGGCGGCCGGGATTTTTTTTATAACGTGGGCGCTCGATGCCGTAGACGGATGGTTAGCACGCCACTTCCACCAAGCCAGCGAGCTTGGCTCTCTCTTTGATAAGGTATCCGACCGGGTCATGATGCTCGGAACTATCTTTACGCTGCTCGCCTATGGGGTAGGGGGAGCCGCGACGGCGCTGCTGTTAGCGAAGGATGCAGGAGTATTGGTGGCCTTGGCGGCGCAGCCGCCCGAGAGGCGCCAGATTGATTTGGGGGTATTGGGCAAGATGGCTACCTTCCTGCAAGGGGCGGCGCTGCTGTGGGTTATGCTCTCGTGGCCGTATGAGTTGGCGGTAATTCTTATCGCGGCAGGGTTTGGAGCAGGGGTGGCACTGCGAAAACTTTGGTAGCCTGGTCTTAACCCCTTCCCGCCCTGCTACAGGGCGGCTCTCCCCTTCGTAAGGGGGAGCAAATTTGATACATTGTTACTGTGACTCAGGTTTTTAACCGTTTCTCCGAGCGACAAAAGAGACAAGAATTACGTGAAGTGATGCCAAAAGCAGAAGTGGTTTTGTGGTCGCAACTTCAGCGTAGGCAGTTTGATGGCCACAAGTTTCGTCGCCAGTGCAGCATTGGGCGATACGTTGTGGACTTCTACTGTCCGCGGTCCAGGCTGGTGATTGAGCTTGATGGTGATTCGCATTTCAATGATGTGGCAGAAAAGTATGATCGGGTTCGTAACCAGTATATGGAGTCACTTGGCTTAAGGGTTGTGAGGTTTACGAATGAAGATGTGAGGAAGAACTTGTCCAGGGTGTTACAGAGAATACGTGGAGCATTGGTCTCCTTTTGACTTATTTGCCCCTCCTTACGAAGGAGGGGAGAAACCGAGCAGAGCGAGGAGGGGTGGTTTTCGGAGCAAAAGCCTGTGGATAAGTCATTGTTTAGATGAGTGCTATGCTTATTAGAGCCAAATAGGTCTGAGTAAAACAAACATAAATGTCGGTACAACTTGGAGCAGTCTTCATGTGGGGATTAATCAGCGCGCTGGCGCTGTTTTTTGTTTTCTCTAACCAGGTATGGGCAGCACCTACGGTTATCATCTCTGAGCTCATGTGGGATGGCACTGAGTACATAGAGCTCTTCAATACGACGAGCAGCGATGTATCTCTCTCAGGTTGGCAGCTCACCCGCCAGCAGGCCGGCAGCAGTGAAAAGACCATCGTCACCTTTGACGACGCCGATGTCATAGGCGCGGGAGAATACTTTTTAGTTGAAAAGAAAGAGGAGGCGACGACAGTTGCGGCAGACGAGATTGCCTCAGGGCTGACACTCGTAAATACCGGAGAGGCGGTGAGACTTAAAGATTCAGCGGGGAACACAGTGGATAGTGTTAACCAGTTGAGAGCCTGGTTTGCGGGGAAGGATACCGGTGTGGGAGAGGCGATGGAGCGGTCGGACGCGACGGCGGATGGCGAGCTGGCAGAGAGCTGGCACACGTCGACGGGGAGTGTCGGAGAGCGGGTAGGTACGCCCGGGCAGGCGAACACCGTGAAGCCCCTGAACGCAGCGCCGCAAGCAGTGGTGAGTGCGCTCAGTGATGAAGCAGCGGTGAACGAGCTCCTCACGTTTTCCGCGGAGGATTCCAGTGACCCAAACGGAGATGTGCTCACCTACCAGTGGGATTTTGGCGACGGTACGAGCCCGCCAGCTGGCGGGGGGAGTGTGGTCACTCATGCATATACCAGTGGCGGCACGAAGGCCGTGACCGTAACAGTGAGCGACGGGGCGCTTTCCGCCGCCGCATCCTTACAGGTGACGGTTTCAACACCAGTGTACTCGAATGAAGTTATTATCAACGAGTTTTTACCGGACCCGGTAGGGAGCGATACGGACAATGAATTTATTGAGCTCTTGAATAGCGGAGGAAGCTCAGTTGACCTCTCTGGTTGGAAACTCGATGATGCTGACGGCGGCAGCTCTCCCTTTTCAATTGCGAGTGGAACCGTTGTATCTGCCGGCGGCTACGCCAGCTTTACGAGAACAGTCACCAAGCTGGCTCTCAATAACGACGGCGACAGCGTGCGGCTGCTCTCGCCAGACGGTGGTGTTAAAGCCTCAACGAGTTACGATGATTCTTCAGAAGGACTTTCGTGGAATCGCACGGACTCCGGAGGATATCAGGAGAGCACGACACTGACGGCAGGAGCCAAGAATGTGGTTACGGCACCGGTAGTAGCCACTGAGGCCAAAGAAGGAGAGACGACGCCGACCCCGAAGGTATCTACATCGGAGCAAGCAGCTGCCAAAGGGAAAGTAGCCGGAACGAGCGTGAAGACAGTTGCTTTACAAGCAATTCGCAATGAAGAGGAAGGTACGATTGTCACAGTTGAAGGAGTAGTCAGTGCCCCGCCGGGAGTGTTGGGTAAAGGTATTTTGTACCTGGCAGGGTCAGGAATACAGGTATATTTTTCGGAAGATGAGTATCCCGAACTGGCGGTGGGCGATAAGGTAAAACTCACCGGAGAACTCGCCTCGTATTTAGGAGAAACACGGATCAAGTTGGCGGCTCTTACCGACATGGCAACGTCCGGGAAGGCGGAGGAGCCGCTACCCCACCAGGTAAAGACGGGAGAGGTAGGAGAAGAGGTCGAGGGCTTCCTCATCGTGATCGTGGGCAAGGTTACGGAGACGTCAGGAGACACCTTTTATGTGGATGATGGGAGCGGGCCGGTGAAAGTGTTTATTAAGGAGAGCACCGGCATTGAGAAGCCAAAGATGAAGAAAGGGAGTGTAGTCACCATTACCGGGGTAGTGTCGCAGACGAACAGCGGCTACCGAATACTACCGCGCTTTCAAGAAGACGTGCGACTCGGAGCAGTGGCGGGCCTCAAAACTTTTCCGGGAACTGGAGTACGGGGCGGCTTCGCCCGGCAGAGCGGCCTCTTAGATGCTAGCGACATCTTGCTGTTTACAGTTGTCGTGCTCTGGTTGTCAGTAGCAATCGGGCGTGATAGCGTCAAGTTCTATGAACATCGTGGTGCTGGGCGGAGGTAACGGCACCTCTCGGCTGCTGGCGGCGCTCTTACCGCTGCTGTTGGATGAAACGGTTACCTCCTTGCATGCCTTGGTGAGCACAGCAGATGATGGGGGGTCAACAGGAATGCTGCGGGCTCAGTATGGCGTGGGTTCAATGGGCGATCTCACCAAGAGTCTGATGGCGCTGTCTCCTCTGCGAGGCGATATCCGGGGAGACGAGCTTTTGCGGGCGCTGAACTACCGTTTCCACGAAGGAGATTTTGCGGGGCACACCTTACGTAATATTCTGCTCGCCGTCTTTGAGCTTACGAGGGGCGACATTGATAGTGCGATTGCGATTTTTGCCCGCCTTCTCCAGATTCGACAGCCAAGTGGTGTGGTTCCAACTACTTTGAAGCCATTGCGACAGTTAGTGGAAGTAGAAGTTGGTGGACAGCGCAGCATCTTAGGCGAAGGCCAGCACTTCATTTCTCATAAGGTAAATTTGCAGATTGACCCGGCGTGGAAACCGGGAACAGTCCGTGTGACGTTTGAGGAAGACTTACCGCTGAACCCGCGGGCAGAGCAGATTTTGAAAGAAGCAACCCATATTATTGTGGCGCCTGGCCACACGTATGGAACAATTCTACCTTCACTTGCTTTACCAGCACTAAAAGAGGTGATTAAAAAAAGTGCCGCCAAGTTATGGGTAGTCATGACTTTACTTTCAACACCACGCCAGACCGCAGGCTGGAGCGGTGAGGACTTCGTGCGCGTGTACGAGTCCTACCTCGGGCGGAAAGTGGATAAGGTGATTGCTAATACCAGACATCTGAAGGTACTTCTTGCTCCTCAACAGACCTGGGTAGAGTTTACGGAGCACGAGCATCCGTACGAATTAGTAAAAGGAGATTTGGCAGCAGTTGAGGATCAGACTTACGGGCCTGGTGATGTAGTGCCGCGGGCGATTGTCATTCACGATAAAGAGAAGCTGGAACAGGTGTTTCGCGATATACTGGTCTAGGTTTATGGCCAGCAGTATGCATATGCCCTCAAATCCCTCACTTCTAGAGGAAATTCCCGCTACGGTTAGTGCTGAAAACTACGAGCCTGTGTGGACAGTTGGTGGAATAACGTACCTATTTGAATCTCTTTATTTAAAAAATACTTTTGAGAAGAGAGACTTTCTCCTGACTAATTGCAATCGTGAGCATACGGTGTATATATCCAAGAGCGAAAAAAAGAGACTTTCTGAGGAAGGTTTTAAGCTTATTTATCAGGATTTAGATAGCTATGAGCGAAAAGTGGAATCCCGTCTTGAAGAGAATGGCAAAGCTCTTGACACAATACTTCAGCAAAACCTGTCCCCCTTAACCAATGCTGAGCTAGCAGAAAACTTTCGACAGGCAGGGGTATTATTTACCCAGATGTGGAATGATTACTTTTGGACTGAGCATTTCCACACAGATAAAGTGGCGGACATTCTGGAAAGACGAGATGCATTTGTGGATCTTAAGCGGCTGCAAAGCAACGTTGACAGGATGGGAAGGCTGAAGTGGCTTCAGCGAGAGAGAAACCTCAATCGGACGTTTATGCCCGGCGGCCTTTTGGATAAGTACATGGGAGAAATAAGCAAGCGGCTTGATCTGAGGCAGCCAGTCGACCGCTATCATTACAAAGAACTTATTGACTTGCTCTATGGCAAGCCTGTTGAAATCCCAAATCGGGAAGTATATGCCAAAGGTAAGTTTTCTGGGTGGAAAGATGTCGTGGGCGATGCTGCCAGAGCGATTATTGAGAAACTATCTTATCTTGAGCCTGGGATTTCTCAGCTAGAAGGGCGAGTAGGAAATAGAGGCAAGTATCGGGGCAGAGTACGGAAAATCAATTTCAGTGCTGAGACTGACTACGACCAAGAAATAGAGGCAATGCGAGTCGGTGAAGTACTTGTGTCGGGGTCCACTGGACCTGAGCTCATTCTGGCTTGTAAGAAGGCCGGTGCGATTATAACTGACGAAGGTGGAGTCACTTCCCATGCTGCCATAGTCTCAAGAGAACTTAACATACCCTGCGTGATCGGAACTAAGGTTGCCACGAAAGTTTTAGAGAATGGTGACGAGGTAGAAGTCAATGCTGATGTGGGTGTTGTAAGAATTCTCTCTAAGGCAGTAAAGCACTAAGGGGTAAGAGTTTGGTATACTCTTTGTATGCCACTGGTGCATGATTCTTCGGACGAGAAGGAGTTAAAAAAGGAGCTCACGACGAAGCTCTCAGTGCTCTCCCGAGAGCAGGAAGAGCGTCTGGCGCAGCAGCGGGCGGAGAGGTTGGGCTTGCCGTACGTGAGCTTAGTCACCTTCCCGATTGACGCTGATATTTTGGAAGCTGTGCCGAAAGCGGACGCGGCTAAGGCTGGGGCAGTGCTCTTCTATCGTCATGGGAAAGATATGCGGTTAGGCGTCATTAACCCAACTCTGCCGGCGACAAAGGAATTGGTACAGGAGCTGACTAAACGGTATGGAGCGCGGCCGCAACTCTACGTCATTTCTACCAGGAGTCTTGCGGCCTCGCTGGCTCGCTATCGGCGGGCGCGGGAGGCGGAAGTGCTGCCTGAGCAAGAGCTACGTGTGGCTGACGAGATGCTCTCCGAGTACCGCCAAACTATTAAGCGCCTGTCTGAGCTGGGACAGCGGATCACCAGTCTTCCTCCCACCGAAGTCCTGAACGCGATTGTAACAGGGGCGGTAGAGATGGACGCCTCAGACATTCACGTGGAGCCGAAAGAAAAGGAAGCGCGGCTGCGCTACCGCATCGATGGCGTGCTGCAAGATATTACCTCGTTTGCCCGGGATGGCTGGGCGCTCTTGCTTTCGCGCGTTAAGGTACTATCGAAGCTCAAACTGAACGTTCACGAAGTACCTCAGGATGGCAGTTTTGTGTTGCGCCTGGGTGGGGAAACGTATGACATCCGCGTCTCCATCCTGCCTGGGGATTGGGGAGAAAATATTGTGATGCGTATTCTATCGCGCAAAGCGGAGCTCGTGAAAGTCACGGAGCTCGGTATGAAGCAGCGCGATTACGAAGTTATGCAGCGGGAGCTCAAGCGGCCGAACGGTATGATCTTAGTGACCGGGCCGACGGGGAGCGGAAAAACAACTACGCTTGCCTCCTTTCTTCAAGAAATTAATACCCCTGACCTTAAAATTATTACGCTGGAAGACCCTATTGAATACCGAATCCCCGGAGTGGAACAAACCGAGGTGGACGCGGTTGCCGGGTACACGTTTGCGAAAGGGTTGCGTTCGATTCTACGCCAAGACCCCGATATTATTTTAGTGGGAGAAATGCGGGATATTGAAACAGCTGAGACGGCGGTGAATGCTGCGCTGACCGGGCACTTGGTGTTCTCTACGTTACACACGAACAACGCCCCCGGCGCTATTCCTCGGCTCATCTCCATGGGAGTAAAACCCTTTGTGTTAGCGCCGGCGCTGAACGTGGTCATTGCCCAGAGGTTGGTGCGGAAAGTGTGTCGGGAGTGTGCGGAGGAGTATACACCGGACCAACCACTCATCGATCGTATTTTGAGCGTAATGCAGGGGGTGAAGAAAGAAGTGTTCGACCCGGCCACGCTCAAAAAGCCCAAACTCAAGTTTGTACGGGCGAAGGGGTGTGTCGCCTGCGGGGAAACGGGGTACAAAGGCAGAATAGGAGTATTTGAAATTTTCGTAGTGGAAGGCCGTATGGAGCAGCTGGTATTGGCGGGAGCCGATGGCCAGCAAATTCGGGAAGAAGCGTTGAAGCAAGGTATGACCACGATCGGCCAGGATGGCTACCTCAAGGTTATTGATAAGGTAACAGCTGTCGAGGAAGTGGAAAGGATCTCAGAAGAATAAATTCAGTACACAGTATGCAGTAAACAGTGCGCAGTGCTCGGTTTCTGACTGTATTCTGTGTCCTGTCTACTGTTTACTTGCTTACGGTAGGATTCCTCGAATTTTCTCCAGGGCCTGGTGGGTGGCAGCCTCGAGCGAAGGGGCGGAGAGACGCAGTACCAGAGCGCTATTCTGTTTTTCAGCGGAGAGTTCGCTTTGAATTTCTTCACGGCGGTTGAGCAGACCCTTTCCTAGGAGTAGGTGGACTTGATAGGCGCCGAGCCTCTGCTCGTACAAAATGAAAGCCGCGTTGAAGCCGGCGATATTGTTGGTGAGTTCGCGCATGACGTCGGGAATAATGTCGGGAGCGGCGTTACTCTCCTCGAAATCGATGGGGCGGAGAATACTCCAGTAGAGCCCCCCGCCTTCTTCATGCTGGAGGCGGGCAAACGAGCGGCCCAGGAGTTTCAAGAGCGAGAGCGGCTTGGTTTTGACGATGTGTTGAATAACGGATTCCTTATCGGCTTCTCTCTCGAGAAGGTCGGCGGCGAGCTGGAAGGCCTGCGGGGTAGTGGAAGGCTTTTGGAATGAGTCGGTAGCCGAGACAATGCCCGCGTAGAGACAGGTGGCCAGGTCTGGGGTGGGCGCCGCATCCGGGAGAGTATTTATAAGGTGGTAGGTGACCTCGGCCACCGAGCTGGCCGTGATATCTACGATATTAACCGTGCCGAAGTGTTCATTTTTGGCGCGATGATCAATGTTGATGATCGGCGTGCTGTAAAAAAAATCTGTGTGCTGAGTGAAAATGTTGCCGAGCTCTTCCAAATCAGCGGCGCCGAGGATGATGGCGAGATCGTACGGCAAGGGGCGGACCACGGTTTCAATTTGATCTTTCGTAAGGCTGACGCCCGGGGGGAACACCACGTGAATACGGACCCCGCCGGAGAGAGGTTCTTCGCGCAGGGCCACTGTTTGAGCCGGGCCGGCGATATCTACCACTACGTCTGATTGCTCTCGCGGTTGCATTTTCACTTGCGAAGAGCCGGGGAGAAACTGCAAGGCGGCGGGAACGTGAGAAGGGCTGACCGCGTCAACTTCCTCCGCCCCCTTTCCCATTAAGAGAGCCAGGTAGAGGGCGGTCATGGAGGCGAAGGCGTCGTACGAAGGCTTTTCCGGAACGAGGAGGAGAGTATGCGAGGCACGCTCCGTAAGTGAGATAGCTTGTTGCAGCTCGGGTAACGCCATAAATCTGCCTATGGTACCGTTCCTCATCTGGTATGGGAATGGCAGGGTTTGTGGAAAAGGTGGGTAAAGGCGGTTACGATTACACACATGTTCCTCTCTGAAATAGTGATTCTTGGGCTGGTTCAGGGCTTAACAGAGTTTTTACCAATTAGTTCCAGCGGCCACTTAGTCCTGGCTCGAATGTTGTTCGGTATTTCAGATGCAAACGGCACCGCCTTTGATGCTTTTTTACATTTGGGCACGTTGCTCGCTGTCGGCGTGTACTTTCGGCAAGTGTGGTGGGGAATTTTGCGAGGTCTCTTTACCAATGACAGCGAGGGGCGCGATAAGCGCGAGCTCGCGGCCAAACTGGCGCTCGCCACCGTGCCGGCGGCTATAGCCGGGTACGCTTTTCAAGCAATGGGAGAGGAAACGGGGCGTTCCCCAGGCCTTTTGGCAGCGGGGTTTCTCATTACGGCGGCTTTGCTGGCCGCTACTGACCTTGTGTCCCAGCGGCGAGTGACCACTTCCCGGGCAGGCTTCCGAGATGCGTTTCTCATTGGGCTGGCGCAAATAGCGGCGCTGTTCCCGAGTATTTCGCGCTCGGGCGTAACCATTGCAGCCGGCCGCTTCTTGAGCATGTCGCGCAAGCAAGCCACCACCTTTTCCTTCCTGATGTCGGCGCCAATCATCGCAGGAGCAGGACTCTCCAGCCTCGGAGCCTTGGTAGGTGCAAATGATTTTTCGGCTGGGCAGCTTTTGTTTGGATTCCTCGTGTCTTTTCTCGCCGGCGTGGCGGCGATTGCGTTCGTTTTGAAAATTGTGGAAAAGGTATCGTTTTGGCCCTTTGTCATCTACCTTGTGGGGGTGGCGGCGTGGCTCCTTTGGTCGTAAGGTAAAGTGTATGGATATCTCTGTCATTATTCCCGCTCACAACGAGGTAGGTACGATCGAGCGCCTCTTGCAATCGCTCCAGCGGCAAGAATTTGAGCGGCAGGCTTTCGAAATTATCGTGGTGGCGGACCGATGCACAGACCAAACGGTGGCGGCGGCGCAAAGGTTTCAAGTTGACCAGGTGGTAGAGGGTGTATTCAACAGTCCGGCCGCGGCGCGTAACGCGGGAGCAGGAAAAGCCAGGGGAAGAATCCTCCTTTTTCTCGATGCTGATGTCATTTTACCAACCCCTACTTTTCTCACCGCGGTTTTGAATCAGGCGCGGGAGGGAGTGGTGGGCACATGTCTCGCTACGCCGCAGCAGCCAGGCTTTCGGGCGCGGTTATTTTGGGTGGTGCGCAACGGTTTCAAGAAGCTCAAATGGGCGCGAGACTCCAATTCCATGTTATTTGTTGACCGGCGTACATTTCGGTCAGTGGGTGGGTATAAGGCCTCCGCGTGGCCGTTCGAGTATTACGATTTCATCCAAGCAGCGCGGAAGCAAGGAACCCCGTACGTATTCTTATCTGAGCCCGCGGTGGCAGTTTCCATGCGCCGATATGAGGGGGGAGGGTACGCGCGCACCATACTGTGGTGGCTTGGGCAAATCGCCCGGTATAACTTGGGAATGAAAGTGCAACGGCCAAAGCCGGTAGAGGTGTGGGAGCGGGAGCGCTGGACCCGTACCCTGATAGGGCTGTTTGGTTGGGAGTAATGAGCATACACTAGCTTTTACATGACGGCGCTCCGTACCCGCGTTTTGCGGTTCATTTGGCAGTTGTACCCGGATCGCATCCGAGGATACCGGTTTTGGCGCCAGCTTAAGAGGATCGCCCAGGCGAGGCCGAGGTTATTTTTTATTCAGATTGGCGCGAACGACGGGGTGGTGGCGGACCCTCTCCGTCAGTTCATCTTGAAGTACCGCTGGCGGGGCATCTTGGTGGAACCGCTGCCGGCCGCTTTCCAGGCGCTTAAACGGAATTATCACGGAGTGGAAGGCTTGCAGTTTGAGAATTCAGCGATTGGGAAGGAGGCAGGAGAGGCGACGCTCTACTATCTCAAGAACAGCGAGCAGCTCGTGCGATGGTGCGGCAGCATAGCATCATTCTCGAAGGAACATGTGCTCAAGCACCGTTGGGCTGTCCCAGGGATGGAACATTTAATAGAAGAAGTGCGAGTGCCCACCCTGTCGTTTCCTCAACTTCTCGAGAAGTATCACGTGCGCCAGCTTGATCTCGTGTGCATTGACGTGGAAGGGTTTGACTGGGAGGTTATGCAACAGATTCCCTTTGATCGCTGGCGGCCGGCCGCCATTATGTACGAGCACGTCCATCTGAAAGATGTGGAGAAAGCAGCCTGTGAGCGTTTGCTCGAGGGCCACGGTTACACTCTGGCGCGCACTTCGCGCGATACGCTTGCTGTAAGGTATGAAGCGAACACTACACAACCTTAACGAAGTACAAGCGCTCGCCCAGGAGTTAGCAGCGCGCCTCCGCGGCGGAGAAGTGTGGCTGCTGTCGGGCCCGCTGGGTGCGGGCAAGACCACATTCGTACAAGCGCTCGCGCGGGAATTAGGCGTTCAAGATATCGTTAACTCTCCTACGTATACGATTGCTGCTGAGTATGCTGTTCCTGATCACAACTTCATCAAAACGCTGGTGCACGTGGATTTATACCGTCTCTCCGAACATGCCGGCGGTGATCCCGCCGTGCGAGATGTACTGGAGCGAGCGGGAAAGGAGCGTCTCACGGTGATTGAGTGGGCGGAGCGGTTGGGGGAAAGTGTGCCAGCCGGAACATGGATTCGGTTTGACTACGGGGATGAAGCAGGCGAGAGAGTGGTTATGCTTGATGATTAAGGATAGCGCAGGACACGAAAGAGATTGCTATACGCATCGGTCCAATCAACTTTCTTGGTATGTGAGGTAAGCGAAGCGGCGTGGGGAGCTTGGAAGAGATCGGTTAGGGTAGAGGGTTCACGTGCGAGCAGTACCCATACCGAAGGGGTGCCGTGATGGCTCTCGGAGGCTTCGTCGCTCACCACGACGCCAACCAGATTTTTTGCCTCGGCATGGCCGGCCAGTACGGGGTGCAAGTTTACATGGCGGTTAGAAATATTAAACGCCAGCATGCCGCCGGGGGCGAGGTGATCTAGGTAGAGGGCAACGGCTTCGCGGGTCAGCAAGTGTATGGGAATGGCATCGTCGGTAAAGGCATCTACTACAATGAAGTCAAACTGGCCGGCCTGGCCTGCGCGCCGCTCGCGTTCTAAAGAGAGGCGGGCGTCGCCTACAGCAGTTTCCACTTTACCGGGGCAGTGTTGCAAGTACGTGAAGTACTGGCTGGCGAGATCAAGCACCGCGGGGTTAATCTCGTAGAAGCGGAACTCGTCCTCCGGGTGAGTACAAAAGGCAGCCATAGTACCGGCGCCCAGGCCGAGAGTGGCTACGTTCAGGGGTTCGCGGCTGCGGCGCCTTGGGTGAGAAGCGATGGCCCGGGCAATGCCGCTGCTCTCGGTGTAATAGGTGGTAGGCAGAAACTCGGCCTCGCTGCTCGTGACTTGGCTGCCGTGCAAAATATGGCCATTGACCATGTAGCGTTCATTCACCCCATCGGCGATACTTTGTTCTTGAACTTTTACTACTCCGTAGAAGTTTCTGGAGCGGGTGAGAGTGGAGCGAGCCTCAAGCCAGGTGCCGAGCGCAAAGGTAATTATCAGAACTACAGGTAACACGGTAGAGAAAATTCGGTGTTGTTTTGGTCCCAAGAGGCGTGCCAGAGTGGGGTTCACCGTGACGAGGGCCACCGCGACGGCCGCGATGATAAGGAGGGGGAACTCCCAGTGGTCAGGGAAGAGGAATGGGACGACCAGCGAAACGAGGATAGCGCCGACCGCGCTGCCGGCAGCCACCACTAAGTAAAACCAAGGTAAGTGCCGTACGGACGGGCGCTGCCGGTAGAGGTATTCGTGGCAGACGGCGCAGCCTAAGAAGATTGCGAGGCCAAAGAGAACTACTTGAGAGATAATGTCGAGCGGCAGGCCGCGCAGGTAGGCACCCATCGCGAACGGAGCCGCGGTTAAGAAGAGAACGCCGAAGGCGTTAGGGTAGTAGCGCAGGCCGCTGAATACGAATATGAAGGAGAGAAGGTAAAGCGCGAGCGGGAGCAGCCACAGAAAAGGCGCCGCTGCGATTTCTTGAGTTATTTGGGTTGTACCCGCGATTAGGAGCGCGGAGGTGAGGGCGGGTAGACCCAACCAGGCAGTGTAGAGACGGAGCCGGCCGGGCGGGAGAGCCTCTTCTTCGATGTCGCGGGCTATATCTTTGGATTTTTGGTAGTAGAACATAGCCACTCCAGCCGTCAGGATAGTGGTGACAAAGAAACTTGCCGTCCACACCACTGCCTGCGTGGGGAGGGAAAAGAGAGGTTCGAATACGAAAGGGTAGGAGAGCAGAGCTATAAGGGAGGCGGCATTTGAGAGCGCGTAGAGCTTATAGGGAGAAGTGGGCTTGAGGGCCCCCCACCAGCGCTGCAGAAGAGGGCTGGTGGTGGAGAGCACCCCATACGGGAGTCCCACGGCGACAGTTAAAAGGAGCAGAATGTGCCAGGCGGGAGACTCATCCTGGGTGGGCTGCCAATCAATGCTTGGCAGAAGGGGAACCGGCCAATCCTGGGTGGTGATGAAGAGGACCAACCAGGAGACGCCAATAAGGCCGAGGTGGATCGCTGCTTGCTGCCGGGGAGGTACGTAGGCGGTAAGGAAGTGGACATATGCGTACCCCAAGAGGAGTACGACAATGAAAAACATCATGCTGGTGGTCCAGACAGCGGCGCTACCGCCGAACCACGGCGTGAGATACTTCGCTACGAGCGGCTGAATTAGAAAAAGCAGGAAGGCGCTGGCAAAGACAGTGAGAGGGTACAGCCACTTCATATCAGGTTGTTTACTGTATAGCACAGTCGGTAGAATCTAAAGGATGGCCAAAACCCCCAAACTCGCCTTGATCGACCCCACTTCGCTAAAGCTTCGCGGGGCAGGCGCCCATGCTATTTATGGCTCGTAACCCTAAACTTGCTCTGATTGATGCTCATGCGCTCATCCATCGCGCCTATCATGCTCTGCCGCCCATGAGTACACGGGAGGGGCTGCCCACCAATGCAGTCTTTGGGTTTACAACTATGCTGCTTAAGATGTTTTCCACGCTGAAGCCGACACACGTGGTCGCCGCTTTTGATGTGAAAGGGAAAACATTTCGGGCCAAGGAGTATGCCGAGTACAAAGCGCACCGCAAAGAAATCGATGCAGAACTCGCGGCGCAGTTTGAACCGGTGAAAGATGTACTGAGAGCATTTAGCATCCCGGTCATTTTTAAGAAAGGTTTTGAAGCTGACGATGTGATTGGCACAATTGTCGAGCGCTTGAACGGTAAGATGCGTACGGTGATCGTGACAGGCGACATGGACACGCTGCAGCTGGTGGACGGCGACACGAGCGTCTTTACGTTGAAGCGCGGGGTCACGGACACGATTCTCTACACGCCGGAGCTCGTGCGCGAGAAGTACGGATTTGGGCCCGAGCACATTGTTGATTACAAAGGACTCGCGGGGGATCCCTCGGATAATATCCCCGGAGTGGCGGGGGTGGGGCAAAAGACGGCCCAGGAACTCATTACCCAGTTTGGGTCGGTGGAAGAAATTTTTGCGGGCGTAGGAAAAATTCCTGAGAAGCTGCGCAAGAAGCTGGCAGGCAAAAAGAAAGAGGCGTTTCTCTCGAAGAAGTTGGCGACGATTAAGCGGGACGTGCCCATCGCGTTTGTGATTTCCGAGGCGGAGCTCGCCGGCTACGACACCGAAAAAGTGCGCGACGTGTTTGAGAAGTTTGAGTTCAGAAGCCTCTTGGCCAAACTACCGGCGGGAGGAACGGGCATACAGCCGACACTGTTTGCGGCTGCCCAGAAGACAGTAGACAGTAAACAGGATACAGAGCTGCCGGAGAATTATCATTTAGTAGAAACAAAGAAAGATGCGGAAGTGTTCAAGAAAGAGCTCCAAGGGGCCAAGATGGTGGCATTTGATACAGAAAACGATTCGCTAGGCGTGCAGTACCCCATTGTGGGTATGAGTTTTGCTGTGAAGAAGGGGAAGAAGATTGAGGCCTACTATGTCCCGGTGAATCCCGAGAGTGTGAAGGCGTGGAAAGGCGTATTGGAGGATCAAGATATTCCGAAGACGGGCCACAACTTAAAGTACGACATGAAAATATTGGCCCAATCGGGTATTGAGCTTAGGGGAGTTGTATTTGATTCCATGCTGGCAAGCTACTTGCTGCACCCGGGGGCGCGAGCACATGGGCTGGACACGCTGTCGGTGCAGGAGCTTGGTCACCACCCGATCCCGCTGACCAGTTTGATAGGATCAGGCAAAGACCAGAAAAGAGTTTCGCAGGTGCCGGTAATCGAGTTAGCCCGGTACGCGGCGGAGGATGCGGAGCTGGCGCTGCGTTTGTACGAAGCGCTGAGCGGGCAGCTTAAAAAAGAAAAACTGACGCGCGTGTTGGAAGAGTTGGAAATGCCGCTTCTGCCGGTGTTAGTAGACATGGAACTCACGGGCGTGGCGGTGGATGCGGGGCAGCTCACGAAGTTGCAGAAGACGGTGGCCAAGCGGATTGAGAGCTTGCAGCGCCGGATATGGAAGGAAGCGGGAGAAGAGTTCAATATTAATTCTACGCAACAGTTGCGCGAGATATTGTTCAACAAACTCAAGCTTTCAACAGTGGCGATTGCTCGCAAGCAGTCTGGGTTTTCGACAGCGGCCAGTGAGCTGGACAAACTGATGGGCCAGCACCCGATTATTGGACTTTTGGCGCAGTACCGGGAGCTCACCAAATTACAGAATACCTATATAGAAGTGTTGCCGGAGTTGGTGGCTAATAAGACAGGCAGGATTTATGGCGAGTTTAACCAGGTGGTGGCGGCCACGGGCAGGATTTCGAGCCAGAACCCGAACTTGCAGAATATTCCCGCGCGGACAGAGCTGGGGCAGGAAATTCGGGCCGCATTTGTAGCACCGAAAGGGAAAGTGTTGGTGAAAGCCGATTACTCTCAAATTGAACTCCGGCTAGCCGCACATTTATCACAAGATGAAAACATGACTGCCGCCTTTCGAGCCGGGGAGGACATTCATGCGGCCACCGCCGCCCGGGTGTATGGCGTGGACGTGAAGGATGTGCAACCGAAGCAGCGTCGAGCCGCGAAAACGCTCAACTTCGGCGTACTGTATGGCATGGGGCCGCAAAGTTTTGCGCGGGCGGCTAAGGTGAGCGTGGAAGAAGCGCGTTCATTTATTGGGCGGTATCGGGAACAGTACAGTGGCCTGACCAAATTCATCGAGGCTACCTTAGAAGAAGCACGGGCGACCCAGACAGTTACGACCATGTTTGGCAGAAAGCGCCACATGCCGGAAATTAACTCTCGTGCGCCCATGATACGCGCGCAAGCAGAGCGGGTAGCATTTAATTTCCCCTTGCAAGGCAGCGCGGCGGACATTTTAAAGAAAGCGATGATTCAGCTTCACGAGCATTTAAAGAAAAAGTATCCCAAGGCAAAACTGGTGCTGACCGTGCATGACGAACTGGTTGCAGAAGTGCCCGAAAAAGACGCCAAGAAGGTAGCGGCCGACATGAAGAAAATCATGGAAAGCGTAGCCACGCTGGACGTGCCCCTGGTGGTAGATGCCTCCGTCGGCAAAAACTGGCGGGATATGACCCCTACCCCCGCCTAACGGCCGGTACTCCCCCTTCGTAAGGGGGAGAAAGGTTTTGTAGGTCAGTTTTCCCCTCCTTACGAAGGAGGGGATGGTCGACCCGCCGGCTGGCGGGGAGACGGGGAGGTGTATACTCTTGCTCTTTTTTGCAGTCTGTTGTACAGAGGTTAGCTAAGTCTTAATTAAGAAATCTTATGAGTTTTGAATCCATTTCCCGCAGTGCGATTTTCTTTGTAGTGATGGTTGCTATGGCGCTGAGCCTTTCTCCTACGCGCCAGCCCTTCCCAGCACCTTCTCCAAGCCCTACTCTGGAACCTCTGCCGTCACCGTATGTTGAGAAGGAATCGCCTGAAGTTGATCTGGATTTTGATCTTGATAGTGAAGGTGGTTTGTTTCCGAAGCCATATAACGGATCGCAGCCTGAGTCGGATCAAGGTATTCCTGAATGAATAAGAGGAGAACGGGATTCCTGAAAATGGTTTGGTGTAAACAGCTGCGTAACGCAGGTTTTTGGTTATTGAATAGTCACTTCCTAGCTTGAAAAATTTGGGTGGAAGGTCTAGCACTAATAGTAAGTATGAAAGGGGTAGTTGGATTACTTGTAAATGTTTTCCTGGTGGGTGTTTTGATGGTCCCGTTTGTAGAGGCTACATCTACGCCGTTTCCTGAGCCCTCCTTTATCAAATACAGAGTTGCGTGGATGGACTTGGCTACTGGCGTTATTACTCGTGGGGCACCAATATACGACAGCCCTAACGCGGCGCAATGGTGGGCGGACACATGGAATTGGCTCTTTCGCGGCAGCAGGTTTTACTGGGTAGAAGCGGTGGACATGCTCACGATGAAAATGGTGCCGCTCCCGGCTGCTCCCGCGCCAGCCGCTCCAGCTCCCATGCCAGTAGTGCCACTTTGAGCCCTTGCATTTTTTGGGGGTCTGTTGTACAAAACCTGGTTACATCTAACTGTATGTTTATGAATTTTGAGAATGTTGCCCGCAGTACGATTGTGTTCGTAGTCATGCTTGCTATGTCGGTGAGCACAGTGAGCGTGGCGTCGGCTGAGGTTCTCACGCCTCGCGAGCCGATTCCCGCTCCAGCGCCAGGTGCGGGAACCGTAGAGCTTCTTCCACCTCCGAAGGTGCAGACGCCAGAGCTTTTACCCCCGCCGAAGGAAGTTCCACGCGGTCCTGTCAAGGTTAAAGCGGATGACCCAAGGGTGCGAGAGATTCTCACTAGACAATTCAAGGATCTCGAGGAGAAAATTCCTTCTATAAAAGATCCTCGCTTGCAACAGCTGGCCTGGGAAGGATTCTTGGCCCGTTTGCAGCGGTGGTACAGTGTGAACTGTGATGCAAAAACAGGCGAAGCAAAGAATAGGAATCCAGTGACCACGGCGAATTGTGCTGCGGTGAAAGAGCTCATTCGACAGGTGCAAGGGAAAATCTCGTGGCTCCAAGGAGTAATTGATAAGAGGGTTGCCATGGTGACCCCGCTGCCGGTGCCGACAACTGTGGTTTCAACTTCAAGTAATACTTCAGATGCTCAAGTCCTCGCGAGTATCATGAGTGAAATCGATCTCGTGCTGTAAGATAAGAGCTTACGTTTATGCTAAAGCGCCCACGCACCGTGGGCGCTTTTTACGATCCGAATCTGGCGACGCAGAGATTGTACTGGTCAATTTGGGCGTTGAGTTGGTTGGCTAGATCAATCAGCTCATTGTTAATAGCGTTGAGCTGGTCAATGAAGCTGTTGTAGGCTGAGCGGCGCTCTTCAATTTTTGGTTCCAACTCGCGGGCTTGGTTGTGCAGAGCTTCGCCTTCCGCCCACAGCCGCTCGGCTTCTTCTTGGTCACCCCGGCGCGCGGCGGCGTTACCCTCTTCAATTTTTTGGTTACCTTCACGCACTAAGCGATCGTGCTCGGCAATCAAGCGTTCCAGCTCAGCTTGGGTGCGGTCGAGTTCTACTTCAATTTGCTCAGTGAGGGCTTTCTTTTGATCAAACTGTTGGCGCAGCGTGGGCGAAGGGCCGGGGCAAGCGGAGGAAGGAGTGCCGAAGGTTTGCACGGCCAGCCAGGTTTGCTCACCTTGGAAAGTGCCTTGAGCTGTCGCGACACCTATTTCCGCAAAATGTTGGTTCAGAATATTAGCGCGGTGGCCGGGGGAAGACATCCAGGCGTTCACCAAAGCAGCATCTCCGGCGAAATTCCCCAGCGCTAAGTTTTCGCCGACGGCGATGTAGGCGTAGTTGGTATCCTCCACCCAATCGGCGGGCCCGCGTCCGTCGGGGCCAATGTGGTCGAAGTACTGTTTTTGGAACATGTCGTTCACCTTGGCCTGCGCGGCTGCTGCCAGCTTGGCGTTGAGAGGGAGAGCGGGTAAGCCCGCCTCAGCGCGGTGGCGGTTCGTTTCCGCAATGGTGCCAGAGGCGGTAAGCGTTTGTGCCGGCGCATCAGTGCGGCCGCGCAGCGGACCGGGAGTGGTAATTTCAGTGACGGGTTGCTGAAGTACAGGGAGAGATGGTAGGGAGATACCTTGCGGCAAACTTACATTGGGCAAGTTGTTGGTAAGTTCACTCAGCTTGCTATTCAGTAAACTGTTGGGGTCTTGCCACTGCTGCACGCCTACACCCACACCACCGAGAATTACGGCGAGTAACACTAGTAAAACGATGACGCGCCCGAACATATGGTGTAGTTATACCTCAGAGTTTGGTGCTTGACTAATTGTCAAAAAGTGATAATTTAGCAGGCTTACATATGGTAATGATAGGTACCACTCTTGGTCACTTTCTGACGGTCAACTTCTTGTATTTTGCCCTGTCTTTTGCCTGGGCAGTCGCCTTGCTCTCGGTGCGTAACCTCGTGCATGTATCGTGGACTGATCGGAAAGAGCTCGTTCTTCTTTCTGTCTCACATCTGGGCATTCTGGGGCTTAGTTACCTTTTTCACGAATTTAGCCCTCTCCTTTTCTTTTCTACTTTTATTAGTTTGCTTTTTCTGGGAATGAGCTCACGGTTTCTGTCTGGCTACACGTGGGCGGGAAAGTATTTCTTCACTTCAAACTTCTTACTGTTCTTATTCGGTCTCCTGTGGAGCTTCTGGTTCATTCTCACTATCCCCGTCAGTCCGCTGACCCGCGGTCTTATGCTCGTAGTGGCACCACTCCTGCTCTTAACTCTGCCGAGCAGTGTCGTGCAGTTCTTGGAACAGTTTGAAGTCCTCTGTCGCAAACGTTGGGTGCGGCCCCGGTTTTCTTTACCGAGCGAGCCTCGGATGAATTATCCAAAAATTTCCTTACATGTTCCGATCTACGCTGAGCCGCCTGAGCTGGTAACGGAAACACTGAATGTCCTATCGCGCATAGATTACCCCAACTTTGAAGTCTTGGTGGTGGATAATAATACAAAGGACGTGGACTTATGGAAACCGGTTGAGCGGCATTGCCGCACCCTTGGGGAGAGGTTTAAGTTCTTTCATGTTGACCCTCTGGCAGGTGCCAAGGCCGGGGCTTTGAATTTTGCACTCACCAAAACTGCGCCCGATGCCGAAATTGTCGGAGTGATAGACGCCGACTACCAGGCTCAACCAGATTTCTTGAAAGCACTGGTGGGATACTTTGACGATCCCAAAATGGGCTTTGTCCAGACGCCGCATGACTACCGGGCTTGGGAGAATAACGCTTACCTGCGTATGTGCTACTTTGAGTATAAAATTTTCTTTCACACCACTATGGTTAGTATCAATGAGCGCGATGCGGCTCTGACGGTGGGTACTATGTGCTTGATTCGGAAAAGTGCGCTGGAGCAGGCTGGTGGGTGGGCGGAGTGGTGTGTAACTGAAGATTCGGAATTGGCCATTCGTATCCATGCCATTGGGTACTCATCGGTTTACTTAACCCAATCGTTCGGGAAGGGCCTGATTCCTGAGACATTCGCCGGGTATAAAAAGCAGCGCTACCGCTGGACGGCGGGCCCCGTTCAGGAGTTCAAGCATCACTTTAACCTTCTGATGCTTTGGCCTTGGCGTACGCCTTCGCTGCTGACTGTGGCTCAGCGGATCCATCATTTCAACCATGGGCTGGATCGGTTCATTGTGGGCTTGGGACTCCTTCTCACACCCTTGGGGCTCGCGGTAATTGGCTCAATGGTGTTTCACCACGAAGTTGTTCATGTGCCTTTCGAATTGTGGTTAGGAGCCACCGTGTTGTTAGTATCGAGCATCTTCTTACACTGGATGTTGTACAAGGTAACGCTGGGAGCTTCGTTAAAGAATACGGTGGGAGCCCTGCTGGCTAGCAAAGCGCTCAGCCATGTGATTTCGATTGCGAGTTTCAAAACGATTTTGAGAACCCAAACGCCGTGGCATCGAACAAATAAGTTTACCGTGGCTTCGACGTTCGGGAGAGCATTATCGGCGGCAAAAGTGGAGCTCCTGTTGGGTGTCGCAATCCTGGCGCTGGTGGTGGTTGCTTTTATGCAGCTGCCTCTACCGGGGCTCTTGCTAATGTTTCTGATTGGGATGAGCTATAGGGGGTTAGCGTACCTGGCTGCACCGTTGCTGGCGCTCATGGCAGAGATGAACATCAAGAAACTGGCGACAGCTGTGGATAATTCCTCTCGCACAAGTGGTGTCGTATTCGCAGAGTAGAAGAGCAACACAAACACATATGACTGGGAGGGAAAGGCCGAACCACTTTTGCGGCTTTTTCTTCCTGTGGTATAGTGGAGGGCTAGCATAAAAATAAACACTTGGTCAGGGGGATCGATTTTTTTGTGTATCCCTCGCCAAGATGTTTTCTCCTTCAGTAACTGAATGTATGACAGGCCAGCGGCAAGCTGGCTTTGTTTTGTTTAGCCCAGCTGTCGCTCACTGCGTGAGCTATGGCGGGCAAGGACTTTTGAAAAAACATTATGGTGTCTTGAAGGGAGGTGAGCGATATGAATAAGCGAATTGTGCTTTCTAGCATGTCCATCTTCGCCTCGCTCGCCTTGGTCACCGGTGCCACCTTTGCATTCTTTAGTGATGTAGGGACGAGCAATGACAACGTGTTTGCAGCGGGAGATCTTACTCTACAACTTGATGACGACAATGAGCCGACATTCGCAACTAACGATGACACTGTGACAGCTTCATTTGGTGCTAGCGACATGGCACCAGGTGACTCAGTAACAGATTTTGTGTCTCTTCACAATGGTGGCTCTATCGACATTGCTGAGATCGAACTTGGCGCGAATAAGACTGCTGGTGATGATGCTTTGGCTGATGAATTGCATCTGACTGTCTTAACGGGCGCTGACTCAGCTTGTACAGGTGGAACTGATCATACTTCTGCCATCAACACACAAATTGGAGGTGGTGTAGGTCCTCTGACCCTAGCTGAGCTGATTGCTGCTGACTATGATGCCCTACCCGGGCTCGCTGTGGGGGCTGACTCCTTTATGTGCTTAACCACTGAATTCGATGCGACCGCTGGTGATGCACTGCAGGGAACTTCAATAACAGTTGATGTGGTATTCACTGCTCATCAGGACGCAAGTCAGTAATCTTCTTAGTTAAAGCCGGTGGCTCGTTGTAATTGGGCGGGCACCGGCTTACGGACGGGGAAATTCTTAAGGATAGAAATTGCTTAAACAAGCCACAAATTTTGGAGTGTGGGTAGTGAGCGGTGCGCTGCTCTTCGGTGCACTGGGCATTGTGCTGTTCGCCACGCCGCTTTTAGGGAATCGCGCGTTAATTGTCCGCTCGGGTTCGATGGAGCCGGCAATTAGCGTAGGAGATGTGGTAGTCGTGCGGCCAGGGGAATACCAGGCGGGAGATGCCATTGCCTACAACGTTCCCGGTAAGGAGAACATGGTGGTCACCCATCGCGTTCAAGAAGTGCGGGAGGGCGCAACAGGGTTTGAGTATGTTACCAAGGGGGATGCGAACCCGGAGGCAGACAGCTGGGTGGTTACTGGTGGAGATATTATTGGTGAAGAGCTCTTCACGGTGCCGTGGGTGGGGACACTGCTCGCCTTTGCCAAATCAAGAATTGGCTTCGTGAGTTTGGTAGTGATACCAGCGCTGGTGGTGGTGTTAAGCGAGATACGTGTGATTTGGCGAGAGATGAGGAAGAAGGTACCCACCTTCGCCACCCTTCGACCCCGAGCTCAGGGCCGAGGGGAGGCCACGGTGGGCAGGCCGGTGTTGGAGAGAGGAAATCCACCCTTAGTCTCTCCTTTATCAAGGAGGGAAACAGTGGACTCCTCCCTTGATAAGGGGAGACAGGGAGGGATTTCTTTGCCCAAGCCAGTGTATATGTCGACGCTCTCCTTTGTCGGCAATTCTCCTCCACAGAGACGCACGTTTGTAGATGGTGTGGTGAGAAGGAGCATGAGCTTTGCCTTAATTGTGGTGGCGGCTTCGGTCATGACCCCAGCCACATTTGCGCTGTACGCAGACAGCGGCACAAGTTCGAATAACGTATTTACGGCGAGCGACGATTTTGGGGTTGGGCCAGGTGATGTGGTGATCAATGAAATTATGTGGATGGGTACAGACGAGGGTCCACATGACGAATGGATTGAATTGCGTAACATGACGAGTGATCCTATTGACCTGACTGGTTGGACGCTCCTGAATGCAGGAGGTGGCGGCAGTTCGTCTGATGACATTACTTTATCGGGGACGATTTTGGGTGATGGTTACTGGCTATTGGGTAACAATAATTCCGCGAGTTCAGCGATTGTTAATACTACAACTGTTGATCAGGTCACAACAAATGTTGAGCTAAGTAATGGAGGAGAACAGCTCACACTGAAGGATCCTGGTGGATTCACTATTGATGCTAGCCCTGTGACCAGTGGTTCTTGGCCGCTCGGAGATAATAGTTCTGGGCAACAATCGATGTCGCGTAACCTTACTCCGGGTGATGGGATTGTTGTGAGTAATTGGCACACATGTACCGATGCGGCGTGTAACGACACGACATATTGGGATGCAGAAGGGGACGATTACGGTACTCCTAAGGCGGCGAATCTATGAGGAAAGTACTGACAAGAATTCTGGGATTAGCTGTAGTGCTGGGAACCATTTGGTTCGGGGTGACACATGGGAATTTCTTGGCGCCGGTGGGTACGGCGTTTGCGGTCGGAGACCTCCTGATTGATTGGAACGTGCCGGCGGGGGATCCAATTTTTGTGGTGAATGATTTCGCGCCGGGGGAAATGGAAAGCAGGAATGTCGAAGTGACTAACAGCGGGACCATCCCGCGCGAAGTAGGCGTGCGCGGAGTGCAAACGGGAGGCCTGGGAGCGCTGGAGGGTGTACTTGAGATCACGATTTCTGAAGGAGTAACGGATTTGTATGGCGGCACGAGCAGTACTGGCACGCGCACTTTGAGCCAGTTCTTTACGGATAGTACTAACCCGAATGGCATTACCTTGCTGACCGTTGACCCAAGTGAAACGGTAGTCCTCACCTTTAAGGTCAAGTTTGCGGAGTCTGCTGGGAATGAATTCCAAAACGCGAACGTGGTATTTGATATTACTCTTGGCATTACGGGGGAAGTGGCTGGGATACCAGCAGAGTGCGCGCAGATTGATTTCGCGGGCGACCCGATCTTTGGAACAGACTCGGGTGACCTGCTGCGCGGTACGGCTGGGAATGATCTGATCTTTGGATTAGAAGGCGGGGATGCAATTTACGGCAACGGAGGCGATGACTGTATCGTTGGCGGACCGGGCCCAGATTACATTAACGGGCGATCAGGTAACGACGTGCTGCTTGGAAATGAAGGTCCGGATGCGTTGCTTGGTGAAGGAGGCAACGATGCCATGTTTGGGGGTACAGAAAACGATAGTCTCGAGGGCGGGTCTGGCAATGACACCGGCCGAGGAGGCGAGGGCAGCGATAGTTTCAGAGGTGGAGATGGGACTGATGTAGGGTTTGGGGAGGCAGGCAATGACGGTTTGCGCGGTGGGGTGGGTAACGATCAGCTCTTTGGCGTCGCGGGTCAAGACGCCGCCCAGGGCGATAGCGGAGTGGATACGTGCGAGGCGGAGGCGAAGACAGCCTGCGAGCTGTAAGTGAGGGGTGTACACTCGGGGGATATGTGGCTCAGGCAGTTATCAGTTTTTCTTTTCCTGGCAGTAGGTGTCTGGGCTGGTTTGCGCATGGTGCGGACAGCCCTCTCGTCCACGTGCGTATCTCGGACCGTGTATGTGGCTCAGAAAGGAAGAGATCAAGAAGGGTACGGCTCAAGTAAAAAGCCGTACCAGACGATCGGGTATGCGCTCGCGCGGGCCACGCCGGGTACCACCATTGTGGTGAAGTCGGGAGTATACCCTGAACATCTTGTCACCACGCAGAACGGGGCACCTGGCTGCTCCATTACGCTGACTGGCTCGGCGAAGCTCACGGGAGGTGCAGAGAGCGGGCGCATCTTTGAGCTGATGCATGACTACTACGTTATTCGCGGCCTTGAGTTCACCGGCAAAGATGTCCTGTTGTGGATGCAGGAAGCTGACTACAACACCATCGAAAAAAATTTCTTTCACCATGCACAGGGGGAATGTGTACGGGCGAAGTACCACTCGAGCCACAATACGTTTGTAAGCAACAGAGTTGAGAATTGCGGAATAGCGGATTTTGTTCAAGGCGGCGGAGGGAAAAACGGTGAAGGTATTTACCTGGGCACCGCGCCTGAGCAGCTGAATAAAAATCCTACGCCAGAAACTGATCAAACCAGCTTTAACGTAGTCCGCTCGAACACGTTTGTAACGAACGGGAATGAGTGTGTGGATATTAAAGAGGGTTCAGCCAGTAATGCGGTGGAGTACAACGACTGCACGGGACAGCGTGATCCCGAAAGCGGCGGGTTTGATTCCCGGGGGAACGATAACGTTTTTCGCTACAACAAAAGTTATGGCAATGGGGGAGCGGGTATTCGCTTAGGGGGGGATGCCGGTACAGATGGCATTCGCAACGCGGTGTATGGCAATACGCTTGGTGATAATGGTGGCTACGCCTTGAAAGTTATGCGTCTGCCGCAAGGGTTGATTTGTGGGAATGCGGCTTCGGGTAATGCGCTTGGTTTCACGAACGAGCCCTCGGTCACGAATCCACCGTGCGCTTTTTAGCTGCGTAGCGCCTCGATTGGCTCCAGCTTGGCAGCGCGCAGGGCAGGGTACGTGCCGGAGACGAGACCAATGACACCGCCGACGAGGGGAGCAAGCAAGGGTACGGCCGGGTCGAGCACGGGGGCCCAGGTTTGGTAGGCAGAGACTGCCACCACGGTGAGGAGGCCGAGGCTGGCGCCGGCAGTTCCGCCGAGAAGGCCAAGGGCAGTGCTCTCGAGTAAGAACTGCAGGGCGATGTGTTGTTTGGTGGCGCCCAGCGCGCGGCGCAGCCCTATTTCCCCGACGCGTTCCATCACTGACACCAAGGTGATATTTGAGATCCCAAGAGCACCCACAATTAAGGAGAGGCCACCGAGCAAGAGTAGGAGGATGTTGAGATTGCTCTGGATAGCTTCGCGCACACGCTTCGGTTCCGGGGGAAACGTAACGGCGACGGCCTTGGGGTCGTCTGGTTTGAGCGCGAGCGGGGCTTGGCGGGCGATCAAGGTGGCCGCGCCGATTTGGGTTTCAACAATGACGGAGGAGGGGCTCGTTAGCCCAAAATCGCGGCGAGCGGTGCCTTCAGGAATTATAACGGAGCCGAGTAAGTCAGGCTGCCGACCAACGTTTCCCAGTATGCCTATGACCAGATACATCTGGTCGCCGATAGTGATGGCGGGTAAGTGCGACGTGCCCCGAACGTTTAAGCGTTCAGCGGCGGTAGGCCCAAGTACGGCCACGCGATCGGCACGGGCCGAGTGGCCGTCGTCGGGCAAGCGCCCCGTTTTAAGATTGGCGCGGGCAGCGGCGAACGCTCTCGGGGAAGCGGCCTGGACGGCTAACTTGAAGGCTGTCTGCTGCTGTGGGTCTTGCACGGGGGAGGCAGAGACCAGAGCGTCTTTCGTATTCACAGGGCTCAAGGTTCCCGCGGCTACGACGCCGTTTAAGCGGGCCAAGCGAGCCGGCGCATCCCAGGGAATGACTTGATTATGGGAAGTGGCGAGGGCGGCGCGTGGCTTAACTACAATCTCCGTGGCGGCTAGTTCATTAAACGTGCCGATGATGCGGTTGCCGGCGGTGCGGGAGATGCCAACGGTGGCTACGAGCGCGGTGATGCCGATCACAACACCAAGGGTGGTTAAAGCTGTGCGCGCGGGTTTGGCAAAAAGGCCGGCGACAGTTTCCTCAACTAGGTCTCGAGCTGTGATCCCTGACGGGGCTGCCTCTCTCGCGGGGCCGGTGGGTGAGGAGGCGCGCCGAGGTGCTGGGGAGCCAGAAGTATGCTCAGTGAGCCGCCCGTCGATGATCTCAACCCTGCGGCTGGCGCGCGCGGCCACCTTTTCGTCGTGGGTCACAATCACGATTGTGAGCCCGCGGCGGTTTAGACCTTGGAGAAGATCAAGCAGGCGCGCGGCCGAGGCAGAGTCTAGGTTACCGGTGGGCTCATCGCAGAGGAGAAGGTTGGGGGAGACGGCCAGGGCCCGGGCGATAGCGACGCGTTGGCGCTCTCCCCCTGACAATTTGGTCGGAGAAAAGTCGGCGCGGGCCTCGAGCCCGACTTCGCGCAACGCAGACAAAGCGCGGTCCCCACGACCGTCTCGGGGATGACGGCGGTATACTTCGGCGAGCATGACATTCTCGCGGACAGAGCGGTAGGGCAGTAGATGAAACGATTGAAAGACAAAACCAAGATGACGGCCACGCAGGCCGGCGCGCTGCTCGTCAGTGAGCGTGGCGGTATCGCGGCCGTGCAGCAGATACTGGCCAGAGGAAGGTCGATCGAGCAGGCCGATAATATTCAGAAGGGTTGACTTGCCAGCCCCAGAGGGCCCGGTAATGGCCAGCCACTCTCCCGATTCAAGGCGCAGATTGATGTGCGTGAGCGCTTGAACAGGTGGATCGCTGCCGAAGGTACGACCGATGTTTTTCAGTTCGAGTAAGGGTGTCATTCGAATCCGACCACGACGAGCTGGCCGGCTCCTAGGGCTCCTTGTATGGGAGTGACCTCCACAAAACCTTGGGCAGACAAGCCAGTTTTCACCGTAACGTATTCTAGCGACCCATTCCTTTGTACCTGCACGCGCGAACTTCCATCGGCAGCGAGTGAGACGGCGCTCACGGGCACGGCCAACACTTCATGGTTGGTGGATTTGATGGGGATCGTGAGTCGAAGAGATGTGCCGGCAAGCTTCGTCGGTGTTTCATTCACGGTTACTTCCATATAGACGTGGAAGGCGTCAACGCCGTTTGTGCCGGGTGCTTCGGCAACGCGCGTGACAACGCCGGCGGCTTTGATCCCGAGATCAGCTTCGTCGATCTTTACCTCCATCTCTGGGTTCACGAGGGAGGCCTCGGCGAGTTGTAAGGAGGAGTCAATGACGATTTGGTTACTGGCGACAGTGAGGGCTGGTCCCTTGGCTGCGGCACCAACAGTCGCGTCAGTCTTTTCGAGGCGGGCCGGCAAGGAGCTCACGAATATAACTTCGTCGGCAGGGACGGTGATACCCGTCTTACTTTGGACGCGGTGAAGGTCAGCAGTCAGGCGCTCGGCGAGAGCTTGGGCTACAGCGGCTTCGCGCCGAGCAATTTTTTGCGCATTTTGTGCGTTCAGTACGGTGAGCGCGCCTTCCCGCCGTGTGGTTTTGACGGTGCTTTGGGCGGCTTTCAGTTCCGCTTCCGCTTTGGCTCTAGCTTCACTGCTTGAGTTCACATCCTCGGCGATGGTTTGGTAGGCGATCGTTTTTGCGTCCACATCGACGGCCGCAGCGTTGTTCGTGGCAACGGCTTTGGCGCGGGTGGCTTCTAAGAGCTGGGAGGACCCGGCTACGTTGGCTGCCAGGTGATCTTTTTCGGCTACGGCTAGTTGTTCTGTTAATGTGGAGATCTCGGACAGTTGCTGTGGCGTGGGCTCAAACGCTTCCCAACCTGATTTTCGGTACCAGGCCGCCACCGCGGCGGCGGTTTGGTAATCGTATCTGCCATCGGTCGCGCCTGGGTAAAACCCTAGTCGCTTTAATGCACCCTCGAGTTGGCGCACATCCTTGCCCGAGGTGCCGGGTGCCATGTCGCGGAAAGCAGGGGTGTCGCCCTCTAACACGAAAACGGGGCGCCCGGAAATAGTGAAGGCCACGTCGCCTTCACGGAATTCGGCGTTCGGCAATGGCAGGCTGGTGATGAAGGTTTCCAAAAGCTTGGCGGCCGAAGGGGGAATAGAAATAATTTGGGGCAGAGCGAAACGGGCGGTGCCGCGCGTGACGATGTCTGAGGTTAAGACACGCTTATCGATGGGAACAAGAATGGGAGAGGCCGGTGGAGGTGAGGATTCGGCGGCAATTTGGGCGGGGGATTTAATGCGTGCACCAGCCAGATAGCTCAAGGCCGCTACGGCGACGGTGGCCGCAATGAGAGCAACGAGGGTAGCGAGGCGTGGATTTTGGGTAGCCCAGGTTCTGGCGGTTGAAGGGATGAGGCGGGTCAGGGCGCGTTTCACATGCATAGCTCCGATGGTATTTCCACCTACTGCCTTTCAGTTTTGCGGCGCGCCGTAGAGTTCCGTCTCAACTTGTTTTACGGCTGGCTCAATAAATTCCTCCTCGCAGGCGAGATCGGCCACGGCAATAGCGCGCTCTTCTCCTTGCAGCTGCCGCAAGGCTTCGGCGTCAGCGCCAGTTGCCTTGAGGCGGTCGCGAAGCGCGGGTTCGATTTCTTCCGGGTTGTTGTAATTAAAACCGGCTTCGCGCATGCAGCTGGACCACTCCTCAGTGGCGGCAATCACACGCCGGTCCTGGGCGATTAAGGCATCGCCTGGGTTAGCATAGGCGGGACGTAAGTCTTCGGGCCTAAATACCTGCTCGACGGCCGTGCGTGTGCAGCCACCGGTGGGCGAGAAGTCCTCAGCTTCAAGCGAGACGGCGAATGTGGATGCGGTATTTTCTCCGAAGAGCGCCCGGTTGTAGGCAGCCTGATCGGCGGCTGACAAGGTGGCGAAGAAATCGACGTTCTGTTTACTAAGACCAATAGTAGCAGCGTGGTCAGCGCCGGATAGCTGTGGGGGAGTGTTGGGGGCAAGAGAGCGAGTGGAGATGCCATAGCCAAACTGCTCGCGAAATTCTTCATCGGTGAGTCCCGCAGCTTTTTTGTCGGCGTCCATAGATTTGCGCACGGTCAAGTAATCGACTGGAACGTACTGGAAGCCGGCCTGCTGCATGCAGCTCGCGATGACTGCTTCAGTAGCCTCGATCTTCTGCACCAGTTCGGCTTTCGTTAAGCCAAATTCTTCCGAGCCAGGCAAGCTCTCTGGGCTGGGTGAGGCGGAGGGAGTAGACTCGCGGCCGGGGCGGGTGGCAGCGAAATACAGGACCGCGGCGACGGCGATGACGAGAGCGGCCACTAGAAAAATCTTTGGCTGCATAACTGTGTATAACTAGCATAAGTCACTTGGGTAGTCAACGATTACAGCCTGTGCTACTTTGTGCTCAGTCAGGAGGGGACTACTTGTATTGAAAGTCACATCGTATGAAAAGTAGCTCCACCTATCTTGTCATTATTATTCTGGTAGCGCTCGGGCTGGCGGGATTTTTTTTGTTTGATGGGGAGCAAGCACCTCCCTCGCCGGATAGTCGTAAGATTCATAGTGATGGTAAAGCGGCCCAGGTTACGCCAATTCCGGGTACCGATAGGAAGGCTATTCTGCTGACGGAGCGGGCGGTGCAGCGGCTTGACATTACCACAGTGCCAGTGACGAGCGGACACAGTTTGGTTGTACCCTACGCCGCCGTGATGTATGACACCGATGGCAGCACCTGGGTCTACACAAACCCGGAGCCTTTGCGGTATGTCCGCCACCACATTGAAGTAGACCGCATCGAGGGAGACCAAGCCATTCTGTCGGATGGTCCTCCTATTGGCACGGCCGTGGTGACGAGGGGGGCGGCCGAGCTGTTCGGAGTTGAATTTGGTGTAGGTAAATGATGCGGGCAATTGTCGCGGTCAGCTTGAGGTGGCGCTGGCTCGTGGTGGCGGTCGCGGCGGTGGTGATGTTGTACAGCCTGGACACCGTTGCCGACATGCCTATCGATGTCTTTCCCGAAGTCGGCCCGCCCTTGGTGGAAGTTCAGACTGAGGCTTTGGGGCTCTCCGCCACCGAGGTGGAATCTTTGATTACTGTCCCCATGGAGGCGGATTTGCTCAACGGCGTGGCGTGGCTTGACCGGATCTACTCTGAGTCGGTGAGCGGTCTCTCGTCGATTCACCTCATTTTTGAAGAGGGGACTGACCCAATTGCGGCCCGGCAGATGGTGGCGGAGCGCTTGACCCAGGCCTTCGCCTTGCCCAATGTGTCCAAACCGCCGACCATGCTTCAGCCTCTGTCCAGCAGCAATCGGGTCATGATGATCGGGCTTTCTTCGCAGGAAGCGTCGTTGATAGACATGTCGGTGCTGGCTCGGTGGAATATCAGGCCGCGGCTCATGGGTGTGCCGGGGGTGGCCAACGTGGCTATTTGGGGGGAGCGGCAGCGGCAATTGCAGGTGCAGGTTGACCCAGTGCAACTCTCGTCTGCCGGCGTGACACTGGCACAAGTTATCGAAACGGCCGGGAATGCCTTGTGGGTATCGCCTTTAAATTTTTTGAATGCTTCCACACCTGGTACAGCGGGGTGGATTGACACGCCGAATCAGCGGCTTGGACTCCACCACATCTTGCCTATCAGAGGGCCGGATGAATTGGCTCGTGTGTCAGTGGCCGGCAGCCAGGGGTTGCTGCTCAAGGACGTGGCTCGCGTGGTGGAAGACCACCAACCGCTGATTGGAGATGCCGCCGTGCGTGACGGCGCCGGTCTTTTGCTCGTCTTAGAAAAGTTTCCCGGGGCCAATACGGTGGAAGTGACGGAGGGTGTGGAAGAAGCGATGGCGGTGCTACGGTCAGGGATGGCCGGTATTGAGATGGAGACTGTCTTCCGACCGGCTAACTACATTGAGCTGGCGACTGACAAACTCGTGCAAGCGGCCCTCTTGGGCGCGGTGTTTATGGCCTTGGTGTTGTTTGCTTTTTTGGAAGGCTGGCGTCCAGTTGTCATTAGTCTCGTAGTGATTCCCCTGTCTTTGGCGGTGGCGGGGCTGGTGCTGTACGCCTTCGGACTCACTATGAATGTCTTAACTGCCGCTGGGCTCACGGTGGCCATCGGTGCGGTAGCTTACGATGCCGTCTTCGACGTGGAAAACGTCGTGCGGCGGCTGCGACAGCGTCAGCAGACGGGCAGCGGGCAGACGTCTGTCTCCACCATTGCCGCGGCCGCGCTAGAGATGCGCCGGCCGGCGGTTCTGGCAACCCTGATCATGCTGCTGGCGGTGCTGCCGGCTTTCTTTTGGCGGGGTGAGGCGGCTGCCTTCATTTGGCCTCTGGGCATGGCCTATGTGCTGGCGCTCTTAGCCTCGGCGGCGGTGGCATTCTTTGTCACGCCAGCACTCTCTCTTATACTCTGGCGTCAAGGAGTGTGGCTGCCCAGGGTGTCTCCACTCATTCATTGGCTTAGGCAGCGTTACCGAAGTGGGCTCTCCCGCCTCATTGGGATTCGGTGCCAAGTATCGGGCGCGGCGGTCGCCGTGGGGATAGCTGGTCTCGCGATGCTGCCATTACTCCATTGGTCGCTTCTGCCCTCGCTTCAGCAGACGGACCTGGTAGTTACCTGGCAAGCAGCGCCGGGCACGTCGCGTACAGAAATGAACCGGGTTTTAACGGCCGCCAGCGGTGAGCTCTCATCCGTTCCTGGGGTTGCGCGTGCTTCCTTCCATGTGGGGCGAGCCATAACCGGGGATCAAGTTGTTGGGACTAACTCAGGCGTGCTTTGGCTTAGCCTTGATGGCAAGGCGGACTTTGATGCGACGGTGGAAAAGGTTCGAGAGGTTATTTCCGGCTACCCCGGCTTTACGAGTGAGGTGCAGACGTACCAACCTAAAAGAGATGGCGAGAGGTTGAGCGTGGGCGATCGTGACCTGGTGGCGCGCGTGTACGGCCACGACTGGGATGTTCTCCAGGTAGTGGCTAAGGATGTGCAGCAGCGGCTGGCACACGTTAACGGTATCACGGCGGCATACGTGGAGGTCGGTGACAACGAGCCACAGGTGGAAATCGAGGTGGATTTAGCTCAGGCTCTGCGCTACCAAGTAAAGCCTGGCGATGTCCGGCGGCAAGCGGCGGCGCTCCTGTCTGGCCTGCAAGTCGGCAACCTTTTTGAAGAACAAAAAGTGTTTGAGGTGGTGGTTTGGGGTGTACCGGAAATTCGCGATAATGTGACTAAGGTCCAAGACCTCTTGATTGACACGCCCGCGGGTTCAGTACGTTTGGGAGATCTGGCGAAGGTGAGGATTGGGTCGTCTCCGGTGACGATTGCCCGCGATGCGGTCTCGCGTTATGTAGACGTGGTTGCCCAGGTGGATGGCCGGGATGCAGCCGTGGTCAGACGCGAGGGGAGGCGCGCTCTTACTGGTCTTGAATTTCCTCTGGAATACCGCGCGGAACTATTAGGCGAAGGCGCCGGGCAGACGGCGGCGGTGCAGCGCGTACTGTTGGTGGGCCTGGCGGCTGGAGTTGGAATTTTTCTGCTGCTGCAGTCAGCCTTCGGGAGCGCCCGAGTGGCGGCTATCTTTGTCTTGAGCTTGCCCTTGGCGCTGTTGGGCGCCGTAGCGGTGGCGGTGGCTACGGAGGGTAGCGCTGTCTCACTTGGTTCACTGTTGGGGTTGTTGGCAGTGTTGGGGGTGGCGGTGAGAGGTGGAATGGTAATGATTGCCCATTGGCAGCATCTTGAGCGGGAGGCTGGCCAGGCAGCTGACGGCGCCCTGATTATGCAGGGAGGCCAAGAAAGGGTGATACCTATTTTGATGGGTGCCTTCACGCTGGGACTGGCATTCTTGGCCCCGGCACTTTCCGGCGTTGTCCCCGGCTACGAAGTTCTCCATCCAATGGGCCTGGTGGTAGTAGGAGGGTTGGCGACCGCGACGCTCATGACTCTGTTTGGTCTGCCCGTGCTCTACCTGCAGTTTGCCGGCCAGAAGCCATGAAGCCGAAGGTGCTCTCTTGGATCATTGAAAAGAGTCTCCACTACCGCTACCTGGTGATTTTTTTTACGGTGGTGTTGGTGGTCTTCGGCATCGGGAGGGTGCGGGCGATGCCGGTGGACGTTTTCCCTGAATTCGCGCCGCCGCGGGTGGAGATTCAGACCCCGAGCCTGGGACTTTCTTCCGCGGAAGTGGAGGCTCTGGTTACGACGCCATTAGAAGAAGTGATGAGCGGAATGCCGGGGCTCGACATCATGCGCTCTAAATCAGTGGAGCAGTTGTCGTCGATTGTGCTGATTTTTAAGGCGGGGACTGATCTCATGGAAGCGCGGCAGCTGGTGGCCGAGAGAGTGGCGCAAGTCACGCCGACCTTGCCGACGTGGGCCGCCCCGCCGATGATGATGCCGCCTCTTTCGTCCACGGCCCGGACCATGAAGATCGGGATTTCCTCGAAAAAACACTCTGTGATGGATCTGTCTATGATCACCTATTGGACGATCCGCGAACGCTTGCTACGTGTGCCAGGCGTGGCGAATGTGGCCATCTGGGGGGAGCAGATCAAAATGATGCAGGTGCAAGCGGATCCAGCGCGCTTGTCGGCGCAAGGGGTGACGATGGACGAAGTCTTGCAGGTCACGTCGGACACCTTGGATTCAGGTTTGGTGCAGCATGCCAACGGTTCGACTGTCGGGAAAGGAGGGTTTCTCGAGACTCCTAATCAACAGCTTGGTATCCGGCACGTGTTACCCGTGGTGGCACCGGCTGATTTAGCCCGGGTACCTGTGAATGATCGGTTGAGGCGCGACGGCGCGCCGCTGCGCCTAGGGGATGTGGCGCAGGTGGTAGATGGTACCTGGCCGATGATTGGCGATGCAGTTATTAATGACGGCCCTGGACTTTTGTTGGTGGTGGAAAAGTTTCCGTGGGGCAACACGCTGGACGTAACGAGGGGAGTAGAAGCAGCCATCGACGAGATGCGGCCCGGGCTGCCCGATATCGACATTGACACCACTATTTTTCGGCCGGCGACGTTCGTGCAAGTGGCGCTGGATAATCTCATGACTTCGCTGCTCGTTGGAGCGGGACTGGTGGTACTGGTGTTGCTGCTGTTTCTCTGGGATTGGCGGATTGCACTCATTTCCGCCACGATCATTCCGGTGACAGCGGTGGTCACCCTGCTTGTGCTCTCGCTGGTGGGGACAACGCTGAATGTAATGGTATTGGCTGGTCTCGTCATCGCGCTGGGGGCGGTGGTTGACGATGCGATTGTGGATGTGGAAAACATCGTGCGGCGGCTGCGTCAGGCGCGCCGGCAAGGGAGTACCAAGGGAGCGGCGGCTATCATTCTCGATGCTTCCGTGGAAGTGCGTAGCGCTATTATCAGCGCGTCGTTGATCGAGATGACGGCGCTCCTGCCGGTTTTCTTTATGCAGGGGCTGTCCGGAGCATTTTTCCGGCCGCTGGCCCTGGCCTACGTGGTGGCCACACTGGTCTCTCCGCTCATCGCGCTCACTGTCACGCCGGCGCTGATCTTAGTTCTTCTGTCTCGGGCGTCGGTCGTTGATCGCTTGTCCCCCATCATCCCACGGCTCCACCGCATATATAATGGACTGCTGTCGTGGACGATTAGAACACCGCGTCTGGCATATGTCGTCACCAGCATTCTCCTGGTCGCCGGTATCGTGATATGGCCGCTCTTGGGACAGGAACTGCTGCCCTCGTTTAAGGAACGGGATTTCCTCATGCACTGGGTAGCCAAGCCCGGCACATCTCATCCGGAAATGGTGCGTATGACAACGGCGGCTTGTCGAGAGCTGCGCAGCATTCCGGGGGTGCGCAACTGCGGCTCCCATATTGGGCAGGCGCTCCTGATGGATGAAGTGTACGGCATCTATTTTGCCGAGAATTGGATCAGTGTGGATCCGGCGGTAGACTATGACGCGACCCTGGCCAACATTCAGGAGACCGTCGACGGCTATCCCGGGCTGGTGCGCGATGTGCAAACGTATCTCAAGGAGCGCATCCGCGAGGTACTCACTGGGTCGAGCCATCCTATCGTCATCAAGATCTACGGGCAGGATCTGGCCGTGCTGCGAGAGCTGGCGGGGCAGGTGCGGGACAAACTGGCGGAGATTGCCGGCATCACGGATGAAAAAGTGGAGCTTTTGGTTGATATCCCGCAGGTAGAGGTCGAGGTGGACTTGGCGGCCGCGCAGAGATTCGGCTTAAAACCGGGTGACGTCCGTCGGCAGGCCGCCTACGTGGTAGCGGGTGAGGAAGCCGGTGATATTCACACAGCCAACAGGACATTCGATGTCCAAGTATGGAGCACGCCGGAGGCGCGGAGTAACCTCACGAGTATTCAGGGTATGCTCGTCAGCACGCCCAGCGGGAAGACGGTGCGTTTAGCTGATGTGGCTGACGTGCGCATCGCGCCGGTGCCGAATGCCGTCAATCATGAAAATCTCTCGCGCCGCATAACCGTTGAAGCTGAAGTTGAGGGGCGTGACCTCGGCGCGGTGGTGGATGATGTTGAAGACGCTCTGGAGAACATTGCGTTCCCGCGGGGATATCACCCGGAGGTGTCCGGCGAGTACGCGGAACGGCAGGCGGCGCAGACGCGTATCTTAATGGCGGGGGTGGCCGCAGCGCTCGTGATTTTCTTACTGCTGTGGGCGTCGCTTCAGAGTTGGAGGTTGGCCGCGATGTCCTTCTTGAGTTTGCCGATGGCCTTGGTAGGTGGCGCGCTGGCGGCGTATTTTGCCAGCGACGGCGTTTTGTCGCTCGGTTCACTCGTCGGGATGCTCACGATCTTAGGGGTGGCGGCGCGCAACGGTATTATGCTGATCAGTCACTTTCAGCACCTCGAGCATGAGGAAGGCCAATCTTTTGGCCCGGCGCTGGTTTTGCAGGGAGCACGGGAACGCCTGGTGCCGATCGTAATGACGGCGCTCACGGCTGGGCTCGCCTTAGTACCGCTGGTGGTGGCCGGCAACATTCCCGGGCATGAGATTGAGCACCCAATGGCGATTGTCATTCTCGGAGGGCTTATCACCTCAACTCTGGTCAACTTGTTCGTTGTGCCGTCGCTCTACTTGCGGTTTGGAAAGGCCGTAGTATCGTGACATGATGTTTACGCGTCTGCAGCTTGTCTTGGGGCTAGTGGTAGTGGTCTTGCTGGCGGTGGGAATAGTCCGTCGGTACCTGCCGGTGGCGGCGACGCTACCGCAAGAATCGGCGGTGGCCGAGAGCAGCGAGCGCGAAGGCGAGCAAGATTTTCTTGAACTCGACCCGAGCGATTTTGATGACGCGACGTCGGCCTCTATTACCAATGAATGGTGGCCGCTCAAACCTGGCACGCGCTGGATACACGAGGGATTTTCTGTCGAGGATGGCGAGAGAACCCGTCACATGGTAGTGGAAACAGTCACAGATCTCACCAAAGAAATTAACGGGGTGAAGGCGGCCGTGAACTTGGAGGAGGACTACAGTGATGGCAAATTGATCGAACGAGAAATTGCCTTTCACGCGCAGGATAATGATGGAAATGTGTGGCATTTGGGGCAGTTACGCGAAACATACGATGAGGCAGAATTTGTCGGGGGCCGCGTCTGGTTTGTTGGTCAGCCTTCCGGCGCTAAGGCTGGTATTCGGATGTGGGCGGATCCGCGCCTGGGAGACAGTGCTTCACAAGGGTACGCACCTGCTCCTTTCAATTGGACAGACAGTGGACGGGTGTCTCAGGTGGGTCAACATACCACGGTGGTGGCGGGCGAATACGACGATGTGATCGTGGTGGAAGAGTGGGACGCAGAAACGCCGCCAGGTGTTTTCCAGACTAAATACTACGCCCGTGGTGTGGGGATCGTGCGGATTGGTTTTACAGGTGAAGATCCTGAACAAGAGGAAATGGAGCTGGTCAAGCTGGAGCAGCTCGCCGGCCCGGCTCTCACGGAGGCGCGAGAGGCGGCGCTAGCAATTGAGGAGCGAGCCTACGTGTACGGCCTGACCAAACCGGCGGAGTAAGGCTTGCACAGCGAGAAGGCTTCTTCTAGACTTAACAGGATATGAAAGGGGGTGACGACCTATGTCGTTAAAGACATTAGCTAGTGGAGGGCTGGCTTTCGTATTACTCCTAGGGGTAGTAGCAGTCGTCGCTCCAGTGGCCAGTGCGTCGCACCTTTCTGACCCGACTCGGTGTACGTGTTCGGCGGGCCTTTCGTACGATAGGCCTAGTTTGCAGTGGGGCAGCGAAGGATTAGTGTTTGTCCCCCGGATAAACTATTCAATTCGTGCCCGCGGCGGGAACGAGGCGCCACCTTTGAACGTGTCTGTCAATTATGAGGGTGGCAGCTCCTACGAATCAGAAGATGTAGCCGTGCCGGCAGAGACCAGCTTTAGTGGACAGAAGCAGCTGCTTACAAATGCTACCTGCCGCGGCAGTCAGCGGTATAGCTTTAGCGGTTTTGCCTTGGAACCTGTGACGCTGGCGGGGCTGGTGCAATCGCTGATCGGGGAGGATCAACAGTTAAAAGGAACCATTCAGATGAGGGCGTCAATTGAGGGCTGTGGATTCGAAGAGGAGAATCGACAGTTCTCCTTCAGGGTACGTGATCAGTTTGGTGAGTTACGCTGGCTTGGCTGGCGCAGCGCTCGTTAGTCGCACAGGTTATCCACATCAGGGTGTGGATAACATGCCTTGCGGCTGGAGGAGTGTTTGGGCTACCAAGATATGAGGCCAAAAAACCGTGTTTTTAGGGGGCCTGCCTGATGGCAGACAGGAAGGGACTAAATAACACGACTCGTGTAGTGGGCCTCTTGGTTCAGGGAGGGGAACTGAAATCAGGAGAGACATAACGAAGCGTGTTTTTTTGTTGACTCAAAACACAATGATGAAAACTCAATTCAGGAGAGGAGGTGAGTACAGATGAAGACAAAACTTAGCTTATTGCTGGGTATCTCTGCACTCGCCTTCTTGTTTTCTGTCACCCCAGTGCTGGCATCAGAGGTGAACTTTGATCAGAGCATTGAGAACAGCGGTCCTTCTTCGAGCACCAACAACGATGGTGATGCTAAGGAGGATGTTGATATTGATAAGGAGGTCAAGGCTGATATTGATAACAAAGGCGATGTTGATTGCAAGACCGGCGAATTCGACGTGAAGAACAACACCAACGCTGAAGTTGATGACAGCGGAGCCTGCAACGTTGAAGCTGACTGGCAAACAGCTGTCAACGGAGGAACCTCTCTGTGGGAGTCAGCTGATGGCGGTCTCGATGTTAACGTGGATCAGAGTATTGAGGACAGCGGTCCTAACTCGAGCACCAACAACGACGCTGACGTCAAGAAAGACGTGAACGTGGACCTGGATCTCATTGCTGACATCCTGAACAAGCTGGACGCAGACCTTGCGACCGGCGACTTCGACGTGAGGGACAACACCAACGCTGAAATCGGCGGATCTGGTGATGCTTCACTCGCGGTCATGTTCGAAACATGGGCCAACAACGATGCGGGCTGGTCCGGTGCTGCCCACGGGGGCGTATCGGTCACGGCTGACCAGAGCATCAAGGACAGCGGTCCTAACTCGAGCACCAACAACGACCTCGACGTCAAGTCTGAGGTTGATTGGGATGTTGAGTGGAAAGCCGACGTTGACAACAAGGTTGACGTGAATGCCAAGACCGGCGAATTCGACGTGAAGAACAACACCAACGCTGAAGTTGGCGGGTCAGGCGACGTAGACGTTGCGGTTGAGCTCTTCACTTCCGTCAATAATGGCGGCGGTGCAAGTGCAGCCAATGGCAGTGGTCTCGACGTTAACGTGGATCAGAGTATTGAGGACAGCGGTCCTAACTCGAGCACGAACAACGACGTTGACGTCAAGCAAGACGTGGACGTGAAAGAGGAGAGAAAGGCTGACGTTGACAACAACGTTGAGGTGGATGCCAACACGGGCGTATTCGACGTGAAGGACAACACCAACGCTGAAGTTGGCGGGTCAGGCGACGTGAACATTCAGTTGAACATTTCAACTGAGGCCAACAACGGCTAGTTCATAGTTGACCCTCGATGAGGGAAAGGTAAGGCGCCCTTCGAGAAGACTCAGGGTAAACTTGCCTTTCTCCATGGGGGGATTAATAGTAGCCAGTTGCGCATATGAGTATTTTTGTTCGGGTACGTCAGCACTACATGAAGAAAGGGGCGGTTTTGCTTTTGGTGAGCTGGATGAGTTTGCTCGCCCCTGCGGTTGCACTTGCCCAAGACGCTGTCGATGCAGAGGGCAATCCCACGGGGCCAACGGAGCCTACGGGGGCCACAGGGCCAACAGGGCCGACCGAGCCTACCGGGCCAACAGGGCCCACGGGCCCAAGTTGTGTGGGAACGGCATGTCCAGTAGAGGCCGCCAGTGAGTCCGAGGTTAGTGCCGAGAACAGCAACACCGGTCCGGATTCAACGAACACTTCTGAGACTCAGGTAGACAGTTCAACCTCCACGAGCAAGTCGAACACGGTGGATGACACAACGAATGCAACGGCGACAGGGACGACGGGAGGAAGCACTGCTAGCGATAATACGGCTACGAATGGGATTACCACGGGGAATGTCGGAGTTGGGGCAACGGTGGTTACGCAGGACAATACCGCCTTGGTGAATGGGACAGCTGGGTTAGAAGTGGATGGCTATAAGGGTGATTATACGGGTGACTACACAGTCGGCTTCGGGGCGGGAACGGCTGACCTGTCCGACGGTGGCTCGTACAGCGCGATTAACGGTACGACGGGACAGAACTCAACGAATACGGCCGACTTAGAAGCTATCGTGAGAAGGTTCATTGAGGTGGAGAACGACGGCACAATTGAGAAGAACCTGAAATTCGTGGGGAATTCTGGTGATAATACGGCTACTAATAACACCAGCGATGCGCCCATTACGACGGGAAATGTAGACTTAGCTGCGACCGTGGTCAACTTGCTCAACACCAATGTCATTAATGGAACGTTGATGATATCGGTCGCTGATTTCTTCGGTAACCTCATAGGTAATATTGTGCTTCCTGATTTGGCGGCCTTGGCGGCGGCATATCTGCCAGCAACTTCACCGGTCATTGAGCTTGGCAATGAGAACACCGGCCCGAACTCAACGAATACGGCCACGGTGGATTGGAAGGAGAAAGAGAAGACGAGTGTGGAGAATGATGCTCTTGTCACCACCAACGCCACCGCAGATTTAAATACCGGTGAGAACAAAGCCGACTTGAATACGGGCGGTGGATTTGTGGACTCAGGAGATGCCAGTGCCTCACTAACGAATGTTTCTGTGGTCAACACAACAGTGGAAGGGGGCGTTTATTTCCTCGGACTCATTAATGCGTTTAATGGATTCTTTGGTGTCCTCTTCGGCCAAAATGGGGATGTGCGACTGCTCTCTCAAGATGAGACGCTCGACATGCTGGCGAAGAATGTAAACACAGGCGAGGGTTCGGACAATAAAGCCTACGTCTCCTATGAAGAAGAAACGACTACCACCGTGGAGAACGATGCTAAGATTACGAATAATTTGTACTTCGACGGAAACTCAGGGGGAAACACAGCCAGTAGTAATACGGGTGCAGGTACAGTCAACACAGGGAATGTCCGAGCCCAGGGCACGACCGTCAATTTTGCGAATACCACGGTGAAGGATGCCGCGCTCTTTGTGTCGGTGATCAACATCTTCGGTGATTGGTTCGGTGACCTCTTGTATGGTGGAACGTCGCTCTTGGCCTCGGCTCGCCCGGCTAGCTCAGGGCAAGCGGTGAATGCGGAGGCAACGAATCAGAATACTGGACCGGAATCTGAGAATATCGCGGAAGTAAATGTGGATCGCACTCAGAAAACCACTGTTGATAACGATGCTCGCCTCCGGGCGAACCTCACGGGGAATCTAAACACGGGAGGTAATCAGACGAAATGGAACACCGATGGTGGTAGCATTTCAACAGGGAATGGCTTCTTGGCGCTCCACTCGAGAGCAGTGGCGAACCTTACCGGGATAGGTCTTGACCCGGCGTTAGGAATTTCTTTCACGGGTACCAACGACACCACTGGGTTTGATTCGAAAAACAAGATCTCGGCCAATATCAATGATGAACGGGTCGTTTCGATCAATAACTTTGCTGATGTGGACACCCTCTTTGCCTTCCTGGTCAACACGGGAGGGAACGATTCAAGCTTCAACACCCACGGGGGAACCATTGTGACCGGCAACATCGACGCCAAGATGGGGATTGATAATTTGGTGAATCGCGTCATGTTGGCGCTGGCGAATGGTATGGGTGGCTTCGCCGGGGACCAGGCAGTGATTGATGTTGACTTCCTGAACCGTCTCACGGGGCCGTTCTCTGAGAATCTGAATGAGGCAGATATTCGCTCTAAACTTCTCGTCGGTATTGATAGCGAGGCTTTGGTTGACAACATTATTAAGGCGATCTTTACCACGGGTGGCAATACCGCGGAAGGCAACACGTTTGGAGCGGCGATCTCAACAGGACGGATCTGTTTCGACGGTGACGTCGCCACCAAGGCTAACCAGAACACCCTAGACGTGGGCAGTGGTGCAGAAGTGAACGCCGATATGGCTGCCAGCCTGACTGGGCCTAACTCAGATAACAACAACACACTGACGGCGAGCGTCACTCAAGGTATCAATGTGGATAGTGATGCAGACGTCAATAATAGCGCGGATATTCAGGCAGACACGGGTAACAATGTCCTGAAAGATAATAAAGACAGTGGAGACGTAGAAGAGAGCGAAGGCTGCCCTATTGCGCAGGCACCTACGCCTACACCAACACCACCTTCGCCTGCGCCGGGGGGGCCACAGCCAGGTCCAAGTGATCAAGGGGGAGCTGGCGGTGGTGAAGGTGGAGAAGAAGCGGCCGGGGTGGGTGGTGGAGAGAGAGTAGCGGCGGC
>CAYHTZ010000002.1:87963-89931 GCA_964359735.1 uncultured Candidatus Saccharibacteria bacterium
CTGGCCTGCTCGTTCTCGGCAGTATTGCTGCGCTCGCATTTTTCGGCCTGCATCCCGGAATTGATTTTACCGGCGGAGCGCTTTTGGAAGTTCGATTCTCCGATAAAGCGCCGTCCGAAGCGGCGGCAGTGGAAGAGAAGAAGCCAAGTAAGAATGATGGTAAAGAGTTCCGACGCTTCCCAGTAGCGGGGAGCCTGGTGCAGGCGCAGTGGCTGCAAGGGAAGGCAGCCTTCCCTTGGATAGCACTGGCGATGGTGGGGCTCACGGTAGTGGGAGCTGCCCAGTATCTTGACCGTCGATCAAAAATTGCCCGCTTGACAGGCAAAGTTTAGAGAGACAAACTGAGCCGTTATGACAGCACGCTGGGACCAACGGCATACGTGGGTTGCAATTGTAGGGGTGGTGGTAGTCTTGTTGCTGGTAGTCTTGGCTATGAGTCGTGGCCGCGCCAATGTAACACGGGCGGCGCAAAAGATGATGAATGCAGATACCATGCATATAAATGCTGAGCTGGTTATTAACTTGCCCGAGAGATCGCGGGGGCGAGAGCGGCCGTTTACGAAGATGACTGTGCGCTTGGGGGGAGATATGACGCGCACAGATGACCGTACTCCTGAGTTTGGGGGAACACTATATTTTGAAGCGCGGGGACGGGGGAATGTTTTCTTTGCTGATGGACAGGGGAGAATTTTTCGAGACCGAGTCCTTTTTAACCTGGATAACCTGCCCGTGTTTTTAAATCCTAGTGGCAGTTTAGTGAAGCGTTGGACAAAGGTAGAAATACCGCTCATGCAAACGCGGAACGCAGCACAAGTGCAGGAAGCTCTGCTCAGGGTCATGGACAAAGCCGAGTCAGCTGGTAAGGAATCTCTGGGCGGAGAGAGCCTGAGACGCTTTACGATTACCCTTACGGAAGAAGAGGAGAAGATGTTGATCGATGTACTCCATCAGAGTACGAGTGGTAACCTAGCGCTCGATGTACTGGCGCGTCTCTTGGATTCTAATGTTATGAAGGATCTGACCGTATGGGTGAAGGGAGACGAATTGCGTCAGGTGCGAGCCCAGTTTGTACGGCCCTTCAAAGACGCTCAAGGTACGCCCCAAGAATTCGATTTCGCCACGTTGACGCTACGGTTTGTCGACTACGGCAAGCAGGTGTCGATTGATGCGCCCAAGCACGAACTCAACGTGAGGCCACATATTTTTGCACGCTTGTTTGGGGGCGGTGAGGTGGAAGAGGTGAAGGTGGAGCCAGAAGAGAGGGAGGAGTAGAGTGCGAAGGTTATGAAGAAGGGGGTACGCATACTTATATCAAGCATGTTGGCAGTGAGTCTGGCTGCACCCGCCTGGCTTTCCGCAGCCGAGCTGCCAGTAGGGGGTGAAGGAGAAACTATCACTCTCATGGTGGAGTTGCGCCGCCCTACTTCTCTGGAGGAGATGCGTGGAGCTAGAGAAGTGCGGAAGTTAAGCAATCGTGCACCGCGGGAGTACATTGCGAATGGCGAGGTGAGACTCACAAGTGATTTGCGTAATTGGCGAGCGATTGAGGTAGCGGTGAGCGAGGTAGTGGCACTCAAGGAGAAACTTGCGCAGAACCCGGCCGTACTGAGTGTTCGCGAAGAATACACCTACGAAGCGGCGGTTATGCCTAATGATCCGCGTTTTGGCGAACAGATTGGTCTTCACATCGATGCCTGGCCGCTCGATATTAATGCGCCGGAAGCTTGGGAGCGAACCACTGGCTCAGGAAACACGGTGGTCGCGATTGTGGATGGCGGCGTGGACGCAGATCATGAAGATTTGCGGGATAAGATTGTGCCCGGCCAAGATTTTGTGCAGGAGGGCTGTACTGCTTCGGACCACGGTACACATGTGGCTGGCATTGCGGCAGCATCGGGTAACAACGGCGTGGGGGTGGCGGGTGCCCTCCTCGACCGCGAGGGAAATCTGCTGCTAACGCTCTCCGAC
>CAYHTZ010000003.1:0-89293 GCA_964359735.1 uncultured Candidatus Saccharibacteria bacterium
GGGGGGGCGAACAAGAAGCGCCAAGGAAGTTTGGAATACGGATCGGTTTCCCCACCTGCAGCATTCAGTAAAAGATCCACACCATGTGTCTGCATCGTGTCTGGGGCACTGCGTGGGTATGAGTGCACAAGGCGCCTATGGCTTCGCCAACAAAGATGGCTGGAGTTGGCAGAAAATCCTGTCGTACTATTACAAAGGCGTGAAATTTGTGAAAGCATACTAATCCCATACCATACGGGCATGAAGGTCCTGCTGCTCGCCGAGAATTGGAAACCAAGAGTAGGGGGAATTGAGCGCTACCTGGAAGGCATTACGGGAGCTTTGAGCGAGCAGGGATTTCAGGTTGAGGTGGTGGCTCCGAAGAACCGTCGGTTTTTTTGGCCGGTAGTGAAGCCAGCATGGTTGCCCCTCTTTATTTTTCTCTGGCGAAAGGCAAAGAGAAATGAATTCCAGGTTTTGTTGTGTGGCAAGGCACTATTTGAAGGGCTCGTTGGTTACTACCTAAAGAAACGGTTAGGGATTCCCTTTATTGTATTCACATATGCCATGGAAATTGATGTCTGGCAAAAGGATGATGTCACCTGGAGGAAGTTGGTGCGCGTTCTTAAGGGCGCAGATCGCGTTGTCTACATTAATGAGGTTACGAAGAAGCGGTTACAGGAGTTAGGTGTACGAGACGAGCAGCTGCTGAAAGTGCAGCCCGGAGTTAGTATTCAGGATACAGTAAGCAGTAAACAGTATGCAGGTAAAAGATATGTTTTATCTGTAGGGCGGCTGATTCAAAGAAAAGGGTTTGATACGTTGATAGAGGCGATCTCTCAACTGGATCAGACACGCTTCGGAGATGTGGAGCTATGGATTGCTGGAGACGGACCCGATAAAAAGAGACTCATGGATTTAGCCGAGGCAGAATACCTCATCCGCTCTGCGACAGAGCTGGCTTCTCCTTCGCAAGGAGAAGCACCTCTCCTTACGAAGGAGAGGTCGATTGGAGATCGGGTGAGGTTCTTGGGTCAAGTTCCAGATGAGGAATTGCAGCGCTTATACGCTGGGGCAGAGGTGTTCGCGCTGACTCCTCGAAATTTGGCCGGGGACATCGAGGGATTTGGCATTGTGTATTTGGAAGCTGCTCTCCACAGTGTGCCGGCTGTGGCGACAAAGGTTGGCGGTGTGTCCGAAGCTGTGATTCAAGAGGAAACGGGCATTTTAGTTGAGCCGGATAGCCCGGCGGCTGTTGCGGTAGCTTTAAGTCGGCTTCTCGCGAACCGCGAGCAGCGAGACCGCTTGGGCAACCAAGCCCGTCTGCGGGTACAGGAGGAATTCACGTGGACTAAGAGAGCCGAGCCGTTGACACAAGCACTTAAGAAGCTTACAGAGTAGAATCTACGTATGGATTTAGGGAGAGTGCAGGTGCTGTCGCTGGTCACCAAGGCAGTGACGACGGCGCTGGGCATTATTCAGAGCCTGATTGTGATTCGGCTACTCGGTCCGGCTAACTTCGGCTTGGTAGGGCTGGTGATGTCGATCGGAGGAGTGATTGGAGTATCGCAGCATTTGGGTATTGTCGACGGCGCTATTCGTGAGATTGCTGTTCTCAAAAAGAAAAGTGAGATTGGAAAAGTCTTTTGGGTTTCCCACATAGTTCGTCAATTAGTTACTATTCCGCTCTCCATAGGTTTAATCCTGCTGGCGGGGTTCATAGCCACGCACGTGTACGGCCGGCCGGAGATTACCGTTTTCCTGCAAATTTTTGCCGCGGCACTCATCTTGCAGGGTTTACAAGATGTACTGGGAGCGTCACTCACTGGACTCAAGAAATTTAGGGTGCTTTACGGTGTGCAAATTGCGACAGCGGTTATCAACATTGCAGTCTTTGGGTACTTAACGTGGGCATTTGGGATCGGTGGATTCTTCTGGGCTGTGATTATTACCACTTCCATTATGGTCGGGTGGTTTTTTGCCATTATTGCTCGCGAGCTTAAAGGCAACTTGTCGCTGCCGACCTGGCAGGATTTGCGGACGTTTGGCCGCCGCGTACTGCGGATCGGCGTCTACATGTACTTGGCGAGAATTTTCTTCGTAGTCTGGCAGCGTCTGCCACTACTGCTCCTGGGTGGAGTGCTAGCAGCGGAAGAGTTGGGGTACCTTAATGTTTCCTTAACTTTTGGCGCGCGGCTCACCATTATCGCCATGGCGCTTTCAGAGGTGAACTTGGCGTGGATGAGTTCTCTCTACGTGACTGCTAGGGAAGAATTCCAAAAGACGGTCGCGAAGAATATGGAGCGCGTGTTCTTAGTAATGTGGGGCCTTTCGGCCACACTCATGTTTTTCACGCCCGAAATCGTGCGCTACATCATCGGGCAGGAATTTATTCCCGCCGAGCCGCTCATTTACATCATGACATTCGCTTTCTTTCTCTACTCTTTGCTTGATATTGGCACCAGTAGCGTGTTCGTGCCGGCAGACCAGCCGCGCCTGCGCTCAATTGTCTTTGGGATTAAGGTTCTGATTTCCGCCGCCGTGATTGGCTGGTTCCTTACCACTCAACCTAGTCCGCTCCTCTCCGCTTGGGGGGTGCTCGCTGGTGTGGTGGTGGCCTACGGCGCGATGGTGGGCCTGGTAAAATCACGCTTCCACGTTCAGCTCCTGCCGCGATCTCTTTGGGTGCTTCTCTTCGCTCTAGCCGTAAGCCTCGTCTGGCTGTTCCAAGAGCCTCAGCTCATCCTCAGAATCGGAGCCTTCTTATTACTGGCTACTTACGCTGGTTGGCAAGCCAAACAACGCGGCCTCATTCCTGGGCAAATCTCGCCTGGGATCAATATCATAGGGTTCGGTACGGCGTTTGATGCACCTTCCTGGACTAATCGGCAACATGTTTTGAGCCGAGTGGCGAAGACCTACCCCGTCCTTTATGTTGAGCCCCGGGAGTGGATCGTGCGCTCTATCTCCCGCCACTGGCGCAACCCGGTGCGACTTCTTTCCTTTCTGTGGCGACTGATCGGTTACCAAAAAAGGGGAAAGCAGCTCTACCTAATTTCACAATGGAATTTGATTCCCGGGTCTCGGGAGTATAAGGCGGTGGCCGCCTTTGATCATTTCCTCAACCGCTGGCGGGTCAAGGTCCTGGCTGTGCTGCTGGGATTCCACTCGCCCAAGACTGTGCTTTGGCTATACGAAACTGAGGCCGCTGAGTATTTGTCAGCGTGGAAGAGGGCGCGGGTGCTGTATGATTGCGTTGACGACCATGCAGTGCAGGCAGGGGCGGAGCGCAACCCAGCGCGTGTACGCGAAGAGGAAGAACGTATCCTGCAGCGTGCTGATATAGTGACGGTTACTTCAAGGCGCCTCTTGGAACTTAAACGTGCCCAGCACCCGAATGTCCACCTGGTTTTGAACGCAGGGGACGTTGAGGCCTTTCTACCCAAAGACCCCTCTGCTCCGCCTTCGGCGGAGAACCTCCCCGACGTTGCGGGAGGAAGGGTGCTTGGGACAGTAGGAGCATTGGATGGGTATAAAGTTGATTTTGAATTATTACAGGAACTAGCCAACAGGAAGGGAGATTGGCAGCTAGTCTTGATTGGGGAGCCTGTCGTGGACAAAGACCGCCAGGCAGTGGAGCACCTGCAGGCGTTTTCCAATGTCCATTGGTTGGGGGCGATGCCACGGGAGCGCGTACCCGCCTACGTGCATCAGCTGGATGTGTGCTTAATACCGTACCGAGCCAACCAATATAATGCCGCGAGCTTTCCTTTAAAGTTTTGGGAATTCATGGCCACTGGGAAACCGATTGTGGTGGCGGGTGTGCCGGAACTGAAAGAGTACCAGGAGTTGGTGGGTTATGCTGAAAATGTGGAAGAGTTTATCGCGATGTGCGAGGCATCTTTACAAAATCCCACCCAGGGGCGGGACCAGCGGATTGCCTTGGCGCACGAACATAGCTGGGAGAAACGAGTGGAGCGACTTTTGCAGCTTCTCCAAACTATAGTGAAATAATATGAAGATTGGTTTCGACGTTTCGGATTTGTGTACCAATCGCGCAGATGGGACAACGCGATATACGATGGAGCTGGCGAAGCGGCTGCCTGGCATAGGGAGCGAACACGAGTGGCTATATTTTGCGCCCTTCGACTTTGCTCACCCCTCGACCGTGAGCTCGGGGTCGAACGGGGGTAAACCCTGGCCTGCTAATGTCAGGAAAGTTCTCTCTCCTTGGCCAAAGTATTGGACCCAGTCGCGGCTGCCTTGGGATCTATATCGCTACCATCCTGATGTCCTTTTCATGCCTATTCAACAGATTCCTTTTGCCCGGCCGAAGAAAATGAAGACTGTGGCCGTGATCCACGACTTGGCCTTCCACATTTATCCGGAGCAATTCACATATAAAGATTGGCTGCTTCAGCATGTATTCACGGCGTATGTGGCCAGGAATGCTGACAAGATCATTGCGGTATCCCAAGCGACGGCAAATGACATTGCGAAGTACTATGATAGAACTGAAAACGTGCACGTGGTACACCACGGTGTGAATCACCAGGTGTTTCGCCCGGTAGAGGAGCGGCATCCGCAGTTATCTGCGCCATACCTCTTATATGTGGGGCAAATTCAACCCCGAAAAAACATGATTCGGCTCGTACAGGCTTTTGAGATTTTGTATCAGCAAGAGAAGAACTTACAGCTTGTTATTGCCGGGAGCCATGGGTGGCTAAATACTCCCATATATCGATATATAGGAGTATCGCTGGCGAGGAGTAATATTATTCAGTTGGGTAGGGTTGGCGATAAGCTACTACCGGCGTTGTACTCTCACGCAGAAGTTTTTGTCCTGCCCAGTCTGTACGAGGGTTTTGGTATGCCGATTTTGGAGGCGATGGCATGCGGGTGCCCGGTGGTAACAAGCAATATTTCGTCTATGCCTGAGGTAGCGGGGGAAGCAGGGATACTTGTTGACCCAAATTCGGTAGAATCGATTGCCGAAGGAATTCAAGAAGCACGTTCGCGCCGGGAAGAGCTGCAGGAGAAAGGGCTTCAGCACGCACGACAATTTACGTGGGAAAAAACCGTGCAACAAACAGGTAAGGTTCTGTTCTAAATGCAGCTACGTTTTCTTAATAAACACGGCGAAGCATTTATTGTGAGGATCCTTAGCTGTGAACTTACAGACCGGGTCTTTTGACCCACGGCAGGGGCAGGAAAGAGTGGTTGAACTTTCCCAGTGACTAAAGACAAGGTCTTTTTTCTTGCCCTCCTCCAAAACCTCTGCTCTCAGCTCCACCGGAGTTCCAAGGAAAAAGCTTTTCAGGCAGGCGCCCTCTGAGTCAAATTCATCTATTCCATCAATATTTGAGCAGTTAATGCCGCGTGAGCCCGTAACCTTAACCAAAGCTGTCTTCCCATCGTCAATCCCAGCTGTGTCTACGACCGGCGCGACACTTACCGTGGTGATGTAGAAACGAGCGCCCAAGCAACGAATATCGTCCAAGCCGTTGATAGGGATTGGACCCGTCTGTGGCATTTCTGTTGGATTAGTGGTGTTTTTGTGAAACGCATCATGGGCTTTATCCTCTTCTTTCTGCAAAGCCGCCCAACGACTAAAGAAGCGCTCTCTTACGGCCTCAGCTACTTTTGAGCGCGTAGTTTTTATGGCGGGCCCGTCTCCGAGAGGACGATTAATAACATCTAGGTACCGTGGTGCAAATTTCTCATAAATTTCCCAGTGCCCGCGCTCATGCATTTCTGCGATTTCAAGGTTGTTTTGTATGAGAGTGAGTAGCATGGGGTGGACGCCACGAAGAGTTTCCTTGTCTTTTTCGCTAAGACCCCAAAGTCCTATGTTGAATTGGAGAGGCAGCACGGAAGCGTCTTTTGGTGCAACTGGGAATACACCAGGAAGATCTCTAGGAGTAGGCTTAGTCACCGTAGCAGTAAGGGGGATCATCACGTCCTCTATTGTGTCCGGAATGAGCTGAAAGAGAGCATGCAATTTAATGAGAGCCTTGCCATCTTTCCAACCCCACCAAGCACAAGCGCCTACATTCTCAGGAGCGCCAACGCAACTCGGTGGCGGAGGTTCCCCTTTGCAAACTGCTAAAGCAATCTCTCTCGCGCCCGCCTTCATACCTTTCTTCGTATAGTGGTCGCCCACGGAGGTGCGATTGATAACACGTGATATGGAGAGCGTATAACTATTGGGATTCGGGACGTCCCCATCAACACTACAGCTCGTCACCGAAACCCTTGGGGTATCGGAGTCAGCCGCTTCTGCACGCGGTACGAACGACTGCAATACATGAGATATTGTTTGAGGAGCTGGGGTGGGAGACGGCGCGCTTTCCTCTGTGCACTTTATTTCATTAGTACCTACACCCAAGCCTGGTGCAGATAGCACACTCCAGTCTTTCGTCGTGGTTTGCTCACCCTCTGCTTCCTGCGCTTGTACTCTCTTTTCCTGTGGAGCCACGGCAACTGCACTTGCAATCAGGATGATTGCTAACGCCGCACTAGTAAACCACTGCTTCTCCATATGTTGAGCCTAGAACAAACAAGTTAAGACTACAAGAACAGTGCTCATGATTCTTTGCGCTCCTGGAGAACTTGGAAGAAGCCGGAAGCGAGAATGGCGGATGGCAAGGCAAAAATGCCGACTCCCACTAAAGCGATGATTCCACCTAGTACTTTTCCAAGAGGGGTTATGGGAACAACATCGCCGTAGCCAATGGTGGTTAAGGTGGCTACCGCCCACCAGGCGGCGTGAGGAATACTGGCAAATTCCTCGGGCTGGGCTTGGTTCTCTATCATATAGAGGATGGTCGAGGAGAAGAGAAGCATGAGAAGCATGATCATGAAACCGATGAACAGTTCTCTTTTCCTCAGCTGCACGACCGCGATGATAGTATTGGTCGCTTGTGTGTAGCGGGCGCCTTTAAGAACACGAAGGAGACGCAATAGCCGGACGGTGCGCAAAACGCCTGCTTCGATGGGAACAAAAAGCGGGAAATAAAAGGGGAGGACAGCAACAAGGTCAATCAGGGCTAGGGGAGTGAGGACAAAACGTAATCTTCCCCAGAGAGGATGTCGATATGCGGGCGAGGCAGGGGCTGCCCAGACACGGGCAATATACTCGATAGAAAAAAGAATGAGAATGACGGTCTCGGTGGCGTGAAACACACGTTCATACTGAGCGTACAGGGCGGGTACGGTTTCCAAGACGACGGCCAGAGTGTTAACCACAATGATTATCAAAATCGTAACGTCGAACAGACGGCTGGCAGTATCTCCCTCGCCGGCGGGTTCTATAATTTCCAGGAGGCGCTTCTGTATTGACTTCGGCATGATACTCTTTAGTGTACAACGATCTATGGAAAAAATAACGATCGCGATTGTGAACTGGAACACCGGGAAGTTGCTGGCAGAGTGCCTCAAGTCGCTGCTGACATTACCCCAGGATGAGCGTGGTATTATTGATACGGTAGTAGTAGTTGATAATGCATCCTCTGACCACTCTCTCCAGTATGCCAGGCAGGCGGTGGCCCCAGGAGATCCGGTGTTATTTATTGAGCAAGGTGAGAATATTGGTTTCGCCAGGGGGAACAATATTGTGCTTTCCCAATTTGCAGGTGGGAGACACATCCTTCTACTCAACCCCGATACCAAGGTGCTGCCCGGATCAATTCGCGCGCTCAGTAAAGCGCTGGAGCGCAACCCCCAGGCGGGAATTGTGGGGCCCAAGTTGCTAAACGCAGACAATTCGCTGCAGTCTTCCGTCCGCGCCTTCCCAAGTTGGCTGACATTGGCATTTTACCTCTTCAAATTAAATCGACTGCTCCCCAACTCCCGCGCGTGGAGGCAGTATCTTCAGAAAGATTTTGATTACAGTCGGGAACAGACTACCTCACAGGTGATGGGAGCGGCCTTTCTGATCCGAAATGAAACGCTGCAAGCGGTAGGTTTGCTGGATGAGGCCTTCTGGATTTGGTTCGAAGAAGTAGATTACTGCAAGCGCGCTGCCGACGCGGGTTGGCAAGTACTTTACACACCGACGGCAAAAATTATTCATTATGGCGGAGTTAGCTTTGGGCAATGGGGTGGGTGGAAGCGGTATATAGAGTTCATGCGGAGTGCGGCGCACTACGCAGGGAAGCATTTGATTTGAATATGGAATCTAGAATGTTGAATCTGGAATGGCGACCGGCTTTTGGGTGGAGCCTTATCATAGTGTTAGCCGCTGCCTGTATCGCTCTTTTTGTAAGCCTGCAGTTGGGATTTTTCTTACTGCTTTTCGCGGCGCTGGCTTGGTGGGTGTGGAAGAACCCTGAAGAAGGATTTCTCTTATTTCTCATTACCGCGCCGCTCCTTTCGATGTTCAAGGCGACACAAACGATTCCTACTGTGACGCTTATTAAGGACGTTATTATTCTAACGCTTTTCACCAAGCTATTTCTGGTACCAGCATGTATGAAGCGCTTGCCGTATCGCCGGAGCATTTTGTTCGCACCAGCGGCGATGCTTGTTCTCTGGACTGCGTTGGAAACGCTGCGTGCGGACTCGCTGGCTTTAGGTATCCTACGGTCCAGGGAGATTATCCTCTACCTGTTATTCTACTTTGCAGTGCTGTACCTGTCCCACTCAAAAGACGTATGGAGACGCCGACTCAGCTGGTTTACAACATCGGTTTTTCTGACGATGGTTCTCGCGGGGTACCAGTGGTTCTTTGCGGCAGATAGTGCCGTGCTGCGCTTTGACCCTGGGCGCTCCATTTGGATTCCGAGAATCTCCAGCACATTTGGCCACCCAAGTGTATATGGGGAATACCTAGTTGCCGCCTCGACGTTATTTCTAAGCGCGGCTTTGTTCTTGGTGCGCAGGAATGAGCGTGTCCTTTTCATGGCACTTTTTCTGGTAACGCTGCCGTTCATTTTTCTTACATACTCGCGGGCGGTTTGGATTGGGTTTGCAGCCGCGATGGGGGTGATGGGGATAGTTTGGTTTTGGAAGAGGCTCACCTCACTCGCCTTGAAGCAAGGCGGCCTCTCCTTCGTAAGGAGAAGCACTTCTCCTTTAGAAGGAGAAGTCGGTCGTCAGCGACCGGATGAGGTAAATAAGAACCGCTGGCTGCTTGGAATTTTCGGAGTGCTAATTATTGCTGCTCTAACGGTCATAGTAATCCGCTTCACACCTGCTGGTCCACTTCTGCGATCCGCCTTTGATCCGACATACAAGAGCAACGAAGAGCGGCTGACGTTTGCCGCTCGGCTGGTGGCGCCGATGTCTAACCTTGATGCACTCATTGGCCGCGGCCTGGGGGATGTCACCGCCCAGCAGTTCCGCCGCGTAGATGTAGGGGCAGAGGAAATCACCGCGGGGGCTTCCCGAGATGTGCAGCTCGCAAAAGATGCCACACTGGTTGATAACCAGTACCTAAAAACATTTGTGGAAATGGGGCTGCTGGGACTTGTGATCTACTTTTGGCTGTTTTGGAGATTTGCGAAAGGAGCGTGGAAAAGTATGCAGTATGCAGTAAACAGTACCCAGAAAGTGGTTGGCTTATGGAGTGCCGGCTTCCTCGCAGCGTTTATTGTTCAAGCACTCTTCATTGATATCTGGGACATCTTCCCCACAAACGCGATGTTTTGGATCGTAGGGGCAGCAGTTTCCGCTGCACTTACGCCGGTTGTTGAAAGCAAGTAATTATGGGGTCACCAGAGCAGCCATTTCGTGGTCCGGAGGAGCCAGCACAACCTGAGCCGAACACTCCCGCAAGTTCATTCGAACCTAACATGCTTCCCCCTCGCTATGAACCTCCTCCGGCTCATGTTCGACAACCTGAGCATCAGCCACAGATATCGTTCTCCGATGCGCTTGATCTTTATTTCACCAGCTTCCGTCTTTCGCGGGGTATACCCAGGCTGCAGCTGAGTATTTTAGAGTATGTCCACCGGCGGTATCCAAAGGTCCGCATGTCAAGGACAGTTTGGAATGAATTACTTGAAAAGGCTCCGCTTAAAACCTATTCGATTGTTCAGAATCCCCGAAAGCACGTAGCTCAAGTCCCATGGAAACACGTAAAAGAGGAAGCAGAGACACGAGTGAATGATATGGGCGCAATTTTGAATGGCGCAGAGATGTATTATCAAACTGTAGACATCTTTACATTTCTGAAGTCGATACTCGACTCGATGATTGAACAGGATTTTCGATATTTAGTCATTGCCCAAACTGAGGCACGCTTTAGAAACAACCGAAAGCTCAGAGCAATTCTGAAACCCGTTCCTGGCGTGAGACGTTCGACGAAGATGAGGGGATTAGCCGAGAACCCCAAAAAATACATTCCAGCGGCTGACGAAGACCCGTGGGCTAGTGACGTGTGCATATACATCTTCTTACTGGGCAGGCCCACTCCCTATGATCGCCAGGAACCTATTGCGGGACCGCTTTGGCAGATGTTTGCCGAACTAAGAAGTGTGCTCTGCACCATGTTGAGCCGGGAGTATGAATATAGAAAACAGTATCCCGGAGCACCAACTCAGTACTGGGATAAACTTCAACAGATTGTTAATGTGCACAATGCTGAGCCTCATCCTAAGCATCAGGTTAGTCTCGAGTATTTTGTTCATTCATGCGCGGAGTACCCTTCGTATGCTGGTTAGAAACCGCGTTTCCATTTGCGATACGTATCAGCGGCCCAGAGTTTCCAGTAGCCGAATGAAAGGGAGAGGTCTTGGGCGTGCATGTAGGGAATGGCGTAACCGCCGAAGCCTTTTTTGAACGTCGTGATGCCGGCAAAGGGATGTTTTTTACCAGATTCCGCTCCAGGAGCGGAATCTGGTGCGATTCCCCAGAAGTTGAAGCGAGTAGCACCGCGGCGCTTGGCTTCTTTGATTGCCTCCCATTGGAGTAGCTGGGCTGCGCCATCTGCCCCAGCCACTTTCATGGAAGCTCCATGGTAGTAAAAAACTGTCTTCCCAAATTGGAAGAAAATACCTCCGGCAACATCCTTGCCTTGGTATTGCGCGAATACAAGATATGCCCCAACATCCGGGCGACCGGATTCATTAAATATATCCACTTGAGACTCGATCATTTTCCGCGAGTACGGTACGAAGTCGTGGCGCTGCTTTGTTTTTTCGTAGAGCGGCATGAAATCATCCACGGCCGGAGTGCCGGGAGCGGTAAGCGTAGTTACTCCAGAGTCCTGCGCTTTTTTGATGGCATGGCGACTGGTTTTGCGCATGTCGGTGAGAATTTCTTCCTCGGGTTTATCAATATCAAGCACCCACGTGATTTCGGCGTGCACGTGCATAGGAGCGTCGGAAAACCCCAAGCGGCGGAAGAGCTGGACGTTCGTATAGGTGGCTTCGAGCAGAGGGGAGACGCGCAGTGCCACCAAAGGCCACTGCTCTGAGACGCGAGCGATGCCTTCCAGATAGCCTGCGAGCGCCGGGAGGTATTTTCTGGTTTCTGCCTCGGTGCGGAAGATAGGCCCGTGAGGAACAAGCAGGTGCCGCCCTCGACGGGCCTTAACAGTAATGGCGAGACAGACGCCAACGAGCGTGTTCCTCTCAAATACTCCTAGGTAGAGTACCTCTTCCCCTGCGCGCCTCTGAACCTGGCCCCACTCCCAGGCGTGCAAAAAAGTGTTCGGGTTCACACGCAAGAGAAAATCGTTCCAAGCGCGCTGATTGTTCATTTCTCTAATGTTCATACGAGGCATCGTAATCCTGGATAAATTGTATAACTTGATCGACCTGATCGTTCGTGAGCGTAGGATACGCGGGTAAATTCAGAATGTTCTTACTCGCTGCCTCAGCTGCAGGACATGAGCCGGGCACATATCCGAATCGAGTAGCCTCTACATCAGCGGGGGCTACCGGAGTATCATACCAATCGCCCAAGAGCATGCGTGAGCGCCGGGCAACCTGGCGTATGTGCCGAGCATGGGGGTGCTCCAGAGGAAAACGCAGTAAGGACTCGCGAGAACCTCCTAATCTTTCTGCGTATCGGCTCACGATTTCTCTTCGGCGGACGGTGTATCGATCAAGTTTATCCAACTGATGAAGTAAAAGGTACGCAAGCGCTGGCGAGAGGCACCAGGCGAGGTGTTCGGGCTTCTCGACGCGCTTTTCTTCGGGAGCTAGCGCTTTGCTGAGGAACCCCAATCGCTGCAGCGCCACCAGCGCTACCTTGCCCAGAGAGGCCATAAAGTACGTAGGCAGAATAACGTCGAAAAGGATGGGATGGAGCAGCTGCTGCCGCACCCATCGGCGGGGAGGAAAGGGAAGAGCGCGTTGCTGGTCCTGGATATGGCGAATGAGTTCCTCATTTTTGCTCACGACCGCGCCGCCAAAGACGCTGGAAAGGATTTTATCCCGGCCGAAAGAAAGAATAGCCGCATCACCGAATGTGCCTAATGGCTGCCCTTGATACTTTTGTCCAAGGCAGTGGGCACAGTCTTCAATCAGAACGAGGTTATGGCGACTGGCAATCTCCCGTAACTCTGCGATCGGCCCCGGAATGCCGAAGGTGTGCTGAACAATGATGGCTTTCGTCGTTGGCTTGATTTTACGCCTGACATCTTCGGGGTCGAGATTATAGGTGCCCGGCGTGATATCGGCATACACGGGCCTGGCCCCCGCCCACATGATGCTGGCGGGAACAGCACTGCAGGTAAAAGCCTGGAGGAGAACTTCATCACCTGAGCCAATGTTTAAGGCCTTGAATAGGCGCAGGAGAGCCTGACGGCCAGAACTCGTGAGGGCGACCTTGTGACCCGGAAATATTTCCTCGAGTTTGCGCTCAACCGCGAGTGGCCACTCTCCGTCCGTTTGAATTTCGGGGCGGCGGAGTGCCGACCGCGCCCTGCCCACGTCGTCAGCTTCGGTGTTCGGAGAGAGAGAAATTGCAATCGGGCGCTTCATGCGATCAGCGCATTTCTTACCACATCTGGTAGGCGGTTTTCAAGCAGAATCACAGTGTCCTGGGAAAGGTTCTGAGAAACCAGGCGGGCGAGGCGCTTAGGGTCTTTCTCATATATACCGGGACCAAGTTCAGGCCGGTATGAGTCGCCAGCTACGTACAACTTTGCGCCAATGGCATGGACGGCCGCGCCGATCTTGCGGTGAACGGCTGGTGACTGCCTGCCTAACTCGATCAAGGGGAATAGGGCAACGCGCTTGTCTGCCTGAGAGAAGCGGCCGAGGTGGCGCAGCGCGATGAGGGTTCCCGTTTCATTACCTGAGTAGCTATCATCGATAATCGTGGCGCCGCCCTTCCCCGCCTTAAGCTCCATAGTGCGGGCAAAGGGTCTCAGCGAAGTAATGGCACGAGCAATATTGGCAGGGGGAATTTTGAGAGCCAGCGCGGCGGCGGCGGCGGCGAGGGCGCTACCCAGCAACGCCTCACTAGCCAAAGGAATAGGGAGGCCTTGGGCAAAATCTTTCAGGTGCAGCGTGCACAGAATCTCGGCGGGTTTGAAATTGACGTTTTCGACCCACACATCTGCCTTTCTTCTCAGCGAATAGCGAATAAGAGGCCGCGCTTCACCCTCGGCTCTGCGCGCAAGGCGGGGGTCATCGGCATTCACAACCACGATGCCGCCCTCAGGGAGAGCATCTACGAGTTCCCACTTGGCCTTCTCAATATTCTCTTGCGACCCAAACAAATCGAGGTGTTGATTGCTCACCGCAGTGAGCACGCCAATCTGCGGCTGAACAATACGGCACAGGTCTCTGATCTCGCCTCGGCGGTACGCACCGAGTTCAGCAATGTAGATTTCTAGATCAGGGGTAAGTTGCGCGAGGATGTCGAGGGATACGCCGATGGGGGTATTGTGGTGGGCCTGCGTGGCGGCGACCCGTCGGCCGCTGCCTCGCACAATCTGTTCCAGAAAATGTTTTGTAGATGTTTTGCCGTAGCTGCCGGTAATGCCAACCACCGTGAGCTGGGTGCGCGAGGAGCGGGCGCGCGTGGCTTGCCGCACAATCTGCTTCTTACGTACGTCAAAGGGGATGTTCACCAATGTGACGGAAGCAGCAACAATGCCTGGGATAAAGAAAATGAAGGTGGCTACCTGCAGAGTGAAGAGCTGCCCCGGAGCAAGAAGTAGATGGCCCATCATCAGAATAAGGCCAGCCGCTGCCGTGATCACTGCGTCTGCCTTAAGAGTAAATTCGGGCCGCAAGATTCCCCGCTGGGCCGCGCGCCAGGCGTGGTGGCCAACAAAAAAAAGGAGAGCAATCCAACCCACCGCCTCTACGGAGACGCCAAATCCGGTAATAAAACTCAGCCAGCTAAGAAAGACAGCGAGCATCGCCAGTACCACCAAAGGATGGCTCGACAGGCTGCCTTGACCCTCACGAAGGCCCGCCCAAAAACGGTCGAGGCGGTACTCTTTCTGCTGCCACAGATACGTCTGTGAGAGAATACTTAAAACTCCAGTGACAGCGCCGAGAGCGACAGCGGCCAATTCAAAGGCGGTCATAGACTAATCATACCAGGTTTGCGATGCTAGTATTGAACGTGTATGGCGCAGCTTACGATTCAAATCGTCGGGTTTAATGGAGAGGAGCACTTGCAGCGGGCGGTAGCAGCTCTGCGGAATATTCCGCCGGCAGAAGCTGATGTACGCTACATCGATAACGCGTCAACGGATTCGTCAGTGGAGGTGGTGAGATCGGCCTTACCGCGGGCAGACATAATTACGAGAGCTGTGAATACGGGATACGCTGGCGGCCACAACATCGGTTTTGCCCTGTGCCGGACACCATTCGTTTTAGTACATGACCAAGATGTCGTGATCGAGTGGCCGGGCATCAAACAATTGCTTGAGGCATTCCGCGACGAGCGGGTAGCGGCGGTGCAAGGGAAGTTGTACCGGAGCGAGAGCAAGGTTTTCGATACGGCGGGAATTGTGCAGACGCTTTCCCTCAACGGAGTTGATAGGGGAGCCATCGAGGAAGACCGCGGACAATTCGATAACGAAGATGAAGTTTTTGCCGCTCAAGGCGCGTGCGCCCTCTACCGAATGGATGCGCTGCGGGAGGTAGCCCAAACAAAGGAATGGACCGAGACGGAAATCCCGGATGTTTTTGACGAAGATTTTTTTGCCTACAAAGAGGAGGTCGACTTAGGTTGGAGGCTCCGGAACGAGGGGTGGAGGGCGGCCTACCGCCCGATTGTAGCGGGGTACCACGCGCGCACATTGGGCAAGCGGGGGTTCTTGGGGTGGGGATTTACGCCAAGCGTCATCCGCGCGCGGGTGAGAAGCCCTCGAACGCGCTACAGTCTGCGTAATTATTGCTGGATGATCGCAAAGAATGCCAGCGCGGGACAACTCGCCTTCCACAGCCCATTTATCGTCGCGCGACTCTTGGTCTTCTTTGTGCTCACGCTCCTGTACCCACCCCTCTTTTCCGTCTGGAGAGAAGCCTGGCAGGGAATTCCTCGTATGCTTGCCAAGAGAGTATGACTTACGTATTGTAGGCCAGTGCTGCTTTCTATCATCATTGTAAATTACAAGACCGGCCCGCTAACAAAAATGTTAGTGGAATCACTTCTTACCCAGACGGAAGCGGAAGGCGAGCGGCTCACGCTTAAGAACTGCCCGGTGAAACGGGACAAGGGTGTAGAGATCATAGTGGTTGATAATGATTCTCGGGACGATAGCATCCATCTCCTGCAGTCTGACTTTCCTGAAATTACTATGATCGAGACTGGCAAGAATTTAGGTTTTGCGGGAGGGGTGAATACTGGTATTAGAGCGGCGCAAGGAAGGTACTACCTCATTCTTAACCCCGACATGGTGGCGCTGCCCGGGGCGCTCGTGAATTTAGTGGGCTACATGGAAGCTAACCCGAATGTAGGCATGGTGGGAGGAAAGCTCCTTTCACCTAATGGAGACGTGCAACAATCGTGTTTCCGTTTTTACCGGCCGGCTACGATTGTCTATCGCCGGACCCCTCTCGGAAAAACCCGCGCCGGCCAGCGGGAATTGAACCGATTTGTGATGGAAGACTTTGACCGCAGCGAGGTGCGAGACGTTGATTGGCTGCAGGGTTCATGCATGATGGCACGGTCGCGAGCGGTGCAAGAGGTGGGAGTGATGGATGAGCGCTTTTTTATGTACTTTGAAGACGTAGATTGGTGCCGCCGTTTTTGGGAAGCAGGCTGGCGAGTGAGTTATGTGCCGGAGGGGCAACTATCCCATTTTCACCAGCGCAGCAGTGAAAAGGGGTCGCTGCTGGGAATCCTGTTTAACTGGGCCACTCGCGAGCATATTAAATCGGCCATCAAGTACTTTCTAAAATACCGCGGGAAAAAACTACCGCGCTGAGTTTGTGATAAACTCACTTTTATGCCTGCACAACGTTCGCTTATTCATTTGGAAGGCTTCGAAGGCCCGTTTGACCTGCTGCTCGAACTCATCCGCGAGCGCAAGTTAGACGTATCTACCCTGTCGCTCAGGGAAATCACAAATGACTTTTTGCTGTATCTGGAAACCCATTCGTTGCGGCCGGAATTCTTGGGAGATTTTTTGGTGGTGGCGGCTACCTTACTCCTTTTAAAGGCGCGGGAAGTCTTACCGAAACCGCTGGGCGAAGAGGAAGAAGAGGAAATAGAGCAGCTCAAAGCGCGGCTGGCGCTCTACCACGAGTACCGCGAACAAGGAGCGGTGCTCGCCGCTCTCTGGCAGGCGGCCCCGCTTTTTTCTCTTGGCTCATTCGCGCCCACCGTACGCGTGGACACCTCCGGCAGTATGCCGCTTATGGCGCCGGCAGCTCTGGCTAATTTCTTTCAAGGGATCGCGAGACGCCTCCCTAAAACCCTGCCTGTTCGCCTAGCCAGGCGGCCGAGCGGCAAGAGCCTGCAGGAATGTCTCGATTTGTTCTGGTCGCGCGCGCGTGAATTACAGCGGCTCGTATTCCAACAGGTGGTGGCCGGAAGCTCCCGCCAAGATGTAGCCACTTCTTTTTTGGCGATTCTGGAGTTGGCACGACAGCAGCGAGTGAAACTTTCCCAGGACACCGCGCTGGCAGAGATCATTATTGAATCGGCATGACAAGGGCAGCCCAACAACTTGAAGCTTTACTCGCCCTCGCCGGAGAGTCTGTTTCGCGGCGAGAGCTTTCGCAATTGCTTAAAGTATCACCTCCTGAGTTGCAAGCCCTCATTGATGAAGTGGCCGGGAGTTTCGCGGGCCATGCGCTGGCCATTGTTCAGACAGAACGAGATGTTGAACTCACTACGAGCCGCGAAGTGGGTGAGTGGCTTGCCCAGGTAATACCAGACGCTGGTAATAAGGAGCTGTCGCGCGCCGCTGCCGAAACACTAGCCATCGTGGCCTACTGCGGCCCGGTGACTCGGTACGAGATCGATATGCTGCGAGGAGTAGACTCCCGGCGTATGCTGCGCGTGCTGCTGGGCCGGGGTGTGGTGGAAAGGATCAGCGGACAAGGACGCGCCCCGCGCTATGAAATTACGGATGATTTCTTGAAACACCTGGGCATAACGCGGCGGGAGGAGCTGCCGCGGTTTCAGGAGCTATCCCGGCAGGAGAGGGTACGAGAACTTCTCCACAAAGATGTATGACGCTCGCGAGCCTGACTGCGATTGCTGTGAGTTGTCTGGTTTTTTCCCCAGCGTGGGAGGAATGCACGCGGGCAGCAGTAGTGGAATCCCAAGTAGCCGGAGTACAAAGCCAGCGGTCGCTGCGCCTGACCGGCGAAGCACTCGATGTGGTCCTCACCGCCCAGGCCGCCCTAGTGTGGGATATGGAAACTGGCGATGTGCTCTACGAGAAAAATGCTGATCTGCGCCGCCCCGTCGCCAGCATAACCAAACTTGCTTCCCTAATAGTGTTGCGAGATCGTTTGCCGCTTGAAGCTACGGTTGCCATTCCGCCCGAGGCAGCCCGAGCCCAGCGCCAGGGTGCGCACATTAAACTGCCCATCGGCCAGCACGCGCGCGTGCGCGATCTTATTGCCGCCAGCCTCATTCCTTCAGCCAATGACGCTATGGTCAGCCTGGCCGTGGCCGCCAGCGGCTCGGAGACCCTATTCGTTGAAGAGGCGAATCGCGCTTTGCCGAACCTGGGCTTGGTCAACACTAAACTGAGTAACTCCACTGGGCTCTCCGGAGGAGATCAGTACTCTACGGCTCGGGATGTGCGGCTTATGTTGACCAGACTGATGGCGGATCCGGAGGTGGGTCAGTATCTTTCCGCAAAGTCAGGAGTGCTGATCACGCAGGAAGGAGTGCGGCGTTCATACAAGACTACGAACGAACTTCTCGGCACCTACGTACCTGTCCTAGCCGCTAAAACTGGCTATACGCGCGAGGCTGGGGAAAACTTGGCGCTGGTCACACATACCGCGGCCGGCCATAGGATTGGGGCAGTAGTATTGGGAAGTGCCCAGAGATTTCAGGATATGAAAGGCCTGGTGGGGTTCGTGGAACGGAATTATAGTTTGGAGTAGAACCAAGGAAGAATATGGCCATTGCGTTCTCGGACCCGGGACTCGTTGTAGACGTTACTCGCGTGGTGGGCATGGGAGTGCTCACGTTCGTGGTCGCGCTCTCCGCCACGCCTATTTTGACGCACCTCCTTTATAAGTATCGTTTCGGAAAAACGATCCGCAATACGGGGAACACTCCTATCTACTCCAGGATGCATGCCAAGAAGAGCGGCACTCCAGTGGGAGGTGGGATTATTGTCTGGACATCGGTTTTCGGGCTGGCGATCCTTTTTGGCGTACTCGTAACATTTTTCGACACGCCGCTAACCCGGGCGCTTAACTTTATCTCCCGTCATCAAACCACGTTGCCCTTGGCGGCGCTGGTGGCCTCGGCGCTGGTCGGTTTTGTGGACGACTACATGAACGTGCGCAAGATGGGGCCGACAGGGGGCCTCAGAATGTGGCATCGGATTTTGCTTTACACGGCCGTGGCCGTGGTGGGTGCTTGGTGGTTTTTCTTCCGTTTAGATTGGAGCATTATCCACGTGCCTGGGGTGGGAGATTTTGAAATCGGCTGGTGGTACATTCCTCTATTCATTCTGGTGATTGTGGCCACCGCCTTTTCTGTGAATGAAGCAGATGGGTTAGATGGGTTAGCCGGCGGTATCTTGCTCTTTTGCTACGGCGCGTACACGGCGCTGGCATTTGCCCTTGGGAGGGTGGAGCTAGCCATGTTTTGTGCGGCAGTCGCAGGTGGGCTCTTGGCTTTTTTGTGGTTTAATATTTACCCGGCGCGGTTTTTTATGGGGGATTCAGGCGCGATGAGCCTGGGGGTAACGCTGGGGATTATTGCGATGCTAACCAATTCCGCTTTGATTCTGCCTATCATTGCCTTCCCGCTGGTGGTGGAGTCGGCGTCGGTGATTGTCCAAACGATTTCGAAAAAAATCTTCGGAAGAAAAATATTCTTTTCTACGCCAATTCACCACCACTTTGAGGCTGTAGGGTGGCCCGAGACAAAGGTGACCATGCGCTTCTGGATTGTGGCGGCCGTGTCCGCCGGGCTGGGACTCGTGATCGGGCTTTTAGGAAGGGGAGAACCGCTCTTGTAGTGCGGCCATGCTGGCTACCAAATTTGTATTCGGCCCATACCGGGCAGATTGGAAACAAGGGAGTCTCGAGTTTGAATATGAGATTCAGTTTGCAGATGCGGAGCCACTCAGTTTCACCGAGCGGGTTGAGTTGCCGAAACCCCCTCAATCCCCCTTATCAGGGGGAAGCAAGAGTCCCTCCCTTGATAAGGGGAGGATAGGAGGGGTTCTAGACTCTATCCTGCAAAATCTATCCCTTGTCCTTGGCATTAGTTACTACAAACTCTACGTACCGCCGGAGCTTGTGCTTGAATCTCCCCTCACGCCAGACCAGGCAAAATTTTGGAACTTGGTATATCGCAAAGGCTTAGGAGAATTTTGGTATCGGAATAATTTTGACCCCACGATGTTTCCAGGTTTTCCTAGTGAGCAGCGGGTCCTGCCGGCAGCTTCACCCCCATCCGGCGCGCGTCGCCAAGCCTTCCGGGCGACGGACGGGGGGCCCCCGCAGCCGTCACCCGCTGTACATTTGAACAAGGCTCTTGTCGGTATCGGCGGCGGGAAGGATTCGATTGTGGCTGTGGAATTACTCAAGCAGGAGGGGATAGATGTCACAGGCTTTGTGGTTGAGACAGAGCGGGGAAGTGCGATTGTGGATGCTGTTATCCACGCACTTGAGATTCCAGCCCTGCGCATTAAACGCACTCTAGACCCAAAGCTGTTTGAAGAGCACCCAGGCAGCTATAACGGGCATGTACCCATCTCAGCCATGTACGCCTGGCTGGGGCTGGCGTTAGCAGTAGCGTCTGGACACCGCTGGGTGGTGGTGGGCAATGAATACAGCAGCAACTTCGGTAACCTGGAATACAAAGGGGAGGTCATAAACCACCAGTGGAGCAAATCGGCTGAATTTGAACAGGCGTTTCAAGAGTATGTCCGCGCGTACATTACGCCTGAGACAGAATACTTTTCGCTGCTCCGGCCTTTCCACGAAATTCGCATCACTGAGCAGCTAACTAAGCTGCCCATCTGGGAGAAGGTAAAGACAAAATTTAGCAGCTGTAATCGCAATTTTCTTCACCACCCACCTTCGCACAAGGCTATGGCGGACAAGCCCCTGTGGCCTGCCGGCCGAAGCTTTAGCGGAGGCTGGTGTGGGGAATGTCCGAAGTGTGCCTTTGTATTCGCCATGCTGGCCGCATTTGTACCGAAAGACGAACTGGTAGAAATATTTGGGAAAAATTTGTTTGCGGAGGAGCAGCTCTTTCCTCTCTACAACGATTTGTTGGGATGGGGGAGTCTCAAGCCATTTGATTGTGTTGGGACATTTGAGGAGACACAGGCGGCTTTCGCACTCGCCGCAGAGAATGGATACGAAAACGAGCCGGCGGTGCGGTGGATTGTACCCAAGCTTCCGAAAACGCGCGTCGACGATTTGCTCCGCGCGCAGCGCGCGGAGACACTTCCTCATCGCTTCCGCTTCGCAGGGGTGAAGAATACTTTGATTTTGGGGTACGGGCGCGAGGGAAAAGTGACGGAGCAGTTCTTGCGCAAGTACTACCCCCAGGTTGAAATCGGCATCGCAGATCAAACCCAAGGAGAGGATTATTTGGAGAAACAAAAGGATTTCGATATCGCCATCCGCACGCCGGGGATAGGCGCGCGAAACATGACCGGGCACTACACAACGGCTACGAATATCTTTTTCTCTCGTGTCCAAAATATCAAAGTAGGTGTAACTGGCTCAAAAGGAAAAAGTACTACTGCTACGCTTATCTTTGAGATGCTCAAGGCAGGAGGGAAAGATGCTGTACTGGCCGGTAATATAGGTACGCCCATGCTGGAAGTGCTTTTAAGTGACATCCCTCCGGAAAATATTTTTGTCTTAGAGCTCTCCAGCCAGCAACTGGAAGATATTCGTTACTCGCCCGAGGTGGCAGTCGTGACGACGCTCTTCCCCGAGCATATGGACTATCATGGTTCGGTCGAGGCCTACTATGCAGCCAAGAAAAACATTATCCGCTTTCAGAAACCAGGGGACGCATTCATATACAATGGGCGAGAGCCGCAGTTGGCCGAGTGGGCAAGGGATGCAATTGGGAACGTCATCCAGGCTGCCGGCTCCCTGCCGATTACCGAGAACAAAATTCCTCTCTCCGGTCAGCATAATATTCGAAATACCCAAGTAGCAGTAGCGGCAGCTCAGTACTTTGAGATACCAGACGAATCGATGGCGCACGCCATCGAAAATTTTAAGGGACTGCCTCACCGCCTGGAACTCGTGGGCGAATTTCGCGGCATCCGCTTTTACGACGATGCCATTTCCACCGCGCCGGAGTCAACTATTGCGGCAATTGAATCCATTCCCAATATCGGCACAATTTTTCTGGGCGGCAGTGACCGCGGGTACGACTTTACCGCCCTCGGGCACGCCGTTGAGAGTGCAGGCATCCGCAATGTGGTGCTTTTCCCTGACAGTGGAGCGAGAATTAAGCCGCTCGTAGCTAAGCTCAACGTATTGGAGACACAAAGCATGGAAGCAGGCGTGAAATTCGCGTACCAGCATACCCGGGCGGGAGAGGCTGTCCTTCTCTCTACTGCCTCGCCGAGTTATAGTTTATGGACAAACTTTGAAGAACAAGGCAATGAATTTCAAAAGTACACCCACGCACTCGCCTGATATTTGGCTACTCCTCACCATCGTGGGCTTGGTGTTCCTTGGATTCATGATGGTGGGGTCGGCTTCAAGCGTGCTCGCTGAGCGCTTTCGGGGAGATGTGTACTTTTTCCTAAAGCACCAAGTGCTCTTCGGCGGCGTGGCGGGAGTAGTTCTCTTTTGCTTAGGATACTTCGTGCCGTACCGCAGCTGGCGACTTTTTGCTTTACCAGCGCTCATTGCTTCCCTAGTGCTCTTAGTGCTCGTATTTGTACCGGGCATCAGCCTACAGTATGGCGGGGCTTCGCGCTGGATAGATATCGGACCGATTACGTTCCAGCCGACCGAACTCACAAAGCTGGCCTTTATTGTTTACTTGGCCGCTTTGCTGGAGCGGAAAGGAGAGGAGATCCGCGACTTTCGCAAAAGTGTACTGCCGTTTGCAGTGATTACAAGTATTTTAACTGTCTTGGTTGCCCTCCAACCCGATTTCGGAACGCTCTTCACTATCACCGCCATTGCGGGGGCGATGGTATTCGTGGCCGGCTTTCGCCTGCGCCACCTCGCACTGCTCATGGCGGGTGCTTTCGCAGTATTCCTGGCCCTGATTACATCCGCGCGCCACGGGATTTCACGCCTCATTACATATCTCCACCCGGAGCTTGACCCGCAAGGAATCGGGTACCAAGTGAATCAGGCGCTCCTAGCGGTGGGCACCGGGGGAATCTGGGGCCTGGGGCTCGGGCGCAGCCGGCAGAAATATCAGTTCTTGCCAGAGCCGGCGGGAGATTCGATATTTGCCATTATGGCCGAAGAATTGGGGCTGGTGCGTTCAGTGCTGCTGCTCCTGGCATTCGTTTGGATCGGCTGGCGGGGGTACACGATTGCCCGCCTCTCTCCGGATATGTTCGGGCGGCTCGTCGCAGCCGGCATCACCAGCTGGATTGTTATTCAAGCTTTCGTAAATATCGGGGCGATCTTGGCGATTATGCCGCTCACAGGCATCCCTCTTCCCTTTATTAGCTACGGGGGGTCGTCACTCGCGATTTTACTTTTCGCCAGCGGGATTCTCCTGAATGTGAGTAAGTACACGGTGGTAGAATAATGGTATGCGAATCGTTTTAACGGGCGGTGGAACGGGCGGACATTTGCTGCCGTTTGAGCCCATTATCGCCAGTTTGCGGATGCAATTCTTAGAACAGCAGGCGACTCTGCCCAGTCGGCTTGACCCCGGGCAGCTTGAAATTGTTTTCCTGGGCCCGGTAGATGCGGCTACGCGATCATTTTTCTCCCAGTATGATGTGCGAGCAATTCGTATCCCGTCTGGGAAACTGCGGCGCTACGCCTCGGGCCTCACCATTTTCGATTTACTGTGGAGATTACCGCTGGGAGTCGCTCGCGCGCTCGTCCTGATGTACTTCTTCATGCCTGATGCCGTGATCAGCCTCGGCGGATACGGGAGCGTACCTGGGATGCTGGCCGCAGTCTTCTATCGGATTCCGATTGTTTTACATGAAATGAATGCGGTGATGGGGCTGGCAAACCGAAGAATGGTTCGGCGAGCCGCGGTGGTAACTTTAGGGTTTGGCACACCTGCCCAGGTGCTGGGCAAGTATGCGTACAAAGGAGTAGTCACCGGCGACCCCGTACGCGAGGACATCCACCGTTTGACCAAACCGGAAGCGAAGCGCGAATTCCACATCGAGGAGGGCGAACACGTGTTGTTGGTCACGGGAGGAAGCCAGGGGGCCAAACAACTCAACGAAGTTCTTCTGCAAATTTTGCCCAGAATCATTCTGGATACCACCATCATTCACTTAACAGGCAAGGATCACTTCACGGCTGTCTCCACGGTAGCGCAAGAACTCTTGGGGCAATCTTCGCGTAAGGATGCGTATCTGCCGTTTCCATATCTGACCACGACTATGGCGCATGCCTTAGTGGCCGCTGATTCCATCGTGACCCGGGCGGGTGCTAGTACTCTCTCGGAAATTGCCGCGCTCAAAACCCCAGCCCTGCTCATTCCTTTGGATAGTGCGGCGCACGATCACCAGCGTGCGAATGCCCAGGTGTTTGAGTCGGCCGGGGCAGCGCTCGTGCTAGACCCGGCAAATCTCACCCAGAATTTGTTCGAGAATAATGTACGGAGACTCGTCCTTGACGAGGAGGCACGGGAGCACATGGTGAGTAACCTAGCCGCAATAGACTATCCATCCGCCGCGCGGCAGATCGTGCAGATCGTACTCCAAGTTGCCAGTGGGTTCGCCCCGACAAAACCATGACGCTAGAAGCGGCTAAAACAATCTTTATGCTCGGCATTGGAGGGACCGGCATGCGAGGGCTGGCGCGCCTTCTCTCTGCCCACGGGAAAACAGTGGTGGGCTCAGACCAGCAATACGACGTGATTAAGAATTGGCCAGATCTCAAAGAGTACGACATTGTGCCTGAAGGAGAAGGCGAACGCTTGCTGAAAAAGGCGGACCTCCTGGTGCACACCGACGCGGCCGAAAAAGATCACCCACTGATTAAGGCAGCCCAGCGGGAGAATATTCCCGTCCTGGCGTATCAAGAAGCACTGGGGGACTTTTCCCGCTCACTGACAACAGTGGCGGTCACAGGCACTCACGGGAAGTCTTCCACGACGGCTTTTCTGGCTCACATTTTAATTGAGGCAGGAGCCGACCCCAATGTGCTCGTGGGGGCCCCTATGCCGGCGTGGGGTGGGAGTTCGAGAGTGGGGAAGAGCGATCTGTTTATTGTGGAGGCAGATGAATATAGGGAACACTTTCTGACATTCTCGCCGGCCCATGCCATCATTGTTTCTGTTGATTTCGACCACCCCGACTACTTCAAATCTCTGGAAGACGTGCAAGCGGCCTATGCGCGATTTAAGGCGCGCATCGCGTCCGGAGGCGTTGTACTCACGACGGCGGATGTTCAGCATGAAATTGATGATGTGCCCTCTCCTTTGCCTGGGAGACACATGCAGCACAATGCCGCACTCGCGGTCAAGATGGCAGAGGTGTTGGGAGTGCCCCGCGAACAGGCAGTCGCAGCCCTCAAAACATTTCCGGGGATAGGTAGAAGATTCGAAAGGTTGGACAAGATTGGGAAGATGGATCTCTTCACAGACTATGGCCACCACCCTGCCGAGATTAAAGCCACCTTCCTGGCCACTCGAGGAAAGTTTGCCGGCCAGCGCATACTGACGCTGTTCGAAGCTCATACGTTAGAGCGCTTAAAAACTTTTTTTGACGGATACGTGGAAGCCTTATCAGGGGCAGATGGGGTACTCTTGGTACCAGTGTTTATACCGGCCGGGCGGGAGCACGAATCAGCGGAGGCAAGAGAGTGGCTCCAGAAATTAGAACGAAAACTTCCGGGTATTGTATGGCGTATTGACGATTGGAAGGAGCTCCCAGCTCAACTTACGCAACTCTCGGATGAGTTTGACGTGGCCATTGCGTTCACCGCTGGACTCCTAGACGCAAAGTTGAGGACTCTTTCCTTTACTTAATAATATCTATGTACCTCTCCATAGATCGATCTATGGAGAGGTTGCCCGAAGAGGGCTTTCGTTGCATAGTCAGCTAGAGCTCGTAATGATCAAACTTTCGAAAGTATTCACACGTGAACGCTCACTGTTTTACATGCGCATGTGGAATGACAGCGATCGCATGGGCTTTTCCCGCTGGTTGAGTACTGATGTTCAGAACAATATGTTTTGGCGAGAGGGGAACATTAACAAGATTTCAGTTTGGTATGACCGAGAGGAATACGACCGGCTAGGAGAGCTAACGGCCGAAAAACTCCACGTTGATTCAAAGTTATTTGAAAAAATGGTTCGTGTTTTTCACGATCTCTGGCGCCCGATAGCCCCATATGTGCAAAACGGTAAGCTCATAACATCTGCCGACGAGCTGGAAAAGTTCTACCAAGATGTGGTTGCGTGGTGGTCGGTGATGGCATTGATGTTTCTTATCCCTAATGTGCCAAGAATCCCGAGGAAGCAACGTGAGGCGGCGCTGGCACTGCGCGAGAAGGTAGAACTTTTTTCAGATGCAATGGATCACCTCATGGTGCGCTATGTGGTAGAAGAACTACCTCAATATAAAGAATTGGCGTGGGTTATGATGCCAGAAGAAGCTATCAAACTTGGTCGCGATGAGCTCTCTCAGTATGAGCTGGATAAGATCCGTGGGCGACTCCATGGATTCGCTCTCTTAAATGAAAAGATTTGCAGCAGGCAGGAATTGCCAGGCGCTTTAGCGAAGCAGGGAATACAGTTGGAGCAAGAACATACCACGGCGGGGCTGCATGAAATCAGTGGGACGCCGGCCAGCGCAGGAATCGCGCGAGGCAGGGTGCGCCAAATTTTGCTCAAGGAACAGATACACGAGCTCCAGAAGGGGGAGATCCTGGTGACAGAAATGACTAATCCTAATTACGTACCAGCCATGAAGAAGGCGTCGGCAATTGTCACTGATGAGGGAGGTATCACCTGCCATGCGGCTATTGTCAGCCGGGAGCTGGGCAAGCCGTGCGTCATTGGCACTAAAATTGCAACGCGTGTCCTAAAAAACGGCGATGAAGTTGAGGTAGATGCAGACAAGGGAACAGTGAAGCTGCTTTGACAAGAGATCGTCTGGCTTTAGGAACGGCTCTGGACAAATAGCCAGCAGTTTTGGTATTGTGTTTCGTTACAAGAACGTTAGTATTGACGAAATGTCAAAAATACTTAATACTCAACCGTTATGGAGCACAGTGTAAATATCAACGACCTCACGGAGAAGCTGTTAAACAGCCTGGATGCCCGTTCCCGGGACATCGTTATTCGTAGATTTGGGCTTAAATCAGGCCAAGCGGAGACCCTGGAAAGCATCGGTAAGGAGTATGGAATTACCCGTGAGAGGGTGCGCCAGATTGAGTCTTACACCAAAAAGACCCTGGCAACTTTACGGGAGCAAATAACCCCTCTGGTAGACTTGCTGGAAAAGACCTTTGCGGAACACGGGGGGGTTATGGCCGAACCGCATGTCGTAGAGGTGATAGGCGCCGAACCCCAGGTTGTCCGTTTTTACCTGAATGTCTTGCCGGAATACATATATGTCACTCACAAAGAGCTTTTCCACCCGCATTGGCGGCATGAACGGCGAGCAGGAGATGACGCCGATAAAATTGTGGAATGCGCTTGCGAAATACTCGTTAAGAAGCAGCTGCCCCTTGAGGAGAGCGAGCTGATTGAAAGCGTAAAGGTACGGCTCGCAGGAGAGGGTGGCGCCTTACCTTCGCCTCACATTATTGCGGCTTTTGTCGCCAGCAAACCGTTGGAGCGAACTGTGTTTCAGCAGTGGGGGCTAGCCGAGTGGCCGGAGGTGTCCCCCCGCGGAGTAGGTGATAAGGCATACGCGGTGCTGCGTCGGCATGGGAAGCCCGCCCACTTCCGTGAAATCGCGAGCATGATTTCCGAGGCTAAATTTGATACGAAGGCAGCTAACCCCCAAACCGTGCACAATGAGTTGATTAAAGACGACCGCTTTGTACTGGTGGGGCGGGGGCTCTACGGGTTGAAAGAATGGGGATATGTGCCGGGCACCGTGGCGGATGTTTTAGAGGCAATCCTGCGCCGTGCCAAGGTTCCCATGACGCGCGAGGAGCTCACCGCCGAAGTGTTGAAACAAAGGATTGTTAAAAAGAATACCATTTTACTCGGCCTTCAGAACCACAAGCGGTTCGTGAGAACAGCTGATCAGCGGTACACATTGCGATGAGGAGTAGCGAGAAGCATTGTATACTGGAATAATGCTTCTCGTCTCTCAAGGACTTAGCAGCAGCGCACCAAGTACGCTGCTCGTGCCGGAGTTCCTGGATATGGTGGTGACATTGGCGCCAGTGCTCTTAGGGTTGGCCTGGCTTCTGATAACATTTTTTGCCTTGTGGTTTGCGCGAGAACTGTATGGCTTTATCATTGCCGTGCCCATATATTTGGGGACGATAAAATATACTATTCTGCAGGTAGTTTTGCCCGAGGATGCAGAGGAGACGCCGAAGTCGATGGAGGATGCGATCTCACACTGGGGCGGGATACACTACAATCCTGATGTGAAGGAGAGGTACTTTGATGGCTTTGTGGATTGGTGGTACAGCCTTGAGGTGCAATGCACTCCCGAGAAGGTGCGTTACTTTCTCTTTATCCCCACTATATTCCGGCCTTTCTTTGAAGGCGTCATCTACGGCCAGTACCCCGAAGCAGAAATTCAAGAAGCCGAGGACTACACGCTGAACTATGATTACAGAAGAGTCCGGCAGGACTTCGAAGTGTACGGCACCGATATGATTTTGTCGCTGGACGATGTGTACCCGATTCGCTCGTATACTCAATACGGCGACCCCTTGTCTCCTACGGAAACATTCATTGATCCGCACCAATCCATGATTGAGGCTTACTCAAATGTTAACCCGGGCGAGGAATACTGGTTCCAAGTAATTGTTTGGCCGGCGAGTCCGGCTAAGAAAAAATCTTGGGTGGCGAAGGGGGAAAAAGAAATTGCTCAGATTACCGGGCGGGCAAAGGAGGCCGGCCCCGGCTTCTTTAAACAACTGAGAAAGTTTTTTACGCGCATCCCTCAGGAGGTTGTGAACGTGCTGCGCGGCCGGCACGCCTCCGCCGGGGAGGAAGGAGAAGAGCAACTCGATGTCCACTTCTTCGATCCCGTGGAAACCATAAAAATGGAATCGATTTTGCGGAAAATTTCTCGAGATGTGTACCGCTGCATGGTGCGCCTGATATACATTGCGCCCAAGGGGAAGCTGCATAAGCCTAACATCGGCCGCGCCATTGGCCCTTTCAAGCAGTTTTGGGGCGCGAACGCATTTAGGCCTGATCCAAAAACAAAGTCGAATGGGGTGGATTACATCATGAAGGAGCGGCGCCGGCTTTACCGTGAACGCACTATCTTGGCCGAGTACCAGTGGCGGGACCCTTTGGGCATGGGACGCGGACCATATATGCTGACGGCGGAGGAAGTAGCCACGGTGTACCATTTCCCCACCAAATGGATACAGGCGCCTGTTTTAGAGCGCGCGAAAGCGGGAACCTACTCGGCACCGGAGGAGGTACCGTATGTCTGAAACACCTAAGATCCAAGAAATAACCGTGTTGGGGCAGACGAACTTCCGCGGGCAGGCGCGGGTGTTCGGCATCTACGAAGAAGACCGGCGGGGCCATGTCTATGTGTTGGGAAAGACAGGCATGGGAAAGACCACGCTGCTGCGGAATATGCTGGTGCAAGATATCCAAGGCGGCAAGGCGGTGGCACTCGTTGACCCGCATGGAGACCTAGCTAGTGAGCTGCTGGCTGCCGTGCCCTCGCGCCGATTGAACGATGTCATCTACTTCGACCCATCGGACGTGGCGTACCCCGTTGGCTTCAATGTGTTAGAAACTCCCAAGCCGGAGTATAAGTATCTCGTAGCCAGCGGCCTCATTGGCACGCTTAAGAAAATTTGGGCGGATTCGTGGGGGCCGCGGTTAGAATACATCTTGAGGAATACCATTTTAGCACTGCTTGATTACCCCGGCGCTACTATGCTCGGGATATCTCGTATGCTCACTGACAAAAAATACCGCGAACGGGTAGTGCGCAAAATTCAAGACCCGGTGGTGAGATCATTTTGGGTAAATGAGTTTGCTAACTACAACGAGCGTTTTGCTAACGAAGCTATCTCTCCCATCCAGAACAAGGTAGGGCAATTTCTCTCCAGCGCCGTGATCCGCAATATTGTCTCGCAGCCGAAAAGTACCATTGACATCCATGACATTATGGACAACGGTAAGGTCTTGATTATGAATTTGTCGAAGGGGAAGATCGGGGAAGACAACTCGGCGCTCTTGGGAGCCATGATGATCACTCGCATCCAGCTGGCTGCCATGGACCGGGCGTATGTGCCGGAGAGCGAGCGGACAGATTTCTTTCTCTACGTGGATGAATTTCAAAACTTCGCGACGGAATCGTTCGCCGGTATTCTTTCCGAGGCGCGCAAATACCGCCTGAATCTGGTGATTGCCCATCAATACATCACCCAGATGGAAGAACCTGTGCGCGATGCTGTCTTTGGAAACGTGGGCACCATCGTAGCCTATCGAGTGGGCGCCTTTGATGCCGAGTATTTGGAGAAGGAATTTGCACCATACTTTGTTCAATCGGACTTGGTAAACCTGGACCGATACTCAGCCTACATCCGCCTAATGATCCATGGCGTTACCAGCAAGCCATTCAGCATGAAGAACATTCCGCCGACGCCGCAGTCGGAAGGAAATGCGGAGACGGTGCTCCGCGTCTCGCGCGAACGTTATGCCCGGCCGCGCGATATCGTGGAGGATAAAATCCTGCGGTGGAGCAGCAACACTGAGCCGAAACCGGTAAAGCGCACCCCCACGGCAGCCCCCCTTGCTCAAAAGCCCGTGCCGACGCAGCCCGCCCAGCCAGCCGCGCCGGCAAAACTTACTAAGGCTGTGCCGGCACCATTCCCGGCGATGTTCCAAACGCCGGTGGGAATGGCCGAGAGCGAGCCGCCAGAACCGGGGCCACTGATCACTGACCTCGCGAGCACACTCGCCGAAGAAGACCGCAAGCGCGGGCAGCAAAAAACTCAAGACCGAATTGGCAAGAAAATGTATGACACGTTGTGCGACCGCTGCGGGAAGGCGACGCAAGTACCTTTTCAGCCCACTCCGGGGAGGCCAGTGTATTGCCCAGAGTGCTTTGCGATTGTGAAAGCCGGGATTGAAGACCAGGATTCGTCGATGCAGGGCTAAATGTGGTATAGTCAAGAGGATGCGCGACATGGCGAGGGAAACAGAGAAAGTACCCATCGACCGACCATTTAATTTTAAAGAGGATGCCAACTGGCGGATTTTTCGCATTATGGCGGAGTTCGTCGAAGGCTTCGAGTTTTTAGCAGATCTGCGCAAAGAGGTGACGTTTTTTGGATCAGCACGTTTCTCTGAGGAGTCCCGCTGGTACAAAGAGGCGCTGAAATTAGGGCGCCTGCTGGCCAAAGCTGGATTCACGGTGATCACGGGCGGGGGTCCGGGCATTATGGAGGCCGGCAATCGAGGCGCCTATGAAGGCGGGGGGGAGTCGGTCGGTCTCGACATCGAATTACCAGCTGAACAGCGGCGCAACGCGTACGTGAAACGCGGGATTGGATTCCACTACTTTTTCACACGCAAAGTTATGCTGAGAGCTTCTGCTCAAGCATATATCTTCTTCCCCGGAGGCTTTGGAACCGTGGACGAATTTAGTGAGACAATTACGCTTATGCAGACTCAGAAAATGGAGCGCGTACCTGTTATCTGCATGGGCCGCGAGTTCTGGGAACCATTCCATGAGTGGGCGCGAACAATCATGCTCAGTAAGTTTGAAACCATCTCGCCTGAAGATCTTGACCTCTATACTATTGTGGATTCGGCAGAAGAAGTATTCGAGCTTATCAAGGATTCGCCAGAAAGAAAGTACTTTTGATCCACCAGTTTGAATCCAGTCAAGGGTCAGTGCTAGGCTTCTTGCATGCGAAACATTAGTACAAATGAGCTGCGGGAACTCTACCAGCAATTCTTTGAGGGCAAAGGCCATACGCGGATTCCCAGCGCTCCGCTGGTGCCGGAGAACGACCCGACCACCCTTTTTACAGGATCGGGAATGCAACCGCTCGTTCCGTACCTTTTAGGAGAGCCACACCCGCAAGGGAAGCGTCTCGTGAATTCGCAGAAATCATTTCGAGCCGAAGATATCGAGGAAATTGGTGACAACCGCCACACGACGTTTTTTGAAATGTTGGGCAACTGGTCACTCGGCGACTACTTCAAAGAAGAGCAGCTGTCGTGGATATTTGAGTTTTTGACTGAGGTGGTGGAGTTGGATCCCAGAAATTTATACGTAACTGTTTTTGCTGGCGATAAGAAAGCAAACATTCCCCGAGATACGGAATCCGTGGAAATTTGGAAGCGCTTGTTTCAAGAGAAGGGAATAGAAGCTCGTGACAGTGAGCTTCTCACTCCCCAGCAAGGAGGGCGGGAAGGCATGCAAGGAGGAAGAATTTTTTATTTCGGCGCTAGCAAAAATTGGTGGAGCAGAGCCGGACTCCCAGAGAACATGCCTCCCGGCGAGCCGGGCGGACCTGACTCCGAAATTTTCTATGATTTTGGAGCAGAGCATAATAGCGCTTTTGGCGAGCATTGCCATCCCAACTGCGATTGTGGCCGATTTATGGAAATTGGGAACTCTGTTTTCATGGAGTTTGTGAAACAGGCGGATGGCAGTTTTGTCTCTCTTCCTCAGAAAAACGTTGACTTCGGCGGCGGACTGGAGCGTATGGTGGCGGCGGCCCAACACACTCCAGATATTTTTTCCGCGGTTGATCCATTGCGAGCGATCATTGAGCACATTGAGAACACGACTCACACCACCTATCAGAGCTCCGCGAACAAGGCTTCCTACCGGATCATGGCGGACCATATGCGTGCGGTGACGCTCCTTATCGGTGATGGCGTAGCTCCCTCGAACACGGATCGAGGATACGTGGTGCGTCGGTTGATTCGACGCGCCGCGTACCACGCCCAGAAGCTAGCGGCTGAGGATGCTATCATCCAGCGGCTGGCCAACGTGGTCGCCGACCAATATGCCTCTGCCTACCCAGATGTAAAAAAACAATCGCGTCAGGTGGGGCACGCTATTCGGGAGGAAGTGCAAAAGTTTGGCGTGAGCTTGCGGCGGGCGCTAGTCAAGCTGGAGACCATCTTAAACAAAGAATCGGGAATTTCTGGAGCAGAGATCTTCGAACTCAACACTGCCCATGGACTGCCACTCGATGCGATTTGGGATCGTCTCAAAGAGAGGAATATTCCCATCGGCTCAGGTGTTCAGGAGGACGTTCGGCGTAGGATTGCCGACCACCGGGAGAAATCCCGCACAGCGGGGACAGGGAAGTTTAAAGGAGGACTGGCTGACCACTCGGAAAAATCTGTCCACTACCACACGGCCACGCATTTGCTGCACCAGGCGCTGCGGGACGTGCTGGGAGAACATGTCTTTCAAAAGGGTAGCAATATTACGCCCGAGAGGCTCCGATTCGACTTTTCGCACACGGACAAAATGACACCCGACCAAATTCAGAAAATAGAAAACCTGGTGAACCAGAAAATCCAGGAGGATTTGCTCGTCCTCCGCGAGGAGACGACAGTCGCGGAAGCGAAGCAGAAGGGGGCGCTGGGCTTATTTGAAGAAAAGTATGCCGACCGTGTGAGTGTATACTCTATGGGGAATTACTCCTGCGAAATTTGCGGGGGTCCGCATGTGGCACACACGGGGGAGTTGGGTCATTTCAAGATTACGAAGGAAGAGTCTGCCGGGGCTGGTGTACGCCGGATAAAAGCCGTATTAGAGTAGATATATGCGGGATATTCGACCGGTACCTAAAAAACCTCCACTCGGAGGCATGCCGCTGCCCAGCGAAGATGAGCTCTATGAAGTATCGCAATCGGCGAAGCAGCGGGGAAGCGAGCGAGCTTCAGTGCCAAGTAAAGCGCTGCGCGGGTCGCAAGTGCCGGTAACGAATGTGCACGTACCCGCTGAACCATCCCGGCCCCTGTTTGCGAAGGCACCACTCAGGGAGAAGAAACCTAAAACTCGCATCCGGCTGGGGAGCAAGGAGCGAGCGGCGGTATTAGTCCTCCTTTTAATTGTCGTGGTGGTGGTTTTGCTCAGTGCGGCTATTTTTTTGCCGCGAGCAGACGTTAAATTGATTTTACGAACGGCACCTCTTTTAGTGGATGAAGACCTGATTGTCCGCGCGGCGGCGGACGGCCCGAATGTTATTCCCGGAGCAACTTTTTTCCGACAGGTGTCAGTAGAAGGAACTGTCCCGGTCGAAAGTACCGAAATCGTGGGTACGAAGGCGACGGGCACGGTGCAGATTGTAAATCGCACTACTCAAGAGCAAAAAATCCGCGACAGAAGCCGGCTCATGACGAAAGAAGGGGTACTTTTTTACATGACACGGCATGTCATAGTTGCGCCGGACTCAAGAGCCAGCGTGGAAGTGGAGGCGGCCGAGGCGGGAGAAGTGGGGAATATTGCGCCGCAGCGGCTTAACTTTGCCGCACTCGACGCCTCGGCTCAGTCGGTAGTGTATGCCGAAGCAACCGCGGCCATCTCCGGCGGCAAGGGCGAGGAAGTGCGTGTGGTGCGTGAAGAAGATATTGAACGAGCCAGGATAGCCGCCAAAGAAGCCGCCCGCGCCAAGGTCCAAGAAGAAATTCAAAAAGAACTGCCCAGCGGCTGGGTGCTCCTGGAAGAGAGTTGGACAGCTGATTACGACTCTTTCAAGACAGACGGTGAGGTAGGCAGCCGGCAACCACAAATTGCTTACTCAGGCAATGCCACGGTACGCGTCTTAGGCTATGAATCAGCCAGGTTAGAAGAGCGTCTCCGCGCTGCGTTGGAAGAGAGGATCGACCAGGATTACGCGCTCTTCCCGGGGCCAATTTCCTACTCGAAAACAGTGAAAAGCGTGGATTGGGAGAAGGGAGAAGGGGTAATCGCGACCCGCGTCACCCACACTACGATTCCTGATTTTTCTTTAGAAACTCTCAAGGGGAAAATTGCGCGGCGTGGCGCAGATGAGGCGAAAACGTACCTCGAAGGGCTTCCCGGGGTGCAGCGGGTAGAGCTGGCTTTTTCACCCTTCTGGGTGCGTTCGATCCCACGGATTGAAAAGCGAATTAACCTGGAAGTGATCCCGGAGCGCCAGCCCTAAGGGAATTTGACAGCCCGGAGGCTTCTCCTTATAGTGCTTCTATCTGCATTACAAGCTTTTGGGTTGAAGCAGAGGAAAGAGCTTATGCTCTTCGACTCCGCTCAGAGTAAGCCCGCTTGAAGTGCGGGTAATTTAATTTTAAGTACCCAGTCTGCCTAAAAGCGATTTCGTAGAGATTGAGGGGGTAATCACCGATACTCTTCCCAGCACGCAATTCCGCGTCAAGCTGGAAACAGGACAAGAAGTGATTGCCCATCTTTCCGGTAAGATGCGCCTTCATAGAATCCGGGTTCTGCCTGGGGACCGCGTACGGGTCGCTTTCTCGCCGTACGATCTTACTAAAGGGAGAATTGTCAGCAGACTAGAGTGATTATGAAAGTGCAAGCTTCCGTTAAAAGACGTTGTACGAAGTGCAAAATTGTCCGCCGCAGCGGCAAGTTGTACGTGATTTGCGACAATCCTAAACATAAGCAAAGACAGGGATAGCTATGCCAGTCCGTATTTCAGGAATTAACCTCCCCGACCAGAAGCGCATCGAAATTGCGCTCATGAGTATTTACGGTATCGGCCGAAAATTATCTGGCGCAATTTTACAGGAACTGGCGATTGACCCGAATGCTAAAACGCGCGATCTCACTTCTACCGAAGAACACAAGCTGCGCGAATACATCGAGAAAAACCTCAAAGTTGAAGGAGACCTCAAGCGGGAGGTCGCCATGAATGTGAAGCACTTAAAAGATATCGGCAGCTTGCGCGGCACGCGGCACGCGAAACACCTACCCGTACGCGGGCAGCGTACCCGCACGAATTCCCGCACGGTACGCGGCAACGTCAGGCGAACCGCCGGCAGCGGCCGTAAGGCATCGGCAGAAAAGACATAATATGGCAGAACCGAAGACAAAGAAAAAGGCAAAGGCACGACGCAAAGTTCGTGAAGGGAAGGTATTTATCCAATCCACGTATAACAATACGATTGTGACGGTAACCGATACCTCTGGAAACGTGTTGGTCTCAAGCAGCGCCGGCCGGGTGGGATTCTCGGGGGCAAGAAAGGCAACGCCCTTTGCCGCACAGCAGGTAGTAACCAATATCGTGGAGCAGCTTCAGCCCATTGGACTGGAAGAAGTGCGTGTGTATGTGAAAGGCATCGGTTCGGCTCGCGAAGCGGCTGTGCGCAGCCTCTCCGGGGCCGGCCTCACTATTGCTTCAATTCGGGATATTACGCCGATTCCTCACAACGGGGTACGGCCTAAGAAACGACGGAGGGTATAATATGCCGCTTCCCACTCAACAACACCAACGGCGGCGCCCCACCAGCAGATACGCACAGCAAATGCTGGAAAAGCAATCCTTAAAAGAAATTTACGGGCTGAGAGAAGAGCAGCTCAAGACATACTACCGCCAGGCGCTCTCCGCTCGCGGGGAAACCGGCCCATACATCATTCGGATGCTGGAGAGGCGGTTGGATAACGCTGTCTTTCGCTCGGGGATTGCACAAACCCGCCCACAAGCGCGGCAAATGGTGACACACGGGTTGTTCTTGGTAAATGGGCGCGGGGCGGATATCCCTTCCCGTCGGCTTACAGTAGGAGATGTGATCGCCATTAAAGAAGGGAAGCGCAAGAAAGCATTATTCGATAATTTCGAAAAGCGCATGCAGGGCGCGCGCCTCCCGAACTGGCTGGCGCTCGATGTAAAAGGGTACGGCTTCAAGGTAGTCGGCGAGCCGGCTCCAGAGGAAGCGGCTATCGGCGTGGATATTCGCGCCGTCGTGGAATTCTTCGCACGTTAATTTTTAATTTCTTAACACAAGCTCTTATGTTGTACCCCATCTACCTCCCCTCCCATGTGGAAATTGAGGATCACGGGAACTCCTCAGCCACCTTTACTATTCACCCATACCACCCTGGCTACGGGCCCACGGTGGCCAATGCGCTCCGGCGCGTACTGCTCTCCTCCCTTCCCGGGGCGGCCATCACCTCTATAAAAGTTGAGGGGGTTGACCATGAATTCACCACGATTCCAGGCATTAAAGAAGATATCGTGAGTCTCATCATGAACTTAAAACGCGTGCGGCTCAAAACTGAGTTGGAATCTCCAGTGGAAATCCGCCTCATAGTCTCGGGGGAGAAGCGGGCTACCGCTGGTGACTTTGAAACCCCACCCGAAGTTACGGTTGTGAACAAAGACCAACTCGTTGCGACGTTGACTGATAGCAAGGCTAAGCTTGAACTGCGCTGTACGGTGGAAGCAGGCCGCGGGTACCTCCCGGTTGAGGAACGACGCGATGAGGCGCGGGCGATCGGCACGATTGCCATTGATGCGGTATTTACACCCGTGCAGAGAGTGAGCTTCAAAATTGAAAATGTGCGTGTTGGCCAAGACACGAACTACCATAAACTGCACCTGACCGTAGTCACCGACGGCACTATTACACCCCAGCAAGCATTACAACAGGCGGCATCTGTTTTGACGGACCATTTCCAAGATTTAACTGGGGACTTTGCGGCGCGCCTCACTGCCTCGCGTCCTCAGGATGTTGTGCAGCCAGCACCGCTCCCAGAGATGAAGGAGCCGGAAAACACTTTGAGTCTGCTGCAGCTGCCTTCCCGCGTGCACAATGCACTCGAGCGAGTGGGAGTCACCACCGTAGAGCAAGTCTTGGAGCTTACCCCCGAACAAATTCAGGATATTCCCGGGCTCGGCGCTAAGGCTGTAGACGACATTGCGAAGGCGCGGGACAGCTATGTGGCTACGGGAGGAAATGTATTTGGAGGCGCCAGCCATGAAGCATAAACATGGCAATCGAATACTGAGCCGAGTGGCGGCCGACCGCCGACAGCTTCTCTCAAACTTAGCCGGAGCGGTACTTCGCCATGGTTCAATTGTGACCAGCGAAGCGAAGGGAAAGGAGCTCAAGAAGTTCCTCGAACCGCTGATTACCAAGGCCCGAAAGGGGACCAGTCTGCACGTCAGACGGAAACTCTTGAGCAGTCTCTTTCATCAAGAAGACGTAGAGCGGCTTTTTGCAGTGGCTCGTGCCAATGCGGAGAGAGCAGGGGGGTATTTGAGACTGACCCGCCTGCCGGCGCGGCGCGGGGATGACGGGCAAGAGGTACGAGTTGACATCATTGATACCGAAGCGAAAGAATAAAGGTTTTTATGGCTACGAAGAAACAAGGTAGGCAGGAGGCCAAACACCATGAGGCGGCGGCTGACACATCCGAATGGCATCTTCTAGATGCCAAAAACAAGATTCTCGGACGGCTCGCCAGCGAAGTGGCTCATCTCCTCTTGGGCAAGCACCGCGCTGATTTTGCCAAACATGTTATCCCCTCTGTGAATGTGATAGTGATTAACGCTAAAGACGTGGCTGTCACAGGCCGCAAGGAAACGCAAAAGCTCTACCGCCACCATACGGGGTACCCAGGGCATCTCAAGGAGCGGACGCTGGCGGAACAGCGTAGGCGCGACCCACGCCGGATTGTGCAACTGGCTGTGCAAGGGATGCTGCCGAAAAATGGCTTGCGCAAAGCGCGCATGAGCCATCTCAAGGTATACGCCGGGGCTGAGCACCCGCATATGGCCCAAGTCGAAAAAGTAGTAAGTAGTAAGTAGTAAGTATCAAGCTATGGTAGAGAAATCACAATTATATGGATTAGGCAGGCGTAAGACGGCGATTGCTAAAGTTGTCCTCGTCCCTGATGCAGAAGAGCGCACTGTCAACGGCCAACCTTTTTTGAATTATTTCCCCACGATTAGCATGCAGCAGCGGGCTTTGCTTCCCTTGAACGTAACTTCCCAAGAAGCAAAATTTGGTTTTCAGGTCAAGGTGGTCGGTGGCGGCAAACACGGCCAAGCCGATGCAGTCCGGCTTGGGATTGCTCGGGCGCTCCTTAAAGTTGACGAAGGTTGGCGTAAGCAACTCCGGGCGTCTGGCCTCTTAACCCGCGACCCGCGCGCTAAAGAGCGCAAGAAACCCGGCTTAAAACGCGCTCGCCGCGCTCCACAGTTCAGCAAGCGGTAGAGGCCCGCACAATCATCACTCAAGCACCAGACGCGCTCGCACCAGCGAAGTTACTCCGGTAGGGTTGCGTTTCAGGTAGTAGAGCCGCTCTCCGTCCTCACCTACGGCGACGGCCGCGTCACTCAAATTGGTAGAGTCAATGACATGGCTTTGCGCATGATCGCGCGTGTCAATTTCAGTTAGCACAACCTGATCTCCTACTTGGTAGATTAAGTGTTGCCCGCCGGCAAACCACTGGGGATGGCGAATGATTTGTGAAAGGCGAGTGACTAAATGTAGGCGGTGAGCGGGCACATGGGATAAGCGTTCGTCGCTGATATTGTAGACTACCAGCTCATTGGGAGCTGTCTGTATGTACAAAAGTTGGCCATCGGGCGAGAACCCGAGTGAGGAGGCAGAGGCGACGAGAGGCTGGAATTTGTCTTCCTCCAACAGCTCGACACTGCCGTCGGCGTACCAAACTGCAGTACGATCCTCCGGAGAAGTGATCAGGCGCGCGACCGGCCGGGTGAGTTTCACACTTGGTCCGCCGACGGCTTCGCCAAGGAGCGTAAGCCGCCTGATCTCTTGGCTGGCCGTAGCTATGTATATTTCTTGCTTACTGAGAGAAAAGACGGACACGTTTTCGGCTATGATATGTTGCTGTCCAGTACTGCTATCATAGGCACGAAGTACCTTCTGAGAAGTCAGAAAAAGGAGTTTCCCCGGAGTCCGCGGATCCCAGGCAATGGCGTCAGGAGACGCCAAAGTAGGAAGAGGCAACGTATGCCGTGCGCCCTCCGTCAGGGAAATAAGATCGAAGCGACTATTTGAATAGCTCACCAAGAGCAGCGTGCTATCCGGCGACCACAAAAGACTTCGCGGAGTAGCCAGCAGCTTCAGTGGGGGCAGGATCAAGTCATGATCTTCATCTTGCACAGCCAGGGTATCCTTCTCGGTTGAGGCCACGAGAGCCCGACTGGGGGACAACGTAAAATGGGTGGTGTTGGGAACAAACTCCTCTGAGGAAACTGCTTCCGGAATGAGCCTGATTGCCCGGGCTTCGCTCGTGATACCGGTCACCAAGGGCAGGCGCTTTCCCCAGGGGCGGTACCCCTCATGCTCTATCGCGACATCTACGACTACGCCTCCGCGCCCTGAGACGGTATACGGAGTAGTGCCTTGGTAGGTACCATCCACGAGCACCCGTGCCCCACTGGGGATTGACTCCAGTAGCAAGACCCCTACGCGTTCACTGGCCGGGCGAAAGCCCAAGGCGTAGAACACGACCGCCGGCGTTATCAAAATAAACACCACGAAACACACGGCGAGGAGGAAGAGGCGGAAACGTCGATTCATTGGGAACGCTTGAAAAGTAAACTTAAGCTAACCACGGCGGCAACTAACGCCCCAGCTTGGGTGAAGAGGCTGCCAAAGTCAACTTGGGTTAAAAGGTATCCTCCTGCGAGGGCCCCAAAAGCGGTGCCGAGAGGCGAGAGCATGGTGTCAATGACAGCGGCTGGCTCGCTGGTTTTAGATGAGCGGGATAGGAAAGCGGAGCGGCCGGAATTGGCGGAGAGCGCTCCCGCACCGCGAAGGGCGGCAAGCGTCAAGATACCCACAAATTCAAGGCGATGAGAGAGAATCCCAAATACAAAGGACCCCGCGGCGTACAGAAGGCTGCCGCCATACACGTTGCGGGAGCTGCGCTGCTGCAAGGCGTACCGGGCGACCACCCAGGAAATGGGCACAAACAGAGCGGAGAAGACAGCGCCATAGAGAAGAATCATGTTCTGGCTCCAGCCGAGGTGTTCGAGAAAGAGTACAAAAAAAGGCTGGTAGATACCTCCGACTACCAGCACTACGAACGAAGGCAGGAGTAACGGCCAGGCGTGACCCAAGACTTTTTTCCCGAACTCGCGGTACGCTTCGCGCGAGGGTAAGGGTGGGGCCGCCTGGCGGACAATCTGAACTACCCTTCGCTGAAGTGTGACATACAAAATGTTGGCGAGGTGGACAGCCAAGCTCACCAAAAATACCCCGGGAAATCCGAAGAAGAAAATAACCGCCGCCCCGACCGCCGGAGCGAGAACTTCAGCAGCATTCGGGGCAGCGTAAAAGTACCCAAAGGTACGATCCAGGTGGGGAAGCTCGGCGCGAGCCAAGAGAGATCGAACAGAAACAAAGAAGCAGGCCGCAGAGAGCCCTAACACTACTTGCATCACGTAAAAGACGGCCGGGGGGTGCGCGGCCATCATCACCAAAGAATACGCGGCATAACCAGCAATCCCTAGTAGCATGAAGTGTATGGGGCGAGTTTTGCTGTTTAAGGCACCGACAACGGGGGCGAAAAGGGCGATCGGCAGGTAAATCAGGAGATACGTGTAACCTACGGCGGGGAGAGATAACCCAAGCTTCACCAGGTAGAGAGGAAAGAAGAAAGAAAAGAGCTTGTAACCAAACATTAAAAGGAAATGCGATACGAATGCGACGCGGGAAACCGTCTCCATACCGCAGATGGTAGCACAAACTTTTTGGAATATTTTTCTTGATTTGACAAGCTCTCGGAGGTATGATGAGGTTCATGTCGAAATTTGTGATTCAGGGTGGCAAGCCGCTTGCCGGAGAGGTAGAAGTGTATGGGTCAAAGAATGCCGTCCTGCCACTGATTGCAGCGAGCCTTCTGACCACGGAGCCCTTCACTATTTCTAATGTGCCGGATATTTCCGATGTCAGCACAATGCTCGCCATACTTTCTGGCTGGGGCGCCAAGGTGAAAAGAGAAGATGGCCAGAGGGGAACGCTGGTAATTGAAACTCAATCTGTTAAAACTGACGGCGCCCAGGACGAGGCGGTCGGGAAGCTTAGGGGTTCGATCCTTTTCTTAGGGGCCCTCTTGGGAAGAGAGCGTAACGTCAGCCTGCCGCGGCCAGGAGGAGATGTGATAGGCGCCCGGCCGATTGATGTGCATTTGGATGGCTTCCGGCAGCTGGGTGCTGAAATCAACGAGGAAGGGGATCAGGTGCTAATTTCCGGCCAGGCAATGCAGGCGGGAGAGGTGACGCTCTCAGAATTTTCGGTGACGGCCACCGAGAATATGTTGCTGGTCGCCGCGACCCTGCCGGGGAAAACTACCATATACACTGCCGCGGCTGAGCCGCACGTAGTGGCACTGGCCGGGGCCCTCACCCGCATGGGAGCGAGTATCACGGGGGCAGGTACGCATACTCTGGTGGTAGAAGGCAGTACCAAGCTGGCCGGGGCTACGGTTGAAAATATTTCGGATATGCTTGAGGCCGGATTTTTTATTCTACTCGCGGCGGCAACAAAATCAGATATGAATATCCGCCAGGTGCCTACGCAGGATTTGCGCCTCTTTTTTAAGAAGCTCACTCAGATCGGGGTCGCGTACTCAGTTGACCACGACACAGTTACCGTCCGCCCAGCTCCGCTACGCGCTTTTCGCTTGCAAGTCCTGCCGCACCCTGGCATCGCCACCGACTTGCAGGCGCCGTTTGCTGTGCTGGCTACTCAGACGCAGGGAAGTTCATTGATTCATGACCCGCTCTACGAAAGCCGTTTCAAGCACATAGATGAGCTCGCAAAAATGGGAGCAGACGCGGTGGTTTGCGATCCTCATCGCGTGATCATTAATGGCCCCACACCTCTCGCGGGCCGCGAGATCCCGAGCCTCGACATACGCAGTGGGGCTACTCTCGTTATGGCTGGGCTTACCGCCCGCGGGCAAACTACGATTCGGGAAGCAGAAATAGTGGACCGGGGATATGCACGGCTGACAGAGCGGCTCCAGGCTCTGGGGGCTGATATTCAACGAATCGAATGAATATTACCCGCCAAATTGCCATCGATCTCGGGACTACCAGTACGTTGATGTACGTGCCTAAGAAGGGAATTGTGCTCAATGAGCCATCGGTGGTGGCGGTATCGCTGGATGAGAATGCGGTACTGGCCATCGGCAATGACGCGAAAGAAATGATTGGCCGCACTCCCGAAACAATTGTGGCCCATCGGCCGCTGAAAGACGGGGTGATTGCGGACTACCGCGTCACGGAAGCAATGCTCCGCTACCTACTGCAAAAGGCAGGCGCATCCACGCGGTTCCTGCGTCCCGAGGTTCTCGTGAGCGTACCGGCCGGGATCACCAGCACCGAACGCCGAGCGGTGGTAGATGCGGCGCTCTCCGCGGGAGCCCGCGCTGCCTTCCTGATAAAAGAACCGGTAGCCGCCGCGATTGGGGCAGGCATTCCGATCGGGGAAAGCTCTGGGCATATGATCGTAGATATTGGGGGAGGAACTACTGAAGCCGCTGTCATTTCCCTCGGAGGTATTGTGGTAGCCCATTCAGCCCGGGTAGCTGGCAATCGCTTTGACGAGGCGATTGCCGACCACGTGCGTAAGCGCTATGGCGTTGTGATCGGAGAACAAACGGCTGAGGTGATTAAAAAAACGATTGGATCAGCCGTCATTGAAGAGACGCCGCGCGAGATGGCGATCCGCGGGCGCGACCTGGCTTCGGGGCTGCCTCGCGAGACCACAATTTCTTCCCACGAAATCGCCGAGGCACTGCGCCATCCCTTGGAAGAGGTGTTGCAAGCCATTAAATATGTTTTGCAAGATACGCCACCAGAGCTCGCAGCCGACGTTATCGATAAAGGCATTGTGCTTTCCGGCGGCGGAGCGTTACTCAAAAATATTGACCAACTTATCTCCCGTACGATTACGGTGCCGGTGTACGTGGCAGACGACCCACTCGTGTGTGTGGTAAAAGGGGCGGGAGCAGCGCTCGAGAACATCAACGCCTACAAGCGCAGTGTCTTGCTGACGAGGTAATGTGAGCGAAGATTGGGTAAAAGTCGTGGAAAGGCGTGGTCAAAGTGTCCTTATAAGTTCCTATTTCTATAATGGCGTTCGAACTAAGTACTTTCGTAAAACACTGGGAGTTGAGCACGGAATTGATCACTACTTGATTGTAGATTTTTTTAACTATTACCTGGAATCTGAAGTGCTCAGATTCCAGGAGGCGATCAAGAGCGAAATTGAAAGCAACGACGCCAAATTCATTTCTCAGGCTCTTGAACAGCTCACGCGCAAGGGAGAGGAGTTAACTCATCTCGCCACAACTATTTCCAGAACAAAGAATCTGACTGCGCATCCAGCTTCGTTACTTCAAGAGTTTTCGGAGTTGTGTCTTGAATTTGGCCCTGCTATGTATTTCCCCATTCTCATCGAGCCGATAGTAGAGGCAAGGGCTCTAAACATTATTCAGCGGAGAATCCCCAAAGAAACCGAAAAATACTTTGCTCTCCTGACTGCTTCTCATCAGCCCACTGATGGAACAAAGGAACTGGTAAGCTTCTACAGACTTGCCGAGATGTATCACAAGAATCATCGGAAAATCACACTTCCAATTAAGCAAGCAGTTGATAAACACTTGCGGCAATTTGGTTGGCTAGCATTTACCAAATTCGTTGGCCGCCCATGGACTCAGCGAAGCATCATGGCACGCCTTGAGAAAATACCCAATCCCGGGGAAAGGTTACGTGAGCTCGAGAGACAATACAAGCAAGAAAAAATTCAGGTTGAGAAGATCTTTAAGGAATATCAATTTACTAAAGCTGAGCGCGAATTTCTTCGGGAAGTCCAGCATCTGGCTTACTTTCGAACCTATCGGGTTGATGTGTACTCGAAAGCTGGTTATTTAATTAAGGATTTGCTCAGAATCATTTCCCGCAGACTCGATTTAACGGTTGCGGAGACAGTCTGGCTCACGTATGAAGAGATTCTTTCTCACCTTAGACGAGGGAAAAAATTCCCTAGGAAGATTGCCCGAAAACGTCAATACGGGACTTGGCAGCTGCTTTTTGAAAAAGGAAAAATGACGTTTCAGTACGAACCGCCATTCTTGGTGAAGGAACAAAAGCTCGATATTAACATTGTCAAAGGAACTCCCGCCTGTAGTGGGAAAGCCGAAGGACCCGTTGCGATAATCCGCGGAGTCAAGGAATTCGATAAAATGACTGATAAGGCCATTCTTGTCACCTCTATGACCACACCAGACTTTGTGCCCCTAATGCAGCAAGCCGCTGCCATTATAACTGACGAGGGCGGCATAACGTGTCACGCAGCTATCGTTTCGCGAGAGCTCGGCGTGCCATGTGTCATTGGCACTAAAATTGCGACCAAGGCTCTCAAAGACGGCGATGTCGTAGAAGTGGACGCAGATAAGGGACTAGTGCGAAAGCTGGCCTAGGAAACCTTAGCGGAGTCCAACTTTCCAGTATCCCGGCGCATGCGATCGCGTTTTTCGAGCATACGAACTTCATATTCGAGTCGCGCAACTGCTTGGGGTATCCAAGCCATTTTCTCTACGTGTCTTTTGATGCGCTCGAGATACATGATCAGCACTTGACCAAGCTCTTCTGCCGTGCGCTCAGGCGCGTTTATCCACTCCTCGCCGTATTTCTTAGGACGGCACGACATGCGCGATTAGAAAAAGCCGAGATGGCGCTGAATGGCCCGAATTTTATCTTTGATCCAAGAAATTTCGTCCTTGTTGGCCGAGGATACATCCTTGTGAATATTTTCAGTGATAGCTTTGAACTCATAAAGAATTTTCTCAGTTTGTTCCTCCATTTTCGACGAAAGGCGTGTTTCCAACTGATTCAAGTCAAGGTGAATATCTTCCTGCAACTCAGCGAGATGGTCCAACGCTGCAGGTTCTTTTGACTTAATCCAGGCCTTCCGGACTTTCATGATCATTAGTGTATCAGATGGTTGCCCTTCGACAAGCTCAGGGTAAAACAGTAAACTGTTTTGATGTCTAAGGGGGATTTTAGAATTGCTTTAGTGCATGACGAACTGATACGCCGGGGCGGGGCGGAGGTAGTATTTGAGGAATTGGTGCGGATTTTCCCACACGCAGATATTTACACTCTATACGCCGGAGAGCCATGGTTGAACCTGGGAGAAATTCAAAAACCTATCGCGACCTCGTTTTTGCAACGTTTCCCCACATGGTTCCGGCGCCACCCGGGCAGGGTTTTACCATTCCTGCTTCCGGCCGCGGAGCAATTCGACTTCTCTGCCTACGACATCGTGCTCTCGAGTGCCAGTGCTTTTGCCAAAGCTATTATCACCCGCTCGGGCGTGCCTCACGTGTGTTACTGCCACACGCCTACACGATACCTTTGGGAGCCCACTCAGCTTGCGCTTCGCGGGCCAAAGTTGCTAGCCATGCCGTTGCTTCATTACTTACGTATGGCCGATTACGCTGGTGCTCAGCGCGTTGATTATTACCTGGCAAATTCAAAATACACGCAGCAACGGATTAAAAAGTATTACGGTAGAGAAAGCGAGGTGGTGTATCCACCAATACGAACAGAGTTCTACACTCCCAAAAGTTCAGGCTCAGCTTTCGCTGAGGCTTCCGCCGGCAGGCAGCGACCCTTTCTAGTCGTAGGGAGACTCACGCCAACGAAACATTTTGAACAGGCGATTGCGGTCTGTGAGAAGTTGCAGTTGCCAATCCTGGTGGTAGGCGGCGGCCAGGCCGGAGCGGAACTCACGCGACGGGCGGGCAAATACACTACTTTTACGGGGACGGTTTCTGACGAAGAGCTGCGCACGTACCTGCGCCGCGCACGGGCAGTCCTCATCCCAGGCGTGGAAGATTTTGGCATGGTTGCGGCGGAGGCTCTCGCGTGCGGAACACCAGTAGTGGCTCAAGCGCGCGGCGGTGTCAAAGAAATTATGACAGATGGGCGCCATGGTATTTTATACGACGGGCAAGGAGTAGAAGCCCTGGCTGAGGGGCTCCGGCGCTTCTCGGCAGCCGAGGCGAGGTTTCAGCCGGAGGCGCTCCAGCAGCAGGCCATGCAATTTTCGTCAGGAATTTTCCACAATTCGATTACAAAATACATTGCGAAAATTCTGGAACGCCGCCACAGTACATATGGATGAGATATACCCTTTCCACGCATGGCGTCGTGTTATCAGCCTTCAACCGCCGTCAGATAGAGGAGAAGGCAGCGCGCCTCTCGAAGTACTTACAGCATCCCCTGCCAATTGAAATTACGCTGAGACGAGAAGGGAAAGGCCTGATTACATGTGGAGTCACATACGGAGAGGGGAAACGCGTACTGCATGCGGAACGCAGCCACCAATCCCTGGAAGCGGGGCTTGATGAGGCGCTCGAGGCTTTGAAAAAAGAAATTATACGCACTCGCGAACGAAGCCGCGCCTAGGAACTTTCGGGCTTGCACAGTAGCCTAAAGCGATTATACTGGCTATTCTTTTACGTATGGCACTTTTTGGGCTTTTCAAAACTACTTCTCGTCATGAGAAGGCCGCTACCACCTATACCGGAACGGTAGAGGCTATCAATAAACTCGCGCCTGAAATGAAAGCGCTTTCTGATGAGGCGTTGGCCGCACGCGTTACCCAGCATAAGGGAAAAAGCTGGGAAGACCTGCAAACACATGTGGCTGAAATTTTTGCGGCGGTGAGAGAAGCATCCGACCGGACCTTAAAGCTGCGGCACTTTGACGTGCAGCTCACCGGGGGGCTGGCGCTGCTGGAGGGAAGGATCGCGGAAATGAAAACTGGAGAGGGTAAAACTCTGGTGGCAACGCTGCCTCTCACCTTCGCGGCGCTCGCAGGCCGCGGGGCTCACTTGGTGACAGTCAATGACTACCTCGCTCGCCGAGACGCCGAATGGATGGCGCCTATTTACCGTTTCTTTGGTCTGTCGGTGGGGATAGTGGTGCCGGGGCAATCCAGCGAAGAGAAACGTGCGGCGTATGCGGCTGACGTCACCTACGGCACAAATAATGAATATGGCTTTGATTACTTGCGCGACAATATGGCGCAGCGGCGAGAAGACTTGACCCAGCGGGAGCTTACCTATGCGATTGTGGATGAGGTCGACAGCATCTTAATTGATGAGGCGAGAACACCTCTCATTATCTCGGCGCCGGATGCCGAATCCACGCAGCTTTATGTGCAATTCGCGAGGCTGGTGCCACAGCTCAAAGAGAACGTTCACTATAACTTGGACGAAAAGCGCAAGGCGGCGACATTGACAGACGATGGGGTAAATGAAGTGGAACGAATTTTAGGTATGAGCAATATCTATGAGGAAAAGGGCGTCCGGTTTGTGCACCATTTAGAACAGGCACTCCGGGCTCATTCGCTCTATCATCGCGATAAAGATTACGTGGTACAAGACGGACAAGTAAAAATAGTCGACGAGTTTACCGGACGTATTCTCGAGGGCAGGCGGTATTCTGAGGGCCTCCACCAAGCGCTGGAAGCTAAGGAAGGAGTAGCAGTACAGCAAGAAAGCCGGACACTCGCTACAATCACTTTCCAGAATTACTTCCGTTTGTACCAACGGCTCGCCGGCATGACCGGCACCGCCGTCACCAGCGCCGAAGAGTTTGAGCGCGTATACAACTTAGAAGTGGTAGTCGTTCCCACCGACAAGGCCATGGTTCGAAACGATAGAACCGACCGCGTGTTCGTGAATGAAAATGCAAAGTTCCAGGCCGTGGTGAAAGAGATTAGGGAACGCCACGCTAAAGGGCAGCCGGTGCTGGTGGGCACCATTGCGATCGAAAAATCGGAGCGCTTATCGGCCTATTTGCAACGGGAAGGAGTCCCGCATGAGGTGCTGAATGCTAAACACCACGCGCGCGAGGCGGAAATTGTGGCCAAGGCGGGGCAGAAGGGAACAGTCACTATTTCAACTAACATGGCCGGCCGCGGTACTGACATTAAGCTGGGTCAAGGAGTGGTGGATCTCGGCGGGTTATTCATTCTGGGCACTGAGCGGCATGAAGCCCGGCGCATCGACAACCAGTTGCGGGGAAGATCTGGCCGCCAAGGAGACCCAGGAGAAACACAGTTCTTTGTCTCACTGGACGATGATGTCATGCGCATCTTCGGAGGAGATCGGATTAAGAACCTCATGCAACGCCTCAAGTTGCCGGAAGACGAGCCCATCGAAAACCGAATGGTCAGCCGCGCTATTGAAAGCGCGCAGGAGCGGGTAGAGGGCTACTACTTCGACATGCGCAAACATGTCCTCTCCTACGACGACGTGTTGAATCGCCAGCGCAATGCAATTTATACCTTGCGTAAGAGTGTCTTGCTCGACGGCAAGTGGAAAGATTTTGGCAAGGAATCGCGGGAATTACCCGCCGCCATTCAAGATGTCATCCGCGACCAAGCCGGGGAGTTTGTACGAGCGCACACCGGTGAGGGCAGACCGGAAGATTGGGATTTGGAGGAGTTGCGCGAGATTGTATTCACGCTGACGGGCAAGCGGGAGACATTTTCGGTGGATGATTCTGACGGCATAGAATCCGCTCGAGAGAAATTGACTGAAGACGTAGCCAAGGCGCTCCTGGGACGGTTAGCAGAACGTGAAAAACAATTTGGCAGCGATGTTATGCGCGCGCTCGAGCGTGCCGCTACACTGCGGGCAATTGACACGTACTGGATGGAGCACCTAGATACCATGGATTACCTGCGGACGGGGATTGGGCTGCGCGGCTACGGCCAGAAAGACCCGTTGGTTGAATACCAGCGAGAGGGGCACCAGCTCTTCCAGCGCCTCCTAGCTACCATCAAAGGCACGATCGTGGAAATTGTGTTCAAGGCTGAGCCCACTATGGCTGAGCGGGCGTCGGCAGAGGAGCAGCCCAAAGGGGTTACCGCCCAACACCAAGAAGTCTCCTTGCACCAAACGGCGACCGGGGCCGCCTCCGCTCCGGCCGGAGCTTCGGCGAGCCAAGGCAGCCAGCGCGTACAAACGTCAGTCGAGCCACTCAAAAACCCTTACAAAAATGTCGGCCGCAACGACCCATGCCCGTGCGGCAGTGGCCTAAAGTACAAGAAGTGCGGCCTGATTAATGCCCCTCAACACCGTGGATAACGACCACCAGAAACAGAGAATTCTGGGCTTTCTCAAACATCACCAGATAGGTGTAATTGCCACTACCAAGAGCGGTTTGCAGCCAGAAGCGGCGGCGGTTGAATATGGAGAAACAGAAGACTTGGAACTTATCATTGATACGTTTGTGAATTCCCGAAAATGGGGGAATATCCAGAAAAATCCCCGGGTAGCCTTTGTCGTTGGTTGGGATCAAGATATTACAGTGCAATACGAAGGCAGGGTAACTCAATTGCAGGGTGAAGAGCTTACGAAGAGTAAGAATACTTACTTTGCGAAAAATCCACGCGCTCAAAAATGGGAAGGGAGAGAAGGGGTTATATATTTCAAGATTGTTCCCACCTGGATTCGCTATACAGATACAAATAAGAATCCTTGGGAAATATTTGAACTCACCTTTTAGAACTCATCAATCTCTCCATAGATCGATCTATGGAGAGGCTCTGCGAGAGCCGACCACAGATTCGGAAATGCCGCGAGTGATGAGATCAATAATCAGCCAGCGTGGATCGCGATGTCGGAGACGGGGAATGAGGTTACGCCTGTGCTGCTCACGCCACTTCTCATCACGCCGTTGCCTAGCACGGATTTCGTGATAGTCGCGTACAACATGCTTAAGCCAGCCATCAACTGATTGAATAGTCGAAAAACCAATGCCAGTTTCTTCACGGACAGTATAGTACGACTTCCCCTGCAATAAGCCCTCAGCAGCCTGCAAACGGCGGCCAATCATGATGAGCTCGCTTGCTGTAAGCAGTCTCGACAAGAATTCGTATAACTCTTTTTTCGTCTTCAAGCCGTGGAGCGCTTCCACGAGAGGGTCAATAATCGCCTTCCGTTCTTTCATGCTCAGGGCGGCGTAATCAAACCGGGGCATACTCATACCTTACCATAGATCGATCTATGGTGATATGGACGAAGAGTCTGACATATCGTAGGTTAGATCTTTATGATCATCGGATTCAAAACTGGGCCGAGGAATTGGGATGTGGCGCAAAAAATCGTGGAGGAAGACGGCGCCACTATGTGCGAAGCGTGGTTTAACGTGGGGAAAGAAAGTGAATACCAAGAAATGTTTGCCTGGCTGCAAGAGCACAGTGTGAAAATCGGGCTGCATCACTGGGGCCTGGCGCAGAAGGAATTTAAAACCAATCTCTCCACGAACAATTCGGCGGTGCGCAAAGAAAGCCTGGCACAGATGAAACACACTATCGACATCGGTAAAGAAATTGGCGCAGCGTATGTGAATGTACACCCGGGGGCACGGTGGCTGGAACGGATTAATTTTTCCACGGATGACCAAGAACGAGTAGAAGGAAGCGAAACTCCACCGGACGCAGCGCGGGACCTGCTGCTTGCCGGAGCAGCCGAGCTCAACTCTTATGCCGAAGAGCGTGCTGTATTGTTTACCGTAGAAACCTTGCCGGGAAGGGAAGCGTACAATTCTCTCAGGCGCGAGGGCATCTATGACTCAGGCAACCCTCCGCTGGCATGGATCGAAGAAATAGGTTCCCGCGGCGGATATGTTGCCAATGACATTACTCACAGCGCCTCGGTAGTAGCCTTGGCGGATAGCTCGCCGGCAGGCATGTGGCAGGGCCTGCTGGATTTCACCCGTCGCGTGGCTCCGCACACAAAACTCGTGCATGTGAACACGATGATCCCTCCTTTCGACGGCAGGGATTCTCATAATGGATTGCTGCCGGCCGATTTTTCCCAAGGCAGCGTTCCTACTCGCGAGCAAATCGTACAATTGCTCTCTTTATTCGCTCAACGAGACGACGTGTACGTTGTGCCGGAACCCCAAATTCAGTTTACCCGGGAAAACTTCCTGGCACTCAAGGAAATTGCCGAAGAGGCCAAAGTCGCTTAGGCTGGATTTTGTGACGCGCGAACGAAAACGACAACTCTTTAGCCTGCTTATCATAGGGATCCTCGCGGTCGTGGCCGTCTGGTTTAACACTCCTTGGCGGCCGCAGGTACAGATAGGCTCATTTGAACGGGATTTAAGCCTCCGGTTAGGCCTTGATCTCCAAGGAGGGTCCCACCTGATCTACCGCGCGGATATTAAGGGGGTTCCTGAAGCAGAAATCGAAGAGGCGGTCGCGGGCGTGCGCGATGTGATTGAGCGCCGGGTGAACGCGTTTGGCATTTCAGAGCCTATTGTCCAGACCAGTAAGGTGGGTGAGGAGCGGCGGATTGTGGTAGAGCTGGCGGGGGTACATAACCCTGAGACAGCGATATCTCTCATCGGGGCTACCCCCCAGCTCGACTTCCGCAAAGAAGTATCCGCCACCGTCAATGTGGATGACCAAACCGGCATCACGGGGCCAACCTTTGAGCGGACAGCGCTCACGGGCCGGCACCTGAAACGAGCCACGGTGGATTTCGACCAGGTACTGGGGGCTCCGCAGGTGGGACTCGAGTTTGATGGCGAGGGCAGCGACCTCTTTGCCGCCTTAACTCGGGAAAGCGTCGGGAAGCGGGTAGCTATCTACCTAGATGGCATTCCCATTAGCGCCCCAGTGGTACAAACAGAAATCACAAACGGCCAAGCCATCATCAGCGGGGGATTCTCTTTGGAAGAAGCCAAACAGCTGGCCCGCAACTTGCGCGCCGGGGCACTGCCTGTCCCGATTGAACTGATTGGGCAGCAAACGATTGGCCCGACTTTGGGGCGGCTTTCGATACAGGAGAGCATTGCCGCCGGGCTGTTGGGGCTTATCGCCGTAGCCGCTTGGATGATAACGTTTTACCGTCTGCCGGGACTCATTGCCTCGATAGCATTGGTGTTATATGCCGTGTTCTTCTTGGCCATCATTCGGGCGCTTGGAGTAACCATGACACTGGCAGGGGTGGCTGGTTTCATTCTGTCGATTGGAATGGCGGTAGACGCCAACGTGCTCATCTTTGAACGCCTCCGAGAAAACCTCCGGGCAGGCAAGACTATTCGCTACGCGCTGACCGACGGCTTTCGAGAAGCGTGGAGCTCAATCCGGGACTCCAATGTGACTGGGCTGCTGTCGGCCATCATTATGTATTACTTTGGGTCATCGATCATCCGAGGTTTTGCCGTGACGCTGGCGATTGGCACCCTCCTTTCTATGTTCACGGCTATTACGATAACGCGTGCCTTGCTCCACCTGGTTATGGCCTGGAAGGCAACACACCGTCCCTTCTTACTCGCAGTGAAAAGCATGAAAGCGCTATGATTGTGAACCCAAAACTCTGGTTCTGGATTTCCCTGATTACCATTGCAGCCAGTGTTCTCATTATCGTTTTGGTCCGCCCGCTGTGGGGTATTGATTTCGTGGGCGGTTCGCTGCTTGAGGTTAAAGCTCCCGAAGAAAACTTGGAAAAGGTACAGGTACTGCTGGAGGACACGTTCAGTATTAGCTCGACTATTCAACCCACCCCGGAAGGCACACTCATTATTCGCACTCCCGTACTCACGAGCGAGCAGCATCAAAAAATCCTCGGGGCGCTGACTGCCGAAGGGTTAGCAGAAGAGGAACTTCGCTTCGAAGCGGCCGGGCCCACCATCGGAGCGGCGCTGCGCCGGCAGGCCATCGTGGCGCTGGTTCTCTCGATTGTACTGATGATTGCCTACCTGGCTTACACATTCCGGGGAGCCGCCGGCCTCACCAACCCATGGAAGTTCGGCGTGGCTGCGGTGTATGCGGTGCTCCATGATTTACTTTTAGTCACTGCCATATTTGCACTGCTGGGAAAAACCTGGAACGTGCCGGTAGACTCCTTATTTGTGACGGCGCTCCTGGCTATTTTCGGCTATTCCGTTAACGACACCATCGTACTTTTCAACCGTATGGCCACCAATTGGGTAGCTCGTCGCAGCGGCAACCTGCTGACGAACATCGACCAGGCCATCCGGGAGACGCTGATGCGTTCCATTAATACTTCTATGACCATTTTGCTTGTGCTGGTGACCATGCTCCTCTTCGGAGGGACAACGCTGCGCTGGTTCGTGGTGGCTCTCACCCTAGGCACCATTACGGGGGCATACTCCACTATTTTTGTAGCGACGCCATGTCTCTACTATCTGACGAAGCGGCGATAGAAAAAAACAATACGTGGTTGCACGAGTGGTTTAAAAGGAGCACGCAGGCACCGGCGCTCCTCATTGTAGGAGAGTGGGAAGGCCTCTCAGAAGGACCAGTGGCTGCCCTACCTACTCAAGACCGCTACCTTCTCGAAACCTCTCGCCGGTCCATTAGTATTGAGGATATACGTAACCTGATTCGAGCTAGCATCAGCACGACACCTTTTGGCAAGCGGCTCATTATTATTCCAGACTGCGAACGCCTCTCCTTACCGGCTGCCCAGGCTTTACTCAAATTTTTAGAAGAGCCAACGGCGGGAAATCGAGTACTGCTCACCACCCGTTTCCCTCGCCGGCTACTCCCCACCATCCGCTCCCGCGTCGATATTCTCCGTTTCAAACAGCTTGAGCGTAGGAGACCTGAGGCGCCGGAAGTGCGTATTGACCCGGCCGAGCTCATGACTGCGAAGAGCCGCCGGCCTCTCACCGAAGAGGAACTCACCTACATCGGCCAGGTGATAGATGTCCACCTCGCTCGCGGCGGGAATGTCGGTCCCATTTACCGCGCGCTGCTGCGGCTGCGAGATTACTACAAGATCCGGGCGGCGGGTGGAAACGAAAAGTTAGCTGCAGATGTTCTCCTGGCGAGTTTGCTTGAACTTGGACATGAAACACGATAACTTTTGACTATGCCGCTCCAGGATGCATACGATATGTTTAACCTAGGGAAGGAAGAGGCTTTGGAGTGGTTTCAGCTAGAAACTGTGAGCTTGCGCAGCGGACGAGTGAAGCCGGACCTGGTCACGAAGCTCCAAGTTGAACATTACGGCACTCGCAATCCGCTGCAGAGTCTGGCGGGTATTTCCAGCATTGATGCACGCACGTTAGCCATTTCCCCGTATGACCCGGGAACTATTCGAGCGATCGAGAAGGCACTTGCTGATGCCGACCTCGGCGTTAACCCGACCGTTGACGGCCAAATCATACGCTTGTCATTTCCATCACTTACCGAAGAGGTGCGCGAACGCACAGTCAAGCAGCTGCATAAGAAGGCGGAAGAGGCGAGAGTGAGACTCAGGCAAGCGCGGGATGAGGCCTTAAAAATGGTGCGTGAAGAAAAAGAAGCTAGCACCATTACGGAGGACGATTTTTACAACGGAAAAGAAAAGTTGGATGAGATGATTCAGGCCGCCAACGAAGAGATCGAGCAGCTGATGCAAAAAAAGGAAGAAGAAGTACGCGCGGTATAAGGCCCTAGCGGATTCATGAGTTTGCCAGTAGGATAGAGGGCATGTTATTCGTGACCATCATTGTTTTTGCAGTTCTCCTCTTGGCCCTCGTTCTTGTACACGAGTGGGGGCATTTAATTGTGGCGAAAAAGGCGGGCTGTACCGTAGAGGAATTCGGGTTTGGGTTTCCACCCAGGATTTTATCAAAAGTGTGGCACGGTACGCGCTACTCGCTGAACCTGCTGCCGATCGGTGGGTTCGTAAAAATTGAAGGGGAAGATATGCAGGACCCGAATCCGGGACCGGAGAGCTTTGCCACTAAATCAGCGGGATGGAGAATCGCCATTCTGGCAGCGGGGGTTACGGCTAACGTGGCTCTTGCCATTGTCTTGCTTTCTCTCCAAGCGGGAATAGGCATGCCGACGCTGGTGACAGCAGAAAATGGGCGCGAACTCACCGATTTAAAAACATACATTCTGAAGGTGGCTCCCGGCTCTCCGGCGGTGGAGGCTGGCATCAAAGAACTGGACAGAATTGTGCGCGTCAATGAAGCACCCAATCCATCAATTGAACAGGTGCAAGCGGCTATCGCCGCGGCCAAGGGAAAAGAAGTAGTGGTAGAGGTAGAGCGGCAGGGCCAGCATAAAATAGTCACGGTACACCCACGCGAGAATCCGCCGCCGGGAGAAGGCCCGATGGGCATTAGCTTAGGAGCAGCGGGACTGGCCCGTGCTCCTTGGTGGCAAGCACCATTTATCGGTTTACAACGAACCGGGGAAATGTTGGTGGCTATCATTGCTCAATTCTCCGCCATCATTTCCCGTCTCGTGACCAGCGGGAGCGTAGGCGAAACGCTGACCGGGCCGATTGGGATAGCTGTCTACACCAACGAAGCGACCCAAATGGGTTTGCCGTATATCCTTGAATTCGGCGCACTGATTAGCCTTAACTTGGCTTTAATCAACATTTTGCCGCTACCGGCGCTGGACGGGGGGAGGATTCTCTTTGTAGTGTTAGAGAAGATCGCCGGTAGGCGGTTTCCTGGCAAGATCGAGCAAGTGACACACACGATAGGATTTGTGCTTCTCATTTTGCTGATGGTGCTCATTACATTCCGTGATGTTCAGCGGTTCTTCTAGCGCGAGTATTATTGTGTTCTCGGACACGCGTCGGCCGCCCAGCGGGCGAGCCGCGCTCGTTCTCAGCTCGCCACTGTCAAGCAACATGCCTTGACAGACCCTGCTGGCTTCGCTTCCGTGCGGTCCTCGAACACAACATTACTCGCTTAAAACTTATGCGATACTCTCAATTCTTCTTAAAAACGAGCAAAGACGCCAAGGAGTTCGACTCCGTAAATGCCACGCTACTCCAAAAGGGCGGCTTTATTCACCAAACCATGGCCGGCGTGTACACGTTTTTGCCGCTGGGACTGCGCGTACTTAACAAAATTGAAAATATTGTGCGCGAGGAAATGGATAAACTGGGCAGTGAACTCCTGATGCCGGCGCTCTCCCCCAAAGAGTTGTGGCAAACAACCGGTCGGCTAGAAACGGTTGACGTTCTATTCGAAGCGCGCGGAGCAAACGAGGCTTCGCGTAAGAAAAATGATGCAAGCTATGTGCTGAACGCCACCCACGAGGATGTTTTAACGCCCATAGCGCAGCAGTTCAGGCCAAGTTATAAAGATTTGCCAGCAGCCGTATACCAGATTCAGACAAAGTTTCGAAACGAACCCAGAGCTAAATCGGGGTTGCTTCGTGGCCGTGAGTTTCGCATGAAAGACCTATATTCTTTTCATGCTTCCGAAGAAGACTTCGAGGATTTCTACGAGAAAATGAAAGTTGCCTACACAAACACTTTTCAGCGCCTGGGAATAGGTAATGATACATATGTCGTGATGGCGTCGGGAGGTTCATTTTCGAAGCATTTTTCGCACGAATTCCAGACGAGGTGTGATACAGGCGAAGATGTTGTTTTCCATGCAATGACCGCAAATGTCCTATTTAACCGCGAAATTGCCCCCAGTCATGCTCCTCCGCTTACCCAACAAGGAGAAGCGGAATTGCCCATTCAGGAGGTTGAGGGAAAAGGCTTGATTGGCGTTGAGCCACTGGCTGAGTATCTCAAGATTCCAGTAGAGAAGACTACAAAGACCATTTTGTTTGAAACTCAGGAAGGTGAGGTTATTGCGGCAGCTGTGCGAGGCACATACGAGATAAATGAAAATAAGTTGGAGAAAATTGTAGGGAAGGAATTTCGACTTGCGAGTCCAGAAACGGTGAAGCAAGTGACCGGCGCAGAGGTGGGCTATGCTGGTCTACTTAATCTTCCTTCCGAAGTTCAAATCTATATGGACGAATCAGTAAAAGGTAGAAAAAATTTCGAGACAGGAGCCAATCGGACACACTATCATACTATTAACGTAAACTTTGGTCGCGACCTCCCAGAACCTGATCAGTTTTACGATATCAAGGTTGCCCGAGAAGGAGATTTGCATCCGGAAACAGGTGAGGTATATGAGGTATTTCGAGCATCTGAAGTGGGTAACGTTTTTCGCTTGGGAACCAAGTTTACGGAGGCATTCGGCTATACATACACCGACGAGAAAGGAACGCAGCAGCCGGTGCTCATGGGATCATATGGAATCGGCACAAGTAGGATAATGGGCGTATTGGTGGAGAAGTTCCATGATGACAGAGGTATTATCTGGCCATCACAGGTAGCGCCGTTTCAGGTGTACTTGGCGGAGTTGAGCGCGGACCTGCTAGTTCAGCGGGCAGGCGCGAGCGCTTACGAGCAATTAACTAAGGCTGGAATCGAGGTACTGTATGACGACCGAAAAAACGCTTCAGCTGGCGAAAAATTGGCCGATGCTGACCTGCTCGGCATCCTATGGCGGCTGGTAGTGTCGAAAAAAACTGGCGATAAAGTTGAAGTAAAGAGGCGGACAGAGGATAGTGTAGAGATGATGGGGGTTAAAGAGTTCCTTCGCCATGCGTTTTAGCGACCGCGTCCTGGTAAGTTTTCTCAGGACATCGGGATTGATTTAGGCACTGCCAATACGCTCGTGTACGTGCGAGGCAAAGGCATTGTGATCAACGAGCCGTCAGTAGTGGCGCTTAACAAGAAAACGAATGAAGTGCTAGCCATTGGAAAGGAAGCCCAACGTATGGTGGGCAAAACGCCGGCTCACATCGTCGCCGTCCGCCCTTTGAAAGATGGCGTTATTTCCGACTTTGAAGTGACCGAACAAATGCTGCGTTACTTTATTCAGAAAGTTCATGAAGAGGCCTTCGCACTCTTGGCGCGGCCGCGGGTGGTAGTAGGGCTCCCTAGCTCGGTTACGGAGGTAGAACGAAGAGCAGTAGAAGAAGCGAGCCTCCGAGCCGGCGCCCGGGCGGTATTTTTGATTGAAGAGGTTATGGCGGCGGCCATTGGCACGAGGCTGCCTGTCCATGAGGCCACTGGCAGCTTTATCGTCGACGTGGGTGGGGGAACAACAGATATCGCGGTCATATCGTTAGGCGGCATTGTGGTTAGTAAGACGCTGCGCGTGGCTGGAGACGAGATGAATGAAAGCATTGTCCAGTACGGACGTGATAATTTTAATATCTTAATCGGAGAAAGAACTGCCGAGGACCTGAAAATTCGTATCGGGGCAGCCACTGAGCTTCCTGAGATGTTAGAAGCCCCGCTGCGGGGCCGAGATCTGGTGACTGGGCTGCCTAAGGAGGTAGTGATTAATGCGATGCAAGTGCGAGAGGCGCTGTTGCGCCCTACCAGCGCGATTGTGGAGGCAGTGAAGGGAGTGGTAGAGGAAACTCCGCCTGAACTCATCGCTGACATTATTGACCAAGGTATCCACTTGGCGGGTGGCGGGTCGCTCTTGCGCGGCCTGGACCAGGTTATATCGGCGGCAACCCAAATTCGAGCGCGCGTGGTAGATGACCCGCTGACGGCGGTGGTGCGCGGCACAGGCGTAGTTCTCGAAGACGTGGAAGCGCTCCACGAAGTGCTGCTCCCCAGCGTGCATGGCACACAGTTGAAATAGATGAGGCTACGCGGAAAAATACTCGTTGGTATTTTAGCAATCCTTATCGCGGGGCTGGCCGCACTGCAAGCACCAGTCCTGACACGGGTCAGGGGCTTGGCCTGGGATGGGTGGGTGGGGAGTACCGGCTACCTATTTTCAGCGGGAGAGACTGAGGTTTCACCGGATGTCCTATCCCAACTCGGGGAACTGCGGGCGGAGAACGTGAGGCTCTCGGCTACGCTCATGCGCTTTCAGCGGCTCGAACGCCAGTTGGGAGAAATAACGCTGCGAAATTTTACGGCTATTCCGGCCTTGGTGGGCTCACAAACTTCAGACACCTTCCGTTCCCAGTACTTTCTCAACCGCGGGGCTCTGGATGGCGTTACCCTCCACGCCCCCGTGGTCACTCAGGGCTCAGTGCTGGTGGGTACAGTGGCTGAGCTTTCTCCCAGGAGTTCAGTGGTCCAGCTGCTGCTTCACCCGGCGACGAGCATTCCGGTCGAGGTGGTGCTCCCCGATGAGGAAAAGGGGATCACACGAGGGTTAGTACAAGGGCAGTCGTACACAGGCATTCTCTTAACCACGGTGCCCCGGGACAAGGAACTGTCGACAGGAGCCGCGGTGGTGACCAGCGCTCACGAAGACGGTTTTCCCTACGGACTTACAGTCGGCACCGTCGCAAAAATCCAAAGCACGGAACGAGACGCCTACCAAAGCGCCTCTCTGGATTTACCGTACGACCCTGATGCGCTTGAAGCCGTCCAGGTTTTAATACCATTCAAGTGATATGGCGGGACGTACCCCATGGTGGTTCTGGCTGGCAGCTCTCATCGCTACCTGGTGGATCCCTTTTGTCTTGCTGATGGCGGTTATTCTTACATACACGGCTACTCACCCGCGGCGTTGGCTCGTGGTGTTGGCAATTCTCGGAGAACTCTTGACTGCATTGCCGTTGGGAATTGTATCGTGCGTTATATTTACTCCTCTCTTAATGCAGCGTCTTTTACCTTCGGAGAAAAGTTTCCCCTCGTTCTCTCTTTTGGGCATTCTTTTCCTCACGATTACTGTCCAGTATCTTATCTTGGGAAGTTTTGATTTGGGATCGGCCATTGTGCGCGAGGGTGTGGGGACAGCCGAGCGTTACATACCGTACCTGCCGCTTGCTACTGGTATCGTGAGCGCCACGCTGGCGGCTTTCGTGCTTTTTTCTTCGCGGGCACTGGCGCGCGCGAACAGAATGCCATGATGTTTGATGATGACGTGATTGTAGCCCCTGACAGGCTACCCTCCGCTAGGGTACCGCCGCGCTTCTGGGTACTGAGTGCGAGTATGGGAGTGGTACTCGCCCTGCTGGTGGGGAGAAGCTTTACGTTGCAAATTCTGCGGGGAGAAGATTTTCGCAGAACCGCTGAAGGCAACCGCGTGGCGGCCCTGCCCATTGCGGCCCCCCGCGGCATTCTGTACGACGCCAGCGGGAAGGCATTGACAGAAAACATTGCCAGCACGGATGTTCTCCTGGACCCCTCCACCCTTCCGGCAGAGGAAGACGAGGCCTACCTTCTCGAAAAGATTCCTGCTCTGCTTTCTGGAATTACTCCTGAGGCTGTGAGGGAGGGAATCCACCGAGCCAGGGAGCTTAAGCGCCCCGTTGTTCTCAAGAAAGCTGCTTCACATATGGAGGTGCTGGCCCTGGAAGCAGCGCAGCAGGAGATCGCCGGTGTGCGGCTGGTATCGGCGCTCGTACGTAAATACCCCTATGGTGAAGACTTGGCCCACGTGGTTGGATATACCGGGGCGGTTACAGCCGAGGAGCTGGAGAGGAACCCAAGTCTCTTGCCGATTGACACCACTGGTAAAATAGGCCTCGAAAAAACATACGAGGATAGCCTTAGGGGAAGGCCAGGCTATGTGTATTCCGAGGTCAATGCGGCAGGCAGGCCGCAGAAAGACCTCGGCAGACAGCAGCCGACGGCGGGAAAAGATCTCGCACTCACGATTGATGTAGAATTGCAACAATTTATCGCTGGGCAGCTCCGGGACGGGAAGCGGCAGGGAGCAGTCGTGGTGCTTGATCCTCGAGATGGAGCTATCAAAGCATTGGTAAGTTTTCCTACGTTTGATCCTAATGTATTCTCCCAGCCCGGGCAGGGGGAGGCAGCCGCGTCAGCCACGAACGAACCTTCGCAGCCTTTATTTAACCGGGCGTTAGCCGGCGCCTACCCGCCAGGTTCGACTATTAAACCTTTTTTGGCAGTCGGGGGGCTCGCGGAAGGCGTGATAGATGAGCAAACCACCGTGCTCTCGAGCGGAGGTATTCGGATAGGGCAGTGGTATTTCCCCGATTGGAAGGCAAGCGGACACGGCAGTACCGATGTAAAAAAGGCGATTGCCGAATCCGTTAACACCTTCTTTTACTTGTTGGCCGGCGGAGACGAGACACGAACGGGGCTAGGGGTTGAGCGGGCAACCGAGTACTTGGGGCTGTTCGGCTGGGGGAGTACTCCTGAAATTGACCTCCCGGGTGCGGAAGATGGATTCCTACCGTCAAAAGCTTGGAAAGAAAAAACAAAGGGAGAGCGCTGGTACATTGGAGATACCTACCACTTGGGCATCGGGCAGGGAGGTGTTTTGGTTACCCCCTTACAACTGGCCGACTCCACCGCCGCCATTGCCAATGGCACTCACTCGATACAGCCTCATTTGAGCAGCGACGTCACGGGGAAGAGAAAGCGCCTGCCATTTCACGCAGAGCACATAACGATCGTACGCGAGGGGATGCGTCAAACAGTGACGGAGGGTTCAGGCAGGCGTCTCTCCAGTTTCCCGGTAGCAATAGCGGGGAAAACAGGCACGGCGCAGGTAGGCGGTACTGATAAAACTCACGCCTGGTTCACTAGTTTTGGGCCGTACGAGGAACCACAGCTGGTGATAACAGTCCTGCTTGAGTATGCCGGCGAAGGCGATGATGAAGCAGTGCCATTTACGGAAACTATCTGGCGGTGGTGGCTCGAAAACCGCCATGTAGCACGCTGAGGTGTCAAATTTTTATGACAAGGCTGTGAACAACCCTGCTTGACCGAGTAATCCCGGCTACCTACACTGCAAGACACTAAAATTAAATCATCCTATGAAAGACCGGTACCTTACCAAGGAGGGGTTATCTGATCTCAAAACGAAGCTTCAAGTCTTGAAGACTGAGCGAAGGCGCGAGATTGCTGAGGCTATTCACACAGCCAAGGAGCAGGGAGATCTTTCGGAAAATGCTGAGTACGTGAGTGCGAAAGAAGAACAGCGAAGGTTAGAGGAAGAAATTGCAGAACTCGAGGCGACGGTTAAGCATGCTAAGCTGATTACCAAATCAAGTGATCTGGCGCACGTGGACTTGGGCGATACCGTGACACTCCAGTGCAACGGCCTGGAAAAGACATACGTGATTGTAGGGTCTGATGAAGCTAACCCGTTGGAGGGGAAAATCAGCAACGAGTCTCCAATGGGCCAAGCCCTTTTGGGTAAGCAGAGAGGAGAGATAGTAAAGATCCCAACACCCGTGGGAGAGAAGGACTGCGAAATAGTAGGGATCAGCTGACGCGGATCAAGAAAATAGAAATTGGAAATTGAGAAAATAGGGGTTGCCAATCTCTATTTTCTATTTTCTGTTTTCTATTTACTCTTACATCATGGCTGAAGAGCGCCTAGAGGAAATACGCGAGGCCAGGCTCGAAGCCCGCCGGCAACTGCTTGAGGCGGGTCTTCCCCCGTATCCAGCTGAGGTACGCCGCACGCACACCTTGCGGGAAGTTCATGATGCCTTCGCCAAGCTCCTGAAAGACAACCCTTCGCTGATGGTGCTGGGAAGAGTTACGAGTATGCGTAAGCATGGAGCAGTGGTGTTTCTGGACCTGACCGATGCCTCAGGCACCCTGCAGTTACAAGTCACGCGCGGCGAGGTGGAGTCAGAAATTTTTGACCGACTGGAACTCCTCGATACAGGAGATTGGATCCAAGCGGTGGGCAAAGCGGTAAAGACGCAGCGGGGGGTTAAAACACTGCTGGTGCAAGCCTGGCATATCGTCAGCAAGGCGATCCGGCCCCTGCCTTCGCAGTGGTATGGGCTGCGCGACCATGAGAAGCGGTACCGAGAGCGGGAAGTGGATCTCTTGCTCAACCCGGAGGTGCGGCGAACATTCGAAATGAGAAGCAACATTATCCGCTGGGTCCGGGAGTTCATGCACACTGAAGGGTACACGGAAGTGGAAACGCCTGTGCTCTCGCACCAAGCCGGAGGAGCGGCGGCGCGGCCGTTTCAGACCCATCACAACGCCTTGAACATGCCGCTGTATCTCCGGATCGCCACGGAAATCCACCTGAAACGCTTGCTGGTGGATGGATTTGAAAAAGTCTTTGAACTGGGCGTGCGCTTTCGCAACGAAGGCATGGACCGTCAGCACAACCCTGAGTTTACAATGCTGGAGTCGCAATGGGCCTACGCAGACTACGAAGACCTCATGGATTTTACCGAAGAAGCCCTCTACCGGCTGACGACTGAACTCTTGGGCACGAGCGAGGTCACCTGGCAGGGAAAAGCCCTTTCATTCCAGAGACCATTTACGCGAGTCCGCTACGTCGATGTCGTGAGCAAGCGGATCGGCGTGGATATCTTGAAGGAAAAAAACACGGATGTATACGTCAAGATTTTTGAAAAAGAGAAACTGCCCTTACCAGAAGTTACCACCTACTACCAACTCGTGGATGAACTCTATAAAGAGTTGATCCGCCCCACGCTCATCCAACCTACCATTGTCTACGATTACCCCGCAGAAATGGTGCCGCTGGCGAAGCGCAGTCTCACCGACCCAAGAATCGCGGAAAAATTCCAAACTCTGGCGGCGGGGATGGAACTGAATAACTGTTACACCGAACTCAACGACCCGGTGTTGCAACGCGAAGCGTTCGAAGAGCAAATGAAAGCGCGCGCAGCAGGGGACAGCGAGGCCCAAGAAATTGACGAGGAATACTTGCGCGCGATGGAATATGGCATACCGCCGAATGCAGGTTGGAGTCTGGGAATTGACCGCGTGGTGATGCTTCTCACCGATTCTCCCAGTATCCGTGATGTAATTTTATTCCCGCTCTTAAAGCCTGACAATGATTGATATTGAAATCATCCGGCGGGAGAAGAGCCGTGTGCAGGAAGCTGCTAGAAATAAGAACGTTACGGTTGACCTTGACCGGCTGCTCAAACTAGACGAGAAGCGTCGAGAACTTGCCCAAGGAGTTGCGAGTGTCGAGCAAAAACGCAATAAAGTGGCCAAGGCGGGGCAGGGGGGCAGACCGAGCGTTGAAGCAATTGCTCAAGGCAAAGAATTAAAAGAGGAGGTTGCCCGCCTTCAGGCGCAACTCGAGGAAATAGAGAAAGAGCTCGCACCTTTACTTGAAGCAGTACCAAACATTCCGAGCGAGGACACCCCGATCGGGAAAGATGAATCGGCGAATGTTGTCGTACGGCACGTGGGGAAGGTGCCCACATTTGATTTTCAGCCTAAAGAGCACTGGGAACTAGGGGAGGCTCTAGGAATTATTGATATAGAGACGGCTGCGAACATATCCGGTTCTAGGTTTTACTACCTCAAGGGTGAGCTCGTTTGGCTCGAACTTGCGCTTATTCAGCATGCATTTCGTGTACTCACAGATACAAACACTCTGCGCAGTATTGCTGAGAAAGCAGGGGTACGTGTTCCAGTAACGCCCTTTCTGCCGGTACTGCCGCCGGTCTTAATGAAGTCTGAGGTTATGCAGAAAATGGCACGGCTTGAACCGCGTGAGCAACGTTACCATACACCGACAGATGACCTGTACCTCGTGGGTAGCGCGGAGCACACGCTTGGACCTATGCACATGGGTCACACCTTTCGCGAGGAAGATCTACCCCGACGGTACGTAGGTTTCTCGACCGCTTTCCGCCGAGAGGCGGGCACGTATGGAAAGGATACGCGCGGGATCCTACGTGTCCACCAGTTCGACAAGGTGGAGCTAGAATCCTTCACTCTGCCTGAGACAGGCGTGGCAGAGCAGGATTTTATGGTGGCAATTCAGGAGCATCTTATGCAGTCTCTCGGTGTTGCCTACCAAGTTGTCTTGAAGTGCACCGCCGATATGGGCACCCCTAATGCGCGGGGGATTGATATCGAAACATGGCTGCCTGGACAAAATCGATACCGCGAGACTCACTCAGCCGACTACATGTCTGACTACCAGGCGCGTCGGCTTAATACGAAGGTCAAGAGGGCCAGCGGGAAGAAGGAGCTGGTACACATGAATGACGCCACCGTGTTCGCGATTGGGCGCACGCTCATTGCCGTTATGGAAAACTATCAGCTGCCCGACGGCTCAATTGCTGTGCCAGAAGTTTTAAAACCTTACGTTCCATTCGAGCGAATTGCACGTACGTGAGTACGTGAGATACTGACTCCATGCGGCTTACCTTCCTCTGGAAAAGGGTTTTAACGTACGTACCGTCAGTTTTCTTAGGACTGCTTATCGCCGTGCCGGTCTTCAGCTTGGTTTGGTTTGTGCTTTTTACCGACACCTTCACGGTGCAAACTGTCACTGTTGTAGATGCACGACCGCAGACGGTGGAGCAAATTATGGGTGTGGCCCAGCGCATGCAAGGGAAGAATATCTTGTTTTTGCAAACTGATATTCTGGAGCAGCAAATTCTTACCGAACTGGCGCAAGTACGCATCGTCCATGCCGCGCGTAAACTCCCGGGAACTCTTAAGCTCGTGATTCAAGAAAAAACACCACAGGCGTTGCTGTTGGCATCGTCTACGTATTACTTCCTCGATGAAGGAGGCACAGCCTACGAAGAAGCGCGCCTCGACACCTTGCCGGGGGTGGTGCTGCCTACACTAAAAGTGAGCGGCGGCGAGGCTACCGTCACGATTGGGACGCAAGTGGTAGAGCCAGCCTTCATTCAGTTCGTTGAGCACGTGCAAACAGAGCTGCCGAACTTGGTGGCCGCCCAAGTGGTGGAAATCCGCATTCCCTCTCTCTCCGCTCGGGAAGTTCACTTTTCTTTAAGTAACAACTGGGAAGTGCGATTTGATAGCACCCGGGGAGCACAGTCTCAGCTCAACGTGCTTCGTCAGCTCATTACCAGCACCATACCTCCGGCAGAACAGCAAACTTTAGAGTATATCGATTTGCGCATTCCTCAGCGTGTCTACTACAAGTCGAGAGGCAAGGCGGCTACTCCCGCTGCCACTGCGACACCATCACCTCGCCCTGATGCGGAAACACCTCCTGATACTTCTCCTCGCGAGTCCGCTCCCACGGAGGCGGAAGCACAAGGGGAGTAGCGCCAAAACCAGTTGTGTCGATTACCCACAATGAATGGTCTTCGCTGGCCACTACGCTTTCCCAGGAGGCCACGTCGTCGGGCACGAGCGCCGCTACGCCAGCGTAGTGGGGCAGCGCCTTGGGATCGGCGATGAGCTTGAGAGGAGGCAGCGGCACGGCCCGGTGCCCAGCATGAAAAACGGCAGGTAAAAAAATGAAGGGCGATGAAACATACAGTTTCTCTTCAGGCTGGAGTTGATTTGCGAGAGACACTACGGCTGCCTGCAACCCGGGACGGCGCGCGATTTCAAGCTCCTGCTGGTAGGCAAGCGCGGCGGAGAGGGAGAGGACAAGGACGCAGAGCCCAAGCGTCCAAGCGAGGCCTCGCGAGCGGAACCGTGTCAAAAGAGCGGCCAAGGCTACCCCAAAAAATATGTGCGCGAAAATGAGGAAACGATCGTGATAGAGGCTTTGGCCCATCACTGATATCACAATAATGAACGCGATCGGTACGACAGTGAGCGTCGCCACGAAATAGGCAGCGGCGTGCGACCGTGACTCGCCGACAACCAGCCAGAGGAAGGCGAGGAGGGTAAGCATCAACGCAAAATAAGCCCAGCCTTTGGCTACTGGTTCAAGCGTAGGTGCCGCAAAATGATAAAATGTGGTGATAGCCGTAGTCGCACTGAATTCGGGAACCCAAAAATTACCCTGCAGGCGTTGGACTTGTTGTACGAGAGTGGGCAGCCAGGGCAAATACATGAGGGCGGCAGCGAGGAAGGCCAGGGCGGCATGGCGAGCCAAAGGTTCCCGAACCACTTCATACAAGCGGGCGCGCGTGCGGACAAACAGCATACCTACGACAAAGAGCATCTGGGCCGCGAGCGTGAGAAAACCAAAGTTATGCACGTATACAAGCATAGCGGCGAGTACGCTGTACGCTGCCCAGCTGAGAAGCGGGCGCGCGGAAGGGTTGCGCCCGAGACTGAGACGGCATGAGCGTAGGAGCAACCAGCTGGAAAGAAGAACGAGCGCGGGAACAAGCGTGTACATCCGTGCATCCCACGCAAAGGGAATCTGCCAGGCTGAGACAGCGGTGAACGCGGCGGCGAGAATACCTGTCTCGCGCGAACGCCAGCTTGAGGCCGCAAACAGGTACGCTGAGGCGACTGCGACTCCCGCGAAAGCTACAGAAAGAGAACGCAGGCCTAGCAGTGAAGATCCAAAGACCCAGGTCCACGCTTTGAGCAAGAGATAGTAGAGCGGGGGATGGACATCGGCCGCCGTGCGGCTGATTATTTCTGCAACAGGGAACAGCGTGATCCGCCACGTGAAAGCTTCATCAAACCAAATACTGCGGCTCGTCAACGGGTGCACGCGCAGGGCGATGCTCCCGGCGACCACTACCAAAAGAATTGTGAGTGCAAGACGGCGAGACATACGGTTTTGAGTTCTACCTTTGAAAGGTATACTATAGAGGTCAAGACAGACAAAACACAGAAAGAGCACTCAATCAAAGCACACAAACAATTATGCCCCTTGATCCTAAAGCAGTTGCCCTAATCCGCCAGCGTTTGGATGAAGCCGAGCGGAATATTCAATACGCATTACGCGCGCTTGAGGAAGACCCCAATTCGCTCGCTCCTAAGGAGCTTCCCGGGGCAGGGGATGTGCCAGCCAAAGAAGAACACGTGGGAGAGCGTGTCATTGAAGGCGTGTTTGACGGGCAAAATATGCAGGGAAACGACGGCGAGGAGTACCCGGTTCCTCCCAATTACGCCTCAAAATCGAAACTGGTTGAGGGCGATGTTCTGAAACTAACGATTGGCGCTGATGGCTCGTTTATTTACAAGCAAATTGGACCGGTGGAGCGGCGGCGCGAGGTAGGTGTGCTCACGGTGGACCCCCACGGGAATTTTGGCGTGAAGGTGGGAGATCGATGGTACAAGGTGCTGCTCGCGAGCGTCACATTTTACAAAGCTGAGGAAGGAGACGAAGTTACAATTTTGCTGCCGAAAAATGCCGAAGCACAGTGGGGCGCAGTTGAGTATGTGATTCACCAGCATGCCGGCTAGGCAAGTCTATGGCCCATGAGACAATAATCGCACTCCTGGAGCGATACGTGCCTGAACGCTACGTGGGCTCGGCCAAGCAATTCCTGAAATTTGCGGTGGTAGGCTCGGTCGGCGCCATCGTGGATTTCGGCAGCTACAACATTATGACGCGCCTCTTCGACTGGAACACGATTTACCACGTTTTCGGCCTTCAGATTATCGCCGCCAACCTGGTGAGCGTCTTCGTGGCGATTATGTGTAATTTTCTTTTGAATAAGTATTGGACATTCCGTAACCCGAGCAAATCTGTGCTGCAGCAGGGGGCCGGCTACTTTACGCTCAACTTCATTACCTTTGTGCTGAACCAAATTCTGACTTCTTTCTTCGCGTTTCAAGTGCCGATCGTGGGGGCGGTCTTCGGGAATCAGCGAGATAATGCAGCTAAGGTAATTTCAGTCGGCTTTATTCTCTTTATCAATTTTTTTGGCAGCAAATTCATAATCTTCCGCAAAAAGCCTGTGCAAACAGTAGAGAATTCTGTAGGGTAAGGTTGAAATATGACCACACTCTACCGGAAATACCGGCCCCGGGAGTTCCAGGACATCATGGGGCAGGACCACGTCACCAAGACGTTAGCCGCCGCTGTCGAGAAGCAGAGAATTGCCCACGCGTATCTCTTTTACGGCGCACGGGGAACGGGAAAGACCACGACCGCTCGTGTACTGGCACAGAATTTGGGAGCTTCGGGACTCAACGTGATTGAAATTGATGCGGCTTCCAACCGGGGCATCGACGACATTCGCTCACTCCGGGAGAACGTGGCGCTCTCGCCCACGGAAGGAAAATACAAAGTGTACATCATTGACGAAGTGCACATGCTCACAAAAGAAGCTTTCTCAGCATTGCTTAAAACACTCGAGGAGCCGGTAAAACACGTGGTTTTCATTTTGGCTACGACTGAGCTCCACAAGGTGCCGGCGACAATTATCTCGCGCTGCCAGGTCTACCGTTTTCGCCGAGCCACCGATGAGGAAATGCGGCAGCGCCTGTCATGGATCTTGCAGCAGGAGAAGCGGGAGGTAGCGGATGACGCGATAGACTTCCTCGTAGCCCGCAGCGACGGCTGCTACCGGGATGCTGAGTCTCTCCTAGGACAAGTGCTCACCTGGAAAGAGGGGAAGATAACCGCGGAGGACCTGGCCTCATTCCTGGGATTGCCAGAGCGCGAACTGTTAGAGCAATTTCTGGCGGCACTGGTGGGCGGTAGCGCCCAGGCGGCGCTCTCCACCATCGACGCCGTCTACAACGAAGGGGTAGACCCAGACCAATTCCTCCATGAATCCATACGCGCGGCGCGGGACGAAGCCCTTCGACTTGCTACGCTCGCTCAGGGTAAAGCCGCAGATATGCAAAAGTTATCACGGTTACCGGTAATTATTCGCGCCTTACTACAGGCGGTACAAGATTTGGCGTACGTGCCGGAGCCCCGGGTAGCGCTACAGCTGGCGGCGCTCTCTGTGACAACTTCGAGTGAAATCGTGCCCCGGGGTTCGCAGGCTGCTCCGCCACCTGCGAAAGCATTGGCGCCGGCTCTTATCAAAAGTAAAAAAGCCCCCGAGCAGCCAGGCAACGTGAGTGCCGTCAAAAAAGTCTGGGCCAAGCTCATCACGAACGTAAAATCCGCCAACCCTGTGGCCTCAACGTTTTTGCGGGCAACAGATCCGACAGCGTGGGGAGAAGGTATCATAACAGTGCGAGTGCAATATCCACTGCACCGCAACTTTTTTGAGAGGCCGGAGAACAAAAAAATAGTGGAAGAAGAGCTGAGCAAACTTTTAGACACTCCCGTGACGGTGCGCTTTCAGTTAGAAGAGCCGACCATAACTTCAGGAGTGGCAGTTCAACAGGTCCAGAAGCAAGAAGAGGACCTCTTCGAGGCGGCCAAGCAAGTGTTTGCAAAGAAGTAATTTTTGTGGTTTGATACGGGTATGCCAGAAGGTCAAGAGGTGAGTCACTTTCGCAAGGTAAGCGCTCGCGTCGATCAGTACCCAGCAGGGTCAGTGGGTGCTCAGATTGATGGGAATCTCGTGCAAATCAGCGCTGCGTTGGCTACCGCAAAGGCTGATACTGATCCACGCGCTCGAAAACGAGAGTTGGCTCTTACTAGACTACAGACGTTTTACGGTGATTTGCGTTTAGAGCTGGACGCGGAAGATAAACTTGCCACTCCCGATTCCGCTTTGACGGTCGCAGCGGGAATACTTGCAAAAGCAATTGAACGAGAAGAGGTATTGCCAGCCGAGGCGCTCTTGAAAACTGCCCAGTTAGCTAACGGATTCGGAGATCTGCGAGACTTTGTTGCGAAGACTCCGCGCATGCGGCCGGTCGGCTGGGAAGCGTCTCAGCGCGCCGAGGTGGGGGTAAAACCAGTAGAATACCCACCAGGCTCGGTAGGAGAACTCTTGCAGCGGGCACTCGACAGTGTTACGCATGGGCTTGCTGAAGAAGGAAACCCCACAGGGGAGCTGATAAGCGAAAGAGCGCTAAGACTCAGGCGATTAGATACGTTCTACCGTGCTCTGGGAAATTTACTAGAGACCCAGAAACTGACTCTGGTTGATCACCCTACAGTGGTGAACACGATCGGTGCAATGGCGAGAGCGGTGGATAGAGGGGAGTTATCGATAACCGACGCTTTGGTTAGAATTCCTCCCCTAGTTATGCATTACTCGCGAATAGGACAGCGAGGTGGAGGACACCCGCTATTCAGAACGGTCGGGCACGAGGAAGAAATTGATCCACCGAACCCACCTGACAAGCAGTGATCAGCAGTTTTGTTGAGATCACCTGGCTTGCGAAAGCTGTGGTTTGACCGTTACATAGAACGTATATTCCCGGGGTCGTCTAACCACCGCCTCAAGCGGGGCTCCGCCAAAGGCGGGAGTGGCTCCCGCAGCAGCGGAGTTCCGCCAGCTGGCGGGAACAGGACTTGCCTATGTCTTACTTCACTTACGTTCTCCAGAGTCAAAAAACAGGTCGGTATTACGTAGGTTCAGCTACAAACATCCCAGCGCGACTTAAAAGACATAACTCCGGGTATGTACGATCAACAAAAGCGGGTCTCCCTTACATTTTGGTTTATCAAGAGGAGCATCCAACTAAACAAGATGCGTATCGTCGAGAAAGAGAAATCAAAAGGTATAAAGGTGGAAATGCTTTCAAAAAGCTAGTACAATCGTCACACTCCGGGATCGTCTAATGGCCACCGCAGTAGCGGGGTCCCGCCAAAGGCGGGGACAGGACTCTGGAGGTATTCCGGGGTCGTCTAAAGGCAGGACGGGAGGCTTTGGACCTCCTAATATAGGTTCGATTCCTATCCCCGGAACCACGTCGGCAAAATTTTGACTTTTGGGGGATTTTTATAATAGTGTGATGCCATATGATAAACGCTTTGAGCTTTTCGCTGATTGTGCCGGTGGCCGCACTGCTTTTTGTGTGGTGGCTGTACCGGTGGATCATGGCGAAAGATCCGGGCTCGGCAGAAATGCAGGAGATCGGGGGTGCCATTCAGGAAGGGGCGGCCGCATTCTTAAAGCGTCAATATAAAACCATTGCCGTGATCGGCATCGTGGTAGCGGTAGCCCTCTGGGTCATGTACAGCTTGCTGGGAAAGGGGGATTTGGGGCAGCACACAGCGGTTTCTTTCCTCTTAGGAGCCATTCTCTCAGCTGTTTCAGGAGTGATCGGCATGATGGTGGCCGTACGCACCAATGTGAGAAGTGCGGCCGGAGCCAAGCACGGCTTTGCCGAGGCGCTCACGATTGCGCTACGGGGCGGGGCTGTCTCGGGTATCACGATTGTGGCGCTCAGTTTAATCGGCATCGCCGGGCTATTCATGGTGTATCAGTGGCTCGGATTTGCAACTGAAGAAATTCCTTCCTTGATCGTCGGCTTCGGTTTCGGAGCTTCTTTGGTGGCTTTGTTCGCGCAACTGGGCGGCGGCATCTACACCAAAGCGGCGGACGTCGGCGCAGATTTAGTCGGAAAAATTGAAGCAGGTATTCCCGAAGACGATCCGCGTAACCCGGCAGTCGTGGCAGACTTGGTGGGCGATAATGTAGGGGATTGCGCCGGGCGCGGAGCAGATTTATTTGAGTCAACCGCGGCGGAAAATATTGGGGCCATGATCCTGGGCGTAGCGCTCTTTCCCGTGTTCGGGGTAGCGGGCATTTTCTACCCCTTGGTACTACGCGCGTTTGGGCTGATTGCTTCTGTGGTTGGCGTCATGGCGGCTCGTAGCAGAAACACGGATAGCCCGATGGCGGCTTTGAATCGGGGTTTCTACGTCACGGCGGCGCTAGCGGCCGTAGCGTTTTACTTCGTGACCGACCAAATGCTCGGGAACACCTGGTTCTTCTGGACGGGTTTGGTGGGTATCGCTACAAGTCTTGTCTTCATCTACATCACACAGTATTACACCGAAGCGAAGTACCGCCCGGTTAAGGAAATAGCTGAGGCTTCTCAAACAGGGCACGGCACAAACATTATTTCCGGTTACGCCGTGGGTTTGGAATCAACCGGGCTGACGGTGCTCACAATTTCCATCGCACTCTTCGTGGCATATAAGCTCGGGGTCATGTCGGGAGTGGAAGGCGGGGGACTCTACGGCACGGCAGTGGCCACGATGGGAATGTTAGCCACGGCGGCATACGTGCTCGCTATGGACACGTTTGGGCCGATTGTCGACAACGGCGCAGGTATTGCAGAGTTCGCAGGCGCGGGAGATTCCATGCGCGAAGTTATGGATAAATTGGATGCAGCCGGCAACACGACGAAAGCTTTAACGAAAGGGTATGCCATCGGCAGCGCGGCCTTGGCAGCGTTCTTGCTCTTTACGGCGTACTTGGAAGAAGTTCACCTCGAAGTGGTGGACTTAGCCAAAGTGGAAGTCTTCATCGGGGCTTTGGTAGGTGCCACGCTGGTGTTTGTGTTCTCCTCATTCGCGATTCGCGCGGTCAGCAGGGCAGCGTACTCCATCATCAACGAAGTTCGCCGGCAGTTTAAGGAACGCCCAGGGATCATGGCCGGCACAGAAAAGCCGGATTACTCTCGAGCAGTGGACATTACGACGCAGGGTGCGCTCAAGCAAATGATTTTGCCGGGTATGCTGGCAGTGGTTGTGCCCGTGGCCGTCGGCCTCTTACTGGGAGCTGAAGCGGAAGCGGGACTCATTATGGTAGGCACGATCGCAGGCATTTTGATGGCCACGCTGATGAACAACGCCGGTGGAGCCTGGGATAATGCGAAGAAATGGATTGAGCAAGGCAACTTGGGCGGTAAAAAATCTCCGACCCATCAAGCGGCTGTTACCGGGGACACAGTAGGCGACCCATTTAAGGACACCGCCGGGCCTTCACTGCACGTTTTGATCAAACTCCTGGCCACGCTGACCTTGGCGCTCGCCCCACTGTTTATCTAGTGATAGGCTGCACGTATGGTGCAGGCCTTGAGTGTTTCGCAGTTTGTAGAGCTCATAAATGTCACCCTCTCTGAACTAGAGGACATTACCGTGGAAGGGGAAGTCGGGGAATACAAAGTCATCCACAACAAGTGGGTTACGTTCCAACTGAAGGATGAACGCTCAAACGTAGGCTGTTTTATGCCGGTGTGGGAACTCAGAACAGCCGTGGAGGATGGAATGCTGGTACGTGTAGTCGGGCAGCCGAAATTGCGCGATAAAGGTTTTTTCAGTTTTGTGCTGAGAGCCGTACAACCAGCGGGCGAGGGGTCGCTCAAGCGAGCGTTTGAGCTGTTGCGCATGAAGCTCTCAGAAGAGGGGCTATTCGCGGCGGAGCGCAAACGGCCGTTGCCGCAATTTCCTCAGCATGTGGCACTCATCACCTCGCGCGATGCGGCGGCCTACAGCGACTTCCTCAAGATTCTCAAGGGAAGGATCGGCGGGCTTACCATCTCGTTCATTCATACCCAAGTACAGGGAGAAGACGCACCCGCGCAGTTAATCCGGGCGCTCGAGCAGGCGAATACAGATTTAAAAGATTTAGATGCGATTGTGATGGTGCGCGGCGGCGGCAGCTTGGAAGACTTACAAGCGTTTAACGATGAACATGTGGTGCGCGCAGTGGCCGCCTCCCGTACACCCACCATTATTGGCATCGGACACGAACGGGATGTAACGCTGGCGGAGCTGGCGGCAGACGTACGCGCGTCAACTCCCAGTAATGCGGCGGAGCTCCTGGTGAGATCCCGCCAAGAACTTTTTCTGCAACTCTCCGGCTGGCAGAATTTTCTCTCGAACCGAGTGCAGGAGCATTTACAACGACAACGGCACTTTATAGAACACGGCGTCAGTGTTCTCAAGGGGCAGATGCGCGCCACCATGCAACACGTGGCCCAACTCGTGCGCATGCTGAAATCCCTTTCTCCCGAGGAAACCTTAAAGCGTGGATACAGCATTACCCAGACAGTTGAGGGGACAGTACTGAAAGAGACGAACCAAGTGAAAGTAAAGCAGAGAATTAAAACACGGCTATGGAAAGGGGAGTTTGACTCAATAGTGAAATAACATCCCTCTTGACATTCTAGTGATAGTTCTGCATGTTAATTTCGGATCTACCTTATGCCTTTGTTTGAACAATCATTGCCAGAACACCGAGGCCAGCTCGGCGAAAGGTTGTCACAGACATTATCTCAAGCGAGAACTCAAGTAGGCGCTTATGAATATAAGACTGGGTCAGCAACCGTTCCCGAAGCGGAGCGCGCTGCCCACCAATTTGCCGCGGCCAGCGGATATACCATGCTGCTCGCAGAATTCAATCGGGGTTCGCAAATGGATGTTGACATGGCTCGAGCAGCGGCGATTGAAGGAAGGCGCCAACTTGCGGGGGCGCAGGAGCTTATCGGACAAATACGAGAGGCGATCGGTTCAGACGATAGCTCGCTGCCGCAGCTTGCGACACGACTTTTTCATCACCTCATGGATCTGCGCGCTTCGGCGCTTGCCACAGGTCGGGTTTTGGTAGAACAGTACGAGATAACGAGAGATCGTGCCCTGAGCTCGGATGAAACTATCAATTTATTCCAGACTGAGTTCCTGGGGCTCTTACGACAGATTAGTGCAGACGGGGATCTGTGCGAAGTGCTAAGTACCCAGGTTGATTCTAATCTTCCTCTGGCTTTCATCAGACACATGCAGGCAGGAGAAACTCTCGAGGTTTCTTCGTTCATTCGCGGCGGCAGTCCGGACGATGTGGAGCGTCTGGAACAATCTCAACTCACGCTGTTACTCCTGCGGTCCTTCATGGACAGAACTTCTTATGCCAAGCTGCTAACTGGCCACTTAACCGATGATCCAGGCAAGCGCCCGAACTACTTCGAAAGACATGAACTTGAGGGATTTGTAGCCCGCCACGTGAAAGCGGGGCTAGCACCTGAGGAAATTGCACTCTTGGTAAAGCTACAAATACTTAAGAATACATACCGGGATGACCCTGCTGGATGGGGGGACCTTCTCTACAATAACGCTATCTACGCTATGCTTTTTTCAAGGGCAACCGATGACTTTGGGGGAGGAGGCAGCACAATTGAATACGTTAGAGAATTCCAGATGATGGGGCCTGATACATACATTTCGGCCAATGAGAAGATCCTTGACTACCTCATTCAAGCGCGAGGCAACGGATCCTTCGAACAAATGCTGGTCTGGGGGAGAAGTGTTAAATATGGGACACTTCCTTACGATGAAAGTCTTTTGCGGCCATTATATGAGCATACGGGCGGGTATCGGGATGCAGTTCAAAAGTACCTTAAAGGAGAACTGACGAAGGACAGTTGGGCCGAGGCCTATGGCAGGTACTACCGACTGTGTGACCATTTGGAACATTTGCTAAAAGTAGCTGACGAGGAAGATAGCCAGGAAAAATGACGCCGTTTCCATCATTTTGGTGGATTCTGTTACACTCTTCTCATGCCAAAAAAGAAATTCAATTTTGCGAAAGCGTACCAGGAACTGGAGCAGATTGTGCAGGAGTTTGAGTCACGGGAGATTGATTTAGAAAAAGACCTGCCGAAGTTCGAGCGGGGAATGGAGTTGGCGCAGCAGCTCACGAAGCAACTTAAGGAGATGGAAAACAAAGTGGTTGAAGTGGAGCGAAAATTTGGGAATAGCGAAGACGTATGAATCTCCCACCCCTTCTTGCATCTCCCCCTCCGGCAGGGGGAGCAAAGTATTTTCGAGTTCCTAAAGCATTTTGGCGTGTCCTGCTCTGGGTGAACGTGGCTATTATTTTGTGGTACTGGTGGCAGGGTTCGAGCACTCTGTTTACAGCAGGGTGGGGCAGTGTGCTGGTGGCGCTGGGGAAACTTTCAGGGTTACTCGCGGCCGGAAGCGTGCTCTTGCAGTTTGCCTTCATGGGCAGGAATCCTTGGCTGGAGCGTTCGTTCGGTTTGGATAAGCTCGCACGCATTCACGCCAGAAGCGGCAAACGCAGTTTTTACTTTCTTGTTCTTCACCCCATTTTGATAACGCTGGGGTACGCAATCTTGTCCCAGACTAATGTGATCAGTCAATTTTTGACGTTTTGGTTTAGCTACCCGTACGTGTGGTGGGCCTCCCTCGCGTTGATACTTTTCGTGGTTGTAATCGCGACATCAATTATGATCGTGCGAACGAGGCTGCCTTACGAGGCTTGGTACTTTGTGCACCTGCTGGTATACGTGGCGGTTTTCCTTTCGCTGTGGCATCAGTTCGTGGTGGGCACGGATTTACTGGCGAGCCGAGTCTTTTATACCTATTGGGTCGGTATCTATACAGTTGTTCTCGGTAGTCACCTTATTTTCCGCTTCGGGCGGCCGGTGTACCTATTTTTTCGCCATCAGTTCCGAGTGAGTCGAATATTTCGGGAAAACTACAACACAGTTTCGATCTACTTTACGGGGAAGAGCACAGACCAATTTAATATCTACCCGGGGCAATTTATGATTCTGCGGTTTTTCACGAAAGGCCTTTGGTGGCAGGCGCATCCATTTTCGCTCTCGCGAGTGCCAGACGGAAAAGAAATCCGAATAACGGCGAAGGCAGTAGGCGATTTTACTCAGAAACTTGGCAGTGTCCCGGTGGGTACAAAAGTTTTGATTGACGGTCCCTATGGAATATTCACAGAGTGGACTAATGAATCGCCTAAGGTGCTGTTTATCGCGGGTGGCATTGGCATTACCCCCATTCGATCCCTGATGGAGCGTCTCGTATCCCGAGGCCGCGAGGCAGTGTTGCTTTACGCTAACAAAACCGAAAAAGATATCGTTTTCAAAAAAGAATTAGAAGAGGTGGTTAAGCGATATGGGGGGGATATTGTTCATGTGTTGAGTGACGAGCCAGCCTATGCTGGGGAAAAGGGATTTATTGATACGAATAAAATCAAGCGCTTGGTGCCCGACGTGGCCAAGCGGGATGTGTACCTGTGTGGGCCGCCACCCATGATGAAAGCCGTGATCGCTGCGCTGCAAAACTTAGGCGTGTCCGCCGAACGAATTCACTGGGAACGATTTGCGCTGGAATAAATATGGTTCCTCCTTTTCTTCCAGATTTTGACTTGGCTCTCCTTGCGTTGCGGCTCGCGCTGGGAATAGTGTTCCTGGCGCATGGGCCGATAAAGTTCGTAAAAACACAGGAGATGGCGAAGGGGTTGGGCATAGCCGAGAATTCGGTGCGTGCTATTGGGACGTTAGAAGTGCTGGGGTCTGCCTCAGTAATCTTAGGAATATGGTCCCAGGTGGGTGCGGCCTTGCTGGTGATCGTTATGCTGGGGGCCATCTACTTCAAAACGCAAAAATGGGGTAAGAACTTCACCGGCGAGGGCGGCTGGGAATTTGAATTTACGTTGCTGGCCGCGGCACTGGCTATTTTCTTTGCCGGCTCCGGCGCCTATGCACTCTTTTGAAGTTTTACCTGCGAACGCCTAGACTAAAAATATGCGCCTATCAGCTACTCTCGCAGTTTCCCTGAGCCTACTTTTAGTTCCCATGGTAGGACTCGCGGCGGTATTTGTAACCGACGAAGAAACAGCGCAGTTGACTGAATCAGTGAGCGATGACGTATATGCCGCGAGCCAGACAGTGCGCATTTCTGGAAATGTAACAGGAGACGTAGCGGCGGCCGGGGAGAAAGTGGAGATTACTGGCAACGTAACACAGGACGTGCACGCGGCTGGGGAAACGGTAAGCCTTGAAGGCGAGGTTGGTGATGATGTGCATGCGGCGGGAGCAAACGTGGCACTCTTGGGAAAAGTAGCGGGTGACGCTTTCTTGGCGGGATCCGAGGTTATGGTGGGTGAGGAAGCATCGGTTGGCGGAGATGTATATGCGGGTTCTTCGAATTTGGTTATCTCCGGCAACGTACAGGGAGATGTATGGGCGGCTGGGCAGGTCCACGTTACGGCGGGAGCGGTGATCAACGGAGGTCTCCTCGTTATGAGCAACGAAGCTCCAGTGATCGATGAAGGGGCTCAAATCGCTGGCGAAGTGAAATTGGAAGCGTTGACACACGATGACCGCGAGCGCCCCTTTCAGCTCATGGGGTGGGTACGGTCAGTGGTTTCTCTCTTTATAGTTTCGCTGGTGCTCGTGTACGGTGCACGGGCGCTTACCACATCAACGGTACGCACGGTGGTAACGAAGAGCTGGCGATCCCTCTTAGTGGGAGGGCTCTGGACTCTTCTTTTTGTTCCGGTCAGCCTTATCTTGCTCGTTACTATCGCGGGTATTCCTCTCGCTTTGGGGGTGCTGGCGTTCAGTGTTCTCGCGTATATCATGGCAACAGGCATCGCTGCTGCCCACGTAGGCCGGTGGATCATGGGGAAAGTGGCTCGAGAGGGCACCCAGGAAATAACCTGGGCGCATGCGTTGTTGGGAGCCGTAGTGTATGAAAGCGTACAACTCCTGCCCGGGGTGGGAGAACTCCTCACATTTATTTTGGTTCTCTTCTTCTTGGGGGCAACTCTCTTAACATTCTTTAACTTAATCCGCCACCATTATGGCAAACCAAGTGCAGGCGCTCAGCAAAACCCAGCCTCCGCATAAAACTACAGCGGGCAAGGCCCGGGAAGATGCTTGGGATTTACTCAATAAGTACACAAAAAATAAAAACCTAATTAAGCACTCGCTGGCGGTGGAAGCGGCGATGCGCCACTATGCCAATATTTTTGGAGAGGACCCAGCGCTCTGGGGAATGGTCGGGCTCCTGCATGATTTTGACTACGAAACGTATCCGACTTTAGACAAACATCCGTACGAAGGTCAGAAGATCTTAGAGCAAGAAGGCTATCCGGAAATTATCCGACACGGCATTATGGCCCATGCGCCCCACACAGGCACGCCGCGTGTCACAAAGATGGAAAAAGCAATCTTCGCGGTGGATGAGCTGACCGGGTTTATAGTGGCATGCGCACTCGTAAAGCCGAACAAGAAGTTAGCCGAAGTGGATGTGGAATCTGTGAAAAAGAAAATGAAATCAAAAGGCTTCGCGGCGGCGGTGAAGCGGGAAGACATTGAGCTCGGAGCGCAAGAACTTGGACTTACGCTGGAAGAACACATTCAGCATGTGCTGACAGCTATGCAAGGGATTTCAGCCGAGCTCGGGTTGTAACTTGCCCGGGCGAATAATTTCTATTTTCCCATTTTCGAGTTTGCCGATGGTGGTGGGGGGGTTGTGAGCAAGTGTGCCGCCATCGAGAATAGCGGCGAGAGAGAGATTGTAGGTGGTGCCTTGTGTGGGATCCGGCCCTCCTCCGCCAAGGCTTCGGCGGGCGGGCGCAACAGTACCGGGAAAATACTCCAGAATTTTTTCTGGAGTATATGCAGGTGGTGCGCCCGAAATGTTGGCGCTGGTGGCGGTGAGAGGAACATTAACGACATCGGCCAATTGCTGCATGAGCGGGTGATCGATTATACGCAGGCCGACTTTATCATCTTGAGCCAAATGCTCAAGATCTGGCTTCGGTTTTAGGAGCAGCGTTAACGGCTGGCCTTGATACTTTTCCCAAAGAGTCTGTTCATCTTTCGATATTACGAAATATCGAAACATCAACTCATCTTCCATAAAAACCGTAAAGGTTTTTTCTTGGGGGCGCTGCTTTAAGGTGCGCAGGCGCTGTAAGGCATGGCCTTGCAGGGCATCACAGGCCAAGGCATAGGCAGTACCCGTAGGGATGGCAACAATGCGCCCTTCTTGAATGAATCTCGCGGCCTGCCCGATATCTTTTGCTATAATGGCATACACATGGCTAAAAGTACGATCTTCTTTGCCTGCTTGGCAATCGTATTTGCGGGAACGACCGTCGCGGTTTCCTGGCGGCTTATCGCGGGAAAGGGTACGCCGGCCCCGCAGGTGGAGGGGGTCAACATTGCCTTAGGCCTGCCTACCGGACAGGCAGGGCTCCTCAGCGAAGGAGGAGGGGAAACCGAGGGGCTTTTTCGGGCGGGAAGCGCGCTGGTTTGGAACACAGAGACGGATGCAATTCAATTCGAACAGAATGGGTTTGAGCGGCGGCCGATCGCCAGTATCACCAAGCTGGTGACAGCCATGGTAGCCCTTGACCACGGTATTCCCTGGGAGGAGGCTGCAACCATCGAGCTCGAGGAATACGTACAAGGAGGACGGCTTTTACTCCACCCCGGCGAGACGGTGAGTGTACGAGATTTATTCCATGCCTCGCTTGTGGCGTCCGCAAATAATGCCACCCTCGCGTATGTGCGCGCCCTCAAGATCTCCGAGGAAGAGTTCGTGCGCGAAATGAACCGCAAGGCAGTCTCCCTCGGCCTCGAACAAACTGAATTTACGGACGTCACAGGGCTGGATGTAGGGAATATCTCCACTGCCTACGAGGTGGCGCGCCTCGCTGAAGCCGCCTTTACCTATCCGGAGATTGCGGCCGCGAGTAGCCTCAAGGAATACACCATGCACGTAGGCGGCAGCGGGAGAGAGCATACGCTCCGCAACAGCAATAAACTGATCACCGAGTGGGGAATAGAGGTAAGCGGCAGTAAAACGGGGTACTTGTACGAGGCGCGCTATTGCTTGGTGGTGCGGGGGGCGGGGGGCGCAGCGAATACGCTGGCGGTCGTGCTTGGAAGTCCCAGCGAGATCGAAAGCCTGGCAGAAATGAAAAAGTTGTTGCAGCGGGCCCCGCTGTGATATACTAAAAGCCTGTGGCAGAGGAATTTAAACCCAACATTTACCCGATTATCTACTGGGCCCTAGCGTACGGCGTCATTGCCGGGTTCTTACTTTTCCTGGTGTATCTCCTGTCCCGCTACATTACGGTTGTATGGTTCCCGGTATTCGCCGTAGGGCTCATATGGGGAGCCTACCGCAATTACCGCAAGCAGAAACGTGTCTGGTCACAAGCGTCAGGAGTACCGCTTGCCGCCAAACCTCCGCTCCAGGAATTCCGAGACGCGATTAGCGATGTGGTAGATGCCTCCCGAGACATGGTGGCCCAACAGCGCGCCGAAGATGAAGCTATCGCGTCTGAGGTAGCGGAAGCGGAAGCAGATGCTATTGAAGAAGAGGCTGCGTACGCCAGAGGGTTCCGGCGCGAAATAGAATCTCAAAGATCAACTGAAACTACGCCTCCTCCGCCACCGCCCCCTGCGGCTGCGTAACGGCCATTTGAGTCCGGCCAATACCGTAGTAGAGAACTCCGGCAGAGGCAACTTGCGCGGGATCCAGGGCATTCTTGCCGTCAACCAGCAAACGGATCTGGTGGCGGCGCAGAGCCGCCGGCGTCAAAGCTTTAATGAATTGCGTATGGTTGGTAGCGAGCATGACTGCATCAGCAGCAGCGAGGGCTTCTTCCAACGTCGCGACGTTCGAGGACGCCGGGAAGTACGGATCAAAGACAACAACTTGAAAGCCGCCTTCCTCAAGGAGCCGGCGCACCTCAATGGCCGGGCTTTCCCGGTCGTCGGCAGTGTCCTTCTTATACGAAACGCCGAGTACGGCCACGGTTAGGTCACGCTCACGTACGTGGAGCTCCGCGAGCCCGCGGCGCAGCAACTCCACGGTAAAGGCCGGCATGCTGTTGTTTATCTCGCGGGCCAGTTTCAAGAATTGGTGGTCAAACCCCACGCTATGTCCACGCTCGATCATGTAGTAAGGGTCTACGCCGATGCAGTGCCCACCCACGCCGTTACCGGGGAAGTGGGCGAGGAAAGCAAAAGGTTTGGTTGAAGCACCTTCAATCACGTTCATAACATCAATGCCCAGACGGTCGAACGAACGGGCCATTTCATTGACAAAGGCAATGTTCACATCACGAAAACTATTCTCGAAAATTTTCACGGCTTCGGCCTCAGTCACCGAATTCATAACCTTCACCGGCGCTTCCAGGATGCTGGTATAGAAATGCAGTGCGCTTGCCTCTGCCTCTTTTGTATACGCACCTAAGACACGGGGAATGTTACGTACTGTCCATTTTTTGTCACCGGGGTTAATGCGCTCAGGACAGTAGGCAACGCGTAGCTCCTTCAGCCCCCCCCGGCTCTGAATGAGAGGCAGCACCACTTCATCCATCACGCCGGGGTTGACGGTTGATTCTACAATGAGCGTTTGCTTCGCTTTGAGGTGGGGTAGGATATCTTTTACCGATCCGATGAGAGGGGCCAGATCCGGCTGTTTATCATGAGTGACTGGCGTGGGGACGGCGATGACGATGACATCGGCGTGGGCTACTACGGCAGGGTCAGTTGAGGCAACAAGCGGAAACTTTTCGAGTGCCTGATCTTCTACCACATCTTTGACGGGGGAGACACGGCGGTTAATAGCCTCTACCTTCTTTTGGTCGATATCGTACCCGACCACGTCCCAGCCTTTTTCCTTGGCGAGCACAGCGAGAGGCAGGCCTACGTATCCCGTGCCTACGACTGCAAGTTTGCCAAGTTTTTTCATGCGCAAATAATGATATAAATTAAAGGTCTTGTCAATATAGCAAGCTAGCTAAGCTTGCAGTGGGTGGTATACTTAGACACATTCATATATAAATATACACCTTACATATGGCAAACAAACCCGTCACCATTTACAGCACACAAACATGCCAGTACTGCCGAGCCACGAAAGCATTTTTGCAGGAGCATAGTATTCCCTATAAGGATATTGACGTTGGCAGTGATCCGGAAAAGGCTCGAGAAATGATTCAGAAGTCCGGACAAATGGGAGTGCCCGTCATCTTGATTGGAGAAGGACCGGAGGAGCAGCACATCGTGGGGGTTGACCAAGCGCGTATCGCCAGTGCTCTTGGCATAACGACATAACCGAGGCACACTGAGCCGTATGTCAGAACGCGTTTTTGACGTGGCGATTGTTGGATATGGCCCGGCTGGGATCACGGCGGGAATTTATACGGCGCGGCGCAGGCTCACGTCCGTGCTTTTTGGAGACATCCCGGCAGGGGAAGTAGTTAACTCGGGCGAAATCGAGAACTGGCCGGGAGACCGCACTACCGAGGGGACGGTGCTTGCCGATAAGATGGTACAGCACGTTCGCGACCACAGTGATATGGTTACGATTGTACCGAAGAAGATCACACGGGTGCGCAAAGAAGAAAAACTGTTTCAGATAGAAGTTGAAGATAAGAGCACGTACCAGGCAAAAACGGTGATTTACGCCACCGGCCGCCACCCTCGGCTACTCAACATTCCGGGCGAGAAAGAGTTCAAAAATAAAGGTGTTTCATACTGCGCCAACTGTGACGCACCTCTCTTTGCGGATAAGACAGTCGCAGTGATTGGCGGGGGAGACTCAGGAGCCGAAGCGGTGATTATGCTTCAGCGTATTGCCAAAAAAGTGTACTTGCTTCACATCGATGAGAAGCTGCGAGCGGAACCAATTCTGGTGGATAATTTTCAGCAGAGTCCGAATGTAACTGTGCTCACGCGGGCAAAGACGACACATATCTTCGGAGATACATTTGTCACCGGACTTGAGTACGAAGATCTCTCCACCGGTGAAAAGAAGAGTCTAACTCTTGACGGTATTTTTGTAACCATTGGGGCTATTCCTAATACGGAACCAGTCTCGCAGCTTGTACCTCTCGATGAGCAGGGAGCAGTGGTGGCCGACCGATACGGAAAAACGAGCGTGGAAGGGTTCTTTGCCGCGGGGGATGTCACCGATACCCGTGATGCGCAAATTGTGGTGGCGGCGGGGCAAGCCTGTTCAGCCGCACTTTCGGTGGATGATTACCTCAGCCGAAATAAGTTCTAACCTATGCCAATAGGAGAGGTCTGGCGAACGCTACGGCGGCGGCTGCCGGCTTCCCACTACGTCCTCGTGGTCATGCTTTTCTTCGCCGGGCTGGAGGCAACGTTTGCCTTGCAAAGATTCGTAGCGATTTCTCTCCTCACTCTCTTCGGGCTGGTGACGGCGGGGGTGCTGGTTCTGCGCAAGGAAGAAAGCGAGGATTTTCACTTCACCCAGGCTTTTTTGCCGATCTTGGCCGCCATTGGGCTTACGGCATTCGCTCTCTTCTTGCCAGCCAGCCCGCTCCTCCACCTCTACTTCTTAGCGGCGAGTATTATATTCTACTTTTTGCTTCAGTTCGCCGCGAGGCTGGCGTACCCTACCTGGAACTGGGGCGTATCGGCCCTGGTTCTATTTGTGGATTTAGCCGCCGTGCTGGGCTGGCACTTTCATATGGCGAAATCGCTCACCATAACGCTCGCGCTTACCTGGCTCATTACGCTCTTACTCGCCTGGCAAGCGCTGCGCCGTATTGCGGCTGCCCGTTCAGAAGCATTCCTTTTGGCGCTCTGTATAAGCTTGGCGGTGGCCGAGATTATTTGGGTACTGCAGTTCACGCCCTTTCACTTCTTTGCCCAGGCAGGGATAGGGCTCACAGCCTATTACCTTCTTCTCCAGGGACTGACGCGCAGTTTTGAAAGGCGCCTGGCCCGTCAAGACATGGTAGAATATATGCTGATTGGAGGCGCAGCTTTTATTATTCTTTTTCTTTCTGTGCAGTGGATATGATCCTAAATCCTAAGCCAGCCAGCGGTGAACACGTAATTCGCCTGTCCCTAACGTGGGTGGTGCTGATTGGGGTGGCCGTGCTTGCGCTTGGCGCCATGGGGGGAATGATTGCGCAGTGGTGGTGGCAACCGAACCTCCCGCCTCTCCCGACAACTGAAGATAGGCTCATTACCACCATTCAGGAAGTAACTATCTCTCCGAGCACAGCCACGGCGGAACTCACGAAGAATCATGAGCGCTCAGTGGTACTGCTGGCCCGCGCTGAGCAGCCCTCCTCACCGGTGGCTACCGGCCTGGTCGTTACCAGCGACGGCATTATTGCTACTCTCGAGAACACTCTACAGGGTGAGCTCGTGGCCATAGACGGAGAGGGAAGAACGACACCACTCACGCATGTGGGGAATGATGTTGTGTACGGTATTACGTATCTCCGAGCCAGCCGCGGCGTCTTTTCTCCCTTCGATGTGCGGGACAGCGACGCAGCTCCTGGTACCACACTCACCCTCCTTACCCGTTCCCCAGAGACGCTCACACCGAAGGTCCACGCTCTCTTAGTGGAAGAATATCGCTTACCCGAGAAAGCAGATGCGGCGGGCTGGCAGCGCCTGTTGGGTGCAACCCGGATTTCCCCCGCAGCCGCCACCGGCAGCCCGCTCCTTGATGACGAAGGTAGAGTAGCGGCTTTACTCCTGCCGGGGGAGGAGGGCAAGCTCCTGCCAGGTGTTCTACTCCGCCGGAGCCTCGAGCGAGTGGCCAGCGGGAACTTGGAGCAAAACCCTATCAGCGAGCGAGGACTGGCGTTTGACTACACCTTTACGGAAACTCAGGGGGGCACGCGGCAGTTTACAGTGGTAGTAGAATCAGTGGCGCTGCGCTCGGCGGCGGCCCAAGCAGGGGTGCGCACGGGAGATCTCATCACGACTATCAACAATAAACCGGTGAACTGGGAAGAAGATATTGCGGCGCCGTTCCGGGAAGAGGTCGTAGCACTCAGCGTGCGCCGGGGAGAAGAGACACTGAACATTGCGTTGCCGCGGACAGCTCAGCCTTCGCCTGTTTCATGAAAGGGCCAAAGCCTAAAATAGCCCTGGGCATAGCCGCGGTGGTGGGAATATTGCTTTTGACCTCGCTGGTACAGGAGATGAACAGACGCTGGCAAGTGCAGCGGGAAGTTGCGGCGCTGAAGCAAGAAGTACAAGTAGCAGAGCGCAAGGTAGTTGAACTTTCGCAACTCAATCAGTATTTTCGCACCGATGCCTTTCAAGAACGTTTGGCGCGGGAAAATTTGAACTATAGTGCTCCGGGAGAAACCGTGGTGCTTATTCCCGAGGAAGCCGAGCCGGTGGAGGTGCAGTCGAGTGCAGTCACGGAAAAAGAGATACCACCATCGATCCCCATGAAATGGTGGCGGATCTTTTTTGTGGAGGATGCGCCTTTTGAGGCTTTCCAATGAAGCGGGCGATGGAACTTACGGCCGTGATTTTACCGCTGGCTGTGCTAGCAGCCGCTCTGCTGGCGTGGCTGGGGGCGCTGGCTAGTAAAAACACCCCACGTAACTTTCTGTCTACGCTTTTCCCCTGGCCGGTGGTTTGCACCACCCGCGGATGCATTACTACGCACGACTGGGGGAAGCAGCTGGCTGTTTCCACGAAGTTTTCTGAAGTTTTGAAAGAAGATGCGCCTACGGTCGAGCAAGGACTTACGTCCGCGGTGCGCAGACACCTCGTCACACACAGCAGCCTCCCCGATGTCGCGACGGCGAGCGATGCCAGGCGCTACCGAGAAGAAGTTCTGCACTTGAAGGATGAAAAGTTAATTCAAGAAACGGCCGGGCTGAGCCTGGCGGAATACGATGAAGAAGTCATTCTCCCTTTTTTGCAGCAGGCTGCTCTCCAACAACAGCGCAACGCGGAGTCTTTAGAAGAGCTTTACCGAACGTTGAGTGAGGAGCGAGCGGTAGTTGTCTTGCTATTCCATTACCGGTGGGATAAAGATACAGGTACGGTAGCCGCACGCTAGGCGGGTATAGTATAGTGGTAATATGCGACCTTCCCAAGGTCGAGATACGGGTTCGATTCCCGTTACCCGCTCTTCGTCTTCAATTCTCATACATGCTGAGCAAAAGAATTCTCGAACTGCAACCGTCTGCGACACTCTCTCTCGATGAAAAAGCGAAACAGCTTGCGGCAGCTGGCTTCAGCGTGATCAATCTGACGTTAGGTGAACCAGATTTCTCTACCCCTGAGCATATCCGGGAAGCTGGTAGAGAAGCAATTACATCCGGATTTACACATTATGTGCCAAGCGCTGGAATTCCCAGGTTGCGCCAGCTCGTTGCGTTAAAATTACTGAAGGAGAACAACATTTCCTACGAACCGGACGAAATCATTATCGGCGTCGGTGCGAAACAAATTCTCTATCTGGCTTTCCAAGCATTATGCAACCCCGGTGACGAAGTCATTATACCGACTCCTGCTTGGAGCACGTACGCCGAGCAAGTTACCCTAGCTGAGGCCACACCAATCCTCGCTCGGCTCCAACCACCCTTCAAGGCTACGGCCAGCGTTCTTGAGAAGCATCTTTCTCCCAAAACAAAGGTTATTCTTCTGAATAGTCCGTCTAACCCTACCGGCGCCGTCATTGAAAAGGCGGAACTGGAAAAAATCGCGGCTATGGCCATTCAGCGAAACGTTTTTTTGATTTCAGATGAAATTTACGAAAAGATACTCTACGGAGGAACGCATTGCTCGATTGCCTCGCTCGGTGAGGCAACCAGAAATCGAACGGTCACGGTCAATGGTGTTTCAAAGGCGTACGCTATGACTGGCTGGAGGGTCGGCTTCGGGGCAGGGCCGCGCGAGGTTATTCAGGGTATGGTCTCTCTCGCCAGCCAAACTACGTCGGGAACCAGCTCAATTAGTCAGCAGGCGGCGGTAGCGGCTATCACTGGCCAGCAGCAGCCAGTGATAGAAATGGTAAGGGTGTTTGCCCAGAGAAGAAAACTTGTTTGCGCTCAACTTTCGGCAATTCGTGGCATTTCGTTACATGAGCCAGAAGGGGCATTTTACGTGTTCTTCAACATTGACAAGCTGCTTTCACAATACAGTCGCTCATCAGCCGAGTGGGCACAAGCTCTGCTCGACCGAGAACACGTGGCAGTAGTTCCGGGGGAGGCTTTCCATGCACCAGGATACATACGCCTAAGTTTTGCTGCTTCGCAGCAAGATCTTACGGCTGGCATTCATCGCATAAAAAAATTCGTGTATGAGCAATAACCAGAGGAGAATGCCGGCGACCATGTTTTCTCAGCATCCGGACAATGCCTACGCTCCGTACTGGCACCATCAGGCATACATACGGACCCATAAAGAAATTCAAGAGTGTTACCTTATGTTCAAGGAATTAGGAGCCGATGAGATGATGTGGGATTGGGAAGGCAAGCTCGTTGACGAGTCGGTAATCGAGAAATTGCTTATGAACCACCAGGATTTCTTTAGCAAAAAGCTTCTAGGCCGGGACATTTTTTTGACCTTTCGGGTACC
>CAYHTZ010000004.1:0-66538 GCA_964359735.1 uncultured Candidatus Saccharibacteria bacterium
ATGACAGCGAAGGCAGGGACGTTACCAAAAGGCGTGTGGGTTGCAATTGGTATTGTTGCTGTAGTTATAGTTGTTTGGATGTTGGCTTCCAACGGTAACTTTCTGAAGGCCGGGTATCCGGACCAAACTAGTGCACCTCCCGGCTCAACTTATGGGCAGCCTACGCAAACTGCATTAGCGGTTGATACCAAAATACAGTGCGGTTGTCATTGCATGGGTCCAATAGGTCCCAACGAAAGAATTATGTGTGCCGTTCCCTGGGATGGCGATACCTGTCGAGATGATATTTGGATTCTTCAGGAAAGTGGAAAGGATATAACGGATAAATCAAAGTGTACGGCCAAGACAAAAGATGCTATTGCCTGTAGGGGCTACGAAAGAGGGAAAAGTACTAAGACCACAGGAATTCTTAAAGGATGTGACTTGATCGCCACACCCGTGCAACAGACGGCTAGTTAGTCCAGGGCGCTTAAGTTTACCGCAAGTTGGTCTTCCCAAATAATTTCTGGATAACTCTTTAGTATCTCCCGGACGTATTTTTTCCGTTGGTCGTAAGTTTCTTGATCTTTGGCTTCGAACTTTACCGTGATGTACGGCCCGTTCTGGGAATAGCGGAACACCATGGCGCCATCGGGGAAATCAGCGCGGACGCCGTCGTCTCCGGGGATGGTATTATTGTCAGTGATTTCCGCCTTGGGGAAATCCTTTTTAAATTTCTGAGAGAGGTCTTCAATGACGAGAGCTTTCTTGTCATCCGGACAGCCAACCTTGATTTCAGGCGAGGAGATGTATTTTGGGAAGCTGGCGTAGAGCTCGGCCAGCGACGTGTTTTTTTCGGAGAGGTATTCGAGGATGCGCAGGACAGCGTAGCTGCCATCATCGTGCCCATAGGCATTGTCGTTGAAGAAAAAGTGACCAGAGAGCTCACCGCCGAAAGCAGCCTTTTCTTCCGCGATCTTTGCCTTGATGAAGGCGTGCCCTGTTTTCCAAATGATGGGGGTACCGCCATTTTGCTTGACGACTTCGCGGACCACCTGAGAGCAGAGGGTGTTGTAAATAATTTTTGAACCAGGAAAGCGCTCGAGGATTTCTTGGGCGAATATAGCCACGAGGACGTCATTCCAGAGCACATTCCCGTTGCCATCAACCACCCCAATGCGATCGCCGTCGCCGTCCATGGCGATACCAATATCGGCTTTTTCTTCTTTCACCCATTCTGAGATTTGCTGCATGACTTCCGCGTCAGTAGGGTCGGGGGTACCGACAGGGAACGTGCCGTCCGGGACGGGGTTTTTCACGACTAAATCGCAGCCCACTCGGTTTAAGATCTCTGTCACATATGGCCCGGTCGTGCCTTGGTGAGGGTCATATACGACTTTGAACCTTTTCTTAATTTGGACGCGCTTTAAGACATCAGCGAAGTAATCTTCGGTAACGTCACCTTTCGTGATAGTTCCTTTTTCGTCGGACTGAAAATAGTCATCATTTTCCATCATGCGGCGCATTTCTTGGACCTCCTCGGGGCCGGTGGTTTGCGAGAACCCAGTGGCCATTTTAAAGCCGTTGAAGTTGGCAGGGTTGTGTGAGGCGGTAATCATGACGCCGCCGTTGGTTTGGAAACGGTACTGGGCGTAATACATCATCTGAGTCATGACTTGGCCGATATCAATGATGTTAATACCCACATTAGTCATGCCTTGCATGAGCGCTGCTTGATAGGCCGGGCCGCTGGTGCGGACATCTCGGCCCACGACGGCGTGGCGAATTTTACGGCGCCGCAAGAGAGAGCCGTACGCGCGGCCTAAGGCTGCCACGATTTCCAGACTTAAATCTTTGTCTACGACGCCCCGGATGTCGTAGTTGCGAAACATGAATGGATTTACTTGCATAGTTGCTTCACCTTATCACGGGCTCTCGGCTTTGCGTAGAGCCTGAACGAGGGTTGCATGAATGTGAGGGTTGCTGATCAAGACATCACTTGTGCTCGTAGGATCTTTGAAGTTTGGCTGCCACAGGTTACCGGCAAAGTCGGTCACTTTCGCGCCGGCGGCTTCTGCAATCATGGCTCCCGCAATGGCGTCGTACAGCTTGCAGTCACTATTGAGGAAAGCATCGAGGTACCCACAGCCGACGTAGCATGCTTGGATAACGACAGATCCAAAAAGGCGGAGACTGCGTATGTGGGGAGTGAGGCCGCTATACAGATGTGTGTGCCGGGGGTGATTTACGGATCCGCGGCCCCAGGCGATCAGGCTTTGCTTGGCGTCCGGCGTAGTACTCGGTTGTATGGGCTTGCCGTTCAATGCGGCTTGGTCCTCACCTACCGTGAAGAGTTCGCCGGTTAATGGTAGGTGTACCGCTGCAGCTAAGGGCTGGTTTTGTTTTACGACAGCAATGGCTGTACAGAAAATACCTAGGTGGTGAAGGAAGTTAGCACTGCCGTCGAGGGGATCGATAATCCAAAGGTAATCAGACTTACTGGGCGAGGAGCCGGCTTCTTCGGAAAAAATGGCGTGGTCGGGAAAGTGTTTCTTAATTATTTTGATAATGATTTTCTCTGCGGCCAGGTCTGCGTCACTCACCAAAGTATTATCAGGTTTCAGCTGAGCAATATGGGCTTTCTGGTACTCTTCCTGCAGCACTTCCCCGGCGGCTTTGGCGGCTTCGATGGCAACGTCTAGTTCTTTCATACTAAACCTGCCTGCCGGCAGGCAGGCCCATCTTTTCCTTAGCATCTCGCAAAGTTTTATTGGCCACAATGGCGGCTTTGGCGCGGCCAGCTTCTAAAGTATCTCGCAAGTGTTTCTCGTCTTGGCGCAGTTCGGTATATTGCTCGCGGATAGGGGTGAGCTTTTCGACTAAGAGTTCCGCCAAAGCCTCTTTGAGTTCTTTGTAGCCCTTGCCCGAGAATTTTTTCTCGATGCCGGCAGGGGACTCATCGCTAAAAGCTTGATAGATGCGCAGCAAGTTTTTTACTGCGGGGCCACTCCTCTCAAAAGAAAATATGGGCTCTGTCTCGGTAGTGGCGCTCATGACTTTCTTGCGAATGGCATCGGGCTCATCCGTAATAGCCACGTACGTTTTTTCCCCGTCGCTCTTGCTCATTTTGCGTGTGGGATCGGCGAGGGACATAACGCGGGCGGCGTAGCTGCTCGCGAAGTAGCCGGGGAGGGTAAATGTTTCCCCAAAGCGATTGTTGAAACGCTGCGCGAGATCGCGCGTGAGCTCGACATGCTGTTTCTGGTCATCACCTACAGGTACCAAATGTGCGTGGTAGAGGAGAATATCGGCAGCCATGAGGACGGGGTAGGCGAAGATGCCGAAGGAGACGCTCTCTTTCTTAGCGGATTTATCTTTGAACTGTGTCATGCGGGTGAGCTCGCCGTATTGGGTGATGGTGGACAACAGCCAGGCGAGTTCAGTGTGGGCAGGAATGTGGGATTGTACAAAGAGAGTGGATTTCTTTGGGTCTACGCCGGCAGCCAGGTAAATGGCGGCGGCATTAAGAGTTCGGTCAGGAAGTTCCTTCGGGTCGTATTCCACGGTGATGGCGTGCTCATCCACAATGCAGTAGTAGGCAGTGTTGTTTTCTTGCAGTGCTACCCACTGCTTGAGCGCCCCTAAATAATTGCCGATGTGCAATGTGCCCGACGGCTGAATACCCGATAAAATTGTTTTACCGCTAGGGGTTTCCATGTATCTACCCTAGCGTTTTGCTTACACTTCGACAATAACGGGCAGCACCATGGGGCGACGCTCGGTGCGCTGGAAGAGGAACTGGCCGACGCTGTCACGCAAATTGTTCTTCATCATGGACCAGTTGGGCTCGCCACGTCCGCGACCGGATTGTTTCTCAATAATCTGGCGGATTTTTTGCTGCGTATCTTTCACGAGTGCTTTTTGGTCTTTCATATAGACAAACCCGCGAGAGATCATATCTGGTTCGCCAATCACACGGCCGCTGCGGCCGTCCACCGTGGCGATCACGACGACCATACCGTCGGAGGCCAGGATTTGCCGATCGCGCAGGACCACGTTGCCAATATCACCCACGCCGAGGCCGTCTACCATCACATACTTAATTTCATACTTTTCACCGGAGAGGCGAACCTTTTCCGGTGTGATTTCAACTACTTCCCCGTTTTGGGGGAGGAGAATACGGTTACGGTCCATGCCGTGCTGTACGGCGAGCTTAGCGTGTTCCGCACGATGGCTGAAGTGCCCATGGGCGGGGACTAAGTACTTGGGCTGGGTAAGCTCGATCATGTGCATTAAATCGTCGCGATGGCCGTGGCCTCCGGAGTGAATATCCATCATTTTGTAGTGGTACACTTCGGCGCCTTGCTGGTAGATTTTGTCTTTGACGAGCTGCACTGACTGTTCGTTGCCGGGAATAACGGAAGAAGAAAAGATCACAACATCACCTGCCTGAAGTTCAAGTGTACGATGCTCGTTATTCACGAGGCGCATCAAGACAGCGTTATCTTCCCCTTGGGCACCGGTGCAGAGAACTACCACTTTGCCAGGGGGGAGTTTGTTGCTTTCCTCAGAAGTAATCATGGTTTCTTTACGGAAATCCATGAAGCCAATTTCTTTGGCGATTTCGATGTTCGTTTTCATGGAGAAGCCTTCGATGGCCACTTTACGGCCGTGGCGCTCGGCCACGGAGATCATTTGCTGCAAGCGGTCGATCATGGAAGAGAAGGTAGCCGCAATGATGCGTTGATTGGGGTGAGCAGCGAAAAGTTTGTCCAGGTTATTTTCAACAACAGATTCGGAGATAGAGTGGCCTTCGCGTTCGGAGCCGGTGGAATCGGCGTACAGAACACTGACGCCTTGTTTGCCGATTTGTTGCAAGTGCTCCTCGTCGGCGGGATGGTCGTTGACAGGGTGGTTATCGAATTTAAAATCACCAGTAAAGGCGATGGAGCCGGCCGGCGAGCGGATTACCACACCAAAAGAGTTAGGCACGGAGTGGTTCACATGGAATGTTTCTACTTCGAGCTCTCCTAGGCGGAATTTTTCTTTGGTCTTCACTATGTTTACTTTGGGCTTGGCGTATTGCGGAAATTCTGCTTGGCGTTTTTGAACGAGCATCATGGTGAACTGGGAACCGTAAATAGGAGGGTTGCCGAGTTTCGGCAGTAAGTGAGGTACGCCACCGAAGTGGTCGTAGTGGGCGTGGGTAATAATGACGCCTTTAATGTTTTTTTCCTTGCCGGCGAGCGGACTGATATCGGGGATAACGTAATCGATGCCGTACATGTTCTCGTTGGGGAACATAAGGCCAAGGTCGACGACCACAATGTCATTCTTGTATTCCACGGCGGCGGCATTGCGGCCGATTTCTTCCAGCCCGCCCAAGGGAATTAAATACATGGCATCGGGGTTGCGGGGAGGCTGCTTTAAGGAAGGCACATCCAGCGGCCGGGTAGAACCGAAGGGAGTGCCGGTTGCTCGGCCCCGCCCGCGTCCAGGACCGCGGCCACCACGCCCGCGTCCGCCGCTGGGGCGGCCACTACTGCGGCCGCGCGGAGGACGACTGGCCGGCTGCGGACTTTGAGGCTTCGCAGCAGCATGACCGGGTGATGCTTGTCTGCGGGTACCGGAAACAGTGGGCTTACGAATAGGGGGAGGCGGAGGAGGCCCCGCCTTCGCCAAGGCTACGGCGGGCAGGGGCGGCTTCTGATCAGTCATAACTATTCAATTGTGTTGAAACTTAGGATATTAAACTTGAATTATCAGGCGCGACAGAAGGGAAAGGTAACGCAAAGTTCGTCACGAACCACTCTGTTGTAAAATCCGGAAGGGACTGCGCTGAGTTAATCTCCTAGGATTATAGCAAGTTGGCAAAAAATGTCAAATTTCTCTACGATATGGGCGATGGGGACCCCGCACCAGAAGCTCGCTTCGATACGGGGCAGGTGTGGTGGAATTAGGGTCCCGGTAGGGTGCATGGGGACGTGGCGGAACTGGTAGACGCGCACGCTTCAGGAGCGTGTGAGTAACCCTCGTGAGAGTTCGATTCTCTCCGTCCCCACATATGAGTTATTATCGCAATCTGCGGTTCACCAAGAAAGGCCGGTGGGCTACCTATCCAGCGGACGCAGAGTTGTGGCATACGGACCATACGTCGCGCTACTTTGAAGACCATTTTGGGCTGTGGAGAGAAATATTAGCGGTCTGTATTGTCGGCAAAGAAAAAGAGGAAGAGCAGCACATGTATGTGCCGGAGTCTTTTGTAGAGAAGTTGCATGCACGGATCCAAGAGCTGACTGCCCAAGACCCCAAGGGTATGGAGAAATTGTTTATCCCATTCTACGCCAGTAAAGAGGCAGCCAAGAGAGAAATTCCTCAGATCAACCCGCCTGACCTCTCGAAAGTTTCAGGTGGGGAGCTAGCTGATATCTATCTCGAGAACCGCGATCAAGCTCACCGCATTGTGATTTACGATCAGTTCACGTGGCTGGCGGAGGATTATTGGCCGCCTCTCATGGATGAGGTGCTGGTGGGGAAAATGAAACTTACAAAAGACTCGGAGGAGTACAATACAGTCCTTTTTGCGTTGATTAAGCCACGTGAAATATCAACCACACTAGAGGAAAAACGCGAACTCATTGAAGAGACTCTCAAGATCCAGCAAGGGGCACGGACGGTCGAGGTGGCCGCCGAGCGCTTAGCCCACGATTTCGGCTGGATGCCGGTGCTTGCCTTTGGTGTGCCTTGGAACGCCGAGAGGTATGAGAGTGAGCTCAAAGACACCCTCACGCGGGAGACGAGCGCGCTTGAGAGAGAGCTAGCAGAACTTAAGAATTATACACAGATTCGCGACCGGGATATCGTAGGGATTGTGAAGAAATACGACATCAGCCCAGAAGACTTGCAGGTGTTTGTTGATTTTGGCTTGGCCATTGATACCCGGAATGAAGCGGAATACGTAGCATCCGTGGCTGGGTTCTACCTCTTGCCTATCTACGACGAGATGGTGAAGAGGTTCAAGATTTCCATCAATGAGCTGAGAACACTGCTTGAGGATGAGATGGTGGCGTGTCTGCGGGGCGAGGCGGACCCTCGCGCAGTTCTCAAAAGTAAAGGGCGCATCATAGCCTGGGGGCTCGATGGGGAGAAGAAAGAGCGAGTTAATTTCTCGCCTGGGGAAGGCGAAGAAGTGTTTACGTATGTGGAATCTCAACAAAAGGCCGGTAAGGCTCAGGCTACGTATCTGACGCGAGGGATTACTGCCAATAAAGGCAAGGCGCGGGGCAAAGCGCGGCTTGTTCCCAACCCGAGTGATAACCACAAGGTAAAACAGGGAGACATATTGATCGCGTATTCAACGATGGTGGATAACCTGCCGGCCATGAAAAACGCTTCGGCGATTGTGACCGAATCAGGCGGGATCACGTGTCATGCTGCCGTAGTATCGCGGGAATTTGGCATTCCCTGCATCGTGAGCATGAAAAATGCCATGAGCGATTTTAAGGATGGGGAAATGGTAGAGGTGGATGCGGACGCGGGGCTTGTGCGCCGGGTATGAGCGAAGATTGGAAAGAGGTCGATGGCAAGCTCAGGGCCATGTTTGAATTCCCTGATTTCGCCGCGGCAATGGTGTTTGTGAACAAGGTGGCAGCGGCTGCAGAGAAAGCCAATCACCACCCGGATATTCTCATTCACTACAATAAGGTAGGCATGGAACTCTGGACCCATTCGGAGGGGAAAGTCACAGACAAAGACCGCCAGCTCGCCGAGAAAATTTCTCAATTGTTTACCGTGGGTCGTCGAGGGTGACGTGTTGGTTATGAAAGTGGTACACGTTTAGGAGACGAACGTAGCTGAAAATTCCTTTGAAAAGACCGTGGTGCGCAAAGCGGCGGCCAGAAGCAACGACGGGCGTGTCTGTAATCATTTTGATGCGACCGTGGGCTTTGACTCTCAGCGCAAGCTCGGCATCTTCAAATGCAGTTAGCTTGTGATCGAACCCTCCGCTGACTTGGTACACCTCTTTACGGATGGCGAAATTTGAACCGGTGAGCCAGGGGGTGCCGTAGACGCGGGCAAACGCGCGCATAGCGACCGATTGGATAGTATTAATGGTAGAGTTTCCGAGCTGGCTTAGATCGCGAACTTGGCACGTGCCGCTGACTGCGGCAAAAGACTTGTCGGAAAGATGGGCGAGGAGGGATGAGAGCCAGTGGGGAGGAATGATGACGTCGGCGTCTGTCGAAAATACAATGCCGCCTTGTGCATGGTCAAAGCCGGCGGCGCGCGCGGCACCGCGGCCTTTGTGTGGCTCATCTACCACAACCAGGTTGAGCTTGCCTTGGTACTGCTGCGCGACTTCGCGGGTACGGTCGGTAGAGGCGTTATTCACTACGATTACTTCAAAAGGATCTGAGGTAATTTGCTTCGTGAGCGACTCGAGTGTTGCGCCCAACATTTCCTCCTCGTTGTAGGCAGGAATAACAACTGAGGTAGAGACGTGGTTAGATATCGCCGGCAACCTCTTTGAGCTTAGCCTTGAGGGATTCCACTCCTTCTACGGGAACTGGGTCAATACCATACTCGAGGGCGAGGAAGTACGTTGTCCAGAGGCCGAGTGTCACTGTATACATAAGTTTTTCGAGAAGGGTTGTGCCTTCAACATTCACGTGTTCCACGGTAACGCCCCAATCGCGATAGAGTCCCGTAGTGACTTCTATGCGAGCGCGGTTTCTGGGGTGATCATCTTTGTCTCGCAGGGTGAGGACGAAAAACTGGTTCGGGTTTTTCATTTCTTTGAGCTTGCTGAACCCAAGCATTTCGTTGTGGTTCATTTCGGGGAATGTATTCCAGAACGCAGGGTACTTGGCATTCTCATTGGTTTGGATTTTGAAGTTCTTTGTGGCAAAGCCAAGCGCGTCGGTAGAAAGGTACACAGCAGTTTTGCCTTTGATTTTTTGGGCCAGCTCTTTGCCGGGGGCTTCGAGGAGTGGAGCCTTCTCGATTAAGACCTTTTCGACGCGGCGTAAGTCTTCATCAATGTTTTCGACGAGCCCGCTGTTACGCAACGCCGCATAAATGCCAGCGAAAGCTGCGAATAATGTGTGGCGCGGTTGCATGTCGGTATAGTCAATTTTAATGAACGGGGTGCCGTCGCGCTGGGCCAATTCTTGTAACTTCCCCCCCGAGGCGCTCACCAGGAGCGGCCGGCTTTCGCGCTGGGCCAAGGCATAGCCAGTGAGAGGCTCTTCGGTGTTCCCCGAGTAAGAGCTCGCGATAACGAGGGGCTTCACCAGCCCCATGTGGGCAAGATAGGTAGTGGGGAGGTCGTAATTGCGGTGAACGTAGAGAGGGACATTGCTGATGCCTAACGCGTTGAGGAGGTCTCCGGGATGGCCGGAGCCGCCCATACCGGCCAACACAATGGAATCAACTTTCCCTTCGACTTTGACGTCCTTATTTACCTCCAGCGAGTGTCCAATTTGCTGAGGGGAGGCCAGAATGACCTCGCGCATATCTTGTGGCATAGGGCAAGTGTAGGAAGTTATCTCACGCGAGACAAGCCGTGTCCTCTACTTTTTGGGGCATTGTCGGAACTGCCAGCCACAGTGGCCATCGGGGAAACGTACACATGCTGGGCCGCCAATTGTTCCGTCGGCGCAGTAAAAGTTAGGCGCTCCTGGAAACGGCCGAGGACACTCCGTCTGCAGATTGCATGGCTTCCCCGTGATTGCGGTGGGCGCGGGTGGGGTACTAGGTTGAGGTGTGATCGTGGGATAGGTAAAGAGATTAATGAAGGTGCGAGGGACAGGAACAGCGCTGAACGTAGCGGGGCGGGGGAGCCAATTCATGACGAAATTAATAAATGTTTTGGGGGCGGGGACGTTGTAGAATGGCTGGCTTTGGGCTGCAAGAGCAGGTACAGCGAGGGTACTCGCGGCCAGCGCGAGCGAAAAAATCAGAAAACTTTTGGGAGATGTCATATTGATACGCGCTGTAGTTTACATCGAAAATCCTTCGCAGTCAAGGGTTACAGATTTTTAGGATTCTTTCCAGATGCGCTGGGTGCGGACGTGCCAGGCCTCCACGTGGTTAAAGCGGGAAGCGGGCAGATCTCCATAATGTATTTCTACCCCGCGCACTTTGCCTTTCTGAGCGAAAAGGTAATACGGGCGGTAGAGAATGACGGCCGGATTGAGGTCAAGAATTTTTTCTTGAAATTCAATGTATTTCTCACGGCGCTTGCCCGCATCGGGTTCCTTGCGCGCCTCTTCCAGGAGTTTATCTACGGCTTGGTCTTTGAAGAGGGCGAGGTTGAGTCCTGGGCTCCTTGTTTGCGTGGAGTGCCAGAACGGGTACGGGTCGGGCTGAGCCGGCAGGATTTCACCGAAGAGGAGGACTTCATAATCGCGCGGACGCACAGCGGTTTGCTGAATGGTGCCAGCGCCTAAGCTTTCAATTTCGGTTTCAACGCCGATCTTGAGCCACTGCTGCTGAATGAGCTCGGCGGTGCGGATGTATTCCGGCCAATCGGTGGTCGTAATTTTCAGATGCAGGCGCTTGTTTTCTTTTTCCCGGATGCCGTCGCCGTCGGCATCTTTCCAGCCGGTATCTTCCAGATTCTGTTTGGCGGCGTCGGGGTTGTACGCGGGGTTGCCGAATTCTTCATGGTAGGCGAAGACTCCCGGCGGAATGGGGAGGTGGAGGACATCGGCTTCGCTGCCTAAGGCTTCCTTCACAATGGTTTCCCGGTCGGTGGCCAGCGCCAGCGACGAGCGCAACCCCGCATCCGCGAGAAGCTCATTTTTATTTTGATTAAAGAAGAGGGCGAAGTACTGCGGAATGAGTAAGCGGTGGACGTTATAGGAAGCGCGCCACTTCACGTCGTTCGCGAGCTGCAGCGGCAAGAAGCTCACGCCATCGACTTGGCTCGAGAGCAGCGCCTGCATAGCTTCCTCGTGAGTGGGATAGAAGAGGAAATCGATTTCATCCAGGTACGGTTGTTGCTGGTAATAACGGTCATTGCGCACCAGCGTGACGCCGGTGATATCACCCGTTTTGCGGCGAGTGGTAATTTCAGAGAATTTGAACGCGCCAGTGCCCACGGGCTTTAAGATTTGCTCGGCCAGGGAGGTGTTCTTCGGGGGAATGTCTTCCCAGACATGCTGGGGAGCGATGCCCACCGTGAGGCTGTTGAGGAAGAGAGCGTACGGCTGCTGGAGCGTGAAGCGGACGGTGTAGTCATCCACTTTTTCAACCTCCACTCCTTGAAAAGATGAGAGCAGGGGAGAAGCGTAGTCAGGCGTTTGAATGCTGCGGATCGTAAAGATGACATCGTCAGCGTTAAACGCCTCGCCATCGTGCCAGACGACATCGCTGCGGAGTTTCACCGTGTAGGTTTTTTGATCGGGGGAGATTTCGTAGCCAGCGGCCAGGTCATTTTCGAGCTCAAGATTCCGATTGAGTTTAACCAGGGAGGAATATACGAGGCGGGTGATGTCGAGATCCAGGTCGCTGGTGGAGGCCAGGATGGGGTTCAAGTGGCGAGGTTGCCCCACGGCGGCTTCGCGGTAGACGCCGCCGGTCTGGGGTACGACGGTGGTGTTGCGGCCAATGTACCCAGTGATACTGAGGATAGCTGAGATGAGCAAGACAATGCCTAGGGTAGCAAACGCAGCCCGCTCGCGGACGGTCATCTGAAACCAGAGGGAGCGCAGACGTTCAGGAACGAACTTCATGAGGTGAGATTAATAAGATTTTCCCTCCAACGCGAGGTGATGCCGTAGTCGTAATAGAGAGGAGGGCTATTAGCGCAAAGGAGGGTATTCCGCTCCTTGTTTTGATCTTGTTCAAGGATGGCGTAAAGCTCGAAGACGGCTGGGCTTCTTTTCCAATAGAAATAATCATATATTCGGTCCCACTTCGCTGAAGCTTCGCGGGGCTGCTGACCCGCTAGCGGGTCAGCAGGAAATGGCTTCGCTTCATTGCCGTACTTATTGTTCTGCTGGCGTAAGGCTAGCTCAATTTGGTCGCGCACAGTCGTATTCTTCGGATCATTTAAGAGGCCGCACCACGAAGTATTTTCATAGGGCGGGACAGTGCCGTGAAGTTCCCGCGCGAAGAACAGGCTTTGCTCAACATCAGCTAGATGGTGTTTGCGAATGGTATCGCGCGCTTGTTCACTTGCTCGGTTCAACAGAAACACGCCTCCCAAGATAGTGATGACTACGCCGAACACGAGCGGCAGTTGGGAAGACCTCATCGGAGATCACCTTATGAATAGGTGGGCAAAGGCAATGAGAATAAACAGAACAGCCGTGACAATGGTTCCCTGGAAGATGCGCTTTTCCCCTCCCCGGCGTACGTAGAATCCTTCGGCTCCGCCGCCGAAAGCGCTCCCTAAGCCTGCGGAGCGGCTCTGCATGAGAATCAGGGCGGTTAGCACTACACTTACGATGATTAAGATGATATTAAGCCAAAGCATATGTTCTATAACTTTACCACAGTACTGACCGTTACCTTCCCCGTCAACCGTTGACCGGGGTGGCTAAAGATAGTCTTGTAAAGCGGCAGTTTTGGACTTGCCTATGGTCTGCTCGAGCTCTTCCCGGCTGGCGCCGCGGATGTTTTGTACAGAACCAAAACGCTGGAGCAATTGCTTTTTTGTTTTCGGTCCGATCCCAGGAATATCATCGAGCAGGGAGCGCGTGGCGCGCTTATTGCGAAGCAGCCGATGGTAGGAAATGGTAAACCGGTGGGCTTCATCGCGCATACGCTGAATCAAGAATAGGGCATCGGAGTTGTAAGGGAGGCGAACGGGAGTTTTTTGCCCAGGCACGAAAATTTCTTCCTCCCGCTTCGCCAGGGCAATGACTGGGACCTGGACATTCAACTCTTCAAGGACACTTTTGGCGGAAGAAAGCTGGCCTTTGCCGCCATCGATGATGACCAGGTCCGGCAGGCGCCAGTCGGGGTGGCGGCCGCCGAAACGGCGGGTGAGAGCTTCGCGAATGGCAGCAAAATCGTCGGGCTTAGGCGGAGATGCGCCCTCCACATCGGTGGGCGACTGCTGAGGCAGCAGTCGGAATTTGCGGTACTGGGAGCGGTTAGGCTTGCCGCCTTCGAAGACCACCATGGAGGCGGTGGGCAGGGTACCCTGTATATTGTAAATATCGTTGGTTTCGACCCGCCACTTCGGGGGGCCCGCCGATGGGGCGGGTTCGACTCCAACTGCTCGGAAAAGTTCCTCGGTAGCTTTTTGCAGGCGAGTGTCGCTTTCGAATTGGATTTCTTCTTGTCGCAGCAATTCTTTGGCATTCATTTCCCCCATTTCGAGAAGTTGGCGCTTCTTACCGCGCTCGGGCTTCGTTAAGGTAGGCGGGGACTCTCCATTAATCCACCGCGCGAGGGCAACTTCATCACTTAATGCCTCCGGGACATAAATAACTTTGGGAATGTCTTGAGCGACGCTGTAGTACTGCAAGATAAATTGGCGCAGGGTGTCGGCGAGAGGCGTCTCCGAGCGATGCTGGAGTAAAAACGTTTGCTTGCCCAAGAGCTTCCCCTCGCGAACTTGGAACACATTGGCGGCGCTGCGCGTACTGGCGCGGGCGAGGCTCACGGCATCAAATGATTCTTTGGTGGGGAGGAAAACTTTCTGGGTGCCTTCGAGGCGCTCGATAGCTTGCAGCTGGTCGCGGAAGGTGGCGGCGCGTTCGTAGTGACCCTCCTGTGCGGCTGCCTCCATGCCGGCACGAAGGGTGCGCATAATTTCTTCGCGCTGGCCGGAGAGGAAACGGATGACGTTTTGAATGTTCTGGAGATACTGCTCATGCACCTCATCCGGTCGCTGACGACCGGCTTCTCCTTCGTAAGGAGAAGCACCTCTCCTTGAGAAGGAGAGGTCGTCTGCTTTTGAGGTGGGTGAGGTAAACAGCGGATGCGGAAATATAATATCGTGCGGGGAATCTTTTTCGCCTTTATATGGAAATAGTCTGCGGAGTAAACGAAGCGTAGAGCGCACAGACTGAGAGGAAGAATACGGCCCGAAGTAACGCGCACCATCGCGGTTCACGCGCCGGACAGGAAAAACGCGCGGGTATTCTTCGTTGGTCGTGATTTTAATGAAGAGGTAGTATTTATCGTCGCGCAGCACCACGTTGTAGGGCGGCTGGCGTTTGCGGATGAGATTGGCTTCGAGAACCAGCGCTTCGGTTTCGTTATCGGTAGAGATGGTTTCAATGCTCTTGATGAGCTTCACCATTTGCTGCTTGGCAGCATCAAGGGAAGCGAGCGGACGGAAGTACGATCGCACGCGGGCAGAAAGCCTTTTGGCTTTGCCCACGTAGAGAATGCCTCCCTGGGCGTCTTTATAGATGTAGATGCCAGGGGTCGTGGGCAAGGCGGCGAGTTGTTCGGTGACCTTCACGCCAGCGAGCATACTGCTCTTAGCGTTGCCCCACAAGCAAATTTCCCGTATACTGCCCGTTTATGGCTAGTGAAATCGTTATCAAAGGGGCGCGGGTACATAATCTCAAAAATATTTCTCTGACTATCCCGCGGGATAAGCTCATTGTCTTCACTGGCCTTTCCGGCTCGGGGAAATCTTCGCTGGCGTTCGACACACTCTACGCAGAAGGGCAAAGGAGATACGTAGAAAGCCTTTCGGCCTACGCCCGGCAGTTCTTGGGGCTCATGGACAAACCTGATGTCGACCAGATCGACGGTTTGTCTCCAGCGATTTCGATAGACCAGAAATCCACTACGCGCAATCCGCGGTCTACAGTAGGGACGGTTACAGAAATTTATGATTACTTGCGTCTACTGTTCGCTCGTGTAGGAGTACCCCATTGCCCCCAGTGCGGAAGGCCGATTGAGCGTCAGTCCGTGAAGCAGATGGCGCAACAGGTGTTGGAGCTGCCGAAAGATACACGCATCTTGATTTTGGCGCCGCTGGTACGGGATCGTAAGGGAGAACATAAAGATGTCATTCGCGAGGCGAAGCTGGCTGGGTATGCGCGGGTGAGAGTTGACGGCACCGTGTATAGCATGGAAGAGGCAGAAGATTTGCGGCTGGATCGGCAGAAGCGGCACAGCGTGGAAGTGGTAGTCGATCGTTATTTCCTGGAAGAAAAACCTGACCGGCCGAGGTTGACAGATTCTTTGGAGACGGCACTGCGGCTCGGTAATGGATTGGTAGTCGTACAGAATCTGGAAACAAAAGAAGATAAGCTGTACTCGGAAGCGTTCGCCTGCCCGGTGGACGGCATCAGCATTCCGGCGTTAGAGCCGAGAGATTTTTCTTTCAACTCGCCACATGGCGCGTGCGCCGATTGTACGGGGTTGGGAAGCAAGCAAGAGATTGACCCGGATTTAGTGATACCGAACCGCAAGTTGAGTTTGGCAGAAGGAGCAGTCAAGCCTTGGAGTAAATCGGGCAGGAGCCGATGGTATGACCGGCTGCTCGCCGCACTTTCGCATGAGCTTGGATTCTCAATGGAGGTGCCGGTCTCTCGCCTCTCCGCTGCTCACGTGAAAGCGATTTTGTACGGAGAAAATATTCCCATCTCCATCCGCACGCGCGGGGGTATGTGGGAGACGACTTACGAAGGCGTCGTGCCGCAGCTCTTTCGGCGGTACAAAGAAACTGAATCAGATTACACCCGCGCGGAGATTGAGCAGTTCATGGTAGAGAGGCCGTGCCCGACGTGCCAGGGAAGGCGGCTTAAGCCAGCGCCATTGGCCGTCACCATAGCGAATAAAAACATACACGCGGTGGTGAGCTTAGCTATTGATGAGACGTTGGGGTTCTTTAAAAACCTGCAGAGCCCCCAGCCTTCGCGTAAAGCTTCCACCTTCGCTAAAGCTTCGGTGGACAAGTCGGCCGGGCTCACTACTCAACAGCATGTTATCGCCAAGCAAATTTTGAAAGAAATTGTGGCGCGACTTACCTTCCTGCAAGATGTCGGGCTCTCGTATCTGACACTGGACCGCCGAGCCGGCACCTTAGCCGGGGGAGAAGCGCAGCGTATCCGCTTGGCGACACAGATTGGGTCGGGCTTAGTGGGCGTGCTCTACATTTTAGATGAGCCTTCGATCGGCCTTCACCAGCGGGATAACAGCAAGCTTATCCAGACGCTGCTGCGGCTGCGCGACATGGGCAACACGGTGGTAGTGGTGGAGCATGATGAGGAGACAATCCGCAGCGCCGACCAAGTGGTGGACATCGGGCCAGGGGCGGGCGATCACGGCGGCAAAGTTATTTTCCAAGGTACGCCCAAGCAGCTCAATCACAGCAGCACGCTTACCGGTAAATATCTTTCGGGGAAACTTTCCATACGCACCCCGCGGCAGTACCGCCCGGGCCACGGCCAGAAGATCACGGTGGTAGGTGCGAGCGAGCATAACTTGCGTGATGTGACAGTGGATATTCCGCTGGGGACGTTTACGTGTGTCACTGGGGTCTCTGGTTCAGGGAAATCTACCCTAATTAATGATGTACTTTCCAAAGTATTAGCGCGCGAGTTTCACCGCGCGAAGGTTGTACCCGGGGAACACAAAGCGGTGAAAGGTCTGGAACACTTGGATAAGGTTATCACTATTGACCAGTCGCCTATCGGCCGCACCCCGCGCAGCAACCCTGCCACCTACACGGGGCTCTTTACTCCCATTCGGGAGCTCTTTGCTTCAACGGAGGAGGCCAAAGTGCGCGGGTATAAAGCGGGGAGATTTTCTTTCAATGTGAAGGGAGGGCGCTGCGAGACGTGCCAAGGAGACGGCGTGCTTAAAATAGAAATGCACTTCTTGCCCGATGTATACGTGGAGTGTGATGAGTGCCATGGCAAGCGCTACAACGCCGAGGCGCTGGAGATAGAGTGGAAGGGTGTCAATATTTCCGATGTGCTCGAGATGACAGTCGAGAGCGCGCTTAAATTCTTCCAGGCGCTCCCTAGCATTCGCGATAAATTGCAGACATTAAATGATGTGGGCTTAGGCTACATACACTTGGGACAGCCGGCGACGACACTTTCGGGAGGGGAAGCGCAGCGCATTAAACTGGCCACCGAACTTTCACGGCGCGCTACAGGGAAGACGCTCTACATTTTGGACGAGCCCACGACGGGCCTTCACTTCGATGACGTGCGGCGCCTCCTAGCTGTGCTGCAAGAGCTGGTGGATAAGGGGAATACCGTGCTCATTATCGAGCACAATCTAGACGTCATAAAATCGGCGGACTACATTATTGATCTTGGGCCCGATGGCGGCGGCGCAGGCGGCAGAATTGTGGCCACCGGCACGCCCAACGAAGTCGCCAAAGTAAGAGAAAGCTATACCGGGCAGTACCTCAAGAAGGTGTTATAGTGGGGTTGATGGACAGAAAGCTGCTTTGGTTTGGGCTGGCGGTGTTTGGAGTGGTAGTGGTGGCGATAGGGTATCGGTTTTACGATCTGCAAAATTACCCGTCGGGGCTTTTTCCGGATGTGGCCGCGAATGGGGAAGATGCGCTCAATATATTAAACGGAGATTATCGGCCCTTTTTTGAGCGCGGCAACGGTAGGGAAGGGCTTCTGTTCTACCTGGACGCGCTGGCAATCAAATATCACGGCGTAGGCGTGTGGCAGATGTACGTGCCAACGGCAGTGATCGGCGTCCTGACGGTGATTGCTATATATTTTGCGACGCAGTCATTCTTCGGTAGGCTAGCGGGGGTACTGGCTGGCCTCTTTGCGGCCACCAGCGCCTGGCACGTGACCATCTCGCGGACTGGTTTTCGCGCGATACTCGCTCCCCTATTCCTGGCTGCTTTCACGGCGTTTGTTGGTTATGCCATTGCCTCAGCGAAAGATCGTAAAGTGAAAGCTTCCTATATGTATGCGGTGCTGGCCGGTATTTCGTTCGCCGGAGGGTTCTACTCGTACATTGCGTACCGAGCCATGATCGGCGTGGTGTTGGGAATAGTGGTACTCCTCTTGCTGGCCTCAGCTCATAAGAAAGTTGGCTTCCCGCATTTTCGCCGCTACGGCGGGCAAATGGTGGCTGGGTTGCTCTCTGCGCTCGTGGTATTGGCTCCGCTGGCAGGCTACTTTTTCCAACACCCGGAAGCGTTTATGGGGCGGGCAGGGCAAGTGTCAATTTTCAACCCTGATTTGCAGCGGCAGGTGGGAGTGGGGTCCCCTGCGGAGGCGCTGGTGTATTCCACGCGAGAATCTTTGAAAGGGTTTTTCGTGGGTGATGGCGACGGCAACTGGCGCCATAGCGTGGCTGGCTACCCGCTCCTTAATCCCCTGGTTGGCTTGCTCTTTTTATTTGGATTCGCCTGGACGCTGGGAGGAACAGTAGGGGTGCTTTGGAGATTTTCCCATGGGGAAGAGGTTCACTTAGGTATGGTCTACCCCTATTTACTCCTCCTGTTCGTTGGCATGCTCCTGCCAGTGGTAACAACGGCAGAGGGTATTCCTCATGGGCTGCGCAGCCTGGGGATGTTCTTCCCTATTATGGTGCTGGCGGGTACAGCCGGAGCGGTGGTCGTTCACTGGATACAACGGAGGCTGACATCAGAGCTGATGCGGAGCGTGGGGTATGGGTTAGTGGCGGGAGCGCTAATCATAGCGAGCGTGTACGATGGCGCGTTGTACTTCTTCGTCGCGCGCAACACAGCCCCCGCACACGCGGCGTACCGAGCCGATCTCACCGAAGTGACCAAATTCTTAACTGACTGGCGCCAGCAAAACCCAGGCAGCCCACGTCCCTACCTTGTTTTAGATGCTTTCTCTGCAGAGGTGGTCCATTTCTTACAACATGAAATTCACCCCGATGGATCTACTGCCCCGCCACCACACGGTCCCCTTACTCCCGACGCTCACCCAGATGCAGCGCAGCACATCTATACCCTGCTGAAGCCCGAAGTTAGCCATGAAGTAGAGTTGGCAGCGGGGGAAGTGATCGTGTTCACGCAATCTACTCTCTCTGACGCCAGCCGTTACGCGGCTACTCACCCGGGCGTGGAGGTAGTGGAATCGCGCGCCAATCGATTTGGACAGGAAATCATGCGGGTGTACCGCGCAGCCGACGCTGCGCTGCGCCCGGCGCCGTCGGCGCCTGCGGAACCTGCCTTTGATTTAGATGCCTAATTCTCTCGAGCAATCGATCTTCAACACGGTGCGGTACTTTGCTTTGTTTGATATGCCCGTTACGGCGGTACAGATTTGGCGGGCTCTGGTGTTAGACAGGGATCCGCCAGCTGGCGGAGACAGCCGCTTGCGCTGGCAGGGGCAACACTTGCCCAAACTTTCTGAGGTGAGGAGGCTCCTCGGAACTTCTGCCTGGCTGCAGCAAAGGTTGGGAACTGCGTGGGGGTATTTTTTTCTGCGCGGTAAGGAAGAAAGTGTGCGGCGGAGGTTGAATCGGCATGTCATTGCCCAGCACAAGTGGAGGCTCACGCGAAAGTTGGCCAAGTACTTAGCTCTGGTTCCCTGTGTGCGCATGATTGCTGGTTCAGGTTCGCTGGCGCTATCGAACACGCGGCCGAGCAGCGACCTGGACATGTTCGTGATTGTAAGAGGCGGTAGAATTTGGACCACGCGCCTGTTGCTCCTGCTGGTAGCCCAGCTCCTCGGGCGGCGGCGTAAATATTGGGACCGGCAAGCGCCAGATAGATTGTGTTTCAACCATTTCATTACGGATACGGAACTGACTATGCCGGCCGCCGTACGCAACCTGTACACAGCCGTGGCTTACTCCCACCTTGTTCCCCTATTCGGGGTACGAATGTGGAGCCGGTTTGAAGCAGCCAACGGCGCCTGGATACGAAACTTCTTAATGTACCCGGATACCCCTCCCCTACTGCCTAAACAAGGAGTGGCTCTCCCCTTTTGGGTGCGCGAGCTAAAGAATTTTTTTGAGGAAATGCTGTTGGAGCCCTTGGGAGAATTTTTGGAGCGCTCAGCCGAGAAGCGACAACGACGCGCCATTCGCGAACATACCCAGCCGGGGAGAAGCGGGAGAGTGGCGATCTCTCCGACAGAGCTGGCATTTCACCCCGACTCCCGCGTGCCGGATATTTTGAGCCAGTTCGCGCAAGACGCTGGACAGAAAACTTTGCTCTAGGCTTTCTCTGGAAGCAGTAAAGCTTGCAATTTAGCAGTCACTGCGGTAGATTGCTAAATCATACTCATTCTTAACTCTGTATAGAGCATTTTATGGCTAAACCTAAAATTCACCCTCTGGCGGATAAGGTATTGGTAAAGCCCTTGGACGCAGAAGAGGTAACAGCTTCCGGCATTGTGCTGCCGCAGACGGTCGAAGAGAAACCAATGCAAGGAGTCGTCGCGGCAGTGGGGCCGGGCAAGCGCCTGGAGAGCGGGATCGTTGCGCCGATGAGTGTCAAAGTCGGCGACAAAGTCTTATTTACCAAATATTCACCGGATGAAGTGGAAGTAGACGGCGAAGAGTACTTGGTGATTGAAGAAGAGAAGATTTTAGCAATTATTAAATAACACACGTATGGCCAAGCAAATTTTGTTTGATGAGGATGCACGCGAAGCGCTGCAAGCTGGCGTCGATAAACTCGCCGACACGGTGAAGGTAACCCTCGGCCCCAAAGGCCGGAATGTGGTGCTCGATAAAGGGTTCGGAGCGCCGGTGATTACGAATGACGGCGTGACCATTGCAAAGGAAATTGAGCTGCCCGATAAGCGGGAGAATGTGGGGGTGGAGTTAGTGAAGCAAGCGGCAGAGAAGACGAACGATGCCGCCGGAGACGGTACTACTACGGCCACCGTGCTGGCCCAGAGCATGTTTAATGAAGGTTTGCGCAATGTGACCGCGGGAGCTAACCCGATGGTGCTACGCAAGGGCATTGAAAAGGCGATAGAAGTGGCGGTGAAATCGCTGGAGGCACAGGCACGGGATGTGAAAGGCCGCGATGAAATTGCGCAAGTGGCTACGATCTCTTCTCAGGACGAGGAGGTAGGCAAACTGATTGCCGATGTGATGGACAAGGTGGGGAAAGACGGCGTGATTACCGTCGAGGAATCCCAAACCTTGGGGCTCGAGCTGGAACTGGTGGAGGGAATGCAATTCGATAAAGGCTACATCTCCGCGTACATGGTAACGAATACAGAAAAAATGGAGGCGGAGCTTAAGGACCCATACATCTTGATTACGGATAAGAAGATTTCGGCGATTGCCGACATTTTGCCGGTGTTGGAGAAGCTGGTGCAGGCAGGGAAGAAGGAACTCGTGATTATGGCTGAAGATGTAGAAGGCGAAGCTTTGGCTACGCTGGTGGTCAACAAGTTGCGTGGTATCTTCCACGCGCTGGCGGTGAAAGCTCCAGGGTTTGGCGACCGCCGCAAAGAGATGCTGCAAGACATGGCGACCGTGACGGGGGGGAAAGTGATTTCGGAAGAGGTAGGGCTTAAGCTCGAGAATACCTCTTTAGAAGACCTCGGCCGGGCTGATCGCGTGATTGCCACCAAGGACGATACGACCATTGTAGGCGGCAAAGGGAAACAGAAAGATATTGATGCCCGTATTGCGCAGATTAAGCAGGCGATTGAACGGGAGACCTCTGACTTTGATACGGAGAAGCTTCAAGAGAGGCTGGGCAAGCTGGCCTCGGGAGTAGCAGTTATAAAAGTAGGCGCCGCCACTGAGACAGAACAGAAAGAGAAGCAGCACCGTGTGGAAGATGCGGTGAGCGCTACCAAAGCGGCCGTAGAGGAAGGCATTGTTCCAGGGGGAGGCCTGGCGCTGCTGAAGGCGGCTTCGGAGCTGGGCAAAGTCATTGTCAAGCAGGAAGGCGATGCGGATGTTCCGCGCGATGTGGTCACCGGTATGAATATTGTGATGCGGGCTTTGGAAGAGCCGACGCGGCAAATTGCCTTTAACGCCGGGCGGGAAGGATCGGTAGTGGTAGAAGAGATCCGCAAGCAAGGCTTCAAGCTGGGGTACAATGCGGCGAACCACACGTACGTAGATATGTTTGAGGCCGGCATTGTCGACCCGAAGATGGTGACGCGCTCGGCTTTGCAGAACGCAGCTTCCATTGCTTCGATAATGTTAACTACGGAAGCGGTGGTTACCGACTTGCCGGAAGAGAAAGACAAGACTGCCGGAGGCATGGGAGGGGGAATGGGCGGAGGCATGGGCGGCATGATGTAGCCCTGGGCGCGGGGTTTGTGTTTTGCGGGAGAGACGGTATCCTCGAAGTATGGTAGATGATGCTAAGCCTTCTCCAGAAGCGAAACCAGCGCGAGCACCAGTGCTCGCGGGGGAGCCGGTTGTAGATGTGAGCGATGAGAATCTGGCAGCCGCCTTTTCCTATATCGGTTTTTTGGTCTTGATACCCTTGTTTACCCGCAAGCATGACCCGTATGTCCACTTTCACGCCAAGCAGGGACTGGTGATTTTCATTGGGGAAGTGGTGGCGGTGATTGCAGCGCAGTGGGTGGGGGTAGTCGGCGGGCTGCTCTTTGTATTGCTTCTGATTGCCAGTGTGATCGGCCTCATACAATCTCTTCAAGGCAAACGGTTTCGAATACCCGGCATAGCTGAGCTCACAGACAAGTTCAACATCTAGGTTGCCGTGCTACAATTCTCGGTATGACGGAGAAGGTCGTAAACCGTACCAAAATTGTTTGCACCATTGGTCCGGCTTCGAGTGCAAAAAGCACGCTCAAGCAAATGATTGACGCGGGGATGGATGTGGCGCGGATTAATTTTTCCCACGCTGACCAGGATAAGAATCTGGAGCTCATGGAGACGGTGAGAGCAGCGGCGAAGGAGTCCGGGAAAGAGGTGGCCATCCTTCAGGATTTGCAGGGGCCGAAGATCCGGGTGGGGGCGCTGCCTGGGGAAGGATTAGATTTAGTGGAGGGCAGCTTCGTGAAGATACGCGCGGGGGCTGTTCAAGCCGAGCATGGGGTCATTCCTACTCCCTATGAACGTCTCGCTCAGGACGTCAGGCGCGGGGATAGGATTCTCATTGCTGATGGCACGCGTGAGCTTGAGGTGGTCGCGCGGTCTGGGCAGGTGATAACGGCCAAAGTGCTTTTAGGGGGAAGAGTTATTTCGCATAAAGGTATTAATGTACCCACGCGTACGCTCTCGGCGGAGGCGCTGACGGATAAAGATGAAGAGGATTTGGCCTTTGGTCTTAAACACAATATTGATTTTGTGGCGATGTCCTTTGTCCGGACCGCTCAGGATGTGCAGTTACTTAAGAAGAAAATAAAAAAATACTTGCCCGAAGATGCCGAGCCGCCCCAGATAATCGTGAAGATCGAAAAACATGAGGCGTTGGAACATTTCGATGAGATTTTAGACGAGACGGACGCAGTGATGATTGCGCGGGGAGATTTAGGGCTCGAGACCCAAGCAACACTGGTGCCGATCCGACAAAAAGAGCTGATCGCGAAGTGCGTTGTGGCCGGGAAGCCAGTGATTACGGCGACGGAGATGTTGGGTTCGATGGAGAATAACCCCCGCCCGACCCGCGCGGAGGTGAGCGATGTAGCCAATGCGGTCATCGACCACTCGGACGCGGTGATGCTCTCGGGCGAGACAGCGAACGGCCGGTACCCCTTGCGAGCAGTGGCCACTATGGCAGAGATTATTGAAAACACGGAGGTATCACCGCTGGATGATTTGCATCCTCACAAAGATGCCACCGGAGAGTCGGTTCCCTTTGCGGTCGCGGCGGGGGCAGTGGAACTGGCCCGGCACGTGGATGCCGCGGCGATACTGGTGACTACCCACTCAGGATATTCGGCGCGGGGGGTGGCGCGCTTTCGGGCAGAGCGGCCAGTGTTTGCGGCTACGGATAGCCCGCGCGTCTCGCACCAACTCTTGCTCTCATGGGGAGTAGTGCCGATTCTGATACAAGGGTACGGCCAGCCGGAGCAGATGACGCACTCGGCTCTTGACCATCTGCATAAGCAAAAAAGAATCAAGAAAGGCGACCGAGTAGTGGGGGTCTCAGGCCTCGCTCGCTCTGAAGGCGGTTTTGACTCAGGCGTCCGCGTCGTGGAGGTTGCCTGAGTCCAGGATTTTCTGCATAGTGAGCGCTGAGGTGGGGTGCGAGAGTGGTTTAATCGGGCAGTCTTGAAAACTGCTGTGGGTTAACGCCCACCGTGAGTTCGAATCTCACCCCCACCGCCGAAGGTCCTATGACTAAAAACAATTGGGATATATACGAGAGGATTTATAGCAGTCACTGGTTTTTGACAAGTTATAACGCCCAAGGTTTTGTCTTTGACTTCCCTGCCATGGGCGGCGGCAGCTTCATGACCCAAGCCGTGTACGTTATGGAGAAGGGCATGTGTCGCTATATATTCGACAGCGACGAATTCGAGCGGGCTGCGCAGTATACATCAGATCGTCTAATCAATGATGATAAATGGCGGGAGAATGTTTACCAGAACATTAATTTGTACACGAGGCGGTATTTTGCGGCAGGTGAGAGATTACGAAAAACCCCTCTGGATACTCTTTCCCATGGAGAACTTGTGAAGATCGTTAGAGAGATTATCCCTTTGCAACACTATCACCAAGTGTATAGTGTGCTGGCTAACGGCGTGGTGCTTGATGGGAGGAATCACTTGTCAGATAGGATTCGAGAGGAGTTACGCTCTCTCATGGGAAGTCCAGATGACTTTGACGAGCAATGGTCTCTTCTTTCCCAGTCCGCCAAGATGAGTTTGAGGCAGCGCAAGGAACATGCTATCGCTCAGCTTGCCAGTGAGAGCAAAGTAACTTCCCGGGTAGTAGAGAGGAAGCTTCGCAACTTACATCAGAAGTACTGTTGGCTGGATTACAATAATATGGGCCCGGCGGCCTCATTTGAGAAGTTTGAGCAGGAGCTGGCGGAAGCTCGCAGCCAGAATAAGAACATTACTCTCAAAGAGGAACTCAAGGCTCTCAGAAAAAAACAGATCGATCTGATGCGCCGATTGAGAATCAGCCAGCGTGGGAAATTTCTCATTCGATTAGCGCAAGGAGTAATTTGGCAAAAAGGGTATCGCAAAGATATGCAATATCACGGGTTTTATTGTTACGAAAATCTTTTTAGGGAATTGGCGCGCAGGCAAAACACCCCAGACTGGCAATCATTCTCGTATCTTTTTCCTTGGGAAGTGGTGCGTCACGTTCTTACCGGAAGTCATTCAGTGAAAGAACTCAATGAACGGCGAGAGTACTCTTGCTTGGTTGTGCGGAAAACAGGTCTGGAGGTTAAGGTGGGAAAGGCAGCGCAAGCGTTTGTAAAGGGCTTAGGGCTGCGGGAGGATTTCTCCACCATGACAGAAGCTAAAGGACAGTGTGCATATGCGGGCAAGGTCCGAGGAACAGTGAAAATTATTCAAACTCCGGCGGATATGGAGAAGATGAACGCTGGAGACGTTTTGGTTTCCCAGGCTACCAGCCCTGACTTACTCTCGGCAATGAAGCGAGCGGGAGCGATTGTTACCAATACCGGCGGACTCATTTGCCATGCGGCGATTACTTCTCGTGAACTCAAAATACCGTGTATTGTGGGGACCGCTAAAGCCACCTTGATCTTTAAGGATGGGGATCAGGTCGAAGTTGATGCCACCCACGGGCGTATAAGAAAGTTATGAGCAAGATCAAGGCAGTTATTTACGATGTGGACGACCTGATGGTTGATTCATACGCGTTGCATGTGGAGGCGTCGGAGAAAGCACTCGAACGGTACGGTCACAGATTCGATGAGCTGCCCGAGGAGCTGCGGTCACACTTTGTGGGGAGACGGGTGATCGATAATTTGAAGGACACGGTGGCGTACCTCAAGCTCGATGTTGACCCTGAAGTCATGTATCAAGAACGATTGGCGCTTTTTCATAGACTCGTCCGCGAGAAACTTGAAGCCAGGCCGGGGCTGCAAGAATCCATGACGCTTTTCCGCAGGCACAACTTGCGTCTCGCAATTGCTTCATCGGGGGCGGGGGAGTACCTCGATGCAGTGCTGGAAAAGTTTAACCTCGCCGGGTACTTCGAAGTGATTATCTCCGGCGGGGATGTGCAAAAGGGGAAGCCTGACCCCGAAACTTATTTGGTGGCTGTGCAGAAGCTGGGGCTTACCCCAGCTGAATGCCTGGTCCTGGAAGATGCCAAGAACGGTGTAGAGTCGGCAAAAGCGGCGGGTTGTAAATGTATCGCCATACGCAACCCAAACACTCCAGTTCAAGACCACTCGGGGGCGGACAAAGTTCTTAATTCTCTCAGCGACGTTACCATTGAGATGGTGGAGTCGTTGTAAAAATTTACTCTGGCCAGAAGATGAGAGCGAGTGCAACCACTCCCAAACCGATGCCGACCATTTGCACGCGGGTCAAGACTTCCTTGTAGAAGATGACGCCAATCACAAATGAGAGAACTGCCGAAGTAACGTAGAAGACCATAGCGCCTTTCGTCAAGCCCGAGCCGGCGCGGATGGCGCCCAGCCAAAAAGCGTTGGCAATGATGTAACAAGAAATGCCGGCTACCCAGTATGGCCAAGTGCCGCGGATTGAGTATTCTTTGGAGAATATGTCAGCCACTGCCTCAAAACCGATAAGGAGAGCCAACAAGGGTATCCAGCTCATGGGGTTATATTATCCTGAAATTGTACTTTGAATAATTTTGTCTGAAAAAACCGGCGCTAGGCGCCGGTTTTAAAGAGAGTTAGTGTTCGATCTACATGCCGAGTGCTTTCTCCACCTCTTCCGCGGAGTTATAGGTGCCCTCAGGAAGATTATCCATAAACCATTTCTTGTCTTCGGCGGTGAAATCTGACATGCCGTTACAGGCGGCAACGAGATCTGCCTTTGTAGCAGGGTAACCCACATGTTCTTTCAAGTGCTGCTTCGCTCCAGCCATATTTTTCATCATACGGATCACCTCCTTGCAGTTAGTCTTTCTTGACTGTACCAATGTTGGAGTGCCTAGCGCAAGGATGTGGCAAGTTCCTTCTTGAATCCGATGACCAGTTTGAGTATGCTCAGATACTTATGCCAGAACTTCCTGAAGTGGAAACTATTCGTCGAGGGCTGGTGCAGCGTGTCCTGAAAAAGAAAATCCGGGGGGTAGAAATCCGCGCGGAGAAGGTGGTGAAGAATGACCCGAAAGAATTTATTCGCACGCTTACGGGGAACACATTCACCAAGATCGATCGACGAGGAAAGCTCCTTATTTTACACCTCCGGGGTGTAAAGCGGGCGGAAAAGCCGCGATTTCTATTAATCCATATGAAACTCACTGGCCAGCTCATTTACCAGCAAGGGGAAACGTTGGTAGCGGGTGGGCACTATGCTCCTTCCTTGGCACACCCACTGCCGCACCGGCATACGCGCGTTATCTTTGAATTTGCCGATGGTTCGCGCCTGTTTTTCAATGATTTACGTAAATTTGGTGTCCTCAAGATTGTTGATAGAGCAGCGCGAGATTTGGTGTTGGCGGCGTACGGCGTCGAGCCCTTATCACGCGAGTTTACGTGGGAGCGGTTTCAGAAGGCGTTAGGGAGGCGGCAAGCACCGCTGAAAGCGGTGCTCCTGAATCAAGCGCTGATTGCGGGGTTGGGGAATATTTACGTGGATGAGGTGGCCTGGCACGCGCGCGTGAGCCCCAGCCGCCGCGTAGCGCGTCTGACCGAGACGGAGCGCAAAAATCTTTTCCGGGCGATACCCAAAGTTCTGATCGAGGCTATTGCCTGGGGCGGCACAACATTCCGGCATTTTCGTAATTCTCAGGGCAAGGAGGGCAATTACAGCGACCGCCTGCGTGCGTATGGAAGAAGTAGGAAGGCCTGCCGGCGATGCGGGGGAGTTATGGTACGCACAACGGTGGCGCAACGCGGCACCACATATTGTCCCAGGTGTCAGAAGTGATAGGCTAGAAATAATGGTGATGTTCGTTCGCAAGAAAGCGGCAAGATTTTGGGCATGGTATGAGCGCTATTATGTTCTCAATGTCGGTATAGCCGTGGTCCTATTTCTGTGGCAGCTAGTGCATTTGTACTGGCTGGGAGCCGATGTGATTGCGCAGCGGCTTACAGAAACAAGTTTTTTCCCGTTGAACGCGTTTTGGCGCACGTTGATTGTCTTGGTGGATTATTCAGAAATTCCGGCAATTATTACGACGTCTCTGGTGTACATTAATGAACTGCGTAAACAGTTTCGATGGAACCCGCTGATCTTGCTTCTCATGCTCAATTCCCAGTGGCTGCATTTGTTCTGGATTACGGATGAGTTTGTGATCCATACATTTTTGGGTGAGCCACATGGCGGCACAGTGCTTCCGGTGTGGCTGGCGTGGGTTGCGATTCTGATTGATTATTTAGAATTACCCGTTATCTTTGACATTGTGCGCCGCCTACTCCGGGCGCTGCGCCAAGGGTCAGGGTTAGAATTTATTCGTAAGGAAATGAGATGAAACATGTAAGCATGATAGTCAAGGGAGACGTGCAGGGAGTTAATTTTCGCGCTCGGGTGAGGGAGAAGGCTAGGCAATTGGGCCTGACTGGTTTTGTGAAAAACATGAGCGACGGCACGGTATATATAGAAGCGGAAGGCGACGAATCTGCTATCGAGCGGTTCGTTGACTGGTGTCGGCAAGACCCCGGTTCCTCCCGGGTGGATGACGTGCGTGTGCACGAAGGAGTGCCTAAAGGATACACAGACTTTACGATTCGCTGACGCCCTGGCGACATGAAACTCACGAGCCCGGCTTTTGAAAACGGAGAGGAAATTCCGGCGAAATATACTTGTAATGGTGAAGATGTTAGCCCGCCGCTGACGTTTTCGGATATATCTGCTGAAGCTAAGAGTTTAGTCCTCATACTGGACGACCCAGATGCGCCGGCGGGGGTGTGGGACCATTGGATTATATATGATATGCCACCGGATACGCGGGAAGTGCCTGAGGCCGCTGAACCATGTGGGGTTCAGGGCAGAGGCACGAGCGGCAGTCTTGGGTACCAAGGTCCGTGCCCGCCGGATGGTGAACATCGCTATTTCTTCAAGCTTTATGCACTCGGTACCGTGTTGCGGCTGCCGGCCGGGGCGACCAAGGCCGACGTTGAAAGGGCAATGGAGGGCCATATTCTAGAGCAGGCGGAGCTCATGGGACGCTACGCCCAGTGAAAATGTCTCAGGTTCTTCCACGAGCGCTGGATAACGTTTGGTACGAGGAGCTGCGCGGCTGCCGTGTGGCCTTGGCTCACTACCATTTTGCGAGCGCTATCGCTGAGTTTGCGGAAGAGCGGGGAAAATTCTTGGCTGGGACAGTGCGTAACCCAGCGTTGAAGTTTTACCGGCTGGATCTTGCGCGCTGCCAGGCTCAGCAGGATAGTTTGCATCGTCTTAAGGAGCGGATGGAGCGGATGGAACACCACCCGATTGTGAAGCGTCTATACCTGGCGAAGCTGGATGAGTACTTGGCCCACGTGGGCATGATGATGGCGGCGGCTCAGGTCGATATGGGCCGGTTCGCTCATTTTGCGCGCATTGCGTATGGAACTCCCTCGCCGACTGTTTTTCAACAGGATTTGTACGAGATTAGAACTAAGGTGGAAGAGGCACTGTACTCCGGTGCACCGAATGCCGTGGCGGCCGCCCAGGCATTGCTGGCAGATTTACCCTCGCTCACAACGGCAGAAAGCCCGAAGAGCGGAGTTGAATCGGGCCTCTTAGCAACTGTACGGGCATGGGTTACTCACGAGTATGCAGCACTCTTACCACCCCCGCGCGAAGGACAGTTAGAGACGGCAGAGCTTTCGGATTTGTTCAGACAGGCGTTGGTAAGCGTTGGGGCGGGTGATTGGCAAATCGTGATTGACACGGTGACAAGCCGGCAGTCGATTAGTGTTCAATCTATGCACCAACGGGTTCGTATTCCGATCTCACGTCAAGTTTCAGGGGCTGAGCTCGGGCGTCTGCTTGTTCACGAGGTAGGAACTCACGTGGTCCGAAGGATCCGCGGCAATCTGGCACCACTGCGCCTGTTGGCGAGGGGCCTGGACCACTACGAGCGAGGTGAAGAAGGTATTGCTACCGTGTATGAGCAAGGCTTGAGCGGGTCCGTCAGTGACTACGATCGACTGGCTAGCCACCTGGCTGTCTGTCTGGCATTAGGTTTGGATGGTAAGCCACGTGACTTCCGAGATGTATTCGAAATTTTAGTACGGTACTACTCCTTGGTTGGGCTCTCTAAGGCGGATCTTTCTCAAGTATCAGAACGGGCGCGGGAGCAGGCTTGGAGACGCTGTGTGCGGGTGTTCCGGGGAACCGATTATAGGAGTCCTGGGATTTGTTTCCCTCGAGATTACTTGTACCGGGAGGGCAACACCTTGATATGGGAGCTGTTGAAAGACGATTTCCGGTGGCTTGATCGGTTTCCTATTGGCAAGTACGACCCAGCGAATCGAGAACACGTGGAAGCGTTACGCGGTCTGGGAATTCTGCCGGCTGCTTGACGTTCTCGGTCCCCACGTGGTGAGATGAGAACGGATTTTTTATTACGACCTGACGTCATATGGCATTTTATTATATTGATAACGAGTTTGGCCTGCGCGCCCGCCTGCTGGCGGAGGCGAGCCGCAAGGCGGGGGTAGAGTTTGTTCAGGTTCGCCCCGATGAGTTTGATAACACGCAGATTCCAAACCTTACTCGCTCGGATTTTCTGTACCGGGGCGTAGCGAAGCATGATTGTCCAACAGCAGTAATTGTAGAGCGACTCTTGCTGAACGACAGTGTCACCACATTTTATAATTCTCCTGAGATCGGGCGGGGAACAAGACTAGGTTCGTTCGTTATTCACAGCAGCGCTGGTATACCTATTCCTAAGACCGTGTGGTCACTCACGCGGGATACGTCTGTTCTGAAACGGTATGTGGACTACCTAGGTGGATTTCCTGTTGTTATCAAGGTTCTGAATTCAAGCCGCGGGGCCGGCGTGATGCGCGCTGATTCCTGGCAGAGTTTAGTTTCCCTCAACGATTACTTGCTGCGCAGTGATCAGGTGTTTGTCCTGCGTGAATTTATCGATGTGGGCGTGCCGGCGCATTCGTGTCGAGCAGTGGTGTTGGGAGGCCAGGTAACAGTTGCCTACCGCATGCAGCAACCGGAAGGCGACGATTTTCGCTCCAATGCGGGCAAGCGGCTGCGGCAGCGGACTCTTCTTACCTTAATCGAGCAAGAGCAAGCAACTATGATCCTGAGTGTCGAGTCACTGGGCTTGGAGCTAGGGGCGGTGGATTTCGCCTACACTGCAGAAGGTAGGCTTGTCGTATTCGAAGTAAATTTCCCTTTTGCTTTTGGGTCAGTTCTCACCAAGCTTCAGTACGACCTGCCTGGCGCGATGGTCGCGTACTTGCAGAAGAAAAGTTCGTGGCAGGCGTGATATGAGCTACCCTTCGCCGCTAGCATTGCAGCTTCCCCTTGAACCGTACGAGGTGAGAGAGGGCTACTACAAATTCGGCACGCGCGTACGCAGCCGCGTGATACTTTCTGCGCGGCACTTGGGGGACGATTTAGTTGTGGCGGCGGTAACCCTGGTGCTAGCATTTGGCGAGGGCTTGTTAGTTTGGGCTGGGGTGCGGGCGGGGAGCAAAGAGACACGTAATTGGGGAGGGCTCGTGGTCTTGGCTCACCAACGTAAAGATTTTGAAAAAGGACGCGACATCCCGGAGACATTTTATTCCGTATATGGGCATATGAAGGATTTGACGGTGAAGGTGAAAGACACGGCAGCCGCAGGGCAACAGCTCGGAGTGGTAGCGCCAGGGGAGACGCCCGAAAACGGCTGGTGGAAGATTGCTCATTTACATTTTGCCATTTATGTGGGGGCATGGACGGGAGAAATTTTGCCGGGGTATAAGCGGCCGTTTGACGGGCGGACAAAAATGAAGTGGTGGCGGGATCCGAAACCATTCATCGAGGAATACAATAAAGGCTAGAAGCTACGAGCTAAAAGCTATAAGCTAGTTTGTATGGCTGGTGAAACAGACCTTGTTAAAGAGCGCCTCGATTTGGCCGATGTGATCGGCGAGTACGTGCCCTTAAAACGCACGGGTGCACACTTTAAGGGCTTGTGCCCTTTTCACCAAGAGAAAACGCCGTCGTTTATCGTGAGCCCAGAGAAAGGAATTTGGCATTGTTTTGGGTGCGGTAAAGGCGGGGATGTATTTGTTTTTATTCAGGAGATAGAAGGAGTAGCTTTTCCGGAAGCCTTGAAGCAATTGGCAGAGCGTGCCGGAGTGCCCATTCGACGCACTTCGTTTGCTCAGGGCAAAGAGTCTCAGAGCAAAAAACAGAGACTCTTTGAAGTGTTGGGTCTGGCGGCGAAGTTTTACCATGCGGTGCTGATGCAGCACGAAGCGGGCAGGCGCGCGCAGGCGTACTTAGCGGAACGGGGAGTACGGGAAGAAACGATGCGGGAGTTTGAACTGGGGTATGCACCGATGCGCTGGGATACGGTGCAGAAGTTTTTGCAGAAGAAAGGGTTCTCTGTAGAAGAGATGATACAAGCCGGGCTGGTGGGAGCAGGGCAGGGGGGAAAATTCTACGACCGGTTTCGAGGACGGATTATGTTTCCCGTCACCGACGTGCAAGGCAGAATCGTTGCCTTTGGGGGGCGCATTGTGCCTTGGCACGCTACTGGAGAGGAAGGCAAGTACATTAATTCGCCCGAGACGGCTTTGTATGAAAAACGCAAGACAGTCTATAACCTATCGCGCGCGAAAGCAGTGCTCCGGGGCGGGGGAGCTGGCATTGTGGTAGAGGGATATATGGATGTGGTGATGCTGGCTCAGGGGGGAGTGAAGAATGTGGTGGCGACGAGCGGGACAGCGTTTACGACAGAACATATACAGCAGCTCGGCCGGTACACGAAGACATTGCATTTTGCCTTTGATGCGGATGCAGCGGGGAGCGCTGCCACCGTGGGGGCCACCGAATCAGCGCTCGATGCCGGGATGCGAGTGGCCACGCTGGTGCTGCCCGCTGGCGAAGACCCGGCGGACATAGCAGCGAAGCGCCCCCAGCAAGTTCAGGAGATATTTTCTAAGCCGAGATCGCTCATCTCAGTGTTACTGGAGCGTATGGATAGCGAGGAGGATGGGCGTCTCGCGGAGGAACATGTCGAAACTTTGCTGCCGCTGCTGACGCGAGTGCATAATGTGGTGCTCAAGGGAGAGATGGTGCGAGAGATAGCCGAGCGGTTGACAATTCCTGAAAGTGATGTGGTGCGCAGACTATCACAACCCTCGCGCCGCATTCAACCTATCCATACAGTAGGGCAAGAGGTGCAGTATCAAGGGGACCCTCTTAGCAACGCGGAGCGAGTATTGCTTGGAATTATGGTCATCAGTCCATCGGCCCGAGAAATGCTTTGGGGAAATCTCCGCGGGGAACTCTTCGTTGACGGCCGTTTGCGGGAGCTGTATAACACAATGCATAATCTGGCACAAAAGGACATGAACTGGGCGCGCGCGGGAGAGGAGGAGCTGGTTGCTGCTTTGACAAGCCAGCAGCAGCCTTTGGTGCAGGCTGTATCAGTATTGGCTCATGAAGCTCTGGATAGGTCGGGAGCCGGCGCCGCGGCTGAGGCACAGGTGCTCACGCGAGCGCTGCAGCGGCGCTACCTTTCCGGGCACCTCAAAGAAATTCAGACCAAGCTGGTGACGGCGCCGGAGGCGGAAAAGCAAGGCATTCTGAAACAATTTCAAGGGGTCGCGGAAGAACTTTCGGCAGTGACGTCTCAGGAGGGTTAACTATATGGCACACTCGCGTTCCCGTGTTCGTCATCGTAAGGCCGTTAAGCGCTCGCGGCCAGCTGCCCGCAAAGGCGGGCGCTCGGCTAGCCGCTCGCGGGGCGGGCGGGGAGGCAGGCGGGCAAAGATCGACCCCCAGATGGTTTTGACTTCGGAGCTGGTGATTGCGCTCTTGCGCAAGGGGCTCCAGGCAGGGTTTGTCACTGAGGAAGAAATTTTGTATGCGTTGCCCAATGTTGAAGAGAACTTGGACGCGCTGGAATCCATGTATAACGAGTTGGAGAACCAAGGCATACGCATCACTGCGGCGCAGGATAGCCTTATTTCTTACGACATGCCGGATAAGCTGCCCACTAAACGGGCAGCGCGCCGCGAGAAAGACAGACCGCTCGATAATGTGATTGATGTCAGTAATATTTCGGATGATTCGGTGCAAATGTATTTACGCGAGATTGGGAAAGTGGCGCTCTTAACCGCGGATGAGGAAGTGGAGCTGGCGAAGCGTATTGAGCAAGGCGATAACGAAGCGCGCAAGCGCCTGGCGGAAGCGAACTTGCGCTTGGTAGTATCCATTGCCAAGAAATACACCGGGCGCAAGAATTTGTCGCTGCTGGATTTAATTCAGGAAGGCAACTTGGGACTCTTCCGTGCCGTGGAAAAGTTCGATTACCGCAAAGGCTATAAGTTTTCTACGTACGGCACGTGGTGGATCCGCCAAGCAATCACGCGGGCCTTGGCTGACCAATCCCGCACTATCCGCATCCCCGTGCACATGGTGGAGACGATTAATAAGTTTACGCAGGTACAGCGGCGCTTACTGCAGGACTTAGGGCGAGACCCCCTGCCAGAGGAGATCGCGTCCGAGATGGAACTGCCGGTAGAGAAGATTCGGCACATTATGAAAATTTCCCAGGAGACCGTGTCCATTGACGCCTCAGTAGGAGATGATGAAGAGGATTCCACGCTGAAAGATTTCATTGAAGATGAGGAAACCATTACGCCGGGGCAGGCGGCCGCGCGGCAGATTTTGCAAGAACATGTGCGGGAAATTTTGGCGGACCTCACCCCGCGGGAGCAGAAGATTTTGGAAATGCGGTTCGGGCTGACCGACGGGCTCAATCACACGCTGGAAGAAGTCGGCCGGGAATTCGAAGTTACCCGTGAGCGTATTCGGCAGATCGAGGCCAAGGCGCTGGAAAAAATCCGCGAACACATGAAACTCAAGAAACTCCGTGATTATTAATGCAGCCGGGGGGTTATGAGATACGTGGGAATTATTTCGGTAGTGGTAATTGTGGTGGTGTTGGGGGCAATTGCGTATATACTTCTTCCATATGGAGACGTGGCTCAGCATCGTCTATCCTCGCCAGCGCCAACTGACAACACGCTGCCTTTTCCACCGGGAGCACAACTAGAGATGGCTGATATTGACCCCATAGACACCGACGTCGCTGTTACCTTGAAGACTACCCAGGGCGATATTCAGCTACTCCTTCACGGGACAGACGCGCCTATCACGGTGGGGAATTTCGTTAAGCTGGCCGAGGAAGATTTCTACGACAGCACTGTGTTTCACCGCGTGATTCCTGACTTTATGATTCAAGGAGGCGACCCAGAGGGCAACGGTACCGGCGGGCCGGGGTATGAATTTGGAGATGAGATCAACTCACGCAAGATTGTGCGCGGGTCGGTGGCGATGGCAAATTCCGGGCCCAGCACGAATGGGAGCCAGTTCTTCATTGTGACGGCTGCGACCACGCTGCATTTAGATGGCCGGCATACGAATTTTGGTGAGGTGACATCGGGGATGGATATTGTGGATGCCATTTCGAAATTACCAACGGGTGCGAACGATAAACCATTAGAATCAGTGACGATTACCGACGTAGTCGTTCACAATGTGTCAAAAGTCACTCCCGAAGCCGCTGCGCTGAAGATTGAATAGCCTTTCGGTGTTGTTATTTTACCGATGAATGCAGCCGACCCAGCAACAAGGTCTGCGCATTCCGCCTTTAAGCTTTGAGAGTGCCTTCTCGATACGGATACCCCTCGTCTCAGCTTTTTTGCCAGATATAACCCAGCAGATCCACTCATTGCGCGCCAGCGGCGTAAGGCTCTCCCAAGCTGCTAGTGCTTTTGGGTCAGAAGTTAAAGCCTCTCGCAAATCCGCTGGCAGCCTGTGTACCGTACCCGTGGCGATTTCTTTTTTGGCCATCAATTTATTTTACACTTTTGCTCCCGGGGCAGGACGACTACCGAACCAAAGTAATGTCATACAAAAAGCATATCTGGAGGTCGGATCATGGTAGACTACTCACCTAGGGAGATTCCGGAAGTTAATCCGTCGGAGAAGGAAAGGATCGACGCCTGGAATATTCTCTCCTGGATCAGTTGTCGACGCGCTCAGGAAACCTACTTGCTCGACAAGGTCACGAATTTCCCGGGTGACATGACCGTAGGGGTACGCGAAGTGGAAGGGTTCCATGTCGAGATTTTCGGCAAGGTCTCGACGGCCGCCTTCAACCTCCTCGCGTATTACCTCTGGGGACTTGATTTGTGGAAGACTGGGGTGGGTTCGCGTATGCGAGCCAATGGTGAATCCCACTCGCGCAAGTTCCTTGATCTCTACCCAGCGTAGGTAGCGAAAGCGAGGGTCGGTGGCCGCGTAGTGTTCAATATCTCTTATGCTAACCCCCAGCTGTCTATGGAGCTTCTCCCGCTGTTCTCGCTCGAGAGCGCGAGGCAGGAGACGGAGGGCTGCCTTCGCTCTCTTCATTGCAATTGCTCGCTCCTTCGTCGTGCGGCAGGAGAGTATGCCAGCGCCACAATCAGAGAGGTCTACCGCGGACGCCCGCGTTAGACGGAAAGCGATCTCTGTCGCGTTGAAGTGCGTCGTCGGTCCTTCGACCATACCGCTCATGACGTAGAGCGTGGCTGGAATGGCGAGCTCGCGGATGATCGGGAGAGCACATGTGAGGACACCCGAAAATCCGTCGTCGAACGTGACGGCGCATGCGCGGGGAATTCGGATGCCGGCTTTCAGGGCGGTGACGATCGCCTGGATGGAAATGACCTCCCAGTGTCGTCGGAGATATTTCATCTGCCGTCGGAACTCCGCTGCAGTCGTACGGCCCCCGTCGATTTGGTCAAAGGGATCCAGCGTCTTATTCACGAGGACGTCGTGGTATATGAGAATAGTCATTGCAGGAGAATTCTGTAGCAGTCCTTCCACTGCGCATACTCGCGCTCATGGGTAAACTCGCGCGCGATACGGTCCTGTGCGCGGTGCGCGCATTCGCTCGCGAGGGACTGATGTTGGAGCACATACTGTACCTTCTCAACGATAGCGTTGGGGTGCGGATCAGAGAGCAGGAAGCCATCCACGCCGTCGGTGATCATGTCCCGGATACCGCCGACTGCCGCCGCGATCACCGGAACGCCACTGGCTAATCCTTCGAGAACCTTGTTCGGGGAACCGTCGGCGACCGAGGGGAAGACAAGGACGTCGCAGGAGCGGAGATACCCCATAACGCTCTCGTGTGGCACCCAGCCGGTAATGACGATATGGTCTCTGCAGGCCAGCGACGACAGTCGCTTTTGGAAGTAGAGAGCTTCCTGTTTCCAGAACTCTCCGACAAGGAGGAGAGTCTGAACCTCTGGGTACAGCTGTTCGAAAGCAGTGAGCAACTGGTCGGTGCCGGCAACGCGCCAGAGGTTCGCGCACATGCCCAGGATTGGGTGCGGACGTGATGGGAGCGCGACCGGCAGTTTGGAGAATTCACTCCAGTCGAAGCTATTGGGGATGGCAAACGTTGGACACCGGATTGCAAAGAGGCTTGCGCCCAGACGTCGCGCCTCTTCATTATTGAACGTGCAGATCTTGGCGCCCTCCGCCGCGAGGCGGTTGGCGGCCAGTTCGTCGGCAAACGTTTCCAGCGTAAAGTCCGTGCCGCGGAAGGATAGCATGTATGGGATTCCCGTTGTCTCCGCAGCGTATCGAACAACGAGGCCGACCTTCCCGTGTGCGCCAAAGCAATGGAGTGCCGAGATGTCATGCTCATGAATCAAGCGGATAAGGAGCTGCGCACGCATGTAGAGCTCCAACCGGTTCGTGTGTTCGGTAGCAAGATCGGTGGTAAAGACATGGGTACAGTCAATTTCATCGCCAACATGGTCAATGCGCCCGGCCCAGTCTTCCGCTCGGTCCGACCTATGGAAGAGGATCGTCTGAACGTTGTATTCCTTACTGATAATGATGCTGTGTCGGCGCGCAGAAAGCACCTTACCGCTGATTGCGCCATCGTCACGCGTGACTACGGCGATGCGGGGACGTTTGTCCGTAGTCTGTCCCATGCGAAAAAGGTAGCACGCTTAGTCACCATATAGAACAAGTACATTGAGAAGTGGATGCCCGTAGTGCCCTGTCCCAATGCGCACAATACATTCCGTTTGTCTATTCTCTATATATCCTAGTACACTAATAAATTGTGGTTCCGATGAAATAACTCGGTTCCTATGAGTTCCTCAGCTCAAGGTCTGCTCTATTGCGTTTCCGGCTATGACGATTACCTCCTCGAATGTATCGGCTCTATTCAATCTGCGCGGGAGTATTGCCCGCATTTAGCCATCTGTGTAGTTTCCGATCTGGAGGAAGGAACCGATACGTTAAAGCGCTATGCGGATGAGTTAATCTTGATGGAGCCTCCGGATGAGTGGTTCGTCCCTTGGGGAGCAGGATTGCTACAAAAAATCAAAGCGCTACAAAAGAGTCCCTTTGAGCGGACTTTATACCTCGATACGGATACCCGCATACTGAGCTCGGACGTAGAAAGGATATTTGAAAAATTGGAATATGCGGACATCGCCATGATTGAGGCAACTCCTTCGCAGAGCGTATCTCGGAAGCTGTATGGCCGCTTTATGTACAATACCGGCGTGGTCGCTTTTAGAAACACCCGGCCCGTTAAGGAGCTTTTGACTGCATGGGAAGTCCTCCATGTTAGGCATCTCCGGGCAATACGTGAGGGTAGGGAAGATTCATTCCCCTATGTCTCCCATCTGACCTCGATACGCGATAAGCAGGACTTGCTTCAAAATGATCAGCTGGCCTTGGCCTTACTTTGCCCTCATGAGGGTAAAGGCGAAGTCAGGGTCGAGGTGCTTGCACCCTTATGGAATTGGCGTCCTAATGAGCTGCCCAAGCGAAGAGGCGTCTATATTCATCACGCCCGTATTTATAAGAAGAAACGCTGGGCAAAATAACCGGTTCCCTGCCTGAACGAACGTAATACATGGGCGAAGTCATCTGATTGCTCCCGGGGTCGGATTCGAACCGACGACCATCACCTTAACAGGGTGTTGCTCTGCCGCTGAGCTACCCGGGAATAAGTAAAAACGCAGGCAATCTGCGTTTTTGCATTGTGGCCAAAATGTGGCCTAATTGCAAGGATCAGGAATTGCAATACTGGCTTTGCGTGCCTTCTTTGCCGGCGGGCAGGGAGCGCAAGTAGGTAGCGTCGCTCCCTGGTAAATAATCGAAGAAGCAGAGGCCACTTTTGCTATCGGGATCTGCGCTGTACAAGCCGAAGTCGACGAAGACATTTGAGGCGGAGATGCCGACGGAGTGGGAAATTTCTTCTCCTGCTTTTACTTCAACTACGTCAGTAATATTCGTGGTGCGGCTGTCATTCGGTTTGGCAGGCGGTAAGTTTTTAAGAGCCTCAGCGAGCTTGGGCGAAAGGGTGCGCAGGTGATCAAAGCGGAAACTTAAACCACATGGAGAAGAGAAAAAGAGTAGGTATTGCTCTTCACCTTGTTCCAAATACCGGCTGGCGTCGGTTAAGCGGGCGTCAAGGGGAGCGCGAACAGAAACGTCTTCTGGCCGGCTAGCGTCAAAGCGAAATCCGCCATGAGCGCGGAAGCCATCACCGCGCACTTGCCCGGGCCAGAGCATGGCGGTGACAAGCGACGCGTCGACGGGAGTGGTGAGGGTGAGCGGGCTGGGGCAGTTGGCGCTAGCGCTTGGGGCGCTGGTTGTTGGCTGACTCTTTTGTCTTACAGCAACAAGAAAGCCAGTGCCGCCCACGGCTGCAATTCCAACAAGGATAGCGGCGAGAATTCCCCGGTTGATCATTACAGTGTAGTTGCCCTGTCAAAAAACTCCCGCATTTGCGTGCCAAGTTTTCGTTTGCCATCGGGGCTGCTTAGGTGGCAGCCGTCCTTGGCCGTGTCTATCGGGGTCATGGGCCCTAAAACGGGACCGGGGAGAACATCACCATTGTTTGTATCTAACTGTTCTACCAACTCCTTGGCTTTTTCCAAGCCCCAAGTTCCCGTGATTTCGCAAACGCCGTCGGTATAGTCGGCCAGCGCGGAGACATAGATAGTCGTACCCGGGATTCGATTCCGAACTTGCGCGAGGATGGCTGCGGTGTGTTCATAGCTGGTTCCCCTTTCATTGTCGCGTATGCATAACTGCCACCAAATGGTTTTGGTGTTGGGGTATTGCGCGAGGAGTTCATCAAAAACATCCCAATATTTGTTTCCGGCATCTGCCTGCCTTGCCCAATCCAGCACGGCTCCGGAATCGTAGCGCTTGTCGTAGCTCCACATCTTGGTGCCGCCCAGGTAGTGGTAGCCCTCGACTGTTTCGCGGGTATTGGAACAGCCAATGTAGCCGATGGAAACTTCGGCTGGCGGAGGTGTCGGCGAGCTTTCAAAAAACCTTTCAGCAATGTTTTTCCGAAAAAACAGGGCGCTGGCTAGCACAGCCAGCGCAATCAGGCTGAGAACGATTGCGCTTTTCACAGGGAAATTATACCTTACGGATTTTAGGCATCACAACCCCTAATAATTGAAGAGTGAGAGGCGGGGGCAGGAATTACTAAAAGATTCCCCGAATGAGAATGGAGCGTTTTAGTGGTAAGGTTAATGTTAGCGAAAATTGAGGGAACTCTCCGAAAAACACCAAAGGGACATTTTTCCGCTTTTTGGCGAAGTGAAGAGAGTGAATGCCGCTCCTAGGATGGCATTAGGGTATAATACGCTTTGGATAGAATGGCTAAGTTATGAAATTGAAACTCCTTTTATTTCTAATACTAGTTTGTGGCGTATTAGTTGTGGTAGGCCTACATTTTCTATATTTCCTAACTGGTGTGGAGGATGATGATTCCTCCTACCTGCCGGGCATGGTCATGGTCTTTTTTAAGCGCGATGTGAGCGAAGAAAGGATGCAGCAGGTTATCGACGAGGTGGTGGAAAAAGTTAGTGGACGAGCCACGTTGCGAATTTGGGGCTATGACGCAAATATAGGAGCACCCGCTCACTACTATGATATTCATGCGCAAGTTGGCAGGGAAGATGAAACTATCCGATTTTTGAACAAGTTTCCGGAAGTTGAGGATGCGCAGAGATACAGAAAACCGATCGACATAAGATAAGAACTGGCCCGCAGTGTGTGGAAAGAAATAGGCCTCAATGATTTTGTCGATAACGTTCATGAAATATCGCCTCTTTTTATTGCGTGTATAATCATAATACTCTAGAGTACATTTATGAATCCCGTTGTCCACTTTGAAATGCCGAGTGTGGATAAGAAGCAAATGCACAAGAAAAGGGGCGCTATCAACGGCGGGTTTTTTCAGAAAGGGAAAGAAGGAACTATTCCTCACGTCGTGATTTCGGTGGGCAACTTGAACAAACACATGGCGACGGTTAAGAAGTCAGGCGGGAAGGTTTTGGGCAAGCCGATGGATATTCCCGGCATTGGGATGTTTGTGATGTTCAAAGATACTGAGGGCAACCGCGTCGGTATGCTGCAGCCCACAAAGATGTAATATGGCAGCTCGACCCAAAGGCAAATACGTTGATGGTTTTGTCTTGGTAGTACCTAAGAAGCGGGTGGCTGAGTACCGCAAAATGGCGCAAAAAGCAGCGAAAGTGTGGAAAAAGTATGGAGCGCTGGATTATAAGGAGTGCATGGGCGGTGACCTCCGGCCGAAAGGTATGGGAGGACCGAAGCCTCTTTCATTTTTAAAGATGGCCAAAGCTAGGGCGAATGAAACGGTCTGGTTTTCTTTCATTGTGTACAAGTCGAAGAAGCACCGCGACGAGGTGAATGCGAAAGTCATGAAGGACCCGGTTATGAACGACCCAAAATGGAAAAATATGCCCATGCCGTTCGACATGAAGCGCATGGCCTACGGAGGGTTCAAGACAATCGTTGAGGCATAAATGGGTTGGGGGAGAGCACAAAGACTGTTGTCTATGTGCTAACCTGAGTTTGTGAGCAAAAGAGCGATCATAGTTCATTGTTGGAGTGGATATCCTGAGTATTGCTGGTATCCATACGTAAAAAGGGAACTTGAATCTAGGGATTTCCGGGTGGAAGTACCGGCTTTTCCGGAGACAGACGCACCAAAAGAAAATCTCTGGGTTCCTAAGCTTGCTGAAATTGTAGAGCAGCCGGATAAGGATCTATATCTCATTGGTCATAGCATTGGTTGTATTACGATTTTGAGATACTTAGAGACTTTGCAGCCCGGTGACAAAATTGGCGGCGCTGTGATGGTGGCAGGTTTTACGGATGATTTGGGATATGAAGAACTAGCCAACTTCTTTACTAAGCCTATTAACTTTGAAGGGATCAAAAACCATTGCCCGAAATTTGTAGGTATATTTTCTGACAACGACCCGTATGTACCACTGAAATTTACTGATGTATATAAGGAAAAACTGGGAGCCGAAATCATTATCAAACACAACATGGGGCATTTTTCTGGGCCGGCCGATAAAGAAGAAAGTTGTGTTGAACTTCCAGATGTGGTGAATGCAGTAAGTTCTTTATGACCCCGAAAATCTTTCTCAGCATTGCGGGAGCGATTCAAAACTAGCTAGATTCTTGTGTCTAGCTATTACATTTACATTTTGCGATGCCGCGACAGCTCGCTGTACACCGGCTGGACGAACGACATAAACAAGCGAGTCGCACAACACAACGCAGGGAAGGGGGCCAAATATACTCGCTCGCGACTGCCGGTGACATTGGTTTACCGCGAAGAATTTTTGTCTCAAGAAAAGGCTATGCGGCGAGAACGCAAGATCAAAATGCTTTCACGCGAGGAAAAGCTTCACTTGGTGACAAAAGATACGAGCTCGTATATCATAATGAAACGCGGTCGATTTAAGAAACGGTAGCTCGTTTCTAAACAATTTCATTGACATAACTCATTAGTATTATGAATGGAACAATCAAAACACTGACGGATCGAGGGTTTGGGTTCATCTCCCGCGAAGGCGAAGAGAAGGATCTTTTCTTTCACTCCAAGGAATTGCAAGGTGTAACATTCGACGAACTCAAAGTCGGCGATGCGGTTACCTTTGAAATTACCGAAGGCCCCAAAGGCCCAGCCGCCACCAACGTGGCCCGCGCTTAGAGGAGCTAGGAAAGGTGCTGGGAGACCAGCTTGGTCATTTCGAACATGCTTACCGTCTCTTTGCCGCCGAAGACCTTCTTCAACTTCTCGTCGGCGTTGATGTTGCGCTTGTTTTGGGAATCCTGCAGGCCGTTTTTCTTGATGTATTCCCACAACTTCTTCACTACTTCTGAACGGGGCATGGGGCCCGGACCGACTACCGCCGCGAGATCAGCGCTGATCGTCATCGGCTTCATAAACGCTGCATTCGATTTTGCCATACGTTAAAAATTATTGTTAAATCCCTCTCGCTGATATTCTACCACCTTCTCCCCTAAAATGCGCAATGGGGAAAACTCTGATCGGTCGCATGGGTGCCGTTGGCACTGAATTAGGCTATTATGGATGGACTTATGCCATCCAGGCTTCAAAAGTTGCTATTGCAGAACCGGGGAGTAGTGGAGAAACTGGCTCCCGGCATGGCCACTAGTTACTTAGTGGCGAAGAATCCAATCACTCTGAGCGATCTCACGTATGAGACTACGTACGCGAACTCGTATGCGCTTATTTCCGAGAAAAAGTCCGAGTACTTTCGGAAAGTGATGGGACGCATGCAAGCCTACATTGGCGCAGGGCCCATTGGGCCGAATAAGTATTGGGAATACCCATGGATCACCGCCAACCTCCGCTTGGAGAGAGGCATGTCGCTGCTGGATGCCGGCTGCGGCACGTCCGCGTTGCAGTATTTGCTTTCGCACGCCGGGGTGAGGGTGCACGGCATTGACCCGAACGAAGATGTGGGCTGGCATGGCATTGATAGGCAGCTGGCAAAACGGTTTGAGTGCGACATTGAGTACCGTAAAGAGGGGATCGAAAATATTAGCTACGAAGACAATACGTTCGACCGCGTGGTGTGCGCTTCTGTGATAGAACATTGCCGCGCTACACATGTAGAAAATGAAGCTATGACGCCGCAGACGGAGGTGGACCGGGCGCTGCAGCGGCGCATGATGGAAGAGATGGTGCGGGTATTGAAGCCCGGCGGGATATTGGTCCTGACAACAGATCTTAACATCCCGCGCAACAGTTCTCTTTTGGAAGCAAACGTAAATGTCTACAACCTCATTTCCACCCCGGGGGTGGAAATGGTGGGTAATAAATGCCCGGAGCCGTTTTACGGCGAGGAAGGATTTTTGGTAGAAAAGGTCATCGCGAACGGCGACATTGATATTTCCAATTACCAAGACGCCTTGCAAACCTCGCTAGGGGTTACACTGCGAAAAGTTAGCTAAATAATTCTTGCGGATCGCGCCAAACAGAAAGCTCTTCTATTCTGGGAACATAGCCGCGTAGGTTGAAGGTAGCACTATTCATGACAGCAAAATGAAGATGTTTTCTCTCTTGGTCGGTTTCCGTGGTGCCACCCTCTCCTAGTATGCCAATCGTATCTCCGGCTGCGACTTTACTACCCACGCTTAGCAGGCTCGAGGGTTTTAAATGTCCATAAATAGCAGCAACTTTTTCTTTATCTACTTCGTGCTCAATGGCAACGACTCCGCCGTACCCTTCTGCTCTGCGGGAGACGCGGACGATGCCGGGTGCGATGGCATGGACAGTGACATCTTCTGCGACGTCGCCATATTCCACGTCGATACCGGTGTGGTAGCCAGTGAACCGTTCAGGGGAAACGGGAGAGTTCTTGGGCGTAATGTAGATGCCAAATGGTTTTTTCGTGATGCGTTGTTTGAACTGCGCGACTGGTTCTATGAGTGACGTATTTCCCTTACTTGTGATTTGAAGCGACTGGAGAAAGTTTTCATAAGTCTCTTCAGAAAGGTCCGGCCGCTTGGCAATGACGTAAAATATGGACGGATTGCGATCAGAAACACGGATATCGGTCACAATGTGCCGTTCGCTGCGCCAAGAAGGCTGGGAAGGAAAGTCAGCTACGCTGGTCTTCTTTTCGATCTCGTAGCGAATGGCAGGGTGGTTGTTTATGGTTAGGGATTCGCGCGAGTGAATTGTCACGGTTGAGAGAGTCAGGAAATCATTGGAAGAGAAGTGCCGAATGAATATTTGGGACTTCTCCAAATTGTTTGTACCCGAAACCGCAGGGTCATAGAACAAGATGGATTCAATGGCCGGCACAGACTCTGTCTGCCAAGTTTCGGGAATCTCAGCAGAAAACGTGAACTCGCTGGCAGCGCCCTTGATATCCTGGGCCGCGATAGTTTTTGTTGTTTTGGTTGTCTTGGGCTCAGTAACTTTTGGAATAGGCGAAAAAGATTCTGTACGAGTTACTGGAGGAGAATTTGCATCCGGCGAGGAAGATTGCCGCCCAATAATTACTGTGCCCACAGCCAGCAGGGCGATAAGGGCGATGATAATGGCTATAAAGCGGGCTGACATCAGCCGAACGTGAAGGTAAAGGCTTTGAGGCCAGGGGATTCCACAATGAGTTCGAGCGTGTGTTCGCCGGCGGTGGGGTTTTGGACCAGGGTGTAAAGTCCGTCTTGTTGAACAGTAATTTCCTGATCGAGCAGCTTGCCATCTTGTTTAATTGAAACAGTGACAGGCTTTTCACTTGAAGCAACCATGTATACCTCTTTGGCTTGGTAGCGAAAGATGATAGAGGCCGGACTTGATGTATTTTCTGCGTATTCAGGTTGAATGTCCCATTGACCGACCAGAAAAAGCTGATTCAGCGGAGTTTTTTCTGGAGCTGTAAAGGTTTGAGTCCCGCGTGTGCCTGGGGTGCCATTGCTTAACAGCTCATTGCGCAATGAACCGAAGTACACTTCGGGGCTGCCGACATCAGCGCTGCGAGTGGTAGCACCACTTGGTTGCGCGAAGTCGCGGATGATCGACTCGCTGGTGCCTAGGTGCTGGGCACGTTCCTCCAAAAGCTCTTGAATCTTCTGTTCGGTTTCCTCATACGCGCCTTCGCCGATGTGGTCGTAGACGATGTAGCCATCGATATCGACCAGGTATTTTCTGGGCCAATAGCGGTTGCCGTACGCCTTCCAGGTGGCGTAGTCATTGTCGAGCACAACGGGATACTTGATGTTGTACTTGTCCACGGCGGTTTGAACATTTTCCGGCAGCTGCTCAAATTCGAACTCCGGCGTGTGGATGCCGATGATAGTTAAGCCTCGGTCGTGGTATTTTTCATGCCAGGCGTTGAGATAGGGCAGGGTGCGCTGGCAGTTGATGCAGCTGTACGTCCAGAAATCAACCATGATGACTTGTTTGCCGACCAGGTCTTGCAGCTTGAGGGGGTCGGTATTGATGAACCCGGAGGGGTTTACAATTTCCTTGGCTTTCTCAAATTTCTGATCTTTTTCATTCATGGGCATGTCGCGGGGGGTGAGCTCAGTGACGCTCGTGGCCGCTTCTCGCCCGGGTTTGGATGATTCAAGGTAGTAAATACCGGCGCCGATCAAAAGGAGCACTATAACGAGCGTGAGGATCTTCCGAGGTTTCATTCCATTTGCAGCAAAACACGGTTGAGCAATTCGAAACTAGCAATGCGGTTCAGAGTTTGCGTGAAAATGAGGATACCAAGAATGATGAGCAGTACGCCGAAGAAACGGTTGATCCAGACAGCCCAATTGGCGTAGCGGCTAATGAGGCGGGAAGCTTCGGTGGTGAAGAGCCCCACCAGCAAGAACGGCAGGCCGAAGCCGGCTGAGTAGGAAAGAAGCAGCGTGAAAGCGATGCCGGGTTGGGTGGCAGCGAGCCCTAGGATGGCGCCCAGCACAGCGCCTACGCATGGAGTCCAGCCGGCAGCAAAGGCGGCGCCGAACACGAAGGAGGTGGCGTAACGGGACTTGAATTTAGATTTGACATTGAGCTTATGTTCGCGGTCCAAGAAAGGAATCTTAATCAGCCCGACGAGGTAGAGGCCGAACACAATAATGAGTACGCCGCCGATTCGGGAGAGCCAGATTTGCACGTCGTAGGCTATCGCTGAGAGCAAGGTGTTGAGCAGCACGCCTAAGGCAGCGAAGACTAGGCCGAAGCCGAGTACGAAGAAAATACTATTTAGGAAGATTTCTTTGCGCTTCGATTTTTCATCGCCGACCGAAGCGCCGGCTAAGTAGGCAAGGTACCCGGGAATGAGCGGCAGAACACAGGGCGAGAGAAAGGAGACAAGCCCTGCCAGGAAAGAGACAACGAGGGGAATGTTGGTCATTACCTAGGTAGCGCCGTTTATTTCAGTGAGGTATCGCTGCTTATCCCAGGTTTCGGGGGACTTCAAGATCTGCTGGCCATTTCTGAGAAATACTTTGGTGTGCTGGTAGCCAATACCGTGTTCACGCGCTAAGGCAACTTCGTCTGGATCCGTATCGCTGTCGTTATAATTCACCCGAAAGCCAATGGCTTGGTCGGTCGTTAATTCGTTGAAGGCAGATTGCATGACGGGGAACTCCACAGCGCAATTCGGACACCAATTAGCATAGAAGTAAAGCACTACCAGTTTGTCGGAGGCTTTGGCCGCCTCAAAGTCGGCTTTGGTGAAATCAAGTAATGGAGATAATTTTCCCGCTAACATGACACCCGAATGCTGCATCATGCCCGTGACTTCATCTTTCATCATCGCCTCATCCTTCTTCACCATGGTGTCCTCTTCTGTCTTTACCATCATGTCGTTCTTGGCCATATTGGCGTCCTCCATGGCTTTCTGGGTAGCGGGAGCGCGGGTGGCGAAGTAGTAGGCCACACCAGCACCGATGACGACTGCCGCCACGATGATAACAGTAGCGGCAGTGGCGAGGCCGCGCTCAAGGGAAGGGTTCTTCATAGGTTCTTGTAGTGAAGAGTAAAGATATCCTTAAGTATAAACTGTGGTAAAAGAATGTAAAGTGAACTTTACATTACAATTTTGTTCTGCCGTAGGCTCGCGCGGCCAGCTTGGCTATGACCATACCGCCCAAGGCCACGGGCAGCCAAGGATCTAAATTGTGTTGCAACCCCTGCACGGCAATGCCGAGGAGCAGAATACCGGCGCCAACCAAGAAGGCAACGCGGCCAGCGAGGAGGCGGTGAAGATTCTCGCGTTCGTCCTGGGGCTTTTCTTTCCAGATGAAACTCAGCCAAATCAGCACCAGCACGACAATACCGCACAAGAGTAGCATGGCGGCAGCGGAGGGCATGTAGAATCCAAATGGATTCAAATGGAATACCAGCAGCACGATGAGTACTACACCGACGATTAATTCTTTGAAGTCGTCATTTTTCATAGCTCATTTTAAATATATCCTGAACTTCCCGGCGAAAAAACTTGGCGATTTTCATAGCAAGCAGCAGCGAGGGAATGTATTGGCCCTTTTCGATGGCAATGACGGTTTGCCGCGTTACGCCCACACTATCGGCCAAGGCCTGCTGGGTCAGGCCGGCCTTTTCGCGCAACAGAGAGACCGTATTGAGAATGGTTTCTTTTTTCATGAGGGCAATAGCTCAACCTACTGCACAGTAAGCAGAATGTAAAGTATTCTTTACATAGGTTTGACAGGGTTGTGCTGTCATAGTACACAGAAATGATGAATGAGCGGGGAGCAATTTTGCCGATAGTGATTGTCCTGGTAGTAGTGGTGGCGGCCATCGGTGGCGCGGCCTGGTATTACTCTCAGAATCGAGCGGTAGTGGCGCCGGAAACTACACCTACGCCAGTGGTAGGCACTGTCAGCCCGTCTCCTGTTTCTCCTACTCCGGTAGCTCAAGGGAATACGTTTAGTGGGAAGGTTGCCGACCTTTTGAAACAAGGCCAGAATCTTACCTGCACCTTTCAGCGGGCAGATGCCACAGGCACAATCAGCGGCACGGTGTACGTGGCCGGGGAAGGGCAGCGACTCAAGGGAGATTTCAACGTGCAGCAATCAGGCAGCACCGGTGTGACGGGACACGTGATGCGCGAAGCGCAAACGATGTATGTGTGGTCGGATCAGCTTCCCCAGGGAACGAAATTCACCATTGTGGAAGAGTCTCCTGCCCCCGTGGCCAGCGACACCTCGGAGCAGTTTGCGGAGCAAAGTTTCAATTACACGTGTCTACCATGGGTGGTAGACCAAAGTGTGTTCACGCTTCCTACGGATAAGCAATTTGTGGATGTATCGGCGCAGCTGCAGCCGCTCCAGGGCGCTGCTACGTCTACCCCCACTGCTCAGCAGTGTGCTTCCTGTAATCAGTTACAAGAACCCGGGAAATCCCAGTGTCTCCAAGCTCTGGGGTGCTAAATCCCTCATTTTGTGGTAGTATTCTAGGTAGATGAATAATCCTCCTCTTCAACAGCAACCGCGTGTCCCTATTGTTCCGCCGCTAGCTGCAAGAGACCGGCGGTGGTACTGGATGAGCATTGGGTTTGTGATCGGTCTGGTAGTAGGCCTTCTCATTGCTTGGCTGTTCTCGGCGTTTCGGGGGGAAGAGGCAGCCCCTGTAGCCACGGGTACCCCTTCGCCGACACCAACCTCTACTTCAACTCCTCGGCCTACGCCCTCGCCAACTCCGACAGCTACGGTTAACCCGGCTGATTGGACATTCGAAGTACTGAACGGTTCGGGCGTGGCGGGAGCGGCGGCTAGAGCAGGGGATGTACTGCGCGAGCGGGGCTATACAGTATCACGGGTGGGAAATGCAGAAGAAACTAACTTTGAGAAAACTCAACTACTGGTTTCTTCGGAGCGATCTGCTGCCGCGCAGGCGCTGGTCGCAGACCTCAAAGAAGCTGGCTTTCCTGTGACCGAGTTTGATGCCACCCTCGACAGCACCGCCGTTACGGCGCGGCTCACGGTTGGCAAGGATTGGACTCCACCGACAACATCGCCTACTACTTCTCCGACAACCTCACCGAAGGCTTCGCCTACGGCAACGCCGAAACCCTAGTTAGATACCACACCTTCGTTCTGGTAGGCAGCTGGTAGTTCTTGTCCGAGTGCTCCTTTAATGTCTACCTCGACTAACTCGGTACGCTGTTCGCTCGTCCTATCGGGTGGGTTAGGCAAATCAACTTCCAGGGCTGTACCTCCAACTTCTTTGCAGTGATACTTGTGCGCGGTGGCGGTAAACAGGGGGCTGTACTCAAAGACCTTCACACAGTTCTTGAACGTGCCGGCGGGAACGGCGACGGTTTCAGTGACTGACTCAATGCGAGCAGCGTCTTCTGCCACACCAGCGTAATATTCTTGTCGGTATTCCAGGCCAGCTTTAGGGTTTCCGGAGAACCAGATGCCGGGCTTCGCGCCGTCTACGCCGCCTATCCAAGCGCCTTCATGGTCCTTAATTTTTCCGTTTTCATAATTATCAACGTCTTCGCCGAAGTACCAGACATCGCCCGTCATTTTATTTTGTGCCACGTAATCGCGTGTGTCTTCCACTATCTCGCCATTTACGTACACGCGGTCCCAATACACCAGTGTTTTCACGCCCATAACGTCCTTGGTCCAGCCGGGCACAAGAATTTCAATCCGTTCAGGCCCTTCAGGTGTCTGCGCCTCATACACCATCTTCTTGCCAATCGGTATGGAGAAGTAAGGGTTATCCACAGTGGCGGTGAAATCGGTCGGGCTAATTTGCGGGTTGTAGTCTGCCACCTCAGCTGGCTTCTTGGCTCGGCCCAGGGCGACTACAAGAATAATTACCCCTACAACTGCAATCCCAATCGCGATTTTCTTATTCATTGTTCCTTTCCAGCATATCACGCTTGCTATACAAGTACATCGCGGCCGCCAACACCGCGACGCCTTCAAGCCGAAGTAGCCGTTTAACCATACGTTGTTTTGGCGGTCACGATGCCATAGTATCATGTGGTTATGACCCCCGGTCGTTTTCACCTCGTTTCAGCGGTGCATCTCTTCCTGGTACGGCCGGATAATCACATTCTATTGTTGCGCCGCTACAATACTGGCTATGAAGATGGCAACTACAGCGTGGTGGCGGGACATTTAGAGGGAGGCGAGCCGGTTCGGAGCGCAGCAGCGCGAGAGGCAAAGGAAGAAGCGGGTATCGATATTAAACCGCACCATCTCTCCATCGCTCATGTTATGCATAGAGTGACTGATCACGAAAAGATTGATTGGTTCTTTGTTGCAGATCAGTGGCGGGGAGAAGTAATAAATGGCGAACCTGCCAAATGCGATGACCTTTCCTGGTTCCCGCTGGACCACCTTCCAGAAAACACAATCCCTTATATAAAATCGGCTATAGAGAGTTGGCAGGGCGGAGTTGTTTTTTCAGAGTTCGGCTGGGAGAAAGTTTATGCTGGCTCAACGCGCTGAGTATTATTTTTTACTCCTATATTACGTAATATAGTAGTGTTTGGTTCTGAGCCCGAAGTGAGAGCAGATGGATTTCTTGAGGAGCATGTAAGCCAAGAAGTCTTGATTATGTAGTGCGTTGCTTTTCGTCGGCGCGGACGGTCGCACGGGTGAAGGTGCGTTTACGCCCCAGGCCGAAGAGGGAAAAGACAATGGCGGCAGCTACAACAATACAGATGACGTTGATGAAAAAGATGAGTAGGCCGTTACTCAAGATATCCCAACTGAATTGCGAGGCACCGACGCCGGCAGTGGCCAGCGGAGGAACCAAGGAGAGAGCGATGGATACTCCCGGCAGCATGCTGCCTAAACTTTTTTTCAGGTTGCCAAAGGCGGCGGCGAGGCCGGCCAAGAAGGCGACAAAAATGATGCCGGGCGCGTAAAGCTCGCTGGCCATGGTTTCTAGGATATTGTTATTGGGCGCAATGGCGGGGTGGAAGAGCAAACCTAAAAGTACGCCGACACCCAGCGCGCAGCCGACGGCAATAAAGAGAGTGAGCAAAGAGCGGGCGATCAACGTGGGCCCGCGGATGACGAGGCCAAGAGCCAGGGTGAGCACGGGGTAGAGTACGGGCGCGATCAACATACTGCCGATGAGAACAGGAGTATCATCCAGGATCACACCAAAGGAAGCAATGGCAATAGCGAGAGTCACCATGAGAAAGAAATCATACCGCGGCGAGCTTTGGCGGATGAGCTCTGCGATGGCGTTTTCCTTGGCTGGCTGAGAAAGGGTGTTAGGCATTTTTGTATAGTTGGGTAGCTTCCTGCTTTGATTGTATACTGTTCATAAGTAGAAATCATGAAACTCGCATCTTTCATTGGGCTGAGCTTTGCAGTTTTTTTAGGAACAATGCCGGTCGTAGTCGCAGCGCAATTAGCTGACGCGGATGCAGACACGGTGCCGGATACTTCAGAAGCGAGTACGGCAGATACTGATGGTGATGGCCTTACCAACAATGTAGACGCTGATGATGACGGCGATAGCGTGCCGACCAGTGAGGAAGATGTTTCCACGACTGGCGAAGCGCTGACCACAGATTCAGACGGAGACGTTGTTCCGGATTATTTAGACCCGAATGATGACAACGACAGCACCGTGACAGTCGAGGAGACGTCAACCGCTGACAGTGACAGTGATACCGTACCCGACTATTTGGAGTCAGACAATGCGGATACGGATGGTGATGGCATAGTTAATGAACAAGACCCGGACGATGATGGAGATGGTGTGCCTACGAGCCATGAACTTTCTGACGACGCTGAGGGCATTGTTGAGGAAGATACGGACCACGACGGGCTGCCCGACTTTCTCGATGCGGATGATGACAACGATGGCACGGCCACGGCACAGGAAGATGGTGATACGGATGAGGATGGTATACCTAATTATTTAGAATCGGGTGACCAGGACACGGATAGCGATGGCATTTCGAATCCTGAGGATAATGATGATGATGGGGATGGCGTACTGACGGTACGCGAGCATGAGGCAGAGTCGATCGTGGAGGAGGTCCAAGAATTCATTGAGGAGATTAGGGGTGGGGGAGGCAGCGACGCCTACGATTATTTGGACGATGATGTTGACGCAGATGGTGTTCCAAGCTACCTCGACGCAGATGAGACCAAAGCGGCTACTGATGTATCAATTGTGCGTCTCTCAGTAGCTGCGGTAATTACGGTTGTGTTAGTGTCTATCATCTGGTTCGTGTTTTGATTCTGCGGCGGACTAGTTTTCAGCTTGACGCAGGTGGTAGAGTGCAAATATGGACGACGATCAAAGGCAGCAATATGTGGTTGCGAATGAGCGGGTGAGTTCAGAGGTCAATGAGTTGTATTTGATTCATTCTTCGTTTTTGCTGGCGAATACGGGGTTTTTGGCCGCGTTGGTGTTTAAGGGTTTTGCGGAAAATAACATAGTGCCCCTGGTTGGCGTAGTGCTATCGGCCATGTGGTTTTTAGCGCTGCATCACCAGTATCGCTACAAGAACTACTGGGCGGAAGCAGTACGCAAGCTAGAGGCGCCAGGCGGAGTATGGAATAAGGCGCCAAAAAATTCGTTTTCTCTCATGGTAACCCTGTATCTGGTGCCAATCCTCTTTGCCCTAGCGTGGTTGTATATCTTGATTTCTTGATCCGTGAGAAAACAGCAGAAAATTTGGTTAGAGGAGCATGTAAGTAAGGGGGCGCTGCCGACGATGGCGGATGCGGAGCCAGCGGTTGAGGTGGTGATGTTCGCAGACTGGCTCAAAGAGAGAAATATTTTGCCGCCGGCGAAGGTCATTGATATTGGCTGCGGCAAGGGGCGCCATGCGGTATACATGGCGTCACTGGGGTATCAAGTGTACGCGATGGATTACATCGAGGCGGCGGTTGAGGCTGCGAAGAAGTTAGCGGAGCTGAAGGTTGTTGCTGGCAAGATTACATTCCAAGTAGCCGCAATTGATAGGGAGTGGCCATTTGAGGACAACTTTTTTGATATCGCGATTGATTCCTTTTCATCAGTCGACATTGAAACGAGACAAGGAAGGGAAGTATATCGAGATGAGATGATGAGAACCTTGGAGCCAGGCGGATGTGCATTGGTACGAGCGGCCTCCACTGAAGACGAGTGGGAAAAGGAATTGATTGCGAAAAGCCCGGGGAAGGAACTGAACAGCACCTACTGGCCGCAAACAGGGAAGTTTCAGAAAGATTATGACGAAGCGGAGTTACGGGAATTTTACAAAGATTTTGAAATTCTTGAGCTGAGAACGATTACAAAGCCTACCTCAAAGTTAGGAAGAAATTATACGGCCACCAACTTCTGGGTGGTTCTGCGAAAGAGATAGTAGAGAGCGGGCTAGACAAGCGCCAGGCAGGTGATACGCTAGGGATATGGAAGCTCCAAAGACACCAACGGTAGGATCGGACAATACGAAGATCTTAGCGATCGTGGGGTATATTATTCCTGTCCTGTTCTTCATCCCACTGATTACGGAAGCGAAGAATAACCCATTTGCGAAGTTTCACGCCAATCAACAGTTAACCCTTCTGATTTGGTACGTAATTGGCAATGTGGTGGTGATCATTCCAGTTTTGGGTTGGATTGCCTCGCCTATTATGTGGGTGATCGGTGTGGTTTTGGCAATTATCGGAATTATTAACGCGGCCGGCGGAACTATGAAACGCTTGCCGATTATTGGAAGGTACGAGCTGCTGAAGTAGCGGATGGCTCGAGTTCAGGAAGGCAGCAGAGAGGATTTACGACGGGGAGTCGATTTCATTGGCGTGTGCTGCGTGTTTTGGTGCCACGATGGCAAGGGAAAAGTGTTGTTGCATAAACGCAGTGCCGCGTGTCGGGACGAGCAGGGCGCGTGGGATGTTGGCAGTGGGGCAATGGAGTTCGGCGAAGATTTTGAGAGCGCGGTGCGGCGAGAGCTGAAAGAGGAGTACTGTGTAGAGCCCTTGGAAATAAAATTCTTGGTGGCAGACAACGTGCGGCGCGCGAGTGATGGTAAAAACACACATTGGGTAGCGCTTCGGTTTGCAGTGCTTGTAGATTCAAAAAAAGTGAAGATTGGCGACCCAAAGGGGATGGATGAAATTGGCTGGTTTACGCCGGACAATTTGCCTTCCCCGCTTCACAGCCAATTCAGGCGGCATTACGAGTTTGTAAAGAAGGCGGGAATCTTGTGAAATTGGGGAAAACGTTCTACGCGAAAGATCGGAAGGCGTGGCGGAAGTGGTTAGAAAAAAATCATGCTAAAGCAAAAGAGATTTGGCTGATTTACTACAAACAACATATGGGCAAGCCGCGGGTGCCGTACGCGGAGGCGGTGGAAGAAGCGCTGTGCTTCGGGTGGATCGATAGCACGGTGAAGAGCATTAATAAAGATTCCTTCGCGCAGCGATTTTCCCCACGCAAAAGCAAGAGCGCGTGGTCGCAGCCGAATATTGAGCGCATGAAGCGGCTGAAAAAGCAGGGATTAATGGCACCTGCGGGGTTGGCAGCTTTCCAGCAAGGAAGCCCCACTTCGCCAAGGCTACGCGGGGTGAGCGAGCTCAAAATTACACCTGATATTTTGAAAGCGTTGAAAGCCGATAAAGAAGTGTGGAAGAATTTTCAGAAATTCCCGGGGTCGTATAAGAGAGTGCGAATAGCCTACATCGAAAGTCAGCGCCGGCACGGGAGAGAAGCCTTCCAGAGAAGTTTGCGAAACTTTATCAAGAAAACTAAAGCGAACAAGAAGTTTGCGTTTGGCGGAGTACAATAGAATCAAGGGAAAAGATGCTTACTGAAGACGAAAAAGATTTTTTGGCGAGAATTCCAGACGACAAGATTGTAAAAGTCATGTCTTTGGATCCGCACACAAATGACGTGGCTGAAGATATTATCGCGTCGATAAGGGCGGAGTATCCCGATGTTAAAGCAGTGCATATGGGAGCCACAGGACTTGGGATATCGGGCCAAGGTGATGTTGACATATATGTTTTGGCAAATCGGGGAAAGTTTTCCTCTTTTCTGCCAGGCTTAGTTGATCTCTTTGGTAAGCCGACGAAAGAGAAACCAGATTCTATAACTTGGGAATTTCTCGAGGATGGGTTTCAGGTGACAGTGTATCTTGCAAACGCGAATTCCGAAGCTATGAGGCGGCAATTGGTAGTGTTCAACACACTTAAAAGTAACCCAGTGTTACTTCAGGAATATGCAGTGTTGAAAGAGTCCATGAGTGGCAAGTCCTACCGAGAATATCAACGAGTCAAGTACGAGTTTTATCATCGGATTTTAGAGAAATAGGCTTAGGACTTTTTACTCCCATATGACGTCATATGGGAGTGTTTCTATCTCGGTAAAAGTCGGTTCCACACGGGGTGTGGAATTGGGGAATATTTAGTTCTCTCTTACCTGGATTACCACTTTCCCGCGGGGATGGCCGGTCTGGAGATAGGTGAGGGCTTCGCCGGCTTCCTCCAGAGGAAAAATCTTGTCGATATGAACTTTGATGGTTCCTTGGTCAACTAGTGCGGCTAGTTTTTCTAGGCGCTCGGTGGTGACGCGCGTGTTTTGGGCGATGGCAGTTGCCCCTTGTTGCTTCATGAGAGCTTCGTTGGGCTGCTCAATCATAGAGACAACCACGCCGCCCTTTTTCAAAACTTGGAAGGAACGTGCGTATGTTTCGCCACCCACGGTGTCAAATACAGCGTCATAGTTTTGGACAACTTCTTCGAAGCGTTGCTTTTTATAATCAATAGCCTCATCGGCGCCGAGTTCTTTTACGTAGGTGAGCTCGTCTCCGGTAGCGGTGGTGGCGACGTAGGCACCGATGTGCTTGGCCACTTGAATGGCCATGGTACCGATACCCCCGGCGCCGCCGTGGATAAGAATCTCTTGGCCGGCGGAGAGTTGCATGTGTTCGGTTAGCACCTGGAGCGCGCTTACTCCCGTGAGAGGTATGGCAGCAGCTTCAAGGTGGCTTACCGCTTTAGGCTTCCTTGCAATGCTCTTGGTGGGAGCTAAAGCAAATTCGGCGAATGAACCCGACCCGCCGCCCACGACGATGGCTTGGCCATACACTTCCTCGCCGGTTTCGACTGCCACGCCAGAAAAATCTCCGCCTAGGGTGGCAGGGAACGTAAGCGCGATTACGCTCTGCATGTACCCTTCGCGCAGTTTCCAATCAAAAGGGTTAACTCCAGCGGCATGGACTTTGACGACAATCTTTCCCTTCTCAGGAACAGGCGGGGGTGCGTCGGGGTTGATCTCGACTGCATCAGCGCCGTATCGATTAATCTGAGCTGCTTTCATAGTTTTATTCATCTTGAGTTCTCTTTTGAATCTTAATGGCTTTACCCTGGATAAGCGCCTCAGACACTTTTTTATAGGCAGAAGAGAGAATGCGCTGGAACGTGCTTTGAGAAATTCTCATCTCGGCCGCAGCCTCAGTTTGGTCAAGGTTCTGGATGTTTTTTAACCGCAAGGCCTCGGCTTCTTCGGGAGTAATCTCAACAACTTCGGCTCGAGACTTTCCTTCTGGGGTAAAAGAGTCAAATTCCGGGCAAAAGCAGATGCGACAGTATTTTCGGGGGCGAGTCATAAAATGTTTGGTAGCCCCGCACCCTTTGAAGAAGGATGCGGGGCGGCTGCTTAAGGCAGCGCGTTAGGCTTTGGCCTTCAAGGATTCTCTGACTTCTTTGATCTCTTCGAGTTGTTCTTGAAGGGCCTTCTCGTATTTGTCTAGGGCCTTGAGTTTGTCTTCTTTCGTCCACTCTCTCATACCCCAGCCTGGTCCGCAGTTGCACATGCCGTAGTGATACATAGGTAAAGGAAGGAATTAATGATGTAATATCGACCTTTACCTAATGAATATATACCCGAAACTAGAAGGCGCAAGGGAATTTGGTATACTTTCGCTATGAAGCGAAGTTGGCTGTGGGTGGGTGCAGTGTTACTGGTGGCAGCGGTTGGGTTGGGATGGGCGGTTAGGCAGTGGGGTGGCCGGGTGAATGGTATATCTAAGCAAGTTTTTGACCCGAGTGGCGGCAAGTGCCAGGGCAAAGGGCTAGTGATGTTTGGAACGTCTGTCTTCGAGCTCAAAAAGCTGGCTACCATTTTGCCGATGGGAGGGATGATTTATGACCACGTGACGCCCATTGACCATGGCTACATGTTTGGGGTGGGAACGCCGAATATTCCGCCGGATACGTTTGGGATCTACGCTCCGGCGAACGGGTACGTGGTGGAAATGGCGCGCATGTTGCGTGGTGGTAAGGAAACGTTTGTGGACCATATCTTAACTATCGAATTTTCCTGCACGCACTACCTCCACCTTTCGAATATGTCGAGCTTTGCGCCGCGTCTTATTCAAGAGGCAGGGGTAGTGGTGCCCAATTCCACGCGACCGGTGCGCATTCCGGTGCGCGAAGGGGAACTCATTGCGCGCACAGGGCCGTACGGTATTGACGTCTATGTGTGGGATAAAGATGTGAAATTAACGGGCTACATTGTGCCGGAACATTACAACGCCGAAAGCTGGAAATTGCATTCGGCAGATTTCTTCAATTATGTGAAGGAGCCGTTGAAGAGCCAATTACTTGCGAAGAATTTACGTCAAGCGAGCCCGCGCTTCGGGAAAATTGATTATGACATTGACGGGAAACTCATTGGCAACTGGTTTAAGGTGGGGACGTACGGTTATGCGGGCAGACCCCCGAGTGAGCCGGGCGGTGGCGATTACTGGCGAGGTCACCTGGCGTTTGCGCCCGATTACCTTGACACCACGGGCTTTGTGGTCTCAATTGGCAATTGGCAGGGTCAACCTAAGCAGTTTGCAGTGAAAGGCAATACTCCCCACCCTAAAAACATCTCGGTGTCATCAGGGGTAGTGAAGTATGAACTCGTTCAGCCAGACCATGTTGTGGCCAGTACCGGGGAATTCTGGGACCGGCGTACGTACGTGAAAGGCTTGCGCTTTACACCAAATGAGCGAGCTTTTGGAGGGGTTCTCTTGGTGCAGCTTGTTGCCCCGCGGCAGCTCAAAATTGAAATGTTCCCTGGCAAAGCGGCGAATCAGGTTTCTGGGTTTAGCCAGGCGGCAATTATGTATGAGCGCTAGGGAAACAGCAGTATTTGGTGGCGGGTGCTTCTGGTGTACAGAGGCGGTACTCAAGCAGCTCAAAGGAGTGGTTGATGTTACACCTGGCTATGCGGGTGGGCATCCGCCAGCTGGCGGAGAGCACCCTATCTATGGGCAAGTCTCATCGGGGAAAACCGGCCATGCGGAGGTGGTGAAAATTGAGTTTGATCCGAATGTAATTTCATACCGAGACTTGCTGACGGTCTTTTTTGCCTCGCACGACCCCACCACGCCAGATCGGCAGGGAGCAGATGTAGGTTCGCAATACCGATCGATGATTCTCACAACCAGTGATGAGCAGCGGCAACAAGCAGAGGATTTTATTCAAGAAATTAATACTTCAGACATGGAAGGAGAGGAAGTAGTTACAGAGGTTAAGCCGTTCGATAAGTTTTATGAGGCCGAAGAAGAGCACAAAGACTTCTATGACAAGAACAAATATACTGGCTATTCATTATTTGTGATCAACCCTAAACTAAAAAAGGTGCGGGAGAAGTTTAAAGATTTAATCAAGGAGAAATTATGAACAATATGAAGGCAGATGACGAATTATCACCAGAACTGCGGCACGTGGCGCGGGAGGGTGGCACAGAGGCGCCGTACACGGGGAAGTATGTGCATACAAAAGAAAAGGGCATGTACAAATGCGCGGTGTGCGGCACCGAGCTTTTCTCTTCGGATACGAAGTTTGAGTCCGGCACTGGTTGGCCATCTTTTACAGAGCCGGCGAACTTGGAGCACATCAAGCTGCGCGATGACACCAGCCATGGCATGAAGCGAACGGAAGTTGTGTGCAAAACCTGTGGTGCACATTTAGGACATGTATTTGATGATGGGCCGGTGGAAGCTGGAGGTAAGCGCTATTGTATTAATTCCGTTTGCTTAGATTTGCAGCAATCTTGACCAGCAGGGGAAAGTTGACAGGAAATGAAATTTAGTCTATCTTTAATGAATTCATTCATTTAGTAGGTCGCGCAGGAGCGTGACCTACCAGACTCGACCTTACGACACAGTATCTGTGACCAAAAGTAATCGGGTCACAGGATACTATGGTGAACTCTCAACCTGCAGGGGATGCGCTTTTTTCTCGTATGGGGCTTTCGCCTCAGCTTTTAGGCGTGATTTCCGCACTCAAGTTTACGGTGCCCACGCCGATTCAGGCTCGAGCCATACCTGTCGCAGTGACCGGCAAAGACGTGATTGGCATCGCCCAAACGGGCACCGGCAAAACGTTGGCGTTTCTGCTGCCCATGCTGCAAGCCTTGAAAGGTAGCAATAGACAAGGGCTTATTGTAGTGCCGACGCGTGAGTTGGCAGCGCAAGTGGAAGAGCAGCTGTACGACATTGGGGAAAGTTTGGGAGTACGCCAAGCACTTTTGATTGGCGGGGCATCAATGGGCAAACAAATCAGTGACATCCGCCGTTTTCCCAACGTGATTATCGGTACCCCGGGCCGTATTCTTGACCACATGAAGCAGAGGACGCTTACGTTGAATAACGTGAAAGTACTGGTGCTAGACGAAGCGGATCGGATGCTGGATATGGGATTTGCCCCGCAAATTAGAAGCATTTTGGAACAGGTGCCGCGCGAGAGGCAGACAATGCTTTTTTCGGCGACTATGCCGCCAGAAATTGCAACCATGGCGGCTCGGCACATGAAGACCCCCGTACGGGTGGAGGTAGCACGCGCGGGGAGCGTAGCCGAGTGCGTGAACCAGAAATTATTTGTTGTGCCTCGCGATCAGAAGAATAGTTTGCTGGATAAGCTGCTCAGTGATTACACTGGCGCGGTGCTCGTATTTTCCCGCACCAAGTATGGTGCCCAGAAAGTTTGCCGCCTGGTACGAGGCATGAACCACTCGGCGGCGGAGATACATTCTAACTTGTCGCAATCGCAGCGCCGGCGTTCGCTGGCTGGATTTAAATCCGGAGCCTACCGTGTGCTGGTGGCAACGGATATTGCTGCGCGCGGGATTGATGTGGCGGACATCGAGTTAGTGATTAACTATGATTTACCAGATAAGGCCGATGATTACATCCACCGCGTGGGCCGTACGGGCCGGGCAGGGAAAGCCGGGCAGGCAATATCGTTTGTGACACCGGACCAGCAGGGTAAAATTCGGGAAATTGAGCGGGCGTTGCGCTTTGCCCTACCCGTCTCCCCGCTGCCAAGCTCTTCTCTCAAGCAGGCAGCAAGAACTTCACCAGAGAGGCGGCCGCGAGCGTTTCGACGGGTAGAATTTGCTCGTCCCAATTCTGGGCCAGCAAGACAAAAAGGCCCCGCCTTCGCCGAGGCTTCGGCGGGCAGGCGTATCCGCGTTCACCGCTAGCAGAGTTTGGTATGGAACCAAAGATTCGCAACGTAGCGATCATTGCCCATGTTGACCATGGGAAAACGACGTTGGTAGATGCATTACTGAAACAGTCAGAGTCGTTCCGAACTAAAGAAGATACGGGAAATTTGATCATGGATTCGAATGAGCTAGAGCGCGAGCGAGGCATTACGATTTTCTCCAAAAATGCTTCCGTACGTTATCAGGGATATAAGATCAACATCATCGATACCCCCGGGCACGCGGATTTCGGCGGAGAGGTAGAGCGCGTTCTGAGCCTCGCTGACGGGGTGCTGCTCTTAGTAGATGCGAAAGACGGCCCCATGCCCCAAACCAAGTTCGTGCTGAAAAAAGCGCTGGAGGCGGGGCATAAGGTAATTGTGGTGATTAATAAAATTGACGTACCACAGGCAAGGCCAGCCTGGGTGTTGGATCAAACGTTTAGTTTGTTTGTGGACTTAGGCGCCAGTGAAGAGCAGGCTGAGTTTCCGGTGCTCTATGCTTCGGCTATTCAAGGTAAAGCAGGATTGACTGCCGATTTATCTGCCATGGTCAACATCGCGCCAATGTTTGAGGCGATTGTAGAGCATATTCCGCCGCCACAGGTAAAGGAAGCGCCCATGCAAATGTTAGTTGTTAACGTGGCCTACGATTCTTACAAAGGGCAGATCGCGATCGGCCGGCTGACATCCAGCTCTTTGCGCAAGGGCCAGCCGGTGATGCGTATTCAAGCCGATGGTACACAGGTGCCGGCTAAGGTCACGGCGGTGATGGTATTCGATGGGCTGAGCCGCGTGGAGGTAGAGGAAGTTGCCGCTGGCGATGTAGTAGCAGTGGCAGGAATCGAGAACATAAAAATTGGCGAGACAATCGCTGATGCGGAGAGGCCAGTGGCGCTGCCCACTATTGCAATTGAGGAGCCAACGGTGAAAATGAGTTTCTCGGTGAACACCTCGCCTTTTGCAGGAGACGAAGGCGGGTTTTCTACAGCCAGGCATTTAAGGAACCGTTTAGCGCAGGAAGTATTAGCGGACGTGGCGCTTAAGGTAGAGCCCATAGCCGGGTCGGATTCGGCCTTTACCGTTTCGGGCCGCGGCGAGCTTCACTTGGCTATTCTCATTGAAAAAATGCTGCGTGAGGGCTACGAGTTTCAAGTGGGGAAGCCAGAGGTGATTTTCAAGGAAGAGAACGGTAAAACCCTAGAGCCGTTTGAGGATGTGTATTTGGAATGCCCGGAGGCAAGCGCGGGAACTGTAATTGAGAAAATGGGGCAGCGCCGGGCCGACATGAAAGATATGAAAGTACAACAGGGAACGGCCAAGATGCATTGGCTCGTTTCCACGCGCGGGCTGATTGGGTACCGCTCGGAATACCTCACGGATACGCGAGGCGAAGGTATTATGAATACTCTTTTTCATGGCTATTTACCGGAGGCGGGTAACGTGCGCCAGGGCGAGCACGGGTCGCTGGTGGCGTATGAGACGGGGGAGAGCAGGATGTACGGGCTGCTCTCGGCGCAGGGGCGGGGGAAACTATTCATTGGCCCTGGAGTGAAGGTGTACGAGGGTATGATCGTGGGGCAAAATTCACGTGCGGAAGATATTGATGTGAATGTGTGCAAGGAGAAACAGCTTTCCAATATGCGTTCCAAGGGCGAGGGGGTGTCGGAACACTTCAACGTGCCCGTGACACTGAGCCTGGAGGAGGCGATTGAATACTTAGGCGACGACGAGCTCTTAGAAGTAACGCCGAAGAACCTACGCCTTAGGAAAATGTATCTTTCTAAACACGACCGCAAGCGAGCTCGGAGTAAGGCCTCGACAGACTAGTTAGTACATAGGTGTACATTGAGGAATATGCAGGCTCTTCTTCTAGATATGGACGGCGTGGTTGTTACGGGAGAGGATTTCGCCGATTGCTTGAAGCGGGATTTGGGATTAACGCGGGAGGACACCAAAGATTTTTTCACGGGAGTTTTTCGAGACTGCCAGATGGGAAAGGCAGATTTGAAAAAGAAGATTGCCCCTTACCTTTCCACATGGGGATGGAAGAAGAGTGTGGATGAGTTCTTAGAATACTGGTTTACCTCTCATAGCCGAACTGACGAGCAGTTGCTGAGGTATGTTCAGGAACTTCGAGCTAAAAAGACTCTTTGCTACTTGGTAGGTAACCAAGAAAAGTATCGAGCAGAGTACCTCGGAGAGGTCGTTGGATTAAGAAAATCTTTTGATGGCGTTTTTGTTTCAGCCGAGGTGGGGTACCTCAAAGAAGATCAAAGATTTTTTGAGCACGTTTTGCGCGAGTTGCGTCTTCCACCTGCTGCAGTATTGCATTTTGATGATTCAGAGCGTTGTGTAGCAAGTGCTCAGGCAGCTGGCATTCGGGCGCACTTGTACACCGGGTATCAGGACTTCGTTCAGGAAACCGAGAACTTCGTCTCTTGAACAACGCTGATCTAGTGAGTCGGGGCGGGGAGGGCTGTGAAGAGTTGCACGTGGGTAGCTGAGCCGAAGGGGCCAGGGTCCGCGCCGTGGGTTTGACCATCGCTGTGGTAAGCAAGGGCTACGACGGTCAGAGTTTTCTCGTCGCTGGGTTGCAAGGGAGGAAGCGCTAGGTTGAACGTGGCGTTGCCACGAGCATTTGCTCGCAAGGTGTTTTGCGAGCCGTCGGCTTTACCGCAAGGGTAGTCGGTGATGATAGGCTTCGGAGGCAGCTTCACCCGGGAGCACCACATGGTGTAGAGACCGCCCGGAACCAGCTTTTGAAACCTTGCGGAAAGAAAAGCTTTGTCCCCAGCGACGATGTATCTCCCGCTGCCAGTGCCGGCCAGCCATTCTCCTAAGGTAAAGCCTAGCGCCTCGCCGCGTGAGAAGGGCCCCAGCGGTTTGGCGGTAACTTTGAATGGATCATGAGGGATTGGCACGTACGACATATACACTTGCTTACCAAGGTTCGGTGCGTGTTGTGCATCTTTTACGTCGACACGGACAGCGCGACCAGGAGCAATGCCCTTACCACCAACTAAGATGTCCTGTTCAGGGAAACCAGCCTGAGGATGGGAAACAAAGTGAAGTGGTGTGACATTGGTCTTGCCCTTAGCCGCTACCGGGGTGGCTACGAGTGCCACGGAAAAAATAATGCCGATTCCGGCCACTGTTTGCCAACGTGTTCGTGCCATACTTGCTTCTAATGTATCAGAGCAATTGCCTTCGTCAAGGCCAAAACGGTGGGAAGACTGTAACCAGGTAGTGTAAAGTGATGTTTTATGAGCGCATTTGATGTACGCGAGGCAGGTGTTTCTGATGCTGAAGCTATAGCCTCCGTTCATGTTCGGACATGGCAGTTTGCTTACAGAGGTCAATTGCCAGAAGATTTTCTGAGTCAGTTGTCTGTCGAGGAGCGTGCAAAGAGGTGGAGAGAAATGCTTGTGAGCCCCAAACCAAAAACCAAGGTCTATGTAGCTGAGGCAGTTGGCACCATCGTTGGGTTTGGGAGCGTGGGTCCGAGCAGGGACAAAGATGCCGAGCAGAGTATGGGAGAGCTCTACGCGGTTTACATTGATGCGCAAAATATGGGAAAGGGCGCGGGCTCAGCCCTTATGCAAGCAGGCTTGGAGTATTTAAGGAGCCAAGGATTTAAGAAAGCAATTCTTTGGGTGCTGGCGTCAAATGACAAAGCGCGAAAGTTTTATGAGAGTAAGGGATGGACACTAACCGGAAAGACCGAGGTTGATAAACGAGATGAAGTTGACCTTCACGTGGTTCAGTACGACATTAGTCTCTAGCTCGTGATAGGTCTCTGAGTTCTATGTATGATCTGCTGCTGACTTTTGGGATTGGCATACTGGCCGCTTTCTTAAGTGGCATGGCTGGGGGAGGGGGTGGCCTGATTACCACACCGTTTTTTATCTTGCTAGGTATTCCTCCCAACATGGCGGTCGCCACCACAAAATTTGGTGGCTTGGGGATTACTATGGGTTCTCTGGCAAAGTTTCGGAAGACGAAACATGTCAGATGGGATTATGTAGTCTATCTTTCCCTTTTGAGTATCGCGGCGGCAATAGTAGGAACACGGATACTGCTGAGTTCGAGTAATGAAGTAGTAGAAAAGTTTATTGGCGTTATGATGTTGGTGGCTGTGCCTTTCCTGCTTATGAAAGGAATGGGTGTAGAGAGTAAGGCAACATCATCGGCGAAACAAGTGATTGGATATGTAGCCTACTTTATTAATCTTGTGTTGCAATCGGCCTTTGGCACGGGCATAGGCATGACGGTCCCCCTGATCTTGATGGGGTTCTTCGGACTCACAGCACTAGAAGCTATGGCAACGCGGCGTATTCCTGGATTTATTTTGTCTTTGGTTTCGCTTCTCACCTACATGGCCAGTGGAATAGTGAATTACGGTCACGGAATCGCTGTTTTCTTGGGAATGTTGGTGGGTGGATATGTGGGGAGCCACGTGGCAATAAAGAAGGGCAATTCTTTTGTGAAATGGGTCATGGCAGCGATGGTCACCATTCTGGGTATCCAACTTCTGCTATAGTTACGCCTATGGCTTTTGATTTGCCACACTATCAGAACGTGGTGCCGATTCTCAAAGAAGCGGGGGAGATGCTACGCGCGTCGTTTGGGAATGTTAATGTTGAAGCAGTTCAGTATAAGAGCGCCATTCCCGCCGATGCGGTGACGGACCTTGACAGGCGGGCGGAGAAGTTCATTGCCGAGCGGCTGGCGGCATACGACCCTTCGATTGCGTTTTTTGGCGAAGAGTATGGGGGTAACGAGCAGGCTGAGCGGTATTGGTTACTTGACCCGATTGACGGCACGGGCCACTACATTCGCGGAAACCCGTTTTGTACCACCATGCTGGCCCTGATTGAATCGGGGCAAGTAACGTTTTCGGCTATTTTCGATTTTGTGCGGGAGGAAATGTTTGCCGCCGCCCGCGGCCAAGGCGCGTTTCGCAATGAAGAGCGTATTCACGTGAGCAAGCGGCCGCTGTCGCAGGCATACATTGCCTTTGAGGCTAACCTCAAGCACGAAAGTACTCTCTCCAAATGGCTGGAGCTCCAGAAGCATTGCATTGTCTTAACCAATATCAACTGCGGGTTTGAGTTTAC
>CAYHTZ010000004.1:66548-83651 GCA_964359735.1 uncultured Candidatus Saccharibacteria bacterium
TTACGCGCGTGGCCACGGGCCAGCTGGAAGGCCGCCTCTGCGTGAACCCCTTCGGAGAAGATTGGGATTACGCGCCCGGGACGCTCCTGGTAGCAGAAGCAGGCGGAGTCGTACGTAATATTGGCAGCGAAGGGTACGATTTTCGCAACCACAGTTTTCTAGCTGCTCCTTCCCAGGTAGAGAAAGAGTTGCGTGGGCTGCTCCACATCTAGCGGGGCTGGTTGAAAATTTCGGACTTCGTTGGTAGTGTTTTAGGTAGGGAGCCTTCATTTTTAACGTATACCTATGAATAACAAGGGCTTGGTAGCGGGGGGATTAATTGTCCTGGTCGTAGTCATTGTCGGGCTCATTATGTGGGCGAATCGCGCTAATGCCCCTGTGGGCGTAAATGAACCGGAAGGGACTGCTATGGAGCAGGATTTGACAGGGCAAGAATACCCCGCGGGGAGCGTGCCCGCCGCGGTCTTGAGCCCTGTTCCTGTAAGCCCATCACCGACGGCTGCAGCAGCCGGCACAGTGAAGGAGTTCGCGGTGGTAGCTTCCGAGTTTAAGTTCTCAGTACCTGAGATGCGGGTGAAACAAGGAGATACAGTGCGCGTGACTCTTACCAACGGGGGTGCGATGCCGCATGACTGGAGGGTAGATGAGTTTGGCGCAGCCACCAAGGTAATTTCCAAAGGGCAGACTGATACCGTGGAGTTTGTCGCGAGCAAAAAAGGCACATTCGAATACTACTGTTCCGTGGGCCAGCATCGAGCAAACGGCATGGTGGGTAAGCTGGTAGTTGAGTAATGGCAGTATCGGCCACGCACCTGCAAACCGGGTTCTTTCTGGTCTTGCTGTTCGGTATTCTGGCGCTATCGTTTTTCATTTTTCGGCCGTACATTGGACCCATTGTGATCGCGGCCACCTTGGCCGTAGTCTTCTATCCGCTGTATAAGCGATTTCTGCAGGTGGTGCGGTTTCCGAACCTGGCGGCTCTTCTGGCCGTGGCCTGCGTCGTGTTAATTGTGGGGGTGCCATTGACGTTTTTTGGAACGCAGGTGGTCCAGGAGGCTTTCAATGTGTACGTTCAGGTGAGGGACCCCTCCACGAATTTTTCCCAGACGATTCGCTCGCTGGCGGAGCAACGCCTCTCTACCTATGTCCCGCAGCTGTCTCCCAATATAGACGTGTACGTAGAGCGGGCCTTAGGGTGGCTGCTCTCCAATGCTGGGCAGTTTGTCACCAGCGTGGCCGCGTTTGTGCTCTACGCATTCATAGCGGTGCTGGCGCTGTTCTACTTCTTTCGAGATGGCGAGTTTATTGTGACGAAATTAAAGGTTTTGAGCCCGCTGCAGGATCGCTACGACGCGTCGGTAATTACGCGGCTGCATGACGCTATCAACTCGGTGATACGGGGGGCGCTGCTCATTGCGGTGATTCAAGGTATCTTAACCGGCGTAGGGCTCACCGTATTCGGTGTGCCGAATGCGGTCCTGTGGGGCAGCATTGCTATTATTGCGGCGCTCATTCCGTACGTAGGCACAGCGGCGGTACTGGCACCGGCGATTATTTACTTATTCTTGATAGACCGGGTAGGGGCCAGCGTGGGACTGCTGGCGTGGGGAATAGTAGCTGTAGGTTTAATCGATAATTTCCTGGGTCCGCGGCTCGTCAACCGTGGGATTAAGCTGCACCCCGTGGTTATTTTGCTGGCGGTATTAGGCGGCTTGGTGTTTTTTGGCCCGTTGGGATATATCCTCGGTCCCTTAGTTATAAGCTTGCTGTTCGCGCTGCTCGATATCTATCCGTTACTCTTGCGATCCAGGTCTTCCTGAAGGGGCGACATCTTTCTCAGCTGATCTAGCGTCCTCATACGCGTGGCGGCATGATCGAATGGCACTACTGTTGAAAACTTTAGGGTTGTCAAGAAATAGAGTTCGTGGTACGCTAGGATGATTTTTTCATATGCCATCATTCACCATCGATGTGATAGGCTCAGGATTTGTCGGGCAAGCGACCGGCAAAGGTTTCTTATCCAAAGGACATCGGGTCCGGTTCGCAGATGTTGATCAGGAAAAATTGACTTACTTGCAAGGTCAGGGGTTGGCGGCATTTACACCAGAAGAACTTGCCGAGCAGCCAGAACGCGCGCAGATTAGCGTACTCACGGTGAACACGCCCACGCGGGGCGGGGCGATCGACCTCACAGCCATTCGCCGGGCGGCAGCCGATCTCGGCCAGCGGTTAGCGGGGGAGGAGGCCTACCACGTGGTGGTGGTGCGCAGTACGGTGGTGCCTGGTACGACAGAGGAGCTCACCAAGATTATTGAAGAGTACTCAGGCAAGCGAGTGGGTAAAGATTTTGGCATATGTATGAACCCGGAATTTCTCCGCGAGAGAGTTGCTGAGCAAGATTTTGCCCACCCCTGGCTCATTTTGATCGGGGAGTATGACACGCGTTCGGGAGATACACTGGCTCGGGTGTACGCTGATTTTGACTGCCCAGTTCACCGGGTGAGTTTGCGCGAAGCTGAGTTCCAAAAGTATGTGCACAACTTGTTCAACGCTGTAAAGATTACGTTTTTCAATGAGATGCGGGAGATAGCTCGATCTCAAGGCTTTAAGGCAGATGATGTGTTTGCTTTAGTGGCCAAGAGCGCCGAAGGCATGTGGAATCCTGAATATGGCATTCGTGATTTCGGACCGTTCGACGGATCGTGTCTACCAAAGGATACCCAAGCGTTTTTGGCGTGGGCAGAGCAGCAGGGCAAGGCGGCTTCTCTCGTAGCGGCGACTATTGCGCTCAACGATGAGCTGACTCTGCGAGCCACTCAGCCTAAACAAGTTTCCAAACGGGTTGCGCGGGCAGTCGGTGCCGTGGCATCTTGAAGCGTGGCCGCTTGGTTTGACATCGCAACGCGCGAAGCGTGGGTAGTTATTTTGACCTACTTCCCCCTGGGGGTGATTGGCCTCTGGCGCTGGACAGTGTGGCTCGTGAAAAAGGGATATGCGGCGACGTACCGCGTGAAGCAGGGGAGTTACCAAGCCAGCGTCGCAGTGGTTACGCCTGTCTACAACGAAAACCCGGCGGTGTTCCGCCAAGCGCTTGAGTCATGGAAAAAAAATGAGGTAGATGAGATTGTCGCGGTGATTGATTACACCGACGAGAAGTGCCTGGCGGTTTTTAAGGGTTTTTCGGAAGAGTTTGCCGGAGCCAAGTTGATTGTGACTAAAACTCCCGGCAAACGGCCAGCGCTGGTTGACGGAATCCGGGAAGTGGAGAGCGAAGTGGTGGCCTTAGTCGACAGCGATACTATCTGGGCAGACGAGGTGAAAAAGAATGTCCTCATGCCTTTTCAAGATCCCAAGGTAGGCGGAGTCTCCAGCCGGCAGAGCGTGCTCGAACCCAAAACTCTAGCGCAGCGAATTTTTAATGCTCAGTTGAACCTGCGTTATTTGGAGGAGCTGCCCTTCATGCTGGGCGGAGGGGGTACGGTGGTGACGTGCATCTCGGGCAGGACCGCCTTCTACCGAAAAGCGGCGGTGATGCCGCTCTTAGACGGCCTCTTGCACGAAACGTTTTGGGGGAAATCGGTGATTAGCGGCGATGACAAGCGTTTAACGTACCTAGTTGAAGCAGCCGGCTGGAAGGCGGCCTTCCAGCAAAATGCGCATGTCTTTACGCCGGGCATGCCTACTCTTGCCACATACTTTAAACAGAGACTCCGCTGGACACGCAATAGCTGGCGGGCAGATCTGAGGACGTTGACCCAGCCGTGGGTATACAAGTACCCCCGGTTCGTGTGGTACCTCACCGATCGTGTTTTACAGCCCTTCGCTCAGCTGCTGTCGCCGATTTCATTTATCGTCTCGCTCGCGCTGGGGTTGTGGATTCCAGCAGTTGTTCTATTTGTGTGGTGGCATATAAGCCGGGTTGTGCGCATGTGGCCGCACCTCAGGCGCCAGCCGCGGGATGGGGTTTTAGTGCCTCTTTTTGTCACCCTAAACTTTTACAACTCACTGATGAAGATTTACGCCTTGGTCACGCTCAACCGCCAGGGCTGGATTACCCGGTGGGGCAAAGAACGTTTGCCGGGGCCGCCAGCCTGGCTGCGTCTTACGGCTGCCTATGGAGTAACGGCAGCGGTGGTGGCAGTTCTCGCAGCGGGAGTAACGGTGCATGAGGGCAATGCCAAGGCGGCCGCGGAGCACCTGCTGCTCGCCACACATTTTCGTCCTGTCTCTGCCGTACAGATCCGCGCCTTTAGCGAGGCTGAGCCGCCGGTGTGGCAGCGCTACGAAGTTCAGTCAGGCGACACGGTGGCCAAGATTGCGCAGCGCTTCAACGTGGACGCTGACGAACTGCGGGCATTCAATGAAGCGCTTCTTCCCAGCCTTACGCACATTGAAGTGGGGCTTGTGCTCACGATTCCGCCCGCCGATACTGTATCCCCGACGCGGAGCCAGTATTCGTCAGAGTATGAGCAGCTAGGGCCAATCAGAACCACGTATGTGGCAGCAACCAATACCTTGGAAGTGCGGGGCAGAGGCCAGCAGGTCACGCTGCGGCGACTGCGTGGACTGACTGATGGACAATTCGTGCGCGAGCTTTCCCCCGGCGAGTGGTACGTAGGAGCTTCGCTGGTGCTTAAGGCAGGGGTGAGTTTGCGGCTGTCTCAAGATGAGGTTCGACGACTCAAACTGGAAAGTGGGCCGCAAACATTTGCCTCGATTATTGCGGAGGATGGGCAAATCATTATCAACGGGGTTACCGTCACTTCGTGGGATAGTGCTCAGGGGGTACCCGATACCAACGTCAGTGATGGTAGGAGCTACTTGGCAGCGAAGGGCCAGGCACGGATGGATATTTTTCGCTCGGAAGTTGCGTACCTTGGCTATGATGCTGGGGAAGCGGCAGTGGCCACGGCGGGAGTCAGTTGGTTTGTGGGTGATGAGGAGCAACAGACCGCTTCGGCAGTAGGGGAGGTGAGCGAGAGTCGCTTCCACCATAACTACCATGGAGTATACCTTTCGGGCACGCGCGGGGTGCGGCTCGTGGCGAGTTCTTTTGCCGACAATGACGGATATGGCGTAGACCTCTTTGGGGGAACAGCCGATACGTATGTGAGTGACAGTCGTGTGTATCGTAACGCTCAGCATGGGATCGTGTTGGCGCAAAACGCCGATCGGAATTGGCTCGAGGATAACCTGGTTCTTCACAATGGTCACCATGGGATTGTGCTTCATGAGGGGTCAGATGATAACGTTGTGAAGAATAACCGGCTGGAGGCTAACACAGACGGCGTAGTAGTACAGCGCTCGGCGCGGAATACTGTCGCGGAGAACACGATTTTGCGGCATGCTCGGGGGATACGCATCACCCATGCGCCGGATACGGTTCTCCTCTCTAACGCTGTCACTGAGAGCAGAAAAGCTGGCATATACCTTGACCCGTCTGCTCAAGAGGTAACGTATGGGTCTGCCAATACGTTCCATGGGGACACGCGCGGGCGGCGTGTCCATGTGGATATGATCTAAAAATAATAGGTTGCATGACAGGACGGATTTTGTTTAGATAGGATGATGTCCAGATTCCTTCTCGGGACAGGTGGATTGGTATTTGCCTTCACCGCGCTCACTGTTGTGGCACCGACAGCGGAGGCAGCGCCCTGTGAGGCGGCTAACATTCGTTGGGCGTCGAGCTCGAACAATGTCTATGTGATGGGGGCGGGCACGGTGTGTACCCTCACCGAAATTGATGTCATTGCCGACAAAGCCAATCTTGAACTGGTAGACCCTGGCACCAAAACCTGGTTTGTTGGCTCCAACATCATTGTGCAGCAAGGAGCTACGCTCAACCTGCACGGCAGTGAGAGCGGCGGGGATGTAGATGAGTTGAGACTCCGCAGCGATAGCGCAGTCGCGTTCCTGCGTGCCTACTGGGGAACGATCGATATCAAGGACACCAAAATACAGTCGTGGACAGGCAGTGGCCCCGATACTGACTCAGGCAGCCTCAGGCCGTACATACAGGTGAAATCGTTTCTGGAGGGAGATACCCCGCGCGAGTCGACGATGAATATCAGTAATTCTGATATCAGTTACTTAGGGTACTACGCGGCTGAGTCTTATGGGCTGTCGTGGAAGGTGCTGGGAACGGGCGCTGGGCTCTACGACAAAGTGGGCGTGAAAGGTACCGTCACTAGCAACCACATTCACCATAACTACTTTGGTGCTTACACATGGGGAGCAGATGCGATGGTGTGGACCGATAATGAATTTGCCAACAATAGACAGTATGGTCTAGACCCGCATGATAACTCTGACAATTTAAACATTGAGAATAATCTTTTCCACCATAACGGTAATCACGGCATGATCTGTTCACGCTTTTGTGACCACCTAACCATTCGAGGAAATACGTCGTACAACAACACGGGGAATGGTTTCATGCTGCATCGCCTTGCCAATGATTCCTTGTTTGAAAATAATGAGGCCTATAACAATACTGATTCCGGTATTGCTATCTTCGACAGCCACAGCAATACCATTCGCAATAACAACAGCCACGACAACAAGAACGGCATGCGCTTTTCCGTGGGCAGCTCGAATAATCTTATACAAGATAACATCATCGACGACAGTTCAAGTTACGGTATGTACTTCTTTAAGGGCTCAGATGCGCCTACGGAAGTCGGGGATGGGCGGCCAAAGAATAACCGCTTCATCAACAACACCATTACCGACAGCAGCATTTACGGAATCAAGCTGAGGGAAGCTGATAACAACTTGTTCCAAGACAATGACTTTATAAATAATGGTAAAACCTTGCTTCTCGAAGCAGCGACTGGGAACCGTTTCCTGAACAATCTGATTAGTGATAACGACGACGTAGGTATCACGCTTTCCGGCGCCACCAACCACGAGCTTTCCGGCAACACCATTGAGCGGAACACTAATACAGGTGTTCATCTTAAAAGCGGCAGCACTGGCGCCAAAATCACGAATAACATCATTCGTAACCACACCAAGTACGGTATTTTGGTAACGAGCGGTACAGGTCCTACCATCTCTGGTAATACCTTTTCGAACAACGGCAAGAACATAGGGCCGTAGACTGCCCTTCGACCTCGCTCAGGGTAGTTCGATGGGCTGTTTACGGTGAGTAAGGCCGCTTTCGCGGCCGCATCGAACTGTGGAAAAGTCGGTTGAGAGCCTTTACGTAAGTATCTATAATCGCTGGATGCCTACATTAGGGGGAAAAGCAATACGCTTCGTTTTGGTTCTGGCTTTGGTGCTGAGCGGATCACTTTTTTCTGTGTTGGTAGTGCCTGGTTTTTATGCTGGTCAGGAAGTCTTGGCTCAACAAACTCAGGTTACTATCTGCCATGCCACCGGCAGTAGTAGCAATCCGTACGTACAGCTCACTGTTAATGACAGTGCCGTGGATGGTAACGGTAACAGTGACCATAATCGTGATGATCACCAGAACGGTGAAGATATCATCCCCCCGGGTTCCTGGGACGCTGATGGACGCAACTGGGACGCAACGGGGCAGGCTATTTGGAACAACGATTGTGAAGTTCCGCAACCTACTCCCACCCCTACATCTACGCCCACGCCAACCCCAACTCCTACCCCCACTCCGACGGTGACGCCGGGGGGTAATCAAGGGGGCGTGAGCGCCATGTGTCGGGTGCGGGTGACTAAGAGTGCTCGTGTGAACAGTAGTATTAACGTACAGGCGAACACGGGAAATATTTCAAGCGATAACAATACTCAAAGTAGAGTATCTTCAACCGGTAATGTCAAAGTGAATTTGACTGTCGTAAACCGAGTGAATAATTCTTCAACGCCACAATGTCCCAGTCTTTCAGTAAGCGCGACGCAACGAATCATTAACAGTGGTCCAGGTTCAGTAACTCAGAATAATTTTTAGAGCCGCAAAAACAAAACACCCTAAAGGGTGTTTTGTTTGAGCAACAGATGCCAAAAATTAGGCAGGCATGCCCATCATACCTGGTTCTTTTTTGAAAGCGGCCATAAGTGCCCAAGCACCAACTACGAGATGCAGAATAGTGTCCATGGGGTTCTCGAGGTTAGCGCCCATAAACATCGTTCCTTCTGGAACGCCACCAAACAGGCTGTAGACGCCAAAGAGAACGCCGAGGATGCCAACGAGGGCGACGAGCCATTTCTGGTGCATCGGGTTCTTCAGTGCGTACATAGCCAGCAGGGCTACTACACCCAGCACAAGGTGGGCCCAGTTCTCAGCGTTATCAAACCACCAACCTTCACCAAAGATGCTGCGCTCAGGAGTGGGGCCGATGATGCCGAAGAAACCAAGCAGGGCCACGACAACTAAAACTACACCGCCAACTTGGAGAAACCCTTTCGGAGTGAAGATGTTCATACGACATCACCTCCTTCACGCTTTATCACGGATTTCAGTATAGCATGATTTCAGAGCGGCCTGTGCATATCTAGATCACCAGCATGCCATCTCCAAATGACAGAAATTTGAAGTCATGAGCCAGGGCTTGCTGGTAGAGCGTGTGTAGTTTTTCCCGGCCGGTGAAGGCAGCCGCCAGCATCATCAGGCTGGATTCCGGCACATGGAAATTGGTAATGAGGTGGTCGACTGTTTTGAAATGGTACCCAGGGGCAATGAAGAGTTTAGTGAGGGAACGCTTGGGTGTAACCGTGCCGTTCTGTTTAGCAGCTGCCTCCAGGGTACGGACAACCGTGGTGCCGACGGCAACGACAGGGCGTCCCGCGGCCTTGGCAGCGTTCAAAGCGGTGGCCGTGGCTTCACTCACTTCATATTCTTCTTGGTGAAGCTCGTGTCGCTTCAGCTGCTCTGCGGTGAGAGGTGCGAAGGTACCTTGGTTGACGTGAAGGGTTACATATTGGATGTCCAGGCCGCGGGAGCGCAGGTTGTGTAGCAACCCAGGCGTGAAATGCAGAGAGGCGGTGGGGGCGGCCACTGAGCCGGAGTGAGCAGCGAATACTGTCTGATAGGCGATACGCCGTTCCTCTTCCGTCAGCGGAGAGTGTCTGAGATACGGAGGTAGAGGAGTGGTACCGTACTGTTCGAGAATCTGTGAGAGGTGATCGATGGGGAAAGCAGGTTCCAGCTGGTACTCTTTACCCTCTTGTTTTGTGACAGTAAAGAGGTGCTTCTCGTTGCGAAAAATTTTTGTGCGGGGAAGAAGCCGTTTGTTGGCGAGAGCCCATATGTGGCTGTCTTGGCTTTTGAGGTAGAGAATTTCCACAGCTTTCCCGGCCTCACTGGTAAGCCAGAGCCGCGCGGGAATGACTTTGGTATCATTCAGCACCAGCGTAGATTTGGCAGGGAGTATTTTAGGCAGGTCGCGGAAGCGAGCGAGAGTTACCTGGCCGGTTTGACGGTGGTACACGAGCAGACGAGCGGCATCGCGCGGCTCTGGCGGCTGTTCAGCAATAGCAGAGGGTGGTAAGTCATACGCATAGAGATCCGGCGATGTGTCTGCGGTGGTTGTCATAGAGTGTGTTTACGCTACGATGCAGCTATGCTTTCGGCAAGACAATGGATTGAGATCGCAGGGGTAGCCGTAGGGGTGTTTATAGCAGCTCTTTCGTGGCAATTTTTGGCTATTCCTCGAGAAGAAGCGCAAGAGCAGGGGAAGGTAGTTGTAGCGGCAACCATCTTTCCTCTAGCGGATATTGCAAAGCAGGTGGGTGGAGAACATGTACGTGTTGTACAGGTACTTCCTCCTGGGGTGAGCGAACACTCCGGAACGCTCACACCGCAGCAGCTCTCCGCTTTGCAAGATGCCAAAGTTATTTTCCAGATTGGCGTTGGCTTGGATGATCACCTAGTGGAAAGAATTGCGAGTACATTTCCAGAGATAAAACCAATAGCAGTTGATCAAAGTATAGCGATACGCGAGTTTGGCAGTGAAGGTGAACACCATGACGCGGGCCCCGACCCGCACTACTGGCTGACTGTGCCGAATGCGGTGAAGATTGCGGAAACGGTAGCAGGTGAACTATCTCAGCTCGATCCAGAAAACGCCGCTGCCTACCAGGCAAATTTCGAAGCGTATGTTCAGGAACTCAACGAGCTTGAGAAAGAGTTACAGCAAATGGCAACATCTGCTCAGCATAAAGAGTTTATTGCTGTGCATGATGCCTGGTCGTACTTTGCTGAGCACTATGGATTTGAGCTCGTGGCTACCTATGAGCCGAGAGAAGGCCAGGAGCCCTCGCTCCAGGATTTACAAGAGCTGCGGGAGATTGTGGAGGAACATGGACTCACAACATTTTACGCGGAGCCGCAAAAAAGCTCAGGGGTGGTGAGTGAATTTATGCGGCGGGAATTTGGACTCAAAGTCTTGACGCTTGACCCGGTGGGAGGGCAAGCAGGGAAGGAAAGCTATTTTGATCTTATGCGAGCCAACATGACGGCTCTGGCCGCGGGTTAGCAGGTACACTTGCTCTCAGCTTCGTTACATTGAGCACACTTGGCTACCATATGATCAGCTCCATGGGCGTGGCTGGGGTTGTGAGTATCTGATTCCTCGTTGCAGACGTCGCATTTGTATCCGGCGGTAGGGCCTTCGCAGTGCACACATGTTTTTGCATCCATATAGTTGCTCACCTCCCTCAGGTAATGCCTTGAGTATATAAAGAAAAATCTGTCCCTGCTATGGGGGCAGATTCTTCACTTCTGTAACTATCAGGGATAATTACTTGGGTGGGTTTACTGATGGTGGATTCACGCTCGGTGGGTTAATGCTTGGTGGATTCATGGTAGGTCACCTCCTTTCGAGTTGCACAGTAGTGTACTCCGCTTGCTCAGTCTGACAAGAGGAGATATCCTTAATTTAGAGGAATATGGGTAGAAATTGGCTTGGATTGGTGATTTTGGCGGGGTTGTTTTACGTGGCCGGGCAGTATGTGGCTTCGCAGCCGCAGCGGGTAGAGCAGGAAGTCCAAGCCGGACGGGAAATTACGGTTCAAGGAACGGGGAAGGCATATGCCACGCCAGATGTAGCGAAGTACACCTTAAGCATTGTGACTGGGCCTCAAGCTAGTGCGGAGGTAGCGCTGGAGAGGCTTTCGACGCGGTCAGCCGCAATGATAGATGCGGTGAAGGCAGAAGGAGTGAAGAAGGAGGATATTGCCACCACGAATTTATCTATTAATCCGATTTACGATTTTCCCCCAAGCGGTCAGCAGACATTGCGTGGGTTTGAGGCGGCTCAATCAATTGAAGTAACGATTCGAGATCTTACGAACATAGGTGCCATTTTATCAAGAGCAACAGGGGAAGGAGTGAATGTAGCCGGGGGCCTTCGGTTCGAGGTGGACGATATTGGAAGCGTGAGGCTAGAAGCGCAACAGAAGGCTATTGAAGATGCCAAGCAAAAGGGAGAACAGCTGGCTGATACCTTGGGGGTGAATCTTGGGCGGGTGAAGACGTTTGCAGCTACGGACGGAGGTCCTGTGCCGCCGCCGATTTTTGCGCGAGCACTCGAAAGTGATGTGGGGGGAGGAACGCCAGAGGTACCGGCGGGCACCCAGGAAGTAATGGCGAACGTCACGGTAACCTACGAGTTACGGTAGTGTTTCAAGATCGCCAGCAGGCGGGAGAAGAGTTGGCGAAGGCACTTGTTGCATACCGCGGGCAGCCTGGTGTAGTCGTGATAGCGCTGCCGCGTGGGGGAGTCGTAGTAGGGAACGTGGTAGCGCGAGCACTCTCGGCGCCACTTGATATTGTGGTACCTCGCAAGATTGGCTTTCCGGGGCACGAGGAATATGCCATTGGGGCCATTACCGAGACGGGCGAAGCCGTCTGGAATGAAGCTGAGCGGGCCCGTGTGAGCGATGAGTATGTGAAAGAAGCAATGACTCATGAGCAGGCGGAGGCCAAGCGGCGGCTCAATGTGTATCGATCAGGAAGACAGGCGCGAGATGTGGAAGGTACGATTGTGATTCTGGTCGATGATGGCATTGCCACCGGGTACACTATGCGCGCCGCCATTAAAACGCTGAGAACGGAAGCGCCGCAGAAAATTGTGGTGGCTGTTCCCTTGGCACCACCAGAAACGGTGGAGCAACTTCGCGCTGAAGTCGACGAGGTTATTGCCTTGCAGCAGCCTCGTTTTTTTGGGGCGATTGGTGTCCACTACCAGGAGTTTGGGCAGGTAGACGACGAGACAGTGATTCAGGCGCTCTTGTCATGAATGTGTCAAGTTTTTTTGTCATTCTCTCACACTCATGGCGTTGACAGTGCTGGGTAACTTTCGCAGGGTGAAAGAGGTCACATGAACAAACGGGTCGCGATTATTGGTGCGGGGAACTTTGGGCAGGCGTTGGCATTTGTGCTACGCGCGAAACAGGATATGACCGTTGAGATGTGGGATAAGGACCCAGCCAAGGTACCGATCCAGCGGGAACTGCCGGCAGTGATCCGCTACTCAAGCATAGTATTTGTGTGCGTGCCCTCATGGGCGCTTCGATCAGCGCTGGAATCGATACGGGGGGACCTCACCCCAGAGGCAGTGGTAATATCTCCGGCCAAAGGGATTGATAATGAGCGGTTGACAGTGGACCAGCTGCTGGAAGTGGTGTTGCTCATGGGTCAACCTTGGGCATTGCTTTCCGGCCCCATGATTGCCTCAGAGATGTTAGCGGGGCAGCTCTCCTTTGCCGCCCTGGCCGCTAAGGAACATTTGATTTTCGAAGAAGTACGTCCCGTTTTCTCTAGAACGACGGTGCGCTTGGCGTACTCGAGCGACCCTCATGGTGTGGCACTCGCCGGAGTACTCAAAAATGTTTACGCTGTCGGGCTGGGCGCAGTGGAGGCGCTGGGCTTGGGACACAACGTACAGGGGTCGCTGGTCATGCAAAGCTGCCTTGAGATGGCGCAGATACTGCAGCGTCTCGGAGGACACGCCGAGACTGCCTGGGGGTTGGCGGGAGTGGCCGATTTAGTGGCCACCGGCTTTAGCGAACACTCGCGGAATTGCCGGGTGGGCAAGGAGCTGGTCAAATTCGGGAAGCAGCAGACAGAAAGTGAAGGGGTATCGTCTCTCCCGCACCTGAAGGCGCTGGTTGGCAGACACATAGATTTATATCCGGTGTTGGCTGCCATCGATGCCATAGTAGAGGGAACAGCTTCTGCGCAAGAGGCAATTGCTAAGCTCTTAGCCGTCCGATACGAACGAGAAAAGGTATAGAGTGGCCCTTCGACTCGCTGCGCTTTATGGTGAGTTTGTCGAAGCCATCGCTCACCTTTCAATAAACTCAAGGTAAAGGGTAGTTCGGCGCGGTGCTTGCAGCCCCTCGACCGTGAGCTCGGGGTCGAACGGTGAGCAAGGCCCACTTCCGGGCCGCGTCGAACTGTGGAAAGTATGACGTTGTATGAAAGTCTTGCCTGTGGCATGATGGGCCAATACTCATGGGGCTACTGTTGTGCGAAAGCTAATACCATTGCAGCGGCATATTTTAGAAGAGAAAGTCTTACCGAATGGTCAGAAGTTGGAGTTGGCTCGGCTTTTTTGGGACTTCATGATTGCCATTAAGAAGATCCACAACAAAGTCATTAAGGCAGGTCTAGTGGATATTCTAGGGGAATCTGGGGATGTGAATGTGCATGGGGAGACAGTCCAGCGCTTAGATGAATATGCCCATGAAGCCGTATTCAAAGCCATGAACCATGGTGGCCATTTATGTACGATGGTATCGGAGGAGTCAGAGGACATTATTCCCATTCCGACAGAGCTGCCCTTGGGGCCATACGTGTTGGTGTTTGACCCGTTGGATGGTTCTTCGAATCTTGATGCGAATGTGAGTGTAGGGACAATTTTTTCTGTTTATCGCCGCCGGAGCGAGGAAGGTCCGGGGAGAAGAGAGGATGTCGTGCGGGCGGGGGCAGAGCAAATCTGTGCGGGATACGTGATTTATGGGTCGAGCACCATGTTGGTGTACACCGTAGGTACTGGTGTGCATGGCTTCACCCTGGACCCAGCCATGGGTGAATTTTATTTATCTCACCCGTCTATACAAATACCTCCGCGGGGTGGAATTTACAGTATTAACGAAGGTTATTCGAATTCATTTGATGAGCAAACGAAGCGCTACATGGAACATCTTAAAACTCACAAGACGCCCGAAGGTAAGCCTTACTCAGGCCGGTACATTGGCAGCCTAGTGGCGGATTTTCACCGCAATCTCCTCTACGGGGGCATTTTCCTTTACCCGGCAGTGCCTGAGCCAAAGTTGCGATTGGTGTATGAGGCCTTTCCCATGGCTTTACTTGTCGAGCAAGCAGGAGGAAAAGCCTCGACGGGAAAAGAGCGAATCCTGCAGCTGACGGCGAGGGAGCTGCACGAGCGGGTGCCGCTTGTGATTGGGAGTAAAGGGGATGTTGAGCAGTATGAGTCGTTTGCCTCATAATCTTATTTGTAACGTTGAATGGTATGAATCATACGTCTCTCCACGAAATTGCCCGAGCTTTGGTCGCGCCGGGTAAAGGGCTATTAGCTGCAGATGAGAGTGTGGGGACGGCAGGCAAGCGCCTGACCGCGGTGGGGTTAGAAAATACGGAGGAGTTGCGCCGCCAGTATCGCGACATATTTTTAACGCCTCCTGGCATCGGCCAGTACCTTTCCGGAGTGATTCTCTTTGATGAAACATTCCGCCAGCGGGCGGCTACGGGCGTTTCCTTTGTGGAGCAGCTTCAGCGGGAAGGAGTTCTGCCAGGCATTAAAGTGGAATTCAGCACGGTGCCCCTGGTGAATTTCCCGGGAGAAGAAGTAACCGAAGGGCTGGATGGGCTCGCCGGCCGCCTGAAGGAATACGCGACCGGTGGTTGCAAATTCACCAAGTGGCGGGCAGTTATCCGAATTGGTAAAGGAATGCCCTCAAAAGTGTGCTTGGAAGATAACGCCCGAGAGTTGGCTCGATACGCGGCTGAGAGCCAAGCGGCCGGCATGGTACCTATTCCAGAGCCGGAAGTTTTGCTGGAAGGCAGGCATTCGCTCGCGCGTGCTGAGCGGGTCACCACAAAAACTCTCAAGACGGTGTTTAAGCTCCTCAAAGACTATCGAGTGGATTTGAAAGGGTTAGTTCTTAAATCGAGCATGGTGCTGGCCGGCGACCATCACAAAGTGCAATCAACTCCAGAAGAGGTGGCCGAGGCTACGGTGCGGACTCTTAAGGCGTCCGTACCAGCGGACGTGCCGGGAATAGTATTTCTATCTGGGGGGCAATCACCGGAGCGGGCCACGGCTAATCTGCAAGCGATTGCCAAATACAAAGACCAGGTACCCTGGCGGCTTTCGTTCTCGTATGCCCGGGCGCTGCAGGGCTCAGCGCTGGAAGTATGGCGAGGCAAGCCAGAGAATATGGCCGCGGCACAGCAAGAATTTTTGCGTAGACTTAAGCTCGTAGCCGCCGCGCGGGAAGGAAAATACGAGCCCGCCATGGAGAACGCGTGAGTAGTTGCCAAGGCGGCATTCGCCTGGCAGGCTGGGTACATGAATCGCGTAGTTTTGCTGAGTGGGCACGACCGGCGCACGCTGGTGCGGGAAGTTCTCATGAAATTGGGTGAGGAGTGGACAAAACGTGCGCGAGACGCCAAAACTATTTTTATCCATCCCAACTTGGTGAATTTTCGGCGGGCAGAAGCTAACACTCATACTTTGACCATCCGAGGGGTGCTCGATCATATCTCAGAGCTGCGAGCAGATACGGTGACGATTGGAGACGCGGGAGTACATAACACGAAGAAAGCATTTGAGACGCTTGAGTACCAGAGCCTCTCACGCTCGGGTGACATTCGCCTGCTGGATTTAAATGACGATGAGACTATTCCCAGTTACGCATACACCGGCCGCATGCAGAAGCGCACGATTGGATTTTCCAAAACAGTGGCGGAGAGTGATTTTGTGATCGCGGTGGTTCCGGCCAAGATGCATAACTATTTTGGAGTGACGCTTTCGGTGAAGACGCAAGTAGTAGGCTCGATGGTGGTATCGCCCAATATGATGGGAAAACACATGCGCTGGCCATGGGTGCTGACCGGTATTACGCCAGGCAGCCACACTTTAGCGGATGTGTTCGCCGATCACCCGGCGCATCTCGCCATCATCGACGGCGTGCAAACCATGGAAGGGGACGGCCCGGCGGATGGAGATATGGTAGATACTCATTGGCTCATTGCTTCCTTTAACCCGGTCTCGGCGGATGCCTTAGCCGCCTACCTAATGGGTTGGGACCCGCATGATATTGGCTACTTACATTTTCTGAACGAAAAAGGCTTAGGGCCGATTGATATCTCGGAAATGGAAATAGATGGCCCCGACCCCGCCAGCCTGCGCCGCGATTTAGCCAAACCAGAATCTTACCCCGACATGCTCAGGTGGAAGGGAGCTGCTGAGATTACTTAGCGCGGTCGGCTAGCGTCGAGCGAATTTGTTCGGGAGAGTAATTGGGAACCTCGGGCTTGTAGCCTAGAATTTTCTTCGCCTTACTCGTATCAATGTGGGGCAGGTCGTCTACTATGCTGAAGGCCTCATACCAAAGTTCGCCTTGGTATTTTAGTGCCAGGTCAAGCGCTTGCGTGGCGTTATTGATGCTAACGCTTGTTCCCAGAAACACTTTATTGATGGGGCCCAGCCGCAACGTGGCGGTCTCAATTTTTTTATTAAGCCCATACCAGGCGAGAATTTGTTCAGCCATAACTTTGCTGATGTGATACGAAAGGTCAACATCACGGCTGGATAGCCGGTTGGCCGTCAGGTATTGAGACACAAAGGGTTGGTTTTCGGCGATGGGAGTTTGAAAGGGTATACCTCGTTCAATGCCATAGATAGTGGTGGAACTGGCAAAAATTATTCGCCTGACTCGGTTCGCCAAGGCTGCTTCGGCAACATTGAGAGTAGCCTTCACATTGTTGTCAAAATATTCCGCGAATTGCTTGCCCTCGACCGGCTTAGGAATAGCAGCCAAGTGAAGCACTTGCTCACAGCCCTTCATCTTGTGCGCTACATTGTCATGGTTCAAAAGCTCGTCGCCGTCTTTTCGGTCGTATCCCACGACGTCGTAGGAACTACCGTATCTTTTGAT
>CAYHTZ010000005.1:0-70674 GCA_964359735.1 uncultured Candidatus Saccharibacteria bacterium
ACGAATTCCGATACCGCATTCAAGCAAGAGATGATCAAGCGCGCGAAGAACGCGGCTGGCGGCGGTGTGGCCCGGTTGGTGCGCAACCTCAATCCGGCCAGGGCCATAGAGAACACCGCAGACTATTTCGCGGAACAGATGCAACAGGTCACACCAGCACAAGCGCAGGAACAACTACGAGAGATACGCCGCCAGTTTGCTGACACGTTGAAAAGGAAAAAGAATCTTTTGGCTGCCTTACCTCTCACGCAGGAGACCAAAAATTTAATTCGCATAGCGGAAGTGTTCGCGTACATGCAAGACGAGCGCAAGAAGCATGTGCTGATGGCGGTGGATCAACAAGACCGCGTCACGGAGGAGATTGCGCGCCGATGCAACCTCACTAAGAAAGAAGCTCAGTACTCATTCGTATATGAGTTGCCTGACTTGCTCGAAGGGAAGGTAGATAAGGTTACATTGCGAGAACGGCACGCGTTTGTCTGTGTTATTCATACTCTCGCCGGCCATGAAATCTATCACGGCCGTGTGGCTCAACAAATTTTTGACGCTGTCTTTGCCATAAAAGTTGATAGTGCCAGCGAAATTAAAGGCATGATTGCTTCCCGGGGGAAAGTCGAAGGAACGGTCAGGATAATTTTAAAAACCCATGACTTAGCCAATGTGGCCAAAGGAGATGTCTTGGTAGCCAGCATGACTCGCCCGGAAATGGTTTCGGCTATGCGGAAAGCCAGCGCTATCGTCACCGACGAGGGCGGAGTTACTTCCCATGCCGCCATTGTCTCGCGGGAGCTTGGTATCCCTTGTATTATTGGTACGAAAGTAGCTACCAAGGCTTTGAAAAACGGGGATAGGGTTGTGGTGGATGCAAATAGCGGTATCGTCAAAAAAATCGCCTAGCCAAGACTGCCCCTTGCTTCCCCGGCCCAAATTCCATACTCTACTCAGATGAATAAGGGGGCATTCTATGCAGGTATTATTGTCTTAGTGCTGATCGTGGGTGGTGGCATGTATGCCTACGTGCAGCGGCCCGCCCGGGCGGTAAGCAATGCCGTTCAAAAACTCGGTCAAGCGGAAACTCAGCATTTCGATGCCACCGTGACGCTTGACAATCCCGCCGCTACTCAGCCCCTGCTGCAGGGTGCGGGCACGCTCACGGCCCGCCTGAACGGTTCCTACGACCGGAGAGGGGAGCAACGCGACACACTGGTGACTGAACTCACCATTAACACGCAAACTGAGGGAGTAACGATCGAACTGGCCGGCGAGCTTCGCTTCATCGATGATCATGCGTATCTGTTTGTAAAAAAATCCCCCACGGCCATTCCGCTCTTAATAAAACTCAAGGACCAGTGGGTGGAACTGCCTCGCGGCCGTGCGCAGGAGGCCCGAGCTCAAAGTGACGAAGGTCCTCTCTTCATGAGTGTCAAAAGAGTTGGGCGGGAGCAGGTTGACGGGAGAGGAACGGTAAAGTATGAGACTGTTGCCACCCAGCGCGTCGTGGTCGCTTTTATGGATCGCATCGCTCAGCTCTTAGGCACCCAGCTGACTGACCAACAGGTAGGCACCATCCGCCAAAATCTGGCGGGGGTGGAAGAGCTGCCCGTAACGCTTTGGGTGACGCCGCTGCGCCACGAGCTCGTACAGCTGGAAACGCGCTTAGGAGACGGCGGCACCCGGTATACGATAAAATTCAGCGAGCGTAATGAGCTTGTCGACCACACCGCTCCCGAAGGCGCTCGCCCCATTCAAGAAGTATTACAGCAATAACCTCATCCGCTTCGCAATGAGTCGGCTGTAGGACGGGTGAGGTATACTAATTCCATGACTCAGGAAATCACTTTAATAATAATCGGCGCGGCCGCTGGTGCCGCTATTATCTGGTTTCTGTTGAAGAAGAAATCTCCTACGGTGGACACCACCCTGCATGACCGTCTGGACCGTATTATGCAGCAGGTTGACACGAGGCTAAGCGAAAACGTCCGCGCCATGAATGAATCGAAGTCATTTTTGGCCGACCGAGTCAGCGCGGCCGAGCGCAGTGTCAGAGCCGTGAGCACGGGCTTGGGGCAGCTGAACGCCGCCACGACAGCAATTCAGCGCGCCAACGAGGAAATCATTTCTTTTCAGAACATGCTGAAGAGCCCGAAAATCCGGGGTAGTTTCGGCGAAGTTCTTTTGGGGAACTTGTTGGCCGACGTCCTGCCCAGCGACCGGTACGAACTTCAGCACACATTCGGCAGCAGCGGTGAAGTGGCTGATGCCGTGATCCGCTTGCAAGACGGCTATATTGTAACCGTCGATGCTAAATTTCCCTTAGCGAACTACCAACTCATGCAAGCCGAGCAGGATCCCGCTCGAAAGGTAACGCAGCGCAAAACATTCTTGCGCGATGTGAAAAAACACATCCAAGACATTGCCCGCAAGTACGTCGTGCCCCAAGAGAGGACGCTCGATTATGCCTTTATGTATATTCCGGTGGAAACGGTGTACTACGAAATGATGGTCCATGAAACGGAAGAGGAGGCGGCCTCGCGGGAGGACCCGGCCAGCCTGTGGGAGTTTTGTCTCGCCCATAAAATTGTGCCGGTATCCCCGAATAGCTTCTTGGCGTACTTACACACCGTGCTGATCGGCCTGCGGGGGCTGAAGATCGAAAAACAGGCCAAGGAAATTTTGGAACACCTAGGACAGCTGAGAGTTGACTTCGGCCAGTTCGCGAAAGATTACGCTATGATCGGTACGCACCTAACGAATGCAAAGAACCGCTACGATGATTCTGCCCGCCGGCTCGACAAATTTACCAACCGCTTGGAACAAATTGATACTAGTACTTCCGCAAAACTGCCCGGACAATCCCCTGAATAACCGGGTTGCGCGCGTAGAGAGGTTTCATATCACGGTTGGCGGGCTGGAGGCGGATGCGGCTTTTTTCGCGGTAGTACTTCTTAAGAGTCGCATTTTCGTTGTTTAAGAGCGCCACCACTACCTCGCCGTTTTGCGGATAAAAATTGCGCTCCACAATCACGTAATCTCCATCTAAAATTCCATCTTCAACCATGGAACTCCCGCGTACCTGTAGGACAAAGCAGTTGAGGTTAGGCAAGAGCTCCATCGGCACCGTAATGCTTTCCTGATTTTCGATCGCCTCTATCGGCTGCCCGGCCGCAATCACACCCACCAGGGGTAGCTCAATCCCACGGGTAAACATGTTAGCTTTTTCTGTAAGCTCAATCGAGCGCATCCGGTTTTTCCCCACTTTGATATAGCCTTTACGCTGCAAGTTCTGCACGTGGCCAAACGCTGTCGCCGGAGAACGGATGCCCAACGCCGCCATCATTTCCCGGTAGCTTGGGGCGTAGTTATGCTGCGCCAAGAAATTGCGAATCACGTCCAGCATCTCACTCTGCTTCTTCGTAAGGTCTGTATGCGAAACATTCGGCATCGAACAATAGTGTAACAAACAGAAAGCGAATGGGGGAGTGGGAGTTATGCACAGTTCGACGCGGCCCGAAGGGCCTTGCTCACTGCAAGCACCTGCGTCGAACTATCCTGAGTGAGCGTAGCGAGTCGAAGGACAACTTCTGCTTGCTTTCCGCCTCAAAATCATCGACTCTTATTCTCATGAAAACCGTCGTCGCGGCTCTGGCTTTTGTTATACTCTGGGATGCGTCGCTGGAAGCGATCGCCCAGGAAGACACGTCTCCCGCCTCTTCTTCGCCGGAGGTAACAAGTGAAACGATTAACCAGGCAGCCGAAAAACTCACGGAAAATCAAAAGCGCATTCAGGAGAAAGAAGACGAAATTTCTCAATTGAATAAAAAAATTGAAGAACTCCGGGGGCAACGCGATAGCGCAGCTGCTCAAGCCGATCTCATTAATGTTCAATTAACACGGCTGGCCCAAACCTTGGCTAAAGCAGAACTGGAGCTCAAGCAAACTCAACTCAACATCGAGGCAGTTCAAGATGAAAGCGAGCGGACCACGCGTTCCATTGAAGAAATCGAGCGCAATATTGTGAGCAAACGCCAGCAGCTGCGCAGTCTCTTTCGCAAATTATATGAAGAAGAGCAGAAGTCATTTCTCAGCCTATTGCTCAGCTCGCAAAGTATCAGCGAGGTCCTAGCCGAGAGGTCGGCGTACGAAAAGATTCAGGCGCAAACTGCGGCTCTCGTCAGCGAGCTCCAGGGCGAACTCGCGACGTTAGAAAAGGAAAAACAGGCGCTGGAAGTGCAACAGGCTGACTTAACCGAGCTCTCCGGGCTGCTTGAGGCCCAGCAAGCGGGGATTGAGCAGCAGCGTTCCGTTCAAAAACAATTTTTAGCAGCCAAGCGGGGCGAACAAGCTACCTTTGATAATCTTTTAGCCGAAGCCCGCGCTGCTCGCCAAGAAATCGAGCAAAATCTCTATAATCTAAAAGGCACTGGGGTCGAGCTCACCTTAACCGCTGCGAATGACATGGCGACCTTTGCAGGCAAACTTACCGGCGTGCGCCCCGCGCTGCTCTTGGCAGTCCTCAAGGTAGAATCCAATGTTGGTGCCAACGTGGGGAGCGGGAAGTTTCCCGATGATATGCACCCAGACAGCCGCGAGCCCTTCCTCCGCATTACACAAAAGTTAAAACTAGACCCGGCGGCCGCTCCTATCTCTGCCAGGCCGAGGAGCTACAGCGGCTGGGGAGGTGCCATGGGCCCGGCTCAAATCATGCCCGAGACCTGGGAGCGTATCGAGGGCCGCGTAAGCTCCTTGATGGGCAAGCCGGCCCCGAACCCCTACGAGCTAACCGATGCCTTCGTGGCCACAGCGCTGCTCTTGGCTGACAAGGGGGCGGGGAATCCTGCCCAAGAATACGAAGCCGTCAACCGGTACTTAGCCGGCCCCAACTGGCAGCGCTTTACATGGTATGGGGACCGGGTGCTGGCGGTGGCAAAGGAGTACGAAAAAGAAATATAATGAAACTGATTTTTGCCGCCAGCGCTACTTTGAATGCACTGCTGTGGGCCGCCGCACTGTGGCTGTTTCCGAAAGGAGACCCGGCCACCATTCTGCACTACAGCCCGATTGTGGGAGTTGACTTTATTGGAAGCGGCCGGCAGATTTACATCCTCCCGCTCTCCGGTCTGCTGGTGCTGGGCGGGAACGCTACGCTAGCTCTCCTCGTGAGGAAAGCTTCGGCGCGCGCCAGTGCTATCCTGTGGATAGCACTGCTCATTATTCAAATCATTTTGATTTTATCATTCATCATTCTGTGGCGACTCAATCGCTAGTAGATTTTCAGTTTGAACTTGACCTCCGGGAATTACGCCAGAGGATATGGCAAGTTATTCCTGGCTTGCTCTCTTGGACCACGCTCATTGGGCTAACCGTGCTGGCTTTTTGGTTGCCGTTTTGGATTGCCATTTTTGTCATTGTCTATGATGTCTATATTTTGATTCGCGCTGTCTACATGTCTATTCACCTGGTGTATGCGTACAACAAACTGAAGCGCTCCTCGAGCACGCCCTGGCGGAAAAAACTGGAAGATCTGCCAACCCAGGAGGTAGATTGGCGCAATGTTCATCATTTTATTGTCTTGCCCACCTACGATGAGGAGATGGAAGTCCTCCGGGGGTCCATACGAGCGCTCGCGGGGAGCGACTTCCCCTTATCTCAGATGCATGTGGTAGTGGGGTTTGAAGAGCGGAGTGGTGAGGACGCGCGCTCCCGGGCCGCCGCCTTGCATGAAGAATTCGACCATGTCTTCGGAACATTCATGACCACTTTTCACCCGGACGGTTCACCCGGAGAGCGGCGCGTGAAGAGTGCCAATGCCACCTGGGCTCTGCGCCGGCTGGAAGAGAAGACAGCGCCTCTGGACATTCCGGTGCGCCATATTTTGGTGAGTAACTTTGACAGCGATACGGTTGTTCACGGTAATTATTTCTCGTACCTGACACATGTTTTTATCACGCACCCTGACCGCTACCATGTGAGCTACCAGCCGATTCCTCTCTACAATAATAATCTCTGGGATGCGCCTGCATTTTCGCGCGTGATTGCCACCGGCTCCACATTTTGGCAGCTGATTGAGTCGACTCGTCCCGAACGTCTCGTTACCTTCTCCAGCCACTCCATGACCTTACAAGCCTTGCATGATGTTGGATATTGGCAGCGTGATATTGTCTCCGAGGACTCGCGCATCTTCTGGCAGTGCCTTTTGCGTTACAACGATCGTTACCGTACCGAGCCTCTCTACACTACCGTCTCCATGGATGCGGCGCTGACTCCCACGCTGCCTCGGACGCTCGTGAGCCAATACCGCCAACAACGGCGGTGGGCCTGGGGAATTGAGAATTTTCCGTATTTAGTCGAAGGTTTCATCAGTAACAAGAGCATCCCCTGGCGCCGCAAGGCGATGTATCTCTTCCGAACGTTGGAAGGGCACTACTCCTGGGCTACGGCGCCTATTATTGTGGCGGGCTTAGGGTGGCTGCCCATTCTTTTTGGTGGACCGGAATTTCATACCACCGTATTGTCCTACAGTTTGCCGTTTATCACGCGCACTCTTATGACCGCGGCTATGTTTGGGTTGGTGATTTCAGCGAGCATCGCCTTCATGTTGCTCCCCCAGAAGCCTGAACGTGTGAGGCCGTGGCGGTATGGCGGTATGGTGCTACAGTGGGCGCTGGTACCTGTGATGGCCACTGTGCTTTCTGCTTTTCCGGCACTGGACGCTGAAACCCGCTTGATGCTCGGCCGGGACCTTAACTTTCACGTCATGCAAAAAACGCGCCGTGTTTGACCTGCGTCTCCTCTCCGCCTCTCATTTCATATTTCTGTTACTAAGTTTCGCAGTGGGCTTCGCAGTCTTGCTGCGCTGGCACACAAAATTTGCCGGCATTATTCCCGCCACCGTGGCAACGATCCTGAGCGTTGTATTCTTGGGAAATACTATTTTAAGCGTCGGGCTGCTCTTGGCCTACGCGGTCATTGTGATAGTTGGCCGGGCTGACGAAAAAGAACCGCTTTCCCCGGCTGCTCAACTTTTCTGGCAGTTACTCGTGAGCGTCATCCTGGTGGTGTGCGGTTGGAATATTCCGTATGTGAGCAACCCTCTGGGATCCGGGGTGATTGAGCTCGGCGCCTTAAGTTTCCCCCTGACCGTTGCCTGGATCATGCTCATGATGAATGCTATGAACTGGCTCGATGGCGTCGATGGCTTGGCTGCCTTAGTTGGGAGCATTGGCTTCATCACGTTAGCAGCCGTGAGCGCTTTACCAGCCACGCAAGACACAGCTACTCTCGGCTTGGCGCTCGTGGGCGCTGGGGCATTCGCAGGTTTCTTTTTACACAATGCTCCGCCGGCTCGCTTTTATTTGGGTACCGTGGGCAGCTGGTTTTTGGGAGCTTTCTTAGCACTGACGGCTGCTTTCGGCGGGGGAAAAGTAGCCACCGCTACCCTGGTGTTAGCATTGCCGGTACTCGACGCATTCTTTGTCATCGGCCAGCGGCTGCTCTCGCGGCAAAAACCGTGGCAAGGAGATAAGAAACATCTTCACTTTCGCCTCGCCTCGCTCGGGTGGAAAGTGCCGCACATTGTTCTCGCCTCAGGGGTTGTATCGGCCACCTTAGGAGTAATCGCCGTGACCGCCCAAACGAGGGAGAAGCTCTGGGTGCTCGGTATAGTTGCTTTGTTTCTCTTACTCACTATACTGAGCCTGTTATATCTAACCTATGCGGGCCGGAAAACTGCTCATCGCTAGTTTGACAGGGGTTCTGATTATTGTGGGAGGAATATTGCTGATCCTGAGAACCCCCTCTAGCTCCCCCTTGTCAGGGGGAGAGATTTCTTCTTCTCCTTTACCCTCCCTTGATAAGGGGAGGCTGGGAGGGGTTTCTGGAGAAACCGTCTGCCCTGATTTCCAGGAAGGGGAAGTCACAGTGGGGGAGGTAGAACTTACCGTATCGCTAGCTAATACCCAGGCGGAGAAGACCAAAGGCCTCTCGGGCTGCAGCGAACTGCCTGAAAAAGCCGGCATGCTGTTTCCCTATAAACCCGCCAAAACCGTGACCTTTTGGATGAAAAATATGGTTATGCCCATCGACATCGTCTGGATCCACGAAGGCCGGGTAATTGGGATCGAGCCCAATATTCCTGCTCCGACACCGGGTGTCCCCGAGAAAGAGCTGCCTCAATACGCCTCTCCGGGAAGCGTAGATGCTGTTCTCGAAATCAAAGCCGGAGGTGCTGAGGAATACGGCATTGTACAAGGCACTGAAATTTCTTGGAATAATTGACAATCAATTTGAAATCCTCTACACATTACGCATTACTCATCACGCGTTACTTTTATGAAATTGGCCGTTATTAAAACAGGTGGCAAGCAGTACCTCGTGGGGGAGGGAACAAAAGTGAAGGTGGAAAAGCTCTCTCAGAAGGAGGGCAAAGCCGTCGCCTTTCCCGATGTACTCATGACGGTCACGGACAAGGCCGTAACTTTGGGCGAACCTGATGTAGATGCCGCCAAGGTAGAAGGCAAAGTTGTGCGCCACGGTCGCCGCGAGAAGGTCTTTGGCGTCAAAATGAAAGCCAAGAAACGCGAACGCAAATACTTCGGTCACAAGCAGTGGTTCACTGAGGTTGAAATTACGAAAATTACTACTCGTTAATCGCGAGCAGTTTCCAGAACTTTCCGGCCCTCAAACGCGGCGCCAAGGGTGAGAGCATCAGCGAATTCAATATCGCCTCCAGTAGGCAGCCCTCTAGCGAGCCGACTCACGGTGATGCCTTTATTCGGCAAGTGCTTCAGAATGTGCCGCGCCGTCGCCTCGCCTTCTAAATTTTGATCCAGCGCAATGATCAATTCTTCCAGAGAAGGCGCCGTGAGCCGGCGGGTTAGCTCTTCCAACGTTAGTTGCTCCGGCCCGATACCCTCCAGCGGGGAAAGCCCACCCCCCAGGACATGGTACAAGCCATGGTAGATATTCGTTTTCTCAATCGCTTCTACATCCAGCGGGTCTTCCACCACGCACAGCCGCCTCATATCCCGCGTGGCATCGCCACATATGGTACAGAGCTCCTTCTCCGCTAAGTTGAAGCACTGCTTACAAATGCGGACGTTCAGATGCAGGTTCTTGAGCGTTTGCGCAAATCGGTTTACCACCACAGATGGTTGCCGCAGGAGATGAATAGACAGGCGCTGCGCTGTTTTAGGGCCGATTCCGGGCAGCCGCCGGAGTTCCTCGCTTAAATCCCGCACCGCTTTAGGCAATGTGGAAGGCATAAAGCCAGTCTAGCTGACTCCCCGGTGAGTGTCACCAGTAGGTGACTCTCCCGGGGTGTTAGTGGGTTTAAGCAGCAACTGTTTCCTCCGCCGGAATCTGTGCGTCGCTGTAGAACTCCTCTGGCTCCGCGAATGTGACCTGGCTGGTATGGAAGCGCAGGCTGACATCCCCCGTGGGTCCATTGCGATGCTTTTCAATCAGAAGATCTAAGTCTACCGCGGCCGATGCTTCTTCACCATTCCCCGGCTGGCGGTGGAGAAACATGACGATATCGGCGTCTTGTTCGATACTTCCGCTCTCACGCAAATCAGAAAGCTTAGGCCGCTGATCGACTCTCATCTCAATCGAGCGGTTAAGCTGAGAAAGCGCGATGATCGGCACATTCAGCTCAATAGCCAGCTTCTTGAGACTGCGGGAGATATCCGATACTTCCTGTACTCGGTTATCTTGATACCGGCTCGATTCCATGAGCTGCAAATAATCAATAACCAGTAATCCCAATCCAAATTCGGCTTGCAGCCGCCGCGCCATCGTGCGCATACCCATCACGTTGTTGGAAGCGTGATCATCGATGTAAATAGGGAGTTGGCTGAGTTCTCCCATCGCTTGTCCTAAACGGGAGAAGTCATCGAATTCCTCTGCTCCTGATTCCAACCGCCCAGTCCTAAGCTTCCAAAGATCGACATGGGCGTGAGCAGCTAAGAGCCGGTCTACCAGCTGGTCGCGCGACATTTCCAGGCTGAAAATCCCCACCGGCGTACCCGCACTCGCGGCGTGCCTCGCAAAATCGAGAGCCAATGTGCTTTTACCCACGCTCGGGCGTGCTGCCAATACAATCAAATCAGACTTCTGCCACCCGGCGAGCTTGAGATCCAGCTGCTTGAAGCCTGTGGGCACCCCGCGCAGGGCTGATTCACCCTTCTGCAACTTGTCGATACGGGCAAAGGCGTCCTCCAATGCTTCAGAGAGCCGGGTAAACTTTTGGTGCTTGTAATCCTTCGATACGGAAAACAGCGTCTGCTCTGCGCTATCTAACGTAGTTTGTACGTCATCCGCCTCAGTAAACCCCATTTCGGTTATATCGGCCGCGGCCGATATAAGCCGGCGCCGCGTCGCTGTGCCTTGCACGATCCGTGCGTAGTGGACCACGTGTCCGGCCGTAGGCACCACTGTGGCTAAGTGGGTGACAGCCACTTCTCCTCCCACTTCTTCAAGCTCCCCGCGCTCTTTCAGGCGGTGAATCACCGACAGCACGTCGATCGGCTCGCCCGAGTTATACAATTCCACCATCGCGGCATAGATAGTTTGGTGACGCGTCTTATAAAAATCTTCGGCGCCCAAAAAATCGGCAATTTTTACGATGGCATTCTTGTCTACCATAAGGCTGCCCAGCACAGATTCTTCCGCCTCGTAGCTATGCGGGGGAATACGCAAGCCTTCGGACATTTCTTTCATTTTGGACATACGGCCTCGTCTCATAGGGAAGGATGGTACCCCTCACTATACGCTGTCCGAATCTTCCTTGCGAGTGGATAAGGTGTGCATTATCCCTTCATTACCCTGGGTCCGGTGCCGGTGTCTTCTACACGATACCCTTTGGCTTCAATGGCGCCCCGCAGTTCATCCGCCCGGTCAAATTGCTTGTTTTGGCGAGCTGTCTCACGCGCTTCCGCAAGCTGCTTGATCTCCTCTGGAATAGTTTCACCCTCAATCTCTGCTTCAAGTGGGGCTACCACGCCGACGACCTTATCAAGACGACGAAGGGTCGCTAATACCTCCCCAACAAAATCTGGAGAGGTATAAAAAGAATCAGGCATGCTATTTGAGACACTAATAAAGTTTAGAAGGGCGGCAAGTGCACTGGGCGTGTTTAAATCATCTGCGATATGTCTGGAGAATAGAAGGATTGTCTTTTCATCAGCTTGAGCCGTCTTTGCGCTAACTTCTTTAAGTCGACGTAATAGTTGTTTAATGCTGTCTAGATTTTTTTGAGCTTGATGCATTGCCTCCCAGGAAAAATCCAGGGGCGTGCGGTAGTGGCCGCCAAACACCAGCAAGCGGAAGGCGAGAGGGGAGAACCCTTTTTCTTTCAGCGAGTCCACTGTGAGCTGCTCGCCAGCGCGCTTCGCAAGCTTCTGCCCCTGTAATTTTAGGAAGGCATTATGCATCCACAGACGCACGAACGGCTTGCCGGTGGCCCCTTCTGATTGCGCGATTTCGTTCTCATGGTGGGGGAAACGGTTGTCTTCGCCGCCGGTGTGGATATCGATTTCACTGTCGAGGTACTTCATACTCATCGCAGAACACTCGATATGCCAGCCGGGGTAGCCCTTGCCCCAGGGTGAATCCCATTGCTGCAGGTGAGTGGGGTCATTCAGCTTCCACAAGGCGAAGTCGGCCGGATGCCTTTTTTCTTCCCGCACCTCTACCCGAGCCCCCGCGGCGATTTTTTCTAACGTATTACCCGAAAGTTTTCCGTACTCCGGAAAAGACTTCACGTCAAAATAGATTCCGCTCGGTGTCTGATACGCATGGCCGCGCGCCAGCAGCGCCTTCGTTATCTCAATCATCTCCGGAATATGCTGTGTCGCGCGCGGGTAGAGGTGGGCAGGTTGAATGTTAAGCGCGGATAAATCTTGAAAGTATTCTTGCGTAACCTGCTCAGCAATTTGCGCGGGCGTGCGTTTTTGTTCCTTCGCTGTTTTCTCTAACTTATCCTCGCCGGCATCAATATCATCCTGAGTGAGGTGGCCTACGTCTGTAATATTCGTAATGTCGCGCACCTCGTAACCGAAATATTCGAGAGATCGCCGCAGAAAATCGGCAAATAAGAACCGGCGCATATTTCCGAGATGGGGGCGTTTGTACACCGTGGGTCCGCAATTATACATACGCACTTTACCACGCTCTTTCGATTGGAATGGCTCAACCCTTTTGGTGAGAGAGTTGTAGAAACGTAGTTCAGTCATGAGTGCAGCGTAAATGACCCCTCCCCGGCACTCAAGTGCCGGACCTCCCCTTCGTAAGGGGCGGCAAATTTGCTCCCCCTGCCGGAGGGGGAGTCGCCGTCTGCGGCGGAAGGGGTGGGAGTCAGAATATGCGTTTCCCTCGAAAGCGCCACAACGTGGCCACCAGCATCCCCACGGCTGCTATGAAAAGCACCCAAAACACGATCACATCAACTCGGGAGGCATGTACTGCCCGCGGAGAGAAGAAGGGATCGACTAAAATCATGATAGGAATGGTCAAGATTGAATATAGGGTAAGCACCCGGAGCAGCTGATTTTCTTTATGCTGGAGCAGCGCATAGTTTGTTTTACCTAACTGCTTCACCGCCTCCGCCAGACTCTCCAGAATATCCCACAGCTTCGCCATCTGGGCTGCCTGCCGCCGCCACGCCTCTCGCGAGTCTTCCTGGACTAAGGCATGTGTCGGCGCCTCATAAAAAAGCCGCCGCTGAGGCCGGATCACGCGCCGGAAGTCCATCACATCCCGAGTGAGCAGGGCAACTTCCTCTACCATTTTTCGCTCATTCCCGTGGAAGACAGCGTCCTCGGCAATTTCAATATGCTTATTGAGTTTTTCCAGCTTATCAAAGGCAGTGGAGAGCAGCCGGCGGATGAGGTAGAGCGCCAAGGGGAGAGCCGTTGCACCAAAGTACTCTTCTCGCTGTTCGGCTTGCTTTTCCAGCTCTTCGTAAAGAGAATCCAACACGACCAGTGGCTCAAAGTGGAGCGTAGAAACAATACCTTCCCGCACCACCAGGTATAGGTTAACTCCCCGCGTCACGCGCTCTACCCGCTGAAACACAGGCACCTGAATGAGGATCAGAACATAGCCCGCCCGGGCCACGACTTCTGGCCGCTGCCGTTCTTGCGCAATGAATTCAGCATCCAGCGGCGAAAGGTTGCTTTCTCGCACGAACTCAGCCAGCTCCTCGGGAGAAGGCTCGGCTAAAACATGCCACGTTAGCTCTTTTGAGGTAAGCACCCTCCTCATGTACTATTGAGTATATCACTTTTTCTATGCTTGCTCCCCGCGTCCGTTCGCTCACTTTGAGTATTATCAGCCCCATCCTTTTCTTGGGCGTTCTGCAAGCGGGGGGGTGCCTCCGGCGCAGCGTCCCGCCGCCTCCACCAGGTGGCACGTACGTGTCTCGGAGTGCGGGCGCCTCGTTCGAGCAAAAAGTTTTACTCGAAGGAGAAAAAGTTGAAGAAGGAGCTAATCTTGCCCGCTTCACCTTGCTGGGGGCTCACCAACCCAAACATAAGCCTGGGACAATTTACATTGCGGCGGCGGAACAAGGGCTAATTGTATCCCAAAATGATGGCGATACCTGGCAGCAAATTGCAACCCCTCTCACCTCTACGGTGGATGTAGCCTTGCTCGATAACGGTGTGCTGGTGGCAACCGGCACAGGCCCGGAAGGGCAGGGCTTTATTATTCGCAGCCTGGATGATGGGCTCTCGTGGCAAACGGTGCTGACGGTACCCATTCCCACTGAAGAAGGTCCCTTCCGCATCATTGGCGGTCGCGAAATTATTGGCTCAGTGGTACTCACTATCGAAAGCGATCCTTTTAACGGCAACCGTCTCTACGCTGGCAGCAACCTGGGGGGAGTACTGGTAGGGGAACAATCCGCCAAAGTTTGGCGCGCTATCCACACGCTCACCCCGGGCCGCTTTGATCCTTCCCAGGAGGTTGGCCAAACCAGCGTGGAGAAGCTCGTGCCGTCTCCTCATGTGCCGAATGAGTTGCTTATTGTCACCGCTGAACAGAAGCTCTGGCGGGTAACTGAAGGCCGGCAAACTGAAATTCCTATTCCCGTGGAGCAAAGTCCTGAGGAAAAGAAGTTCTTTGTATCTCGCGGTAACTATGAAGTTTTTGATGTTGGCTTTGCGCTGGGCGACCCGCAACTGCTCTTGGCTGGGGTAGGGAGCGCCGTGCTCCTCTCCCGAGACGCCGGCAGTACCTGGGTAGAGCTCCCGCTTCCCATAGAAGCAGTAGTGCAGTTCAACAGCATTCGCGTCACAGTCAGCCCGACCAACCCGAGCCGTTTTTTAGTGGCTATTAACAATGTTATCTACCGCTCTGAAGATGGCGGTGCCACCTGGAATACCTTTTCTTTGGGCCTGCCGGCACACAAAATCACTGATCTTCTCATTAACCCCACCAATGCCTCAAAGGTTCTCGCTATCACACAGCCTATTGAAGCGTAAGCCTTGACGGCGCTCATTCTCACGATATAGTTCTTACTAGCACTCTCGTCTGAAGAGTGCTAGTATTTTCCTATGATCAACGAGCGGTGCTCTAACCTACTTTGTGGCTTAGTAAAGGAATATATTCGCACAGCCGAGCCACTCTCGAGTGTGTATCTAAAACGAATACTGGAGTTATCAGTTTCGCCAGCCACCGTGCGCGCCTGGCTGAACGATTTGGAGGATGAGGGGTATATTGAACAACCGCATACTTCTGCAGGGCGCGTGCCTACCGACAGTGGTTATCGTCATTACGTAGATCGAGTACGTCCCGGAGGAAATCGCCGCACGGAAATTGAGGAAAACCCTCAAACCTTGGTGCGCTACCTTTCCCGAGCTGCGCACGCCCTCGCCGTCGCGGCGCTGCCGAGCGGGCGAGTAGAGCAGTACGGCTTACTGGAACTCATGCTCCAACCTGAAGGAAGCAACCGCTACGCTATCCAAGAGATTTCTTCGATACTTGACCATATCCACCACTATGTGGAAGAGGTCGCCGAACAAGGCTCGGCCCATACATCCGTGTTCATTGGCAGCGAAAACCCCTTCATGACAGCTGTCCACACCAGCATGTTGGTGAAGAGCGTCGCCGATCGCGAGGGGCGCCACTCGGTGGTTATGTTAATTGGGCCTAAGCGTATGTCGTACTCGCAAAATATTTCTTTACTGGAACGTGTCGGCGCTATTCTCGGCTAAAGTATGGTCTACTCCTCACAAGTTCATGGGGTAGCGAGCCCCAAAGAGATAGAATATCTCGAGGGCTGGCAGCGAGAGCGGGCCGAGTTCCAAAACTATCGCAAACGGGTGGAGAACGAGCAAAGGCAGGACCGCGTGCGCGCCAAGGCTGAAGCGGTGCAGCTACTTCTTAGTCTGGCCGACAATTTCCAGGCGGTGGTGAAGCACGTACCTTCTGAACTCACTGAGCATAGCTGGACCAAAGGGGTCATGCACGTAGCCCGCCAGCTGGATCAGCTCTTAGCCGAGCAAGGAGTGGCTGCTATCGCCGAAACAGGCGTTCCCTTTAATCCAGCCGTTCATGAGGCGATTGAAAAGGTAAAAGATGAGAAAGCCAAATCAGGTTTTGTGCTTGAAATTGTGCAGACAGGCTATAAATTAGGGGACAACGTTTTAAAACCCGCTCGGGTAAAAGTTTCCGCTTAATTCCATATTCCATATTCCATATTCTAAATTCTAACTTCTAAATTATGAGCAACATTATTCTCGGTATTGACTTAGGAACTACTAACTCCGCCATGGCGCATGTCGAAGGCGGTAAGCCAGTTATTTTAGAAAACAGCGAGGGAGCCCGCACTACTCCGTCCGTGGTGGCAGTGAGCAAATCTGGCGAGCGCCTCGTGGGGATTCTGGCCAAGCGCCAGGCTGTGGTAAACCACGAGAACACTATTTTCTCCGCTAAGCGCTTAATTGGCCGACGCTTCAGCGACGCCGAGGTTCAAAAAGACAAAGGGTGGCTGCCCTATGCTATTCAAGAGGGCAAGGATGGCGGCGTGGAAATAAAATTGGGCGACAAATGGTTGCAGCCGGCTGAAGTTTCCGCGGCCGTTTTGCAAAAGCTGAAGGCTGATGCTGAGGCTAAATTGGGTCAAACCATTAGCGATGCGGTGATTACCGTACCTGCTTATTTCGACGATAGCCAGCGCAAAGCTACGAAGGACGCTGGTACCATTGCCGGCTTTAACGTCCGCCGCATCCTGAACGAGCCCACCGCCGCCGCTTTAGCCTACGGCCTTGACAAGAAAAAGGAGGAAAAAATCGTGGTCTTTGATTTAGGTGGAGGCACCTTTGATGTCTCAATTCTGGAAGTAGCCGCCGATACGATTGAAGTACGCGGCACCCATGGTGACACTCATTTAGGCGGAGATGATTTTGACCAACGCATCATTAACTGGATTGTGACAGAATATAAAGCCCAAGAAGGAATTGATCTTTCGAAAGACCCCATGGCCTTACAGCGCCTCAAAGAAGCGGCGGAAAAGGCGAAGCATGAGCTCTCCAGCACTCCGACTTCCGAAATCAACCAGCCATTTATTACGACGGACAGCAGCGGTCCAAAGCACCTCGTGATGACACTAACGCGCGCCAAGCTCGAGGAATTAGTAAGTGATTACATTGACAAGGCTATTTCTCTCACCAAAGAAGCGCTGGCGGAGGCTAAAATTTCAGCTAGTGAAGTCGATGAGGTTGTTCTGGTAGGCGGGCAAACCCGCATGCCACGGGTGGTGGAAGAAGTTCAAAAACTCTTCAACAAAGAACCACACCGGGGCATTAATCCTGACGAAGTTGTAGCTGCCGGCGCCGCCGTGCAAGGTGGCATCCTAGCTGGGGAGGTGAAAGACGTCTTACTCCTTGATGTAACTCCCCTGACACTTGGTCTTGAAACCCTGGGTGGGGTACGTACATCATTAATTGAAAAAAATACCACCGTACCTACCAAGAAATCCCAAGTTTTCTCCACCGCGAGCGACAGTCAGCCACAAGTGGAAATTCACGTTCTCCAAGGCGAACGGGAAATGGCGGCTGATAATAAATCACTCGGACGATTTGTATTGGATGGTATTCCACCTGCGCCACGCGGCGTGCCGCAAATTGAAGTCACGTTTGATATTGATGCTAACGGCATTCTCAATGTCACCGCAAAGGACAAGGCAACAAACAAACAGCAAAGTATCCGTATTGAGGGCTCATCCGGTATCTCAGCCGATGAGATCGAACGCATGAAAAAGGAAGCAGAGGCCCATGCTGTCGAGGATAAGGCCAAGAAAGAACTTATTGAGACCAAGAACCAGGCCGAGCAACTAGTATACCTCGCCGAAAAAACTCTCAAAGAAGCCGGCGATAAAGTAAAAACCGACGTAAAGAAAGATATCGAAAAGAAAGTTGAGTCGGTGAAGAAAGCTCGCGAGGGAAGCGACACCGCGGCGCTGAAAAATGCTACCGAGAACCTCTCGAAAGCTTTACAAACCGTGGGCCAACAAATGTATCAGCAACAACCGGCAGGTGCCGCTGGTGCTAGCCCAGGAACAAGTTCAGGACCGAACGTCGTCGACGGCAAAGCCGAAGAGAAGAAGTGATACACTGGAGAGCATGACGCCACAGCGGGCGAAGGAAATTGGGATTGTTGTCTCAGTGCTGCTGATCAGCCTGCTCCTGTTTGCCTTAGTTAGTTTATTTATCGCCCAGGATCGATTTGGATCCACTCCTGTGGTAGCAGTGACTATTGTGTTGGCCGTACTTTGGGTAGGCGCCGTAGCGGTCGCCTTGGCCGTTCTCCAGCACCCGGGGAGCAGCTCCAGTCTCATCGCGGGCATCGCCGCCATGCTCGCGGTGGCAGGCTTGCTGCAACTGCCCGCCATCGTGGCGGCTCTCTTGCTGGCTCTCTTCTTAACAGTCGGCCGCCGTACTATGTACCATGAAATCAACAATCGTGTCTTGTACCGCACGCACGAGGTATTTAGTCGGGGGCTCCGCTCCATTCTCTTCGGCGTGGGTATTGCGGCGCTTGGCTTGGCTTGGCCGCTGGTGGAGGAGAAGCTTACCGGCACGAATGTGCTTCTGCCCACTGAGACAGTCGGAGCCGTAGTCAACCGCGTAGTTCCAGCTTTGCCCCCTCACCTCAAAGCGTTTCTCGACGTCGGCCAGCTCACCGGCTTTGTTACCTTGGCTGTCAACCAGATGATTCAGTCGTTAATTTCCTCGTACCGTCTGGCATTCCTCTTGATCGTGCTGCTTATCGCCATCTCTGCCTACCGGGCGGTACTTCCCCTGATTACCTGGGGCATACTGCCTGTCATTGCCGGTCTTATCTACCTTGCGCGCAAAGCCAATCTCATATATCTTAGTCGTTCGCAAGCTACTATTGAGCGGCTTCATCTCTAACCTCTATGGCTGACGATTATTACGAAGTACTGGGAGTTTCCCGTACGGCCACTCAAGATGAAATCAAACGCGCCTTTCGTAAGAAGGCACACGAGTTTCATCCCGATAAGGTCGGCGGGAATGAAGAAATGTTTAAGCGCGTGAATGAGGCGTATCAGGTTTTAAGCGATGAAAGCAAGCGCAGCCAGTACGACCGCTTTGGCCGCACGGCCCCCGGCGCGGGTGGCGACCCCTTTGCCGGCTTTCGCGGCTTCAATGGTTTCAACGTGAATGTCGAAGACTTAGGCGACTTTGGTGATATCTTCTCGAATTTCTTTGGTGGAGCCGCGCCTCGCCCATCCCCGGCTAGGCGAAGACAGGGAAGCGATATCCAAGTTGATGTGACCGTCAGCTTCATCGAATCGGCCGAGGGGACGCAGCGGGAGCTTAGCCACCGTCTCTACCAGGTTTGTCCGCGTTGCCAAGGCAACGGAGCCGAACCGGAGACCCCTATTGATACCTGTCCCACGTGCCAAGGAAGCGGTACCGTGGGGACCTCGAGACAAACTCCTTTTGGCATTTTTTCGCAACAAACCGTCTGTCCTACCTGCCAAGGACAAGGAAAAACTCCTCGCACTCCCTGTTCCCAGTGCCGTGGGGAAGGGCGCGTCAGGAAGAGCCGCACCCTGGAGGTAAGTATTCCCGCCGGTATTGATGACGGTCAGGTTATCCGCCTAGCCGGCAAAGGCGAGGTCCCTGCCGGCGGAGGCAGCCCCGGCGACTTGTTTGTGGTGGTGCACCTTGAGCCTGACCCTGAACTCACACGGGACGGCAGGCATGTACGCTCCGCCGTAACCATTCCCTTTGCGGATGCCGCTTTAGGCACCGTGGTTTCAATGCGAACTCTAAAAGGAGAAGAAGAGCTGCGTATCCCGCCCGGCACTCAACCCGGCAGCGAATTTCGCCTGAAGGGTTTAGGATTTCCACTACTCGGAGGGGGCTCGCCGGCCGAAGCCGCCCCGTACGCTGGGGATCACGTAGTGACCGTGAATGTAGAAGTACCAAAGCGTCTCTCTCGTGAGCAACGCAAACTTCTCGAAGAATTCAAGAACACGAAGAAAAAATCGGGCTGGTTTTAAGACCCGTAGCTCCTATTTGCCCGTATAATTATCCTGAAGCGTAGCGATTTCCCACTTCCCGTGATCGGTGACCGTACCCGTAATTCTTACTTTTTGGTCGCCCACGAGCACTTCATCTGCGTTACGCTCCACACCACCGCTGGTAAACTTGGTATTGCCGCCATAATTCATAATCACGTCCTTACCGTTATAGGTTCCTGGGCGGTACGTACTAGTGGTTACAGAGACCTTGTATTCCCTTAATCCTCGATCTACATCTTTGAGCTTACCCACTACAGTGAAGGATCGGTCGTGAATGCGCAGCCATTTCACTACGTACGCTGTTTCCGTGGCCACACCTTTAATGGCTACCTCAAGCCCAACGGAAATATTTTTGATAGTCACTCGCTTATCTTTACCAGCTGTATTCTTGTAGAATTTCGTAGCCGCTTCCGTTTTGAACGTCTGGACTGATCCCCGGAGATCGTCTACGCCAGCCCCGGTAATGTGCGTGACGCTAATGTTGAAGGATTTATCGTCATTAACCCGGGTTACAATACCCCGCGCTACAAAGTTATACCGCGTGTCCGCCGCTGAGCTGAATCCGGCGTAGAGGGCCACCGCGGCGATGATGATAACGCCGGCAATGGCTACCCACGCATGGTGGTGCTCCACCGGCTCATGCCATCCTTCACGCTTTTTCGTTTTCTTGGCCATACTAGTTGCCTGTGTATCCATCGATCAAGCTGGCGACCTCCCAGGTATTGCTGCTGGTAAAGGTGCCGGTCACTTGCACTTTCTGGTTATTGGCCTTGACCACGCTAAAGCTCACGGGTGTCTTGGTGGATTTACTGTAGAACGTGGAATTGCTCTCAAAGTACTTCATCACGATCAAGGTTCCCTTCTTGTAGGTAGTAGGTTTGTACGTGGAAGACGTGACGAGGATCGTCAGTTCCCGGTTTGTCTCATCGTGCTTTTGCAGCAAGCCCACCACCTTAAACCCGCGGTCGTGGATGCGCACAAAGGAAAGTTCATAGGTATCGTTATCCTTAGCAGTTCCCTTAATACCAAGTTCTTGGCCGATTTGAATGTTCTTATAGGTAGCGGCTTTATCCAAGCCGTTAAAAACCTTTACCACCTTAGCGGTACCGGCCTTGAATTCAACGTTCCGCCCTTCAATATCGTCTTTCGCCTTCGTGGGAACCGCCTTGGTGACGTCAGCTTTAAAGGATTTATTGGCTTGATCAACTCCCGTGACGATCACCCGCGCCGTAAATGTGTATTTGGCCCCGGCAGCTCTCGATCCAGTTCCCCAAACTGCCACCGCAAAAACAGCTGCTACTGTGAGCGCCCCTAACCCCCAAACAGCCTCTTTTTTCATGTTGGTTTAATGAAGGATTATTAGGCCTATTATAGCACAGAATTTAAAGGAAGCCCAGCCTTCGCCAAGGCTACGGCGGGCACAGGCCGTAAGTAGTGCCTGCAGGCCATAGCTTTAGCGACGGCCTGTGGAAAAGTGGTTACACTGAGCGAAGTCAAAGTGTGCGTCCGGAGGGAATCGAACCCCCGACCGTTGGCTTAAAAGGCCACTGCTCTACCAATTGAGCTACGGACGCGCAGTACCTAGAGTGTAAACGAGACTTGACAAAAATTCAAATCCGGTTATAGTTCTTAGTTCTTTCATGAACCCCTGTTTAGTGGTGAGGAGGGGCCCCCGCCCCGCCAGCTGGCGGGGCGGGGGAATGGCGGTTTGCAACAAAGCTGGGGCAGTTTCGGCTTCCCCCGTCTTGAGCCAACTTGCTCGTCACGTAGTCCTACTGCGTACATGACATTACTCTTCATCACTGACAGGGCTTGATTTTTTCCGCCAGTTGTCTATAGTATCCAGTTCTGCTCGAATAGGGCAGATGTACCTTCTCTCTATTAGCCCCGTCTGAAGGAGCGGGGCGCATCCTGGGCATACGACCTCTCCCGCAACGCGGGAGAACCCAGGAGAGTGATGGTTTACCCTGAGCTTGTCGAAGGGTGAAAAATCCTCACTCTTCTGGGTTTTTTCGAGCGTAGCGAGAACCCGCCGACCTGGCGGGTTGTTTATTGCTCCAAGATTAACTCTCAAGTACGCTACAACTCATGTCGGCCATTTCTCAAAATCAATATCGCACACACGGTTGTTGTGAACTGCGGCCAATACATGCCGGGCAAGAAGTCACGCTGTCAGGCTGGGTAGACGTCCGCCGTGATCACGGCAAAATTGTATTTATCGATTTGCGTGATGAGAGCGGTATAGCCCAGCTCGTAATAACGCCGCCGCTGGCAACTGCCGAAGCCGCGCAACTCCGGTCAGAGTGGGTAATCAAAGTGTCAGGAAAAGTACAAGTTCGTCCGAAAGCTCAAGTGAATGCGAACATCGCAAGTGGAGAAATTGAGGTAGCAGTGGCCTCGCTTGAGATTATTAATGAGGCTGCCACGCCGCCGTTTGCCATTAACACTGACGGCCATGATATTAGCGAAGAGGTGCGACTCAAGTATCGCTACCTTGATCTGCGACGGCCGCGTCTGCAGCGTAATCTCCGCTTGCGCTCGAAGTTTGTAGAAGCCGCACGTCAATATTTATTTAGTCAGGGCTTTAACGAAGTTGAGACACCCTACTTTACCAGTACTACGCCAGAAGGATCGCGTGATTTTGTGGTACCCTCACGTCTCTATCCAGGTAAGTTCTTTGCCCTGCCACAGAGCCCGCAGCAGTATAAAGAGCTCCTGATGGTAGCTGGCTTCGAAAAGTACTTTCAAATCGCTCGCGCCTTCCGGGACGAAGACTTGAGAGCAGATCGCGGCTTTGAGCACACCCAAATTGACATGGAGATGAGCTTCGTAACGCGGGAAGATATTATGGCGCTTGACGAGGCAATGATCACATCAGCCGTGGAGGCTGTGGGCTTGACAGTGAAGGAGAAACCATTTCCACGATACACCTACGCCGAGGCTATGAAGCAATTTGGCGCCGATAAGTTTGATCTCCGCACGGAAGAAGACAAAAAAGCCGGCCATCTGGCCTTTGCCTGGGTCACTGATTTCCCATTTTTTGAGAAAACCGATGAAGAAGGTTGGACCTTTACGCATAACCCTTTCTCGGCGCCTCTGCCGGAACATCTCGAGTGGCACCTCAAAGGGGAAAACGTGGAGAAGATTATTGCGCAGCAATACGACTTGGTGTGTAATGGCGTTGAAGTAGGGGGTGGCAGCGTCCGCGCTCACAGGCCCGATATTTTGAAAGCAACATTTCGCATTATGGGGTACGACGAAGAGCGGATTGAACGTGACTTTGGCCATATGCTGAAAGCCTTGGGATCTGGCGCACCTCCGCACGGCGGCATTGCACATGGCGTGGAGCGCTTACTTATGACCCTCACCGGTGAGCAATACTTGCGCGAAGTCGTAGCCTTTCCGCAAACTTCCACCGGCCGCACTTCTGTCATGGATGCCCCCAGCCCCCTCACACCCGAACAACTCAAAGAACTCCACCTCAAATTGGATCTGAAATGACCTGGAAGAAAGTCTGGTCCAAACGGTTTTCGATTCGCTTAGCCGAGAACTGGCTCTATTCGGTTGAGCAATTTCCTCAGATATTCGGGGTGAAATTTCCCGACCAACTGATTGTTATCAAGGACGAGATGGGGACGGGGTACCATGATGCCGAACAGCTTGAGAAGTGTCTCCAGGGCATTCTTAGAAAGATTTACGCATCCTCATTTGAGACTGTATACGAAACCAAAGCTTTACCAGTGCTGGAAAGTTTTCGGAAGTTTTGTCTCGCCATAGGGAAGCGCGATTTGGAAAAGCACTCCGCCGATCAGTTCATTGAGTTATGGCAAGAATTTATTACCCAAGAGGATGACTGGATGAATTATGTGTGGGCAGTCTTCAGTCTTGATGAAATCCTTTCGCGCGAGCTGAACAAGGAGCTACCTAAGGCTGTTACCAAAGATAAATTGGAACAGATTCTCTCGGCCATATTTTCCACCGAAAGGAAGACCGCAGCTGCTCAGCAACGCATAGACCTCTTGAACCTGGCTGCCCGAGCAACTCCTGAAAATCGAGAAGAAGGGCTCGCCCAGCTAACTAATCACTACGCCTACTTTCCTATACTCAACATGGATGAAGATCCCTTATCTCCCGAATACTTTGCCCGCGAGCTCAAGAAAATACCGCCGGAAGATGCTAAAGCTGAGCTCAAAAAGCTCGCAACCGCAGCCAGGCAGCATCAGAAAGCATACAAAGAATTTCTCGCCTCCATTGAAAACAACCAAAAACTTTACCGCCTCGTCGATGCCTGCCACAGGGTGGCCTTTTACCGCGAATACCGTAACGACCTGCGCCAGGAAAGCTATTACCACGCACGAGCGCTCTATCAGGAAATAGCTCGCCGCCTGCAGCTGAGTATTTCTGGCGTTACCTATCTCACCAGATATGAAGTGAAAGAGTCGCTAGAGAAAGAAAACCCGGCGATCTCGCCAAGCCTAATCGCAGAGCGGAAAAAGTTTTCGGTTCTTCGTATCGAGGGAGGGCAAGTTTCGTATCACTTTGACCCGGCCACAGCGGATTTTTTGCCGCATACTGAAGAGTTACAGGGTGGTAAAAATATATTAACCGGAGTAGCGGCTTACCCTGGCACAGTCCGTGGCAGAGTGAAGGTAGTACTGAGCGTTAAAAAAGACACAGATAAGTTTGAGCCCGGGGATATTCTTGTAGCCACCACGACTAACCTTAGTTTCATGCCGCTCATCTCGAAGGCCAGCGCCATTGTGACTGACGAAGGTGGTATGCTCACTCACACAGCCATTGTGGCCCGGGAGCTCAAAAAACCCTGCGTTGTCGGTACTGAAGTAGCTACCACGTTCCTCAAAGACGGAGATGAAATAGAAGTTCAAGCTGATAAAGGAATCGTAAGAATACTTGGGTAGGAATAGTGGAAGATTGGGAGAAGATGTGTATACTTAACCGGTAATGGAAACAAGCTCCATGCCGCCAACCCCAGTGGGGGAGGCCCGCCCCAAAAAACGACGGCTAGGGAAACTAGCCGCCATTTTGTTATTGTTCCTGGCTGGCTTGTTTGTGGGGCGCTACGTTGTGCCTGCCGCTGAATTGGCTCAGACACCCCTCCAATTTGTGGCCGTAAAAGAAGGGGAGAGGCAATTAGTATTCCCAACGTTCTGGGAAGCCTGGGATATCCTGCATCAAGAATTCATTGGCGAGGTCAATGACAGGAATTTGTTCTATGGGGCCGTGTCAGGCCTCGTGAGCGCTGCCGGCGACCCGTACACCGTTTTCTCCGACCCTGAAGAGACCAAACAATTCGAAGAAAACATCGAAGGTTCCTTTAGCGGCATCGGTGTGGAAATCGGCATGCGCGATGGAGCCGTGACGGTGATTGCTCCGCTGGACGGGTCTCCTGCCGCTCAGGCGGGAGTGCGGGAGGAAGATATTATCGCGGCCATTAACGGCGAGCCTATCCGCCCGGAGGAAAACCTCGACGATGTGGTGGATCGCATCCGCGGCCCCAAGGGATCAAGCGTAAAGCTAACCGTGCTGCACAAAGATGAAGCGTCCTCGGTTGAAATTACGATTGTGCGCGACACGATTCACATCGAAAGCGTAAAAATGAATATCACTGACGGCGTGGCCCACATGGAAATTACCAGCTTCAATGGCGATACCCCGAAGCTTTTTACTGACGCTGCCCATGAAGCCGCCCGCGCTGGTGTCAAAGGGGTAATTTTGGACCTGCGCAACAACCCTGGCGGCTTCCTCGATGGGGCCGTGAAGATTGCCGGCGTCTTTCTAGAGCCGAATACAGTCGTAGTTTCAGAAAAGGGCGATCAAGAAAGAGAGTACCACTCCAAAGGCCAGCCTATTTTAAAAGACCAGCCTATCGTTGTTCTCATTAACGGCGGTTCGGCCTCAGCGGCGGAGATTGTAGCCGGTGCGCTGCAGGATAAGCGCGGCGCCCGTCTCGTCGGGCAAAAGACGTTTGGGAAAGGTTCGGTGCAGGAATTCAAGAAGCTCTCGGATGGATCCAGCATTCGCATAACTGTTGCCAAGTGGTTTACCCCATCCGGGCGTTCTATTGAGGATGCGGGCATTGAGCCTACTATCGTGGTAGAAAATAACCGGGATACTCCCGCAGACGAGCCCCTTGACCGCGCGGTCGAGGAGCTGCAAACTTTGCTAAAGGTATGAGCCGCAAAGTGACGGTACTTCTCCTGGAAGATATTAAGGAGCTCGGAAAAGCAGGGGATATCGTCACCGTCAGTGAAGGTCACGCGCGCAACTTTCTATTTCCCGAGGGCACAGCGGCTCTCGCGGATGAGAATGCGCAGCGCCAGGCCGAGCGGCGCCGTGAGCGCGCTCAAGCTGAAAGCAATAAAGTGCTCGCCGAAGCCCAGGTGCTGGCAGAAAAGCTTGAAGGCACTGAGCTCACGATCAAGGCGAGGCGCAAGGAAGAAGACGAAGGCGACGAAATCTTTGGCAGCATCAATGCGCGACGGGTTGCCGACGAGTTAAATCAAGCCGCTCAAATCGACGTAAAACCCAAAGATATTAGGCTGCCAAAAGCCATTACCCGGCTCGGCAGCCAACCCGTGGTGGTGCACCTTTCGCCCGAAGTAGATATAACTATTCAGGTAACTATTATTCCCGATGAAGAGGCCTAAATACATTTTTGTCACCGGCGGCGTGCTTTCCGGATTAGGGAAAGGAGTTACCGCCGCCTCCATCGGCAACATTTTGAAAGAGCGGGGGTTTAAGGTAAACATGCAAAAGTTTGATCAGTACATCAACGTCGATGCAGGAACATTAAACCCTGGCGAGCACGGCGAGGTTTTCGTTACCGATGATGGAGCGGAGACAGACTTGGACTTGGGACACTACGAGAGGTTCTTGCACCAGAACCTCACCGCTGACTCTTCTATTATGACAGGGAAAATTTATCAGTCTCTTATAGCTCGCGAGCGCCGCGGCGACTACCTGGGGAAAACCGTCCAAGTTATTCCGCATGTGACGGACGAAGTGAAGCTGCGCGCGCGCGAAGCTGCGGAGAGCAGCCGCTGCGACATCCATATCGTGGAAATTGGAGGCACAGTGGGGGACGACGAAGGGTTTCATTTCATTGAAGCTGCTCGGCAGATGTTTTTGGATGAAGGCGACGAAAACGTGTTGTATGTGCACGTGGTGTTTTTGCCATACCTCAAGGTGTCTGATGAAGTGAAAACCAAGCCGGCGCAAAATAGCGTCAGGGAACTGCGCAGCATTGGTATTCAACCTGACATCTTAGTAGCCAGAACTGATCATCCGGTGCGGGCTGACATTGTTAATAAACTTTCGCTGTACACCAACGTCCAGAAGGATTCTATTCTGCCGCTCCTCACCGTAGAGAGCGTCTACGAGGTGCCTCTCATCATGGAGCAGCACAATCTCGACGAGGTTATTTTGAAAAAACTTGGACTGCGCCCTCGCCAGCGGGTAAGCGGTCGGTGGGAGAAACTCGTGAAAAAAATTAAGCAAGAAAAGCCGAGGGTGACGATCGGTATGGTGGGAAAGTACACTACCATGCTCGATACGTACGCAAGTTTAGTTGAGGCTCTCAAAGCCGCGGCTTGGCAAAATAACCACGATTTGAACCTAAGCTGGGTAGACGCAGAGGAAGTAGAAAAATATGGGCCGGAAAAGTTTTTGGGAGATGTGGATGGCGTTGTTGTGCCAGGTGGCTTTGGCGTGCGGGGCACTGAGGGGAAAATTGCTGCTATTCAGTACGCGCGCGAGCACAAAATTCCGTACTACGGTTTGTGCCTTGGCATGCAACTCGCCGTGATCGAATACGCGCGCAATGTGCTAGGTATTGCTCAAGCAACTTCTGAGGAGTTCTTGCCTGCGCCTGGGCAGCGTAGCTCTGCTCAAGAGCGAAGTTGCCTCATTCACATCATGGAGCGTCAGAAAACTGTCACTGATAAAGGCGGTACCATGCGCTTAGGCGGATGGGATTGTGTCCTCAATAAGAAGTCGTTTGCCTTCAAAGCGTATGGAAAGGAAAAAATTCGTGAGCGCCATCGCCACCGCTACGAATTTAATAATGATTTTCGTGAGCGCCTACAGGAAGCTGGTATGCGTATTGCAGGCACAACTCCGGATAAGGAACTGGTGGAAATTATTGAAGTCGAAGACCATCCCTGGTTTGTGGGCGTGCAGTTCCACCCTGAATTTACCTCCCGCCCCTTAACGGGTCACCCACTCTTTAATGCATTCATAGCGGCGGCAGTAAAAAAGTGACAGGGTAAAAAGAGACCTATGTCCAAGAAGAAGCAACCTATTGACTTTAAGGCTCCAGCTACAAAGGGAGATGTGGAAGAGCTAGCCTTGCTAACTGATAAGAATTTTCGAAGAGTCGAACGCAATATGGCGACCAAACGAGATATTGCACGACTTGAGAAAAAGAAAGAGCAATACAAGCAAGATATTATTAGTGCATTTAAGACCTCCACTGAGGAACAGAAACATGATCTCGAGGCTGCCCACCAGGATCAGCTTGATATAGTTGCCGGCAAAAAAGATGCTCCGCTGCAATGGAAATCCATCCCTCGCCGCGCTCGGCAAAGCTGCTGGTATGGCTAGCGCGTTTGGGTATAGTGCATTAGCTACGACCCTGATTGCATGGGCGAGAAGAATAGCAAGTCGAGCAAAAGAGAAGTAATAGACGACTAATCTTCAATTACTTCCCAGTTTTGATGCCAACAAAAGTTCGTTTCGTAAGTTTGCCGGTGAAATTCTTCATCGTGCGGCGGCTAAAAGTCACAATACCGGAAACCACGGCGTAGAGTGTGTCATCTGAACCCTGGCGGACATTTTCTCCGGGATGGTATTTGCTGCCGCGCTGACGGATTATGATTTGCCCTGGCCGCGCAGGCTGGCCGGCGTAAATTTTAACGCCCAGGCGCTTGCTCTCTGATTCGCGTCCGAGTTGGGTTGAGCCGGCTGCCTTCTTGTGTGCCATATTATTTCTTCTTCCAAAGGGTTAATTCTCGTCCCACCCAGGCGTCTGGCCGAGCGTATAAAAGCTCTTGCCGACTCCCAAATGGATGCACCCTACGATACCCAAGCTTCTCGATTGCGTCAAGAATGCCCTCAGGGAAAAGTACGAAATCCTGGCCTCTCTTTTGAGCAAAAGCCGGAAAAATGAAAACAACTTTTCCTTCGGTCTCTAACACAGGCAGGAAATTGCGAAATGCTTGAATATAAAGCGTGCCAAGTTTTTGGAGTAGGGGCCTGCCCGCCGAAGCCTTGGCGAAGGCGGGAGAACGTAGCGGGGGACCTAAGTGCGGCTCCGTCACCACGGCATCTACCGTACCAATCATTTCCTTGGGAAAGGCCTGCTGCGCATCATGCAGAAAGACTTTCGGCACAGGGTCGCTTGAAACATCAAAGTGTTCAGCGAGCCAAGCAAGGTTTACCTGGGTAGCCTCTACCATTTTCTTGTTGTTATCGGACCCAATCATGTGATATCCCATGAGCTGTCCCTCCTGAAGCGTAGTCCCCATACCGCAAAAAGGGTCAAAAATGGTGGCTTCAGCAGCATCTCCCACAGCCACGTTAATCATGATCTGTGCCAGTTTGGGCGGCAGCATCCCCACCTCACCCGAGCGCGCTGGACGGGCCGTATCTCGGATTTCATAGGCACGAATATCTTGGATCCAAATTGTTTTCAATGCCCACCACTCCTGAGCGGAAGGTACCAAGACAAGCTCGGCATTGGGTGCCTGGTCTAAACGGTTAAAGATCACTTGGGCTGCATTTAGTTCGGCTCCGTTGCCTTTCGGAAGAACAAATTTCAGCTTGCTGCCTTGCTCTTGCGCCCCTGACTTCAGTTCGAAGGCCAGTGAATTTAACTTCAAGCGGTCGTCAGGTGTGCCGAGCCCCAGCATCCACTTCTTGGGGAGGGGAGAGAGTTTCTCGAGCAAGGTTCCGGCATCCCAAGGCTGTGGCTGCCGGCCAAGGATTATACTCACGCGATCGGTACCCCCTAGCCGATCAAAAAGATTTTCTGGGATGTCTGCCTCACATTTTGCGACGCAGAGGGGAAGGGGAGCTGCCACGGTTTCAACGCGGCAGCGATTACCAAGCACCTTGGTAATCTCCAGTTCAGAAAGGCGAGGGTGGGAACCCAAAAAGAAAGTATATTCTGGCATACTAGGTATATAGTACCGCACGAAGGAACACATCTATGAGCCTGACAAGTACATGGGTATTTCTAAAGCAGCACAGCGGCTATCTCTGGCCGACCGTGGCGGTGCTGCTCGCTTTTGGCGCCGGCTGGCAGGTAGGGAAGGTGACTTCTCCTTACTATGCTGCTCACCCCATTGTGTTTGAGGAGTCGTGTGAGGCAGACTGTGCCTCACCTGGGCGTGAAAATGGTTCTCCTGAAGCACTTAATTCCTTGCTTGAAGAGTCCCGGGCACTACAGGCGGAAGTAAAAGAGTCAGCGACCCCGGAGCCCTCTGTGGCTGCGGCTGTCGCAACTTCAGGCAAGCAATTCGTCGGCAGCGTGAATTCAGACTTATACCATGACCCCAGCTGCCCTGCGGCAGGGAGGATCAAAGACGCTAACCAAGTGTGGTTTGCCTCGCGGGAAGAGGCAGAGGCCGCGGGGTATTCGCCCAGCCAGTGCACCAAAGAAAAACTTGGTTTACCTTGAGCGAAGTCGATAGGCCAGCGGAGTGGGGGAGAGAAGAATAGAAGCGAATTGATCCCGTTAGAAACATGCTCTGCTAAGAGCAGAGCAGTGCCTCCAGTCTTTTTAGAACTGGATTTCTAACGAGATTGACTTTAGTACCAATAATGTTCGGAGGCTGTGGATAAGGTGAAACGTCCCTCTTGTCGTAAAAGGTATATTGTGCGACGCTAACCATTCTCCTTGCCTCACGCTGTTTACATCTCTCTCGTACTGCCACACTTCATTCTTCCACTCTCTTCCTGCTTCTACCTCTCTGCTCTTCCCTAGCAAAATGAAAATTTTTTCCTTCCCGCTTCCCCGCAACTTGAGACGTCGGAAAAGTTCCTTCTCTTTGCCTCTCCAGGGCCCAGCTAATCGATTCCCTTACTTTCTAAAACAGTGGTTTTGCAACGACATGCCGCAGCGGCCCTTTTCCTACATTTTGAGGGCATTTAAGGCGCCTTTTTGCCCCAAAATGGCGCTAGGCCGCGTCTTTTTTGCCCCCCGAAGCTGAGGGGAAGGACTTTTTGGGCTAAAGAATGTCGGAAAATACTTTGAAGACTGCTAACACAATCAGAGCCAAAGCTGCTAAGACGAAGAACCATTTAATAGTTTTGAAGATGAACTTGGTTACGAGAGCGGTGAGTATCACCAAGACAAAACCGATGATGTACCAGCGGTATGGCCCTTCCAATTGCAGAACTACCTCCGCAATCTTATCAAAATTAATATCCATGCTTGTTCCCTGTGCCTCTCGTGCTCAGTGCCTCTTTTTGAAGATCTCGCGCCACACGTGCCGTAAAAGATAATAAAAGGCATAGATTGGCCCCCAGATTGGCGAAAGCTTAACGACTACCTTCTCAAAGAATTCGTCAGGATTATAGGTGGCCATAGAGGGTGCGATTTAGGAAAGATACTTTCTCGGGTTTACAGGATTTGGAGAGCGGACCTCAAAATGCAAATGTGCACCAGTGGACAGCCCAGCTCCTCGCCCGATTCCCCCACTATACCCAACTATTTGCCCCCGTGTCACCATTTGCCCTTCGTTAACGGCGAACCCGGAGAGGTGCCCATACACAGTGGTTACATTATCGCCATGGAGAATCATGAGGTAGCTGTAGTTGTTGTCCCCTGAGTCATGTACCCGCGCGACGTACCCGTCGGCCGCCGCTTTCACAGGAGTGCCTAGATACGTAGGAATATCAATGCCGCTGTGGGGGCCGATCAAATACGCATAGGGGTAGCCCCCACAGTGAAATTCGCAAGAAACGCCGAAGATAGGATCAACGGGCCATTCCATAGTCCCTACCGAGGGCAGGTTGCCCAGGCCTTGCTTGCGGAGTTCTTCACGAATGGCGGCGTCGATTGCTCTGATTTCCGACTCAGCTGCCTTGTGGGCTGACTGAGCTTCTTTAAGCAGTGTCTGATATTGAGCTTCTTGCGCGTTGGTCAAGTCAAGAATCCTCTGCTTTGAAGCAATTTGATTTTCTAAAGTCTGTTGTTGATGTTCTTGGCGGGCGTGCAGTTCTTCCAGTGTTTGTTTAAAGTCTTCTAAGATATGCTTTTTATCTTCCAATTGCTTGCGTAGCTCCAAAATAGCGAACAGTGTTTGCTGTCCCCTACTCTGCAACTCTTCAATTGTAGCAGCCTCGCTGACAGCTTCTGAGAACGTTTGATATTTTAAAAACACCGTCACTCCTGATTGCTGATCCAAGTTATGCATCGCGCGGATGTATTCACCTAAGAGCCGCTTTTGTGCGGCTATCTGCTCTTCCTTATCCTCAATTTCTCTTTCTACTGAACCAATCTCTGATTTGGTAGCGTCGATCTCCTGAATCGTCCGAGTAATCTCGAGTTCTAAGATATCTGCATTTCTATCGAGAACCCCGATTTGATCCTCCAAGGTCCGCGCCTCGCTCTTTTCCGTCTGAATCTTATCCTGCAGTTCCTTAATTCTTGCGTTGGTATCTTTCAGTCTCTCCTTTTTTGCTTGCAACTCTGCTCTGAGCTCCTCCACAGATTTTTCCTGCGCCGAAGCTACCGGCGCAAAAACCATGCTCAACACCAAAAAAACGCTTAGAAGGAATATCCAGCGCATCTCGAATATTATCGCACCTTCTCCCCTATATTGACAACCTCTGCAAAAGTCCGTGATTCAAATCAAAAAATTCCCATCAACGAAGCCCCAACCATACCGATAACCACCATCGCCGTCAGGATGATGTACACAATCCGCACCCACTTTTTCATTCTAGCCATGAAGTTTTTCTAGTGCCTTATTGATTCTAAGTACAGTTTCATTCTGGCCCAAAACCGCACTGACTTCAAATGGCCCAGGGGAATTTTCTTTGCCTGTTAAGGCTACTCGCATAGGCCAGAGCGTGTCTCCCCTACCCAATTTGTGTTCATCGATCCAAGCAATTAATGCTTTTTCTAGCTTTTCTTCTGTAAAAGCATCCGCTGGAAGATTTTCTAATTTGTCTTTGAGCTGGTTTAGCAGCTTCACGGTTGTTTCTTTGTCGCTCTTCTTCCAAATAAGAATTTCGGCCGGGTAATCTGCTAGCCAGTCGAGCAGAAAGAATTCAATTGCCTCAGCTAGCTCTTTCAGCGTCGCCACGCGCTCTTGCTCTGTTTGAAGCGCCGCAGTAAGATACTCCCTTTTTACACCTCCGGGGTGTAAAAAGGGTAACGTCCGCTCATACAACTCTTCACTAGAGAGCTTACGTAGGTAGTGCTTGTTCATTGCCTGTAACTTTTCTATCGAAAATATTGCCCCAGGTTTTTGAATGCCATCCAAGGTGAAGGCTTGAATCAATTCTTCGCGATTCAGGTACTCCCTATCATCTTTGGGGCTCCAGCCCAGCTGCGCCAAGTAATTCATCATGGCCTCTGGCAGGTAGCCCAGATCCCGGTACGCCAAGAGGCTTGTTTCCCCACTCCTCTTGGAAAGTTTTCTGCGCTGCTCATCCAGGAGTAAAGGCATGTGGGCGTACTGTGGGGTTGGGTACTCAAGCGCGCGCTGTATCAAGATATGGCGCGCGGTGTTGCTGAGGTGGTCTTCTCCCCGGATTACATGCGTAATACGCATCTCGGCATCATCAACTACTACTGCCAAGTGAAACACTGGGTCTCCGCTTGAGCGGGCAATGACAAAATCCCCACCCCAGACGTCGGTATGGGTCTTGACCATCCCCCGTACAAGGTCTTCGAACACTACTTCTTGTGGCTCGACGGATAGGTATACCGCACCCTCCTTTTTGTAGGCCTTCCCTTCTTCTAGGAGCTTAGCAATTGCGTCTTTATGATTTTGTACCCGTTCCGTATCCCGATATGGGCCGTATTCGCCGCCGACGTCAGGCCCTTCGTCCCACGTGATTCCGAGCCACGTAAATCCTTCTAAAATATTTTGCTCGTATTCCGGTTTTGAGCGCGTCTTATCTGTATCTTCAATGCGCACGACAAATTTTCCGCCTTCATGGCGAGCAAAAAGTTCATTGAACAACGCTGCCCGTGCCGTGCCCACATGTAAGTTTCCCGTTGGGCTCGGCGCAATCCGCACTCTCAGGTCATGCTTATTCATACAATAGCTTTCGCAGCGCTTCTCTTTTCTTTGAGTCAACCTGCGCCTCCAGCAGCTTTACGCGCAGCATCCAGTCGCGCAACTTGGGGTTTTGCCCAAGGGCCAAAAATTCTTCAAATGAATATGTTACTTCCCTCATTCTCTCCCCTGGCTCCGGCCGCGCTTCTCCGGCGCGCTTGAGGCTGCGCGCAATAAACCCATATGTCACCATTTCCATCTTGGTGCTCGGGCGGTAGGCAAACCACTCTCTAATCTCCCCGATCTCAAACCCTGTCTCCTCCAAGAACTCTCGCCTCAGCGCCTCCTCTGGCGTTTCTCCCTCGTCTACCTTGCCTCCCGCGGGGGTAAGGACTGCTTCCCTATCTGGCTGCTCGTCATACAGAAGCATAATCCGGCTATCTTCCAGCACCCCCACGCCAAAGGCGTAATCCGGCCGCGCAATACGCTCAAAGGTGGCATAGCTGCCGTCGTAGAGCTCCTGTTCCCATTGCCAAACGCTGAAAATTTTGCCCTGGAAAACCTTCTTCGCATCCACCGGGAGAGGCTTCTGGTAACCGTCGATTTCCATAGCATTAGTGTAGCAAAAAGCCCCGCACTTAGCGGAGCTTTTTACCTTCCCCTATTTTTCTTCTATTCCAGCACGTACGTGTATTGAGTGAGGTTGTTGAGCTGCCGCGGGGTTAGCTCCCCGGCCGCTGCCACTGCTTCTTCAATGAGTCCAAAAGAAACCGTCTGATTTTCGCCTACTTCCAGCCGTGGCGACTCCATTTTTTTCTGGATGTAGTCTTCGATAAAGATGCGGTGCTCGTTGGTAACCGAGTATCCTGGGTTATTCTGAGTGAGCCAGCGAGTTGCAGCACGCCGCGCTAAGTGTGTCATACCGTCCCCCGCCTCAGCTGCCTCCACATATCCCTCGGCGGTGGTGGTAACTTGCGGAAGCGCTTCGCTTTGCTCAGTGAGAACCTCTCGAGCGACAGGTTCTGGCGTAGCGGCTGTGCTTACTTCTTCCGCGCCGGCAGGCGCGGAAGCCTCCTCCGTTTGAGTTTCGGGTGTTGGGCTTTCTTCAGCCGGTCCGGCAGAGTCATTACCCGAAAAAGCGTAAATGGCTGCGGCCACTACCAAAATGATGATCAAGGCTGAAACTGTCCGCGGAGATTCTTTAAGCCGCTCCCATGCACCCGGTTGTTTTTCTGATTCGTACTCCATGCTGCTCCTCACCTCCTTCGCAAGCCACCTCCGGTAAGGAATTGGCACATCTCCTCACCCTATGCTGCACGTAACTGGACGTCAATGTGAATAAGTGTGGATTTTCTGACGCCGAATCAGCTGCGGAAACTTCACCACGGCCTGCCAGATGCGGGGAAAGCGAGAGGGCTCGAGCAAGAGACGCCATAGCCACTCTACATTCAGGTGTCTCATCCATCGGGGGGCCCGCCTCTTTTCTTCGCTCAAGATGGCGAAGGCTCCTCCCACACCCACCGCAATTCGTACTGTGGGAAGATCCTGTCTGTGGCGCTCTATCCAAAGAGTTTGTTTTGGTGCGCCGTATGCCACCAGCAGCACCGCTGGTCCGTGTCCCTGTATATCACGGATAATCTCAGGCGGCCCCGCCACATCGAACGTATGTTCAGGGGAAACGAACACATGAAGACCAGGAAATTTTTTCTGAAGACGCCGCCGTGCCCCCTCAACTTGCGCAGCTGTCCCCCCGAGTAAGTAGAGTGGGAGTCCTTCATCAGCGCACATATCGGCAAGCGCGTATACCACTTCCACGCCGGGGATGCGCTCCACGTGCCGGAAAGAGAACGCTAAAAGGCTTGGGAAAAGCGCCCAGAACTCAGAGCGAATGTACCACTGAGCCCAGATCAACCCCGCCCCATCAGGAATACGGATATCGGCGCGCTGAACTGCCTTGCAGAACTCGTCGTCGGATTCTGCCTCCACCACCATCTCTGGGTTTAAAGTAACAATGTGTTGAAATTCGGCGCTATGAAGCCACATTTTGCATAAGGCCAGGAAAGCTGATCGAGGCAAAAAATCGCCTGTTACCTTCCCCAGCGGCAGGTGGTCAATTTCTTCAAAATGGGATGGTAGCCTCGATTGTGTAGGTTGATCCATGAGGGGCTAGCGTGCTGCGATAAAGATAAGCTTCTCGTATGGCATAGGCCGTACGGTGGGGCACATCGGCGATTCCGAGACGGCGCACCACTGGATAGAACTTTGCCAAACGGATGTGAGGATGGAAAGAGCGAAATTCGACTGGGCGGGGAAAGTGAATTTTTCGCAACCGTTCGTTCAACGCTTCCCGAAGATTAAGCAGAGCAGGCGTCGGGTTAACATACGCCCACAGCTGGTCTCTGGCTTTACCCCGGCCGATGTGGCTAATGGTGATCGTGGGGACGAAGGCTTCTTTAAGCGGCAGCGTAAGTCTTCCCAGGTACTGCGCGTGGTTGCGTACGTCTCCGAAGAAAAATAATGTCAGGTGCCACTGTTCGGCAGGTACTATGCGTTCAATGTATTGTCCAAACGAAGATTTTGCCGTTTCCTGCAGGCGGGTTTTTACCGGCTCCGGCACACTCACGCCCAGGAAGAGCCGTGCGACTGTGTCCGGCCGATCGAGCACCGAGACTGGTTCTCTTGACATCTCATCTGCCACCATTTAATGGTAAGCTTGGAACATGACAGGGGGCAAGTATGCACGCTTGAGCGAAGCTGCCGCACGGCAGTATGTTTTGCATCAGCGGATGCTTCCCCTGCCGGCCTCTCTCGCTCCTGATCTTAAGCGTCAACAGGCGTGTTACATCACCGTCTACGAAGACCCGGGCCAGCGGTTTCGCTCAATTTATGGTACACCGCTCCCCACCAGCTCCTGTCTCGCTCAAGAAATTATCAATAACACCACCCAGGCGCTCGCGCGTGAGTCGCACCGGGTCGTACGCCAGGCTGACCTCAACGACCTTCATTTCGAAGTCGCTATTTTAGGACCCTTAGAGCGTATTGGCGGCCCAGAGCATCTCGATATCCGGCGGTACGGCGTATATGTTCGCTCAGATCGCGGAAAATCATCGGTCGTGCTTCCCCATCGCGTGGGCGTAGAGACTGCCGAAGAGCAATTTGCGACCGTATTGCGGGAATCGGGAATCAACCCTCGCCACGAGGCGCATACATTTTACCGCTTTACTGTGGCGTACCACACATGAGTCCGCGCTCCTCCCAGTATGTGGCTGTTTCCCCCGCTGTCCCTGTCCCTGCCGGCAAGAGGCAAGAGTTTACCTATCGTCTGGCCGGTAACACTGCTGCCCAAGTGGGATCAGCAGCGCTGATTCCGTTTGGCCGGCGCCGCGTGTTGGGGATCATTACTGGTTTTCTAAAGACAACTGCTGCCATGGAGCTTAAAGTGGCCTATCCCCTCTCGGGTCTGTCCTTGACTCCCAAACAAATGAAATTTGCTGATTGGATGGCCAAAACGATGCACGGGAGTTTTGGATACACCTTGCGCCTTTTTTTACCTCCGAGGGTAGCCCGCCCGCCCGCGCCGGCTGTTTTTCCTGCTCAGAAGCCCAAGCGGGCTCGCACAACGGATATTTCTGTTCTGGCCCACCCGGTAATCGTGGCCCTAGACGGAAACGCGCCGCGACGCCGCACACAGCTCAAAGAACTCATACAAAAAGTCGCCTCCCAGCCTGGCCAGGTTCTCGTTCTGGTACCCGAGAAAAGTTTTTTGCGAGAATGGCAGGAGTTTCCCCAGCTTCACGCAGCCCTGCCTGCCAAAGAGCTTTCCAGCCTCTGGCATGGCGCTGCCGCGGGCTCCCTGCAAGTGATAGTCGGCACCCAAAAAGCGCTGTTTTTGCCCTTCAAGAATTTGCGGCTCATTGTGGTAGACGAGGAGCAGTTTCCCACCCACAAGTTATGGGACCAGTATCCCCGTCTCGATAACCGCGATGGAGCAGCTATGCTCGCCAAGCAACACCAGGCCGCGCTGCTTCTCTCGGCCAGCTTTCCCTCGTTGAGTCTTTACCAGCGCTTACAGAATGATATCCCTACTCTGAGTGCGCATCTCCCGACGCTACGGGTATCTGCCTTTCCTTTTACGGGGGGAGATCGTGGACAAAGGAATGTACTGCCTCTCGATTTCGTGGAAACGCTTAAAAGTTGGGTGAAAAAGAAGCATCACACAATGCTGCTCTTAAACCGCACCGGCAATGACGTCGAGACACTGCGCCACTCACTGCAGCATACCTTCGGTACAGGTATTAAGTATTTGACTATTGCCACTACCGGGATTTTTTCTGAGGATGCACTCCCCTCCTTTCAACACGTGGCGTGGCTATTTCCCGAAGACACCTTCACATATCCTGATTTCCGCAGTGTCGAGCGCGGGTTTATCCTACTCTCGCGTCTACAGCAACTCCTTCCCGAAGAACAATCTGTTGCCCTCGTCACACGCAATGTACTGCTTGCGCATGAACTCGCTTCTCTCGACTGGAAACAGCGCTATGAACTGCTCCTTGCCGAGCGTAAGTCGCTCCTGCTTCCCCCTTTCTCCGACGCTATTCTTTTAACAGTCCGCGATGCTAAAAAGAGGCGCTCCCACACCCTGGCCGGCCAGTTGCGTCAAACCCTTGAGACGCGTATCCGGGAAGCAAAGTTCAGCGGCACCCGCCTCCAAGGACCCTTCCAATCATTGTCCCCCGAGACACCAAACGAGTATCACCTATTGCTGTTAGGGAAAGCAGCACAGCTTGCGCCCCTGTACGAGGATCTTGCAATCGACCGCGTCGAGCTTTCTCCACGTCGTATTCTCTAACTTGGCACAGGCTTTTTTTGCTGCGAAAATCCTGGCTGGATTCGAAGAGGTAGACTCGTTACCGTTTTCTCGGGGCGAAAGATCTGTAACGTATAGGTGCCGGGTTTTTCGATTCGCCAACAGCAGAATGTGGAAGTTCCTGGTTGAAACTCCACACTCGAAGGCGAAATATCGTGGATCCCACCTCCCTTGTCTAAGAGACGCACCCCAATTTGGATTGGTTCGTGAACGTCCTCAGCGGTGGTTATGCGCAGCGCTAGTGGCTCCCCGGCGATGTAGCTTGGCTGTTGCCGCAGCACCGGATTTTCACTTTGCTCTTGTTCCGGAGTGCGCAGCCCCGCCAGCGTTATCTCGGTGATAATGGCGCTATCTCCCTCGCGGACCTGCGGCGCCCGCTGGCCCCATAGCAGGGCGGTCCACACCCCCGCCAGAATTACCAGCCCGACCACGACCGCCAAGAGAAGGTAGCGCTGCTGCTTGTGTGAAGACTTAACAATCTCGGTGAGATCTACCATAGGCTCGTGTCCGACTAGTCTGCTGCCATGGGTTTACGCCCGATGTACCGCTCCATAACTTGGCTGCCGGTGACAGCGGCCGCTAAGAGAAGCGCATACGTGAGGAGCAGTGTTGGAAGTGAAAACGGGAGAGAAGGAAAAGCACCCAAGATAAGAGCGCTGTACCACGAAACCATCGAAATAGCGCCCAGCGCGAACGCTATTCGCCTCTCCCGCTGCAGCTCTTCCTCAGGGCTCTTATGGGGATCGTCGCCAAAGGAAATGTGGATTAAGTGCGGCGTGATTTTCAAATTGAGGAAAGCGCCGTTTACGATAACCACCGCTACCACTATCATTTTAGTGAGAAATTTGGCGGACTGGCTGTACGCAGCCGGGTCTGTCAGGAACAGGCCGACGCCGCTGAGCACTAAGAGCCCGAGGCCAAACCAAACTACCTGCGAAATAGTTTGTAAAATCCCGGCCTCGTCTTTGGAAATCTTTAAATCTCTAATGAACTTGAAGAAGAACACATCGGCGAACAAGGCTCCGCCCACTCCCATGGCCAAGCCCACCAGGTGGACTATCAGAATAGGCGTCCGCCAGCCAACGAGCCACGGTGTGAAAATGAAATCTGAAGCGGCCAGCGAAGTGAAAAATATGATGGTGGAAAGAATTGCAGACAAAAGACACCAAGTACAAATGCTGCGGAGGAACCCGATCTGAATGAATGTCAGGTACAGCGAGAACAGAAATGCAGCGGCCGAGAGGCCCACTATCAGGAAAACGTTGGTGGGGGTAGCTAAAGCTGGCCACGCGACCAGGGCGCCGTACGCTACGGCAATGACCAGGTAGTAGACCATTCCTAATTTTTCTACGCCGATTCCAAAGAAGCTCGAAAATTCGCTACGTATCACGGCCTTACAGTCGCCTTTCAGGGGGCAGATCATAGGTTCCGGAGCCTTTTTCTTGTGACTCAAGTATGCGGCCAGCACAAACCCTCCAAAGGCCGCAAAAATAATGACTACTACTGGCAAAAGTTCCATGCTGCCAGTATACACAAAACTCCTGCTGTCAGCTCGCCTTCGCTCTCCGCCAAAACCAAAGCCCAATGAGCGCTAGCAAGAGTACAACACCCGCTCCCCACCCCAGGCGCATATCGGAAGGCAGCGGCACCGTCACCAGCCCCGCCGCCTTGTCCGCTTGCTCTGCTAAGGAGTTGTATTCTTCAATGACCAGCTGCGCGCCTTCGTCGCACGTGCATGATTTGGCGCATTCCTCCATCGCGGAAAGCTGTTCACGCTGTACCCTCCACGTGTCGAGCTCGCGCGTTTTCTCCTGGACCTTTTCAACGTTGTCTAAAAAATCCGGCGCTGTCTGCAGGCGGCCGATTTCGTCAAACGTACTGCGCAAATATTGCTCCACCGATTCCCGCGCGAGCGTTATCGCTTGCACGGTGGCTGTCTCGCACAACTGCATGAAGATAGTGTACCATGAGGCTCGTGACAACCGAGGCGAAAAGCCCATCCCGTACCCGTCGCTGGACGCTTAATTTTGTTACGACCACGTTTGCAATCGCGCTCGCCCTGCTCTACGTGTTAGTACTGCGCAGTATTTCGGTGCAAATTGCTCCCCCGCCGGGGCCGCTCTCAGAACCATACCCAGACACCAGTACGCAGGAACTATGTGAAGAGGCTGGCGGCCGCTGGATTAGCCCCGTTAGAGACCCGGTCTCAGAGAGACCGGCAGTCCCGCCAGATGCGGGACTTGTCTCTAACGGGGTAGAAACGCGGTCTCCCACTCCCTATTGCCAGAGTCCCCTTGCCTTTGAGCGTGAGCGGGAAATGCAGCAAGAGAAGAGTCAGCAAACTATGCTGTTTGTCTTCGCCATTGGGGGCGCCATCGTGGTAGCGGCTAGCCTTCTGGTTGACCTGTTAAAACCCGTTGCCCCCGGCCTCATGTTGGGAGGCATTGTTTCGTTCTTTATTGCTGGCATTCAAATTTGGGTCCTCGCCCCCGGCTGGGGCCGCCTGGTTACGATTGTTGCGATCTTCTTGATTCTCGTCGGCGTGGGTCTCTACACCTTGCGTAAGGAAGAAGATAAATCATCTACCCGCTAATAATTTCCTGGTATAGACTTGATCTATGGCTGAAAAGAAACAGTCCAACGATTTCCGTGACCCTACTCCGGCTACCCATGGGGATCTGAACATTTGGGGCGGGAAGATTCAGGAAGATATTCAAGAGATTCGTGGCGAATTGGCCATGAAGCCGAATAAGGAAGATTTAGAAAAGTTTGCTAAGAAGATCACGGATCACTTCGATAAGCATATCGAAGCGTTCGTCGAAAATCGTGCTTCACAGCTACTTGGGGTAAAGCATGACGAAATCCGCGAAATTCAACGCAAGGTTAAAAACCACGAACAGCGGATTACTGTTTTAGAGCGATAATTTGAAGACCGAATTTGTTAACGTCCTCGTTCGGCCAGAAGTCAACATCTTTTGTTTTGAGGACGTACGTCACCTCTTTCTCAATTTGTCGCCCAGTATACGTTTGTTCCTCCGAGTTCCACTCTTGTAAAACGAGAATATCGCCAGGCGTGCACTCAAAATCAGCTAACCGCAGCTCAAAAGTTTTTTCCCCAGACAAAACTTTCTCAAAAAACCTGGGCAAGATTTTCTTTTCGATCCTCATCTAGCGCTTCCGCTTGAGCACGCGCTGAACGGCGGTGGTGATGGCGTCGGCATCCATTTTGTATTTTTTGAGAAGCTCTTCGGGCTGGCCCGATTCGCCAAAAGAATTCTGCATGCCAACGAATTCTATGGGCACGGGGTACGTGCGCACTACTACTTCGGCAATAGCGCTTCCCACGCCAGCCATTATTTGATGTTCTTCCACGGTAACGATGGCTCCGCACTCCCGGGCTGCTCGTTCGATGGCATCCTCATCCATCGGTTTAATGCTGGGAGAATTTATCACCCGGCATTTAATGCCGCGCTCCAGCAGCCGGTCGGCGGCGAGAAGCGCCGAGTGAATAATTGGTCCCGCGCCGATGATGGCCACATCACTTCCCTCTTGCAAAACTAGAGCTTTGCCCGGTTTAAACGGCGTTTTATCGGTCGTGAATGCTGGAGTCGCCGCCCGAGCATAGCGAAAATACACCGGACCCTGTATCCCCACTGCCGCGTGCACCACTTTGCGCGTTTCCTCCGTATCGCACGGCACAAACACGGTCATGCGGGGTAACACCCGGGTCAATGCCACGTCTTCCATCGCCTGGTGGGTGGCGCCATCCGGGCCCACGGAAATGCCCGTGTGAGCCCCCGCGTACTTTACGTTGGCGCCATTATAGGCGCCGGAAATACGCACCTGATCCCAATTTCTCCCCGGGCAGAAGACGGCGTATGTGGAAACAAAAGGAATTTTGCCGTTGAGGGAAAGCCCCACCGCCACGTTCGCCATATTCTGTTCCTGAATGCCGCACTGAATGTATCGGTCGGGAAATTTTGCCTGGAATTTACTCGCCTTGGTAGAATCACCGAGGTCAGCGGTGAGCACCACCACGTCTTTGTTTTTCTCCCCTACTTCCACGAGACCCATGCCATATCCGTCTCGCGTGCCTACTACCTCGACATCCTTCGAGAGTGTATTGCGTTTTAGATGTGCGTTCTTGGCTAGCATAATTACAAATCCATGTTATCGATCTTTCCCTCCAGTGTGCGCAGTTGATGAAGCGCCACCTTGCCTTGTTGGGCATCGGGAGGGTTACCGTGCCATTTAAAGTCGTACTCCATGAAGTCCACTCCCTTACCGGCAATCGTATGGGCAATAATGGCGACGGGCTTCTCCACAATGGCTTTAGCTTCATTGCAGGCGTCAATAATGTGTTCGATATTATGACCGTCGATCTCTAGCACATGCCAGCCGAAGGCCTCGTAACGGTCTCGCAGAGGCTCTTTAGTCATGATTTTTTCCGTCGGTCCGTCAATCTGAATATTATTACGGTCGACAATCGCCGTAAGGTGCGCCAGCTTGTAATGCCCGGCAAACATAATGGCTTCCCAGGTTGAGCCTTCATCGTGCTCCCCATCAGAAAGGACGCAGTATGTCTGGTAGTTTTTCCTATCCATCTGCCCCGCGTAGGCGCACCCGCACGCAATGGAAAGCCCCTGTCCAAGGCTTGCGGCCGTACTCTCCACCCCGGGGGTATATTCCCGGTCCATGTGCCCCTGCAGGCGGCTGCCGAGCTTCCGCAATGTTTTTAGCTCTTCCACTGGGAAAAACCCCGCGTGTGCAAGCACGGCGTACCAAATGGGTGCCGTGTGGCCGCACGATATATACAGCCGGTCGCGCATCGGGTCATTTCTTTTTTTCGGGTCAATATTCATCACGTTGAAATACAGCGCGCACGCTATATCGGCGAGATCCAGAGGGCCAGCCGAGTGCCCACTGCCTGCCGCTAGCAACATTTTAATGACATCTTGTCGCAACGTATTCGCCATTCGATTCAAGTCCTTGAGGTTGTTCAAGCGTTTCATGCCTTTCAGTATACACAATTGCGCTTTTCGCTCACCACGGTAGATTAAAAGCGTGAAGATGAAGTTCACCTCAGGCTCGCTGCTTGCCGGCCTAGCTCTGGCAGTTGCGATCATTGCCCTGATTGTGGGCGTTGTAGCTCTCAGGCGCCCCGGGACGCTTATCACAGGCCCCGAAACTAATTTCAAAGAACAAATTGGCATCATCACTGCCCGCGCTCGCAGCGAAGCGCGGCTTAAGTTGGTTCAGGCTCAGCTTGTTGCCAAGGAAGGGTACGATGACGCGGCCACGCAGGTGCAGGATATCCGGGCTGATTTACGTGGGGCTTATGCCGAAGCAAAAGAAGAGTCCAAGCAGGAATGGGTTGAGCTCGATAAAGACCTAGAACAGCTGGAAGTACAAATCCGCGATAAGAGCGCCGATGCGTTGCAAACGCTTGAGAATATCTTGACGCGGCTGCGCCAAGAGGTCCGCACTGACGATTGATTTACTTCCCTCGCTCAGCAGAGTTGGCTAAGAGGCGCAGCTGTTCGTAATTTTCGCGAGGGTCGCCCTGCCCGAAGATAGATGTATTTGCACAAAGAATTGTGGCCCCGGCCCGGACATAATCAGGCACAGATTCTTTTTTCACTCCCCCATCCACCGCAATGGGAATGCCGGGATGCTTGTCGTAAAACTGTCCGATCTTGTTATAGACAATGGGGTTAATAGGCTGGTTAGCGAATCCTGGGTTGTAGCCCATGAATAGAACGTAATCAAGTAACGTGAGTTGCTCCTCAAGGCGTTGATTTGGGCTTTCCGGGTTTACGGCTAACGCTAACTGTGATTGGGTTTTCTCCCGCAGCGTTTCGTAGACAAATTTTACGCCATTTGTTCCTTCAAATGCTTCTAAGTGAAATACTACTCGGGCCGGATTCAAATCAATGATGTCATCAACGAAATTCCCTGGTGTGTGCACCATCATATGCAGCTCAACCTTGCTGCTCTCTGGGAGCCGCTTAAACCGTTTTATGTCGCGAAAAGTCCCATCTCCGGCAAAAACTCCATCCGTAATATCGATTTGAATGTGATCCGGCAGTTTATAAATCTTTTTCCAATCTTCCTCAATTCCCTCCCATGTTTTGCGGAGAATGGCAGGGACAATCTCGATCGGGGGTAAAGAAATCCCTCCCAACCTCCCTTTATCAAGGGAGGGGATTTTTTCAGCAAGTCCACTTGATAAGGGGGATTTAGGGGGTTTTGTTTTCATACTCTTCAATGGTCTTAATGCGCCGAATATGTCTTTCTTCCCCGCTGAATGGAGTCTCAAGGAAGACTTTTAAAATCTTCTTGGCTTCTTTTTCCGAGAGCCAATCGCCGGACAGGACCACCACGTTAGCATCGTTCTTCTCTCTGGCGAGCCCGGCCGAATTCTCGTCGTGGACGGTGATGGCGCGGACACCTTTAACCTTGTTAGCGGCTATGACCATACCAGCCGCTGATCGGCAGGCAAGGATCCCAATTGCATCCCTTGTCTTGCCGACTTTTTCTGCTACCGCGAGTGCAAATGGTGGGTAATCGTCCCCTTTGTCATATGTTGTATTCCCTAAATCTTCCCAGGTGTGTCCCCACTCCACAAGCCACCTTTTGATACGCTCCTTCAGCTCAAATCCCCCATGGTCCGCTCCTAGGTAAACATGCATATATCAGTTATACACAGCTAAAAAGAAAGACAACAGAGGATAACTGCACTTGCTTGACAAGGGCCTGGGCTCCAAGCTACAAGCTAGCTGTATGTGCGGCATTGTTGGGTGTATTAGCAAAGATAATGTCGTCCCATTTTTGTTAGAGGGATTGCATAAAGAAAGTTACCGCGGCTACGACAGCAGCGGTCTCTGTGTCTTTGCTCCTGCCCCGGTAACAATCAAAGCTGTTGGCCACCTCGACCAGTTAGAATCAAAATTGGCAGGCTTGGACATGAGCGGCCACTTAGGCATTGGCCATAACCGCTGGGCCACCCATGGCGGTGTCACCGAGCAAAATGCTCATCCTCACGCCGACTGTAAGGAGCGTATCTTCGTGGTACACAATGGCATTATCGAAAATCACGCTGAACTCAAAGGAAAGCTGCAAGAGAAAGGCCACACCTTCGGCTCCGAAACCGATACCGAAGTCCTGGCTCACCTGATCGAACAATTCTACACAGGCAACTTGGAAGATGCTGTCCGCCAATCCCTGCAAGTCGTGCGCGGCACGTATGGGCTGATTGCAATCTCCGCCGACGAGCCCGATAAAATGGTGGCAGCCCGCATGTCGAGTCCGGTGGTGGTTTCGGTGGCGGGAACCAAAGGCTATGTGGCTTCAGACCCCACCGCGCTGGCCGGCCACACGGAGCATCTCACGTTCTTAGATGACGGCGAGGTGGCCGTCATTAAAGCAGGTGAATTTCACGTCACGGATTTGAACAGCAAGATCAAGTACAAACCGCTCACCAAATTAGATTGGAGCAGCGAAGCGGTGGATTTGGGCGCCTATCCCCACTTCATGCTGAAGGAAATTCACGAGCAGCCAGTGAGCCTCACGAATACTCTGCGCGGGCGCCTTTTACCTAAAACCGGCGACGTTCGCTTGGGTGGGCTCACGAGTATCACCGGGCAGCTACGCCGCGTCAAGCGCTGCCAAATCGTGGCCTGCGGGACGGCCTGTTATGCCGGCCGTGTCGGTGAGTACATGTTAGAAGAGCAAGCCGGGATACCCTGCGAAGTTGATATCGCCAGTGAATACCGCTATCGCAACCCTATGGTGGATAAATACACCGCCTTCGTTTTTATTTCGCAATCAGGAGAAACTGGCGATACCTTAGCGGCTCTTGAGGAAGTGAAGCGCAAAGGCGGACTGACGCTAGGCATTGTGAATACCATCGGTTCCTCCATTGCCCGCGCTACCGAGGCCGGAGTCTACAATCATGCCGGCCCGGAAATCGGCGTCGCGTCTACCAAAGCGTTTACCTCGCAACTGGCAGTGCTCGCTATGCTCACTGTGCTGCTGGGCAGGCAACGCCACATGTCCCAAAGCACTGCGGCCGAGATTATCCAGGAGCTGGCTCGCCTGCCGGAGAAATTAGCCGCGGCCGCCAGTGTTAGCGAGAAGACCCTGCAACGCTTAGCCGAGAATCTCGTGAATGCCCGCACCGTCCTCTACATTGGCAGGAAGTATCAGTACCCTATTGCACTCGAGGGAGCGCTTAAACTAAAGGAAGTTTCTTACATTCACGCGGAAGGATATGGTGCAGGAGAACTGAAGCATGGTGCTATGGCCTTGATTGACAAAGCCGTGCCAACGGTCGCCATCTGCACCCAAGATAGCGTCTACGAGAAAACCCTGTCGAATTTGCAAGAAATAAAATCACGCAGCGGGCCAATCATTGCCATTGCTACGGAGGGCGACACCCAGATCGAAAGCGTCACCAAAGATGTTATCTACGTACCGCAGACGCTGGAGATGTTGCAACCGATTATCAACGTTGTGCCCCTGCAGCTCCTCGCCTACTACGCGGGCGTAGCACGCGGCCTGAATATCGACAAGCCGCGCAACTTGGCGAAATCGGTCACGGTTGAGTAAGTATGTCTCGAGATATTTTAATGACCGCCAACCCGGCGCAGTACCGCCGCCAGAAAACTGCGCCTTTTAAAACCTTGTTTTTGCCTGTTGAGGAATTTTATCAAAATGAGACTTTAACTCAGCGGCACGACGAAGTGCTCTGGCAGGATTTCCACACCCATGGCAAATATGCCCGCATTGCTAAACACGTTGAGTACGTAGCCGTGGCAGTGGATAAAGACGAACGGTATGTAGCCTCGGCCTTGATCGTTCCCTTAGGGGCTAAGTGGATCCTGGAATATGTTATGACGGATCCCCTTCACCAAGGCAAAGGAGCGGGGTCAGCCGTCATGGATTGCGTGATGCGAGAAGCGAAGCGGCACAAAGCTCAGTGGGTTATTCTCAACTGCGACCCGAAAAAAAATCAGGGCCAGTTGCCCCGTTTCTACGCCAAATTCGGATTTTCATAGTTACCACTCTCTGGCCACAAGCCCGATTGCGAGAATCCCCAAAAAGTTTGCCACGAGCGAGAGAAGAAAAAAGTCTTTCTTCCGAGTCTTCATAAATCCAAGCAGGGCAATGCCGATTTCGTCAGGCAGTGGTGAGGCAATAATAATCATGCCGAGAATAATGGTAAGCCACCGCGCAGATGGAAGCTTCCAAATTTTTGGTAAACGCCTCACTTTGTGACCCAACAGCGAACGAATGTCTTCCGACAGCCTGTCTCTCACGAATCGGAAAATAAGATAGTCCCCTGCCAGCGCTCCAAAGGCACCTACTGCTGCCACATCCCAAACGGAATTCGCCTGTGCTAATTCTCCTAAGAGTACGGCGGCCGGGGCGGCGGTAAAGACAGAAGTAAAAAGCATTCCCGCCAGAAAGCTACCAACAAGGCGCCATTCTCCTACGGTCACGAGAAATGTTTCCAAGGCGCCGGACTTTCCTAGCAGTACCGCTACTAAAACGCTCAACGCGATGATACCTATATCCTGGTATATGTTCCGGGGGATTTGGCCTTGCATGTGCATATTCCCAGTATACTCGCTGAAATAGCGAGCCCTGGGTAGTATATAAATACGTCCCTATAGCTCAGCGGATAGAGCGCTGCCCTCCGAAGGCAGAGGCCGCAGGTTCGATTCCTGCTGGGGACACAAAATATGGCCACCCAAGCTGAAATATCACGGACGTACGACTGGATCGACGAAATATTCCGATTGAGCATGGGTGAGCATGGCGACTTCACGTGTGCTTTTTACGATGGCGATTACTCTAAAACGCTGGAAAAAGCTCAAGCAGATAAACACGAATACATACTAAACGGCATTCGCTTTCACGCCGGGCTGCGAGTATTGGACATTGGGTCGGGCTGGGGCCCGATGCTGAGAGCGGTGGAGAGTAAGGCAGGTGAGGCAGTTGGCCTGACCCTATCCCCCGCGCAGGCAAGGTGGTGCCTCAAAAGGGGGCTAAAAGTTCTTTTGCAGGATTATAAAACCACTGATCCTCAGAAACTGGGTATGTTTGATGGAGTTGTTTCCGTGGGTGCCTTTGAACATTTTTGTTCCATCTCAGAATTTCTGGCGGGAAAGCAGGAGCAGATCTACCAACAATTTTTTCAGTTCTGTGCCTCGGTTTTGCCACCGGGAGGCAGGCTATACCTGCAAACCATGACCTGGGGGAAGGCAGTCCCCGACCCAGGATTAATTGAGCGAGAACACCCCGCCGGCAGTGATGAGTTTCATTTGAAACTCGCCACTCATTTTTACCCCGGCTCCTGGCTTCCTTCTGGATTAGATCAAATGAAGAAATGTGGCGAACCAAGCTTTGATTTTATTTCAAGTAATAATGGAAGGCTCGATTATATCAAAACCCTGACAGAGTGGGGAAAAAGAGCTAACAAATTTAGTTTCAAGCTCCTGGCAGCTAAGGTGAAACTGTTGCCGAGGTATCTAGCCGATAAGGAGTTTAGAACTCAGCTCAGGTTTGTTTTTAACGGCTCGCAATCTGAGATTTTCAAGCGAAACCTTTTCAGCCACGAACGAATGATCTTCGAGAAGAGATAGTTCAGAGGAGTTCACGTTGTTCGACATCTAGATGATTTTGAATGTCAAGAAGTAGTTGGATATATTTGGCCGCTGTTCGATTTCGAATCCCCTCAATTCTTATCGGAGTCATTACACCTTCGGGTAACGATTTGGCCGTTTTCTCAATAATTGAAACTAGTTTCTTAAAATCCTTCTTGTATTTTTCCGGTACGTAAGGCTCGTGAAGTTGAAATAGTATCTCTGGAGCTGCACTTGCCAGTCGTCTATTCGCATTTCCCTCGTGAGTAGCGATGCGGTAATTGATACCAGAGAGCTTTGAAAAAAAGTAATTCTTCATCGCCAAGTCCATTGGTTCTCTAAATGTTCCGGGACTTGGATTCGAACCAAGATTAGCAGATTCAGAGTCTGCTGTCCTGCCATTAGACGATCCCGGAGTGTATCGAAGGTATACCAAACATTCATGTGATTCTGCAAATGGAAGGAGCCTGCTATGATGACTTTCAGATATGCAAGGTCTTGTAAATGAAATTCGGGAAATGCCGGCTCGCGCTGAAGAATGTTACCGGCAGAATCATACTCTTACTTTACCCACTGCAGTTCCCTACCTGGGCATGGGATCCTCATATTTTGCACCTCTGACTCTCTCCTTTTGTGGCAAGAAAATGTTCCCTCAGCTTGCCTCGGAATACTACTACTACCTTTCCTCTGTGCAAAAACCACTCGGAGTACTCATTTCGCAATCTGGTGAAAGTTCTGAGACCATTTGGAATCTAGAGAAATTTAAGAGAGTAGTCACGATTGTAAATGAAAAGAATTCTGCATTAGGCCAGGCGCGTAATGCAGAGCAAGTAATTGAAATTTTGGCTGGCCCGGAACAATTTTACTCCTCCACCAAAACATATCTCAACACTTTAGTGACATTATACTGCGGGCTCAAACTTGATCCTGGGTCTGCCCTGAAGGTTCTTTCTCGAGAGTTCCAAAATCTAGAATCTGCTGGCAAGCAGGCTGCAAGCGAAGTCCATCACTATCTAACTCGCCATCAAATTCGGGGAGTATGTATGATCGGTAGCGGACCCAACTTGGCAACCGCAAGAGAAGGCGCCCTCATTTTGAGTGAAACTACGAAATGGGCCTGGGGAGGGATGTCAGTGGCAGAGTATGATCATGGCCCAAAGGAAACAGCCAATCAAACTATTGTTATTACCTTAAATGGCAAGGGAAAGGATCAGAGTCGAATCGAGGCCTTAAAGCAAACTCTTGCGGCAAAGAGCGACGCGCTGATGGTGGAGCTTGTTGAAACCGAATTGCCCGAAGAATTAACTCCGTTAACTCTTTTCACACAAGTTTGTTTCTTGATGAATTATCTAGCTGATGCTCTCAATGTCAACGGAAGTTTCACAATAGGTGACAAGATCACCAGAGTTCCAGATTCAGCTAAGTAGTCTTCCTGGCCAGTTTAACGGCTAATCAGAGTCTCAAAGAGAACTTTACCACCTTCTTTACGCAGGCGCACGAGCTTAGCGGTGGAAGTGGGTACGGCATCTGTCTGGTCGAAGATGAAGTTTCCCAGGCCGGTGAAAATAGGGCGGTTTTTGTAGATGAACATGTCCCCCATCACATGGCTGTGGCTTACAAGCACAGCATCCGCGCCGGCATCAATAAAACTCTGGTAAAACTCTTTCTCTTCTTTTGAAGTCAAAGTTTGGTACTCTACCCCCGCGTGGATATAGGCAATTCTTAGGAGGTTAGGATCAGCATTCCTAAGGTCTTCAATGGCTCTCTCGTACTCTTCTCGCAAGTTTACTGCCGCTTGCTGTGGTACCGGGTTTGTGACACGCGTCAGCGCCACAATGAAGTACTTTGAGTCCTGGTATGGCGACGTACTAATTGCTCCCTCTCCGGCTTCTTCGATAAGCGCCTTCGTTTCCGCATACCCTGCCTTTCCCTTATCCAACATGTGGTTGTTTTGCACGCCCCAATGAGTGGCGAAGTCCCGAATGTCTGACCATAAGTCTTGGGGGTTACAGAATATGAATGGGTTAGGCGCACTCATACAACTTGGCGATAATGGCCCCTCCAGGTTCACTACGCGTAGCCCCTCCCCCGCCCAGAACTTTTGAATATCGCCCGACAAAACCGGTACTTGCTTCGTCCGAGTTAACGTCACATCCCCCGCAAGCGCAATATCCTCTGGACCCAGCGCTTCGTTCGCGTAAAAAACTAACGCAAAGTGGCTCGTGGTCTCTGGAACAGTCGTGTCATTCAAAAGACGAGCCGAGTTCGTGTGGAGAAGTACCGAAGGATTATAGAAGTCTTGCGCCTCTGCCAGCGATGCCAAGAGCCACAGGCACCGGGGACAATCGCTTTGGGCAGGATTATCCAGGGCTTTCAAGCCGTCCAGATCTTTCGCAAAAATTGTTTGAGCTGTTTCCTCATCTTTTTTATCTGCCTCGCTGATGGTGAGGTAGTGGGAAAAGTCGCTGCTTATGACGAGGTCCGTCTCGTCATCCAAAGCTTCTGCAAAAAGCTTCAAGATTGCTTCCTCATCGGCACTCTCCCACGGGTGTTTCTGAGAAAACACGATTGGCACCACGGTCGTTCCCGGCAAATAGTGCGCAATGTATGGGAGTACCGCTCTGATCCCATGCTCCTTTTTAAAAAGGTCGGGCGCGGCGGTGACGAGCGACGCCGTGCCTAAATTCAGACGCAGTGGCTCGCCCTGTACGTTCCCGAGCAGAGTTTCGAATGTTCCGGAAGTGGTACAAAGAGGCGTAGGGCAGCCCTCAAAGTGGTCAGGCGAAAGCAGTAAGATCCGCTGCGGGTCATTGGGCACGAGCACCTTAACCCCCGCCGCCATGGCCTCGGTGGACACGACGTGGTGTGGTACCACAGCTGCACGTATATGATACGGAGAAGGTTGAGTCGCTTGGTCAGCTGCATAGATGCCCTTCAAGTATTCATGAGGACTCTCGCCGGCAGGCAGCGAATATACATAGTCGGCCTCTCTTTCTCTCTGGAGCCACACCACCGCTGCGGCAGCTGCCGCTAAGAGGAGCAAGACAGTAACAACAGTCCGATTCACGTCAAATTTCTACTTTCCTCGGAGGAGCGATGTATACCAGCTGGGCAGCACAGGCCAGCTACCTTTCGGCGTGTACTGGAAGGCATCATAGTCATCGCCGCCGACGTAGAAGTTTTTCTGCCACTCCTCATCCGTGAGCCTGGATCCACCGAGAAGCTGTGTGAATTCGTAGTGGGAGTACGTGAACCCTGTCGTAAGCCGCGCTCCATTGGCATCTTTTACCGCCACAAAGATGACGCGCGGCACACCTGTGCCCTCGTAAAGAATGCGCCGCGGGTTAGCGGAGTCCCCTCCCGTATGAACGTCCGCCACCAGTGCGGCTCGCTTGTCCTTGGCGGGTAACACGACTCCTTCCACAGGGTCAGGCAGCGACTGCTCCATCAGGTTAACCATCTCCCATCTGAGTTTTTCCCACTCGCTTTCCCCTTCAATGCTGTATGATACGCACGTTTTGCTGGGGTCCTCAGGGTCAGGGTCGCGGTGCTCCACGACTTGCTCCGTAAGTTGCGAGTTACTCAGTTCCTTACCCGTGTAATCGCGCACCAGCTCTAGCAGCGGAATGTAAGCAGTCCGCATTCTGTCTAGGTTATTGAGTTCCAGCCCCTGCGCTTCGAGCCCCGCGGCCGTCTTGCGGGCTAAGTAGTACAAGCGATCGTACGCGACAGGCTGAGGTTCGATATAGGCTTTCGGGGGCTCTGGAACTTTACGGGGGTCGCACTCATCCGGCCCGCCCCCGCCGAGTTCAGCGAAGGATTGTTTGGCGTACAGCAGCGTAGCGTGGCGTAGTTCCGTCCAAAAGCCTGACGCGGTCATGAGCGTCTTGGCGTCCCAAAGAAGCGATTGCATAAACTGCGGCAGCTTGGTGCGGTTCCCCTGGAACCACTCAAATAGCCCTTGGATGGTCCAAAGCCCCGTCCCGTGCGCCGTACTTTTCCAGTAGTCTTCATCTAAAGTTTCCATTTCCTGTTTGAGTTCAGTTAAAGCTTGGGTGATCGCTTGTGAGTTATTGGGCGAGTAGAAATCGAGGGTAGGAATCTGGCTTTCGGCGTACTTCGAGCCTAAAAGAGACATAACCTGCAATGATGACGCCATCGGCGGCAACTTTTGCGTGTACCCGGGGCGTGGGGCCTCATCGCCTTGGGTCAGGCGCCCAGTCCAGTAAGAATCAACAATGAACTTCCCGCTAAAGAAACGCATCCCTTTTGTGGCTGCCACAGCGTCCTCTGTTTGTACCTCTCCTACGGTGGGGTACGCGGCGGCCAAGTTCTTGATCTTGGGCTCTTTCGCGGACATGAGATACTCTATCGCGGCGCCTCTTTCCCCTCGGCCCACTCTCTGCGCTTCTTGGTAATCGTTCGGAGTTAAATCATCACTCTCCCCTACCAAAAATGAGATAGTCGCATCCAGGCGGTCATACGCTTGCTTGTCTTCCGGGAAGACCGTGAACAGGTCGCTGATAGCAAAGGCATAATCGGACAGCGCCTCGCTTTTCACAAAGAATGGCAACTGGTTAAACCACATCATGCCGCGGAAGTACTGCCGGCGCAGGGAGCTGCTCGTGTAATGGCTGCGCGGGGTGAATTGGGTGAAGTCCACGCTGTATTCTATCCCGGCATCCTGCGCGTACTGGGTGTATTCGTCCTTGAAAACAGCCGGCATATCCGGCCCCTCGGTTGCATAAATTTTCTGCAAGTCCGCTAAAATGGCCGCCTCGCTGGCACTGCTTAGTTTTAGCTCTTTCACAAATTCGGCTACGTTACTATACGTATCTATCTCCGCATCTTGCTTGGCATGTTCGCCTGCCAGCTGGTTTGGGTCAGCGAGCGCTCCGGCTTCATCAAAGTAGTCATCGCTGGTAAGAGGTTGAGCCACCGTGGAGAAAATAGCGTAGGGGACGGCGAAATAGTCTCGTACCTTTGTCCAAACGATTTTTTTCTCTGCTTCCTGTTCTGCCGCAGCTCGTTTTTCTGCTTCCCAATAAAATTTCTCACTCAGCGCTTTGATAGCTGGGTAAAACACTTCGTTCTCCGCTTCTTTCAAAAGTTCGGTTAAGAGAATGGTGTAATGGTTCAAGAATACGTCCGCCGAGAAGAATATAGCATTCTCCGCTTTGCGTTCTTTGTAGTCCGCAGGGCCGCGGATAGCGTTATAGAGATCCGTAAATTCGCGGTTTTTATCTGCCAGTACTGGTTGTTTGGGGCGAATGGAGGTGTCGAGAAGATTCTTCACCACAAATTTGTGCTGGGCGAGCAAGCTCCTCTCCTCCGGTGTAAAGGTAAACCCATACGCGCTTTCAACTGCGGCCAGGTTCCCCACTTCCTCCAGCAGAAAATCTTGGGGAAGATCCGGATGCAAAGATACCTTGAGCTCGTCAAACTCCACTGAGGCAACCTGCTTTTCCGCCCGTTCCTTTTGCGAGGGTAAACCGTATTTGGTGAGGCCCAAACGTTCAAACCACCCTTGCCGTGCGCCGACCGCAATGACAACCACTGCGATCAAGACGAATACTGCCCACCATGCTCCTTGGTTACCTTTACCTGCACCTGGTTCAGCTTCCATTGTTCACACTATACTCCCAGTACCTTTGTAGCATCAACCGGGGCCACTGGAGTTGGCCCTTCTGCCACTCCCGCCTTTGGCGGAGTCCCGCTTGAGGCGGCGACTGGGACTTTCATAGCGGCCAGCGCGTCGCCAACCATGTAGAGCGAACCCGTGACCAGCATCATCTCGCCCTCATGAAGAACCGAGCCGGCTTCTGCCAGCGCCTGCTGTATATTGGGAACAGCCCGTACCTTAGCGTGGCGGGTAGCAATAAGCTTCGCTAAATCATCCGCCGGCCAGGCCTGGTAGTTTCCCTCCGTTACAATTATTTCTTCAAAAAGCGGCACAATGAGTTCTTGCACTGGCTTTATGTCCTTGTCTTGTTTGAGGCCCAGCACTAGCACCTTTGGCCGTACTGTTATTCCGTGGCAGTTGGGGATGTCGTCGAGGAATTCCCGCAAGCTGCGGATGCCGCCTTCGTTGTGCGCCCCATCGATCAGAACCAGCGGGTCGTGCGAAAGCACCATCAGTCGTCCTTCCCAATGCGTCTCTCGAAAAGCTTGCTGAATGCGGGAAAGTTCGACTTCAAATCCCTGTGCGGCTAGTGAGTGTAGAACACTGAGCGCCGTGCAGGCGTTGGTAATTTGGTGCTTACCCAGAAGCGGCATCGTGAATTCTGCGTTGTATACTCCCCGGGTGCGGAAAGTTTGCTCTTGCAGCGTGGCGCGGCGAACCCTGGCGCGAATGAGATCTTGGACGCGATAAAATGGAGCACCGCACTCCCCGGCTACGTTTCCCAGGTAGCGCACAATTTTAGGATCCGTATCCGCGGTAATGGCCACACTCCCCGGCTTAAATATGCCTGATTTATGCCTGGCAATTTCATGTTTCGTTTTTCCCAAAATGTGAGTGTGGTCGTAGCCAATGTTGGTAATGACAGACACGAAGGGGCGGATGACATTCGTCGCGTCTAAATCGCCGCCCATGCCGACTTCAATAACAGCAATGTCGACTTTCTGCCGGGCGAAGTAGAGAAAGGCTATCGCTGTTGTAAATTCAAAAAAGGTCGGTGCGATTTCCCGCTCTTCCGCTACCAGCTGCACCTCTTCAATCAGGGCGGAGAGATCCTCGTCGCTAATGGGTATGCCATCCACTCGAATCCGCTCATTGAAGTGGATCAGGTGAGGGCTGTTGTAGAATCCAACTCGGAAACCGCCCGCTTGGAGTGCGTTCGCCGTCAGGATGGCCGTACTTCCCTTCCCGTTTGTGCCACTCACGTGCACGCTTTTGAATTTCTCGTGAGGTCTGTCTAACGCTCGCATAAACTCTTCCATAGCTTCTAGCCCCAGGCGGATGCCAAACCGCTCTAGGCCGTACATGTATTCCAGCTGCCACGAAAGTTTAGACATGGCGGATAGCATCTGCGACGGCCAGAGCCTGCCGACACTCTTTCACGTCGTGTACACGGACGATAGCTGCGCCATTCATTGCTGCCACAGTTACGGCCGCCAGCGTTCCCGCGATTCTCTCATGGGCAGCAGCACCTGTGAGCTGCCCAATGAACGACTTACGCGATGGTCCCACGAGGATAGGGTATCCCAAAGATTCAAATTCGCGAAGCCGCTGCAAAATTTCCAGGTTGTGCTCGACAGTCTTGCCAAACCCGATCCCCGGGTCGATCACAATATCAGATATTCCGGCCGTCTGCGCACTCTTCGCCTGTTCCCCTATCCAGGCTTTAATGTCTTCCACTGCGTCGTTGTAGTGCGGGTTCTCTTGCATTGTTTTCGGCTCCCCTTGCATATGCATAATCACAACCGGCACTGCGAGCTCTGCCACCGCCTTCACCATCTCAGGATTGCGCAACCCGGTGATGTCATTAACCATACCTGCCCCCGCGGCTACCGCGGCTCGGGCTACTTCTGGCTTGCGTGTATCAATGGAAATGGGAACAGGAATTGCCGAAGAGAGCTGGTCAATGACGGGCAGGACGCGCTTCAATTCTTCCTCTACCGCCACTGCCTCTGACCCAGGGCGCGAGCTTTCCCCGCCGATATCAATAATATCGGCTCCATCCGCCACCATTTGTTTCGCATGGGAAAGCGCCGCATCGCTCTCGAGAAATTGTCCCCCGTCTGAAAAAGAATCAGGCGTCACATTGAGCACCCCCATAACCAACGTGCGCTCCGCGGGGAACGTCAGCCTCCCCACCTTCATGACTGATAGTGTAGATTGTAGACGCCGTCGAGGAGACCCCAGAGAGACGCCAGAGACTGCTTCAGCGCCCGCCGCGCGGCTTGCTGCTGGCTGGCTGTTTTCGCGTCCTTAGCTAGCAAACGTTTCCAAGTCTTTTGGTGCTCAATATCCACTTGGCCGTGCACTTCAAAAAATTCCAGCGCCGATTTCTTAGTAACCTTGTAGAATTTCTTAAGTCCCCGCTTTTTCAGTTCCGCGATGTCAGATATTTGAGCTTCATACGCTAAGACCGCCGCCGCTCCTTGGAGAAAATCAGCCTGGCAAAATTTCTTCATTGTTTGAATAGCCTTACGCGTTTCGGGAAGCAGCTTGGTACGACTGAGCGCTTGGCGGGAAACGCCGATGCCTTCCGCGAACGCTACCCACATATCTTCATGGGGGTTCTTCTTGTTTTCTTCTTCGGAGAGATTCTCCAGAATCTCAAGCCGGCGGGCAAGCTCAGGCGTATTTGCATGAATTTGGCTCACCAGGCGCGGGAAGTACGCAACAAAATGGTAGTATTGCTTAGCGTAATCGCGGAGTGCCGCGCGTGACAGCTTGCCATGATTCCAGAGCTGGTAGAAGGGGTGCTGAGATAAGTGGTGAAGGTCAAGATCCTCCTCAAGTAGCTGTATAAACTCCGCGCCACCTTTCTTCATATGGTATGTATCCCACTTAGTATCTGCGAGGACGTGTGCAATTGCAAGCGCCTGGAGCTTGCCCCATACTGGCATCAGAACCCTCTATGCCCCGCCCCGCCGATTTCTCCCCCTTGTTTGCCCCAGACGAGTATTCAACTGAGGAAAGGCAAAGGCTCGCTCCCTTTTTCACCAACCTTGACCAGTCGGTGTATGCCCCGCTCATTTTTTCGCCTGAAGTAATTGGCGCCTTGTGCTCGCGCACCAGCCGGGCGGCAGACGATTTGCGCAAAATTTTCTTGAGCGAATATATTACTCCCTTCCTGGAAGACGGCTCCGAGTACGGGAAGGCTTTGCAAGAATTCATTGAGTTTCTGCATCGCCACCCCATTGAACAAATTTTTTCTAACCCCCGTGCCCGTTCTTTTTATGCTAAGTGGCTGGCTCAGTACGGTGATGATTCCATCGCACAGATGGCCGGCATGCACATTGTATTTTCTTCCCTGTCTCTTGTTTCCATCGTGTACCTCGAAAGCCAGCGCATCGGCTTAGCCCCCATTGAAAAATCTACCCGCTACGTGAATTACTCTGCCAAAGTGAATCGAAAGTATCGGTATTACGTCGACCCCACCTTGAAGGACTATGGACTTGAGAAAGAGTACCGGGCCGCCGCTGACAGTTTATTCGATACGTACACCTCTCTCCTTTCCCCGCTGCAGAATTACTACGTGACTCGCTTCCCGAAAGAGAAACCGGGAGTGGTTGAGAAGAAAGCCTTTGACACTCTGCGCCGCATTTTACCTTCCTCTACCCTTTCTCAAGTGGCCTTCTTCGGCAACGGGCAAGCCTTTGAGTATTTGGTGGCCCGTACGCTGAAACACCCTCTCGGCGAGGTACGCTGGGCCGGTGAGCGAGCATATGAAGAACTCTTCAAAATCGCGCCTTCCTTCCTCCGCCGCGTGAAAGACCCTGAAGGGGCTGAAGTGGCTGGGCAGTATCAAGAGTATTTAGCAGGACGCGGACAACGCATGGTGCCCTTCGTAGCAAAGACAGGCCGGGGACCCGCGGCGAGTCTAGTGCGATTATTAGAATACGATCGCCTTGGCGAAGAAAAAGTGATTACGGGTATGCTCTACGCTGTGCCGGGTAACCACGCTTCCTGGAAAGATATTTTCGCTCGCGTGAAAAAGATGAGCAAAAAACAAAAGCAGCAAGTACTGAGCGCCTACCTCACGGGCCGCGATCAGCGCTGGCAGAAAGTGGGCCGCGCTTTTGAGAATGCGTACGTGCGGTTCGAAATCACCACCAACATCGGCGCCTTTCGGGATCTCCACCGCCACCGCATGCTCACTGAGCAGTACCAGCTCTTCAGCTGCGAGCATGGCTATGAAGTCCCGCAAGATGTCACTGATGCCGGCTTTGAAGATGAATACCGCGGCGCAGTCGAGCGTATGGAAGATGTGTATGCCAAGATCGCGCGCAAAGATGCGTATTTGGCCCAATACGCCACGACGCTCGCCCATCGTATGCGTTTTCAGCAATGGAAGAACTTACGCGAGTGTTTCTGGGAGATGGAGCTGCGCAGTACCCCGGAAGGCCACCCCGATTACCGCAAAATCGAGCAAGAAAAGTTCAAGCTCTTAGAGAAGGTGTACCCCCTCGTCGCTGAGCACATGCGCGTGAATATGGGCGACTACGATTTCGCCCGGCGTGGACAAGAAGAGAAAATTCAGGCAAAGTTGAAGGAGTTAGAAAAGATGAATACACGTGTCTAATACCTCATCCGGCCTATGGCCGGCTTCTCCTTGAGAAGGAGAAGCACCTCTCCTTACGAAGGAGAGGTCGACAGAAGGTCGGGTGAGGTGATAGCCTAGTAGCATGAACCCCCTCCAAAAAACTGACCCCGAATTCTACGAAATCCTGCAAAAGGAGGAGGAACGCCAGCAAACAAATCTGTCGATGATTGCTTCGGAAAATATCTTCTCTCCAGCTGTACACGAGGCCGTGGGCTCAGTTTTTAGCCACAAATATTCTGAGGGTAATATGGGGGCTCGCTACTACGAGGGCAACCAGTTCGTAGACGAAATGGAAGCTTTAGCTGTTCAGCGTGCGCGCAAACTTTTTAGACTCCCCGATGATTGGGATGTAAACGTTCAAGCACTTTCGGGATGCAACGCGAACTTAGCTGTTTACTTAGCTGTCTTGGAGCCGGGAGACACTTTAATGGCGATGTACTTGCCCGATGGTGGTCATCTTTCTCATGGATGGTCATATGAACCGGATGCCGACAAGCGCGAAGCTGGCAAAAATACCCCTGTGTATTTGGGGGGTAGCCGTAAAGTAAACATTACCTCCAAGTTGTTTCGTTCGATTCAGTATAAAACGGATCCTGATACAAGAGTGTTTGACTATGACGAGATTGAGAAGATTGCAAAAAAGTATAAACCGAAATTGATCATTACCGGCGGCACCGCCTATCCCCGTAACATTGATTATGAGCGTATGCGGCAGATTGCTGACAGCGTCGAGGCACTTTACATGGCAGATATTGCTCATGAAGCCGGCCTAGTGGCTGCTGGCGTCGTCCCCTCTCCTGTTGGCATTGCAGATATTGTTACTATGACCACCCACAAAACCCTTCGCTCTGGTCGTGGTGCAATCATTCTAGCCCGCCAGGATCTCATGAAGAAGATTAATCGAGGAGTATTGCCTGGCTTACAAGGAGGCCCGCACAATCACAATATTGCGGGGATTTGCGTGGGTCTAGGTGAAGCGCTGCGCCCTGAATTTGCTTTGTATGCCCGACAGATCCTCGCCAATGCCGAATACTTAGCTGATCAGCTCGTCCACTATGATTTCAATTTGGTCTCAGGCGGGACAGATAAACACCTCGTTCTCATTGATCTGACTAGTAAGCCTCTCCTAGGCAAGAAATACGCCCGCGCTCTAAATTGGGCAGGAATTGTGGCGAACTACAGCACTATGCCAGGCGACACGCGTCCTCCCGCTGACCCATCTGCATTACGTGTTGGCACTCCTCTAGCGACTACCCGCGGTATGAAAGAGAAAGAAATGGTTAAGGTTGCGTCCTGGATGAATGAAGTTATGGAGGTTGCAGCTCAATGGAAAGATCTGGAATTCGCCGAGTTCGAAGAAGCCGTGAAAAATTCCCCTAATATTGCCCGGGTAGCTTCCGAAGTGCGCTCGCTGTGCCAGAAATTCCCTCTCAAAATTGAAGCTAAAGAAAGAGCACGCGCACGCGCCTGAGCAACGAAGTTAAGAATCGGCTATAATGGCCGAATGGAGGCTCATTCCTTCGTGTCTGCTCGCCAAGTGGGGTTCGATGTGGAAGAGGCACAAAGCGTCTTGGCTCGGCTGTCCGCCAGCTGGCGGAGACGTCCGCGCCTCGTCAAACCTATTTTGGATAATGTCTCCTTTACCTTGAACCAAGGTGATTGGGTAGCCCTCTACGGCGGGGCCGGGGCTGGCAAGACCACGTTGCTGCGCTTGCTCACCGGAGTGATCAAGCCTAGCCGCGGGCATGTCACCGTAAACGGCAAAGCAGCTCACGAACACACGGGTTTAGCCGCCGGCTACGTTTCCCCCGAAGAACATGAAGATATCCCAGAAAACGTAGGCAAGATTCTCCGCACCTTTGGAGCCACTCACGGCATCGGCAATCTACCTTCCCGCATTGGAGCAGTTACCGAAGCTCTCTCGCTGCGGCATCTTATGACCCGCCGGGCCGATACACTTTCGGCCACCGAACGCATCAAGGTAAATCTCGCCCGGGCTGCACTCTCTGACGCCCCGCTGATTTTGTTAGACGACTGCAACGGTCTGCTAGGGGCGACAGCGCTTTCGGCGATTCTTTTTCAGCTGTTCCAGCGCCGTACCGTCATTATTGCTACTCGCTCTGCCGCGTTCGCCGAGGACCTAAATTTGCCAGTGTTGTTGCTTCATCAGGGTACACTTGCCTGCTCCGGCACCTGTAACGAAATCGCCGACCGCCTCTCCGCTCCCCGTGTCATGGATGTTTGGGTGGAAGGCATGCGGTACGACATGTTCCGCACCATCAAGAAGCACCCCGGTGTGGCCCAAGTGCTGCTATTACCCGATGGCCGCTTCCACGGGCAGCGTCTCAGGGTTACCCTAAAATCCTCTCATCACTTGCCAGCTCTCTACGACTTGGTGAGCCGCGTACCCCTCATCCGGATAGAAGAGCTGCCTGTGAATCTCGAAGATATTCTCTCGCGGCTTTGAAAACCCCTCCTATCCTCCCCTTATCAAGGGAGGGACTCTTGCTTTCCCCCTGATAAGGGGGAACAAGGGGGTTTCTATCTTTTCCGTAGGTATCGGCGGATCGCAATAACACTGGAGAAGGTTGCGAGCCCTACCGCTGCCGCAATTTGTAAGCCCACAATGGTTGGCCAGGATTGAACGGCATATTCAAAGACATCAAATTGCACCGTATCGCTAAAGAAGAAATCTTGCAGCCGGGGGCCAATGGCGTTGAGTACCGGGTACATAATCGCGGACGATGCAGCCACAGCCAAGAGAGCCACGAACATAGCCTCGATTACAAATGGTCCGCGGATAAACCAATTCGAAGCCCCCACGAGGCGCATGATATCGATTTCCTCGCGAAAGCTGTATATTGCCAGCCTGACGGTGTTGAACATAATGAGCACCACGAGCGCGGCAAATGTCACGGTTACCACCAGCGCCCCATTGCGCACCGTGTTCATGACTTCGATCAGCCGGGCAATAACTGGCCGTAAATCTTGGAAGTTCACGCTCTCAATAAAAGGTTCATATTTTTCTGACTCCAGCTGGGTGGCGATATTCTGGTAGAAGCGAGGGTCAGAGGATACGACGAACATGCTAGCCGGCAACGGGTTCGCTTCGAGTTCCCGCAAGGAATCCTCAATAAATGGCTCATCGGTATGGCGCTGCTTAAAGCTTTCTAAGGCCTCCTCGCTACTTACTACGCGCACTTCTTCCACGTCTTCCCGCGACTCTATTTCCTGCGCGATGGCCTTGATTTGCGCCTCAGTCACGGTGTCCTTAAAGGTGGCAGAGAGGTCCACCTTTTGCTCAATCGTGCGCAGCACTTGCGACCCGAATACGTTAGCAAAGTAGAGAAGGAGCATCATCAGGAGCGTGATTGTCATAACGACCAGCGTGGCCAGCGACAGCCATACATTCCGCCAGAAATTCTGAAACGCCGATTTAAAAACTCTGAGGAAAGAAACTCCGATCATATTTTGTACGTGCCGCCTTGCTGATCGGAAACAAGTTTGCCACCTGCCAAAGTTATAACTCGTTTCTTGATGGCGTTGACAATATCATCGTTGTGAGTAGCTAGGAGCACCGTTGTCCCCAGTTTGTTGATCTTAAGCAGCAACTGCACGATATCCCAGGAATGGAGCGCATCTAGATTGCCCGTGGGCTCATCCGCCAGTAATATTTGCGGCTTGTAGGCCAAGGCCCGGGCAATAGACACACGCTGTTTCTCTCCGCCCGACATCTCATTTGGGTATTTATCTGCTTTGTCCAACAAATTCACTAGCTTTAGAATATGTGGCACGGTTTTGCGGATTTCGCGCGTGGCTGCTCCCCCTACCTCCATGGCGAAGGCCACGTTCTCGAAAGCAGTCCGCTTGGGTAAGAGTTTAAAATCTTGAAATACCGTTCCAATCTGCCGCCGGAGGTACGGTACTTGCCACCGTTTAATCCGAGTGATGTCCCATCCATCAATGATAAGCTTGCCCTCAGATGGCTGTTCCTCGGCGGAGAGCAGCTTCAGCATGGTAGACTTCCCCGCCCCGCTTTGCCCCACGATTGAAACGAAATCCCCGGTAGGGATCGTGAGGGTCACGCTATGGAGAGCTTCCACTCCCATCGCAAATGCCTTCGAAACTGCTTGAAACGTTATCATTCCCCGCAATTATAGCACATCAATAAATGCGTCTAATTTGCCATTTAGCACACCTTCGGCGTCTTTGTCCTCTTTCTTGGTCCGATGGTCCTTTACGAGCTTATACGGGTGAAGTACGTAGGAACGAATCTGGTTGCCCCAGGCCGCTTCTTTAACTTCACCCTTTAAATCTTTGATAGTTTTTGCCTGCTGCTCCTCAGCCAGTTTCTGCAGCTTGGCGGCTAATACAGAGAGCGCCATCGCCTTGTTCTGCCCTTGGGAGCGTTCTTGGTCAACCTTCACCGTAATACCTGTGGGGATGTGCTTAACCCGCACCGCCGAACTCGTTTTATTGACGTGTTGCCCGCCGGCGCCGCCGCTCCGAAAAGCATCGATCTCTAAATCATCTGGGTCAATCACGGGAGCTTCGCGGGCGGGTAACTTCGGCAGCACCTCCACCCGAGCAAATGATGTTTGGCGCAAGTGATCCGCATTGAAAGGAGATTGCCTCACCAGCCGGTGCACCCCGTGCTCTTCTTGCAGCGAACCATACACGTATGACCCGCGCACCTCGAACGTTGTATGTTTTATTCCTGCCTCCTCCCCCGGTTGCCGTTCCAGCGCATGAGTCTGCCAACCTTGGGAGGTTGCAAAGCGCAAATACATCCGCTCAAGCATCTCGGCCCAATCTTGTGCATCTGTACCCCCTGCCCCCGCGGCAATTGTGACAATCGCATCATTTTTGTCGTGCGGGCCGGCAAATCGCAGTACCTTCTCTTTGTCGGCGACCGCTGCGGCTACCTGGGCAATTTCTTTTTCAATATCGCTTGCCACAGTAGCTTCGGCCTCTTGTTGAGCCATGGAGATGAATTCCCCCGCCTCCGTGAGCCGCCGCCGCGCGTTCTCAAAGAATGCTAATCCCTCTGTAATTTCCGCGAGTTCCCGGGTGACTGCCTGGGCGCTCTCGTTATCGCGCCAGAAATCTGGCTGCTGGGCCGCCGCTGCAAGTTCTCTGTGTTTGTCTCGCAGCTTTTCTACCTCAAAGACGGTCGGCCAGGGTTGCCAGCCGCCGTTCAAGGTCTGAAATTCGATTGCGAATCTCCTTCGTTTCCATACGTGTTAAGTATACAGGATTCTGGAGCCAACCGAGGGGATCGAACCCTCAACCTGCACGTTACGAATGTGCTGCTCTACCATTGAGCTAGGTTGGCAGTAGTTTGCTCTATAACACAAAAGGAATATTTGTGCTATTGGGGACGCAGACCAAGTAATCGGAAAAGCTGTTTGACATAATCCAGCTTGCGATCCCCCCTCGCCAAATCATATGCATTCCTCCCTATCTTGCCTGTCAAAGGATTAAACCCCTTTCCTTTTCTCCAAGAGATACTTTTCGCGCTCAATTCGATTGTGATGGCACCCATATTGCCCGCGACCGCACCCCCGCAGGCGCTGCGAACCTGATCAGTCCACTGATCCATACGACCCTGACTTGACAGTACAGTGATTTTTAATCCCTCTTTGGATTCTTTCTCATATCTCACGGCGACAGCAAGATTAGGCAGCCCTTGCGGCCCACCTCCCACACAACATAGCAGCTTCACGCCTAATGCGGTGTCGAGACGTGGGTCCGGGAGAAACGCACGAACGTCATGGTCATGGAATATCAAGCGCAATACTTCGAGAGCTGCCACCGGGGCCGTCAGCTGGGCACACTGGTCCCGAAAATCCGTCGTGAGATGTCCTTCCTCAAGTTCTGGCGCGTAGAAAGGGGGGAGTGGCTCCCTAGCCAACCCTCCCACTACGGTCGCGTGATGATTCGCTGGCCGGTACCTTTTCATCCTCAGAAGCCCGTACAGCAGGACCACTGATTGCACCGCATCTGGTCGCGCCTCATCTTTCTTAGTGAAAGTCAGGACTACTCGCTGCCCTAAGAGTTTAGCTGCGGCATCGTAATACTCTTGCTTTTGCTTTTTGTCCGGCTCCACCCATAACCCTAAAGTTGCTCGTGCGTCTTCGATGTACTCAAGTGTTCGCGCGACAACGACACACCACACCATTTGTTGCACCCATACCAGCGGGTCACTTGACTGTGCTGCCTCTTCGTAGGGGAGAAGCCGACTTTCAGCGGCTGACGCAAGTTTTTGGAACTGAGCGATTTGATGATGCGGGTTTGAGGGGAGATGACGCACATGTTCTTCCTCTAGTGCGTCTAACTCGTAAAAGATCTGCCAATATACTTTCTGCTTGAGATCTTCTAGAGAAAGTTCCTGCCGAGGGGTATCGGGAATGGCTACATATGGCACTGGGCCTCTATGCCACGCGCTTTCGTGACTCTGCATATAGAAGTCTACGCTTGCGTTCCCTCCCGCGATTATACCCTCCTAGTTTCCCATCGCTCCGTATTACGCGGTGACAAGGAATGTCTGTGTTGTAGTTGCGGTTCATGATGTTTCCCACCGCCCGTGCCGCCCCCGGCCGCCCCGCTGCCTCTGCTACTTCTCCATACGTCATGGTTTTTCCGGCGGGAATCTTCTTTACAACCTCAAGAACACGCATACTGAAACCCCCTCGTTCCCCCTTATCAGGGGGAAGCAAGAGTTCCTTCCTTGATAAGGGGAGGATAGGAGGGGTTTTCTTATTCCGGTAATTCATCCAGGGTTACACTCACTTCCCGCTCCTGCCCATCATGCAAAATTTTTAGACGTACGCCTTGCCCCACCTGCTTGCGCCGAATTTGCGAGGCCAAGGAGTGCGCCTCGTCAAGCTTTACGCCGTCGATTTCCAAAATGATGTCGTTCTCCGTGAGTCCCGCCTTATCTGCCGGCGAGCCTGGTGTCACCGCCAGTTCCTGCCCCCCTTCTCCCCGCACGATCAAGGCGCCGTGGTCCACCGGGAGGTTTTCTTGTTCCTTCAGAGCTGGCGTGATTTGAATATGCCGGACTCCCAGGAAAGCGCGGGAAATTTTCTTCCCCGATTTCGCTGCTTCAATCACTGCCTGGGCTTCATTAATCGGGATGGCGAATCCAATGTTTTCTGACCCAAAGGCTACCGCTACATTTACGGCCATTGCCTGCCCCCGTAGGTTTAAGAGAGGCCCGCCGGAGTTCCCGGGGTTAATGGCTGCGTCGGTTTGCACCACCTGCTCCAAGAGTTCCGCCTGCCCCAACTCATCCCCAGCCACGATCGAACGGGAAAGCCCTGATATCACCCCCACCGACACCGTGTTGTGCAGCTCCGCCAAGGCGTTGCCAATGGCAATTACTGTTTGCCCTGTAATGAGTTCGTCGGAGTTGCCTATTCCTAAAAATGGGAAATTGGTGCCTTCAATTTTCACCACCGCCAAATCCAAGGATGGGTCGCGCGTCACCAGTTTAGCCTCATGCCGCTTCCCATCATTCGTAAAAACCGTGTATTGGACGTTTTCTCGATCTACAACGTGGCGGTTGGTGAGAATAAGACCGTCAGGGGAAACCAAGAACCCTGACCCACCGCCAATTTCTTGTCGCTGTGTTCCCCGTTGCTGCAGTTGTGGTACTTGAATTTCAAATGGCAATCTTTCACCAAAGAACTCTTCAAACGGGCTGCCGAACGACCGCTCCAGCACCGGCACGTCAGCGGTAAGCACAATTGAAACAACTGCCGGGGAGGCTGTCTTGACTGCTGCCGTTACTGCCTGCTCATGGCTTGATATCCCGGGGAGCACCGGTGCATCTTTCTGCTCGCTAATAGGCAGCTGAGCAGGCGCCGGTGCGGGGTCCTGCGTCAGGGGCTGTGTGATCCCTAGCTCGGAGCCGAAACTCAAAATCAACCATCCCCCAATTGCTCCTGCCAGCAAACTTATTAGGAAATTACGTGCCGTGTTCATCTCAAGGAAGTTATACCTAAATACCTTCCTCTCTACAAGATTTACCTCTGCTTGTTCCGGTTCACCCACCACGTGTCATTCTTATTAGCAAACCACCAGTGGTCGGAGTCGGTCTTCACAATTTCCTGGGCTAACTTTTTCGCTGACGCTGTCGAAAGTCTCTTTACTGCCAATGGAATCCAGGTTTTAGCCCGCTCGTTACCGATATCAAGCTGTTCTTTGAGAGATAAAATGAGCTCCAGCTGGTCGGCATCCTTCGCTACCTGTGCTTCACGTGTGGCTCTACTGTTGAACTCATGGGCTAACTTCGCAATATCGCCGCCAAAAGAGACTGTCTTGGCAAGATCCTGAATTGCTTTTTCTTCGTTCGCGGCTGCGTATTTCTGATGCACGTAATTAAGATCACTCGTGCGCGCTTCGCCTAAGTCGTGAAACAAGCACATCTTCAGCACCTTTTCCATATCTACGTTGCCTTCCAGGGTCACCAAAACATAGCCCACGTATACGGTGCGCGCGATATGTTCCGCCACTGACTGCTTCCCGCTTCCCAGGAAATAAAACCCACTGCGGGGCGTCTTCGCCAGCATCCCCACCTCAAACAAGAAATCCGCTACCGGCCCCAGTGGCTTTTTCCCAGTTACTTTCCGGGCTTTCATAGCTTCTCACTATAACAGATTCCCATGCTTGTCCACCGCTCGACATATCGATATGTCGTATATCCCTCCATACATCGATGTATGGTAGGAAACCAAATGGCTCATCTTTCAAGAATTCTTACAACCCCGTTGTCCGCATCAACCTCAACCTCATCGCCGTCTTTTAGGACTTGAGTGGCAAATTTCGTGCCGACTACGCAGGGTTTTTTGAGCTCCCTAGCAGTAATCGCGGCGTGACACATAATTCCGCCTTCATCCGTAACAAAGGCCGCAGCTTTTTTCATCCCCGGAAGGTAATCTGGTGTTGTCATGGGAGACACAATGATTTCTCCCTCCTGTACCGAACTAACCTGATCTTTGCGTTTGAGAATCCGAACTTTGCCCTTCACGAAGCCTGAGTAGGCAGGTTGACCCTTCAGGGTACTCGAATCGCCAGCAGGGACAGCTTCTTCTATGGGTTGGTATTCAGGGTATTTTCCTACAAATTCGTTAAGTGGCATCGCGGCAGACAATAACTCTCCCAAAAATACAAAGTGTTGTCTCCTTAAGAGCCGTATTTCTTTGTCTGGTATATTTTCGATTTCCTGGTGCAAGACAGTTGTTTCGCTTCCGCTCAATTCTGGGTAGATGGTCACTAAACTTTTTCGAATGAAACGGTCACTTTCATCAAAAAAGACATCCTTTTCTCGCATTTCTAAAACGTTTTCTTGTATCGCGTGCGGAGTCCTTTCGTCCAAAGCTGTGTAGTACATAACGACGAAAGTGAACATGCCATCGAAGATGCTGTCGACTACTTTTTCGAATCGACGAATGTTGCTCTCCGATTCCTTCTTCCAAAATGGTCGCAGCATTGTAATGAGTTGCTCATGCTCTGCCAGCTTTTCCTCAAGGAAATGCGGGTTCGTGGTATTTTCTTTCAGCAGCCTATCTATGAACCATTGCGTGGCCGCCGTGTTTTCCCAAATCTCAATTACACCATCATGAATGTAGTCGATCACCGGAGGCCACGATGGGTTTTTCCAATCTAGGTTTGATGTATCTTTGTCGAGAGCAGTGAACCATGCCTGCTGAATAATTGCTGAAGTGTCACGTGTATAGGTCTTGTGAAAAGATATCTTTTCCATCAACTGGAGTCATTATACAACAACGCTCGAACCTACTTCATGAGTGAGACTCCTGAGTGCCCCATGCGTACATTAGCCTATGGAATGCCGAATCAAGGCAGCTTGCTCCATTTCTTTTTTCGGCTCTGCCCCCATCTCGAGTAAGCGAATGATTTTCGAGACAAGATCTTGGTGCTTGAGCTCTGAATCTGTCCGGGGGCCAAGCGGCTCCCCAATATACTCTTCTATGAAGGGGATCTCATCGGCTATCCCCCTCAGGTCGAGTTCCGCAAGACTCTCCTTTCGCACATACCTGCCCGCTTCTCGCAACATGTCCTGAAGTGTGGGGAAAAGCTCTTTGAGGAGAGAGAGTTGACCTTTCTGTTGTAACGTTCGCAGCCCCGCGCCCATCCCCAGGAACTCTGGCGGGATGCCGAGAGAGTAACAACTTGCTGTGAAGCCAATGGCCCGAGGCAATTTCTGTGCGCCCAGCTGCCTCGAGTAACCAAAGAGACCGATGTGCTGCACTCGCTCTCGCCTCTTGGGAACGTACGGTGAGACTTTCGCAATGAGCGGCGCCAGACTCTCGACAGTTTTGCGGTAGGGAATTTCAAAACAAGGGATAATCTCTTGTATTTCCCCTAGCCTCTCGTGGGGCAACACTTCTGTGCGCGATTCTGTAACCTGCTCCCGGATCTTTGCGAGGCTCGCCTTTACATCTTGGAGTGGGTGATCGTAGCGGAAGGCCGATTGAATAACAACTGTTCTAACTCCTGGGAATTCAGACATGAATCTCTCAACCGTAGCCGGTGCCAAGCCGCCTCGAAATGGCAATGAGCCCGCCGCAATCACGGGATACGTGGCAATGTCAGTCTCTTGCGTAAACCGAGCATATTCTGAGAGCGCCCACTTAATTGCCAGGGTGGTGGGGACAATGCCGGAGTTCAAGGCTGGGTCGGAGCGAGCGCAGAAGGGCCGCAGGTAGAGCGGCGGCGCTCCTTGGCTTTGTCTCACAAGGTCCACATATTCCCGCAAAATGTTTCCTGAATTGATTAACGTTTCTACCCTTTCAAACAAAGGAAGCACTTCTAATGTGTGTACATGTGTTTCTTGCATGCCAAAGGATGTATGAACTGCCCTAGCTACTTCTCCAAAACTTCTTTGCAAGTCAATGATTTCTTTAGCACTTTCTGTCATGGGAAGAATAACTTCGAATAGTGGCGGTGTGTGCAATCCTGCTGCCTGCGCGACATGCTGCGCGGAGAGAATAACCATACATGCCCGGGCGAGGCGGTAGCCGCTTTCAATACTCGGGTTGGGTACCCG
>CAYHTZ010000006.1:0-1791 GCA_964359735.1 uncultured Candidatus Saccharibacteria bacterium
TGGCTTAAGATGCCTCCTTCATCGGTCACAAAGGCAGCCGCTTTCTCCATAGCCGGGACGAGGTGAGGGAAGGTCATAACTGCTATGAGGATATCGCCGCGCTGCACTTTTGGAATGTCTTGGGCAGTAAAAACTAATTTAGCGAGGCCGGTTATTTTGCCGGGATATGCGATGGTACCCTTGATTTCTTTCGTTGGTGTGACTTGTTTCCCTATGAGACCTTGCAGCTTTTGCTCCCATTGCTTGCCGGCCAGAGTATAATACTGATTTTCAAACAGTACGGTGGTTACGGATTGCTTGCGTTTACTCAATTCTTCAGACGGAAGTTTTTGCCCTTGGGCGGCTTGGATTAATTCGAGAAAGGTTAGGTAGCTCACGTCGTCTTGGCTGAAGTTAGCTCGCCGAGCAATTTCAAAGAATAAATTCTTAGCTTTGAACCCGGCTCTATAAAAGGTATCTGTTCTCCACGTTCTCAGGTACGCGAACTCTCTCGCAAGCAGAGTGAGCTTATACAACTCTGAGGTAGAGCTGATGCGGAATTTCTTCATGAACTTTTGTGCAACTTCTTTCCTCTCTTTTCTTAGCTCTTTCAGATGTGCAATCGCGGCGCCTGGATCGATACCCTGTGCCCTGATATTTTCGAGTCTGTCGCGAATGGTTACTTCAGACCAGGCGCGGTTAAACCAGTATCCCCGCGCACCTATCCACCCGAACCTGCTCGTGTGTTCCCTAACGTTGGTTGTAATATCCTTTCCTTGGGTTTGCTTTTGTGCGAGGCGGTGCAAAAATAGCTCTTCTTTAGTGTACGAGTTTTGCTTGGTGGGATATGTCAGCGTAGCCAGCCACTGTTGCCTTTCTTTGTCAGAAGTAGGCGGTAATAGCTCGAGGATCTTTTGCGAAATGAGGTTGTCGACAGCAGGAAAAGGAAGCATGAAGTTGTGAGCATAGAGAGCAGCTTGAAAATAATCTTCTGTCAGTTGTTTGAGTGTCTTTTGCTCTAGGGATGAAACTTGCGTCTGTCCAATTTTCTCAGCTATGTGATCGAATGCATTGGCGTACTTTAGGAGTCGGCGTCGGAAATCTTTGAAGAGCTTGATTCCCCCTTCGGCAAAGGTCTGTCGAAGGGTTGCGAGCTCTCGGGCGCTGTGGAATACGTCGCCGGGTCCAAAATGTACGTAGTAGTTTGCCGTCCAGGGTATGCCAGTTACTTTCTGGAAGTGGCGATAGCAGTGTTGGGTGACGGATTTGAAGAGTAGCGATTCTGCTCGGCTAACCAAGTATTGCCAATCCACATTTTTGATTGCTCCTAGGTCTATAGAGGGGTGGGATAGGGCTGCCATAAGGTCAATTTAGCAGAAATATTCGGGTTTTGGCCTCGCGGAGGCGCATTGTATACTGAGTGGACTATGCGGATTCCTTTCATTTCCCGCAAGCGGCGACGGGGGCGATACGGCGGCGGCGCGTGGCTTAAGCCAGAGACAAAGCGAGCAATTATTGGGGTTTTGCTGCTCTTAGTGGCGGTGATTGCGCTGCTCAGTATTTTTGACGTGGCGGGGCCCACGGGGCGGGGGCTTCTGCGTGTCTTACGCCTGCTTTTTGGCTGGCTCGCGTATGTGAGCCCATTCGTGATGGCGGCCATTGGGGTGTATTTGGTGCGGCCGTTTGGGGAACCGTGGCCTATTTTACGAATCATTGGAGGAGGGTTACTGCTGCTGGGGATTCTAGGCCTTTTCCATTCCGTAGGCGTGGTGCCCGAAGATGCGTATCAGGTGGCGCTGGAGGGCAGGGGTG
>CAYHTZ010000006.1:1801-68785 GCA_964359735.1 uncultured Candidatus Saccharibacteria bacterium
GGGGGTCCCCTAATTGGCGTATCCGGGGGCGGGGTTGGGCTGGGGGGGGGGGCTCACGGGGTTCACTTTAAGTTTCCCCTTAGTGAGACTGCTCTCCCGAGGAGGCAGCTTTGTACTGTTTTTGGCAGCGTCGGTGATTGGCGTCTTCTTAACGTTTAACCTCTCCCCTGCCCAGGTGTGGAGCTGGATACGAGGGTTCATTCCGGAGCGGGTGGTGCGGGAAGAGGAGGCAGGTGCTGGAGAAAGCGAAGAGGAAGAATACGAAGAGGAGAGAGAAGCAGGCGAAGATGGACATGTGCCGCTCTTTCGGGTACGGGGGGTCAAGCTTTCACGCGTGGGGGTAGACCCAGGGCAGCTTGCGCTGCAGCAAGCACAGGAGAAGGAACGCGTGGCGAGGCAACTGCGGGTAGCGAACAAGCGGTATCACCCGCCATCGCTGGAGCTCTTACACCCGTCGGTGGGCAAGCCCGATAGCGGTAACGTGGCTGAGAATAAGAGCAAGATCCAAGCGGCCTTAGCGCAGTTCGGCATTCCAGTGGTGATGGGCAAAGAAAGTATCGGGCCCACGGTGACGCAGTACACGCTGCGGCCGGAGGAAGGGGTCAAACTGGCCCGCATTACAGCGTTGCAGAATGATTTGGCACTCGCCTTGGCGGCTCATCCTTTGCGTATTGAAGCGCCGATTCCGAATACGAACTTGGTAGGAATTGAGATTCCCAATAAAAGTGTGTCGCTGGTGCGGCTGCGAGACTTAATCGCCTCCAAAGCATTTCGCCGGGCGGAGTCGCCGCTCTCCATTGCGGTAGGTAAAGATGTGGCGGGCAGAGTGGTAGTGGATACCTTGGAGCGCATGCCGCACATTTTAATTGCCGGGGCCACGGGTTCGGGGAAGTCTATTTTCATTAATACAGTTTTGCTGGGGCTCATTTATCGCAATTCACCGGCGCTGCTGCGACTTATCTTGGTAGATCCGAAGCGGGTAGAGCTTTCCGCCTACAATAATATCCCTCACTTACTCACCCCCGTGATTGTGGAGTCGGAAAAAACGATTAACGCCTTGCGCTGGGCGGTGCGGGAGATGGAACGCCGGTACCGGGTGCTTTCGGATGCGGGAGCGCGCAACCTTATGTCGTTCAACACCAATAATCCGGAAGAGACCATGCCGATGATTGTGATTGTGATAGATGAATTGGCGGATCTCATGGCCAAGCACGCACGCGACGTAGAGGGTGCCATTGTACGGCTCTCGCAGATGGCCCGCGCCGTGGGCCTTCACTTAGTGCTCGCTACCCAGCGGCCGTCGGTGAATGTGATTACAGGACTCATTAAGGCAAATATTCCCACCCGGGTGGCATTCAATGTGGCGTCCCAAGTTGATTCCCGCACCATTTTAGACGCGGCCGGGGCGGAGAAGCTGTTAGGCAGCGGGGACATGTTGTACTTAAGAGGAGACCGGGCGCAGCCTTTACGGATTCAAGGCGGGTTCATATCTGAAGATGAAGTCCACCGTGTGGTGAAAGAAGTGATCGAGCATAACCAAGCGCAGCATGAGTATGATGACACGATTACCGCCCGGCATCAGGAGAGCGCAGGAGAATTCTCGGGCGAGGGCGGGGAGGATGATTTGTTCGAAGAAGCTAAGCGGGTAGTGGTGGAGTCGGGCAAAGCTTCGTCAAGCCTATTGCAGCGGCGCCTCAGGGTAGGGTACGCGCGCGCGGCTCGGCTCGTCGATATGCTAGAAGAGCGCGGCGTGATTGGGCCAGGAGAAGGCAATAAGCCGAGAGAAATTTTAGGGGAAAAACCTCATGACGGGGACACGTTCGCTCAAAGTTAGGCCGCACGCGCGCGCGGCTCGGCTCTTGGTGAAAGCACGGCGGGAGAAGAAACTACCCTTGGAAAAAGTGGTGGCAGAGACGAAACTTTCGGCCAAACAAATCTCTGCGCTGGAAGCAGGGGATTTTTCTGTATTTGCCGCTGAAGTGTACGGGCGCGGGGCGTATCTTACGTACGCGAGATACTTAGGTATTGATCAGACGGTGGCGGAGCGGGTGGTGGCTGAGGCAGTGGCGGCAGCGCGCGAGCGGATTCCTCTTAAAGTATTCCGCCCGGCGGCCTGGATAACACGCATGCTTACTCCCGGCGTGGTCATAATTTTCGCCGTGGCGGCGGTGGGGCTCGTGGTAGGCGGGTACATTGTGTGGCAGGTGCAATCCTTTTTTCGCCTGCCTCGACTGACTTTAGTTGAACCAGCCGGCGTAATTGTGGCCACCGATGAGCTTACGGTACGAGGGTTGGCAGAGGCCGGGGCGCAGGTAACAGTGAACGGGCAAGCGGTACTTCTCTCTGAAGGTGGCCAGTTTGAAATGAAGCTGATTCTCCACCCGGGAGTGAATGTGCTCCGGCTTGAAGCGCAGAACGCGGCGGAGCGAAAGCGTGTCTTGGAGAAGCACTTGCTTTTGCCGCGCAGTTAAGGGTACGGTGAAGTGATGGCAAAAGCGGCCCTTCAACAAGCTCCCGCCGCCGCTAAAGCTCCGGCGGGCAAGCAGGGTAAAGTCCAAGATCCAGCTAAGGCGCGGGCAGCGGCGGTTACCTCGGCGCTAGAAGAGATTAAAGAACGCTTTGGCGAGGGCGCCATTATGCGCCTGGGAGAAGTAAAGCGGGTGGATATTGATGCGATTCCCACCGGTTCCATTTCTTTAGATGTAGCGCTGGGGATTGGCGGTGTACCCAAGGGCAGAATTATTGAGATCTACGGTCCGGAGTCGAGCGGGAAGAGTACGTTGGCGCTCCACATTGCTGCCAACGCGCAGCGGAGAGGCGGAGTAGTAGCCTACGTGGATGCCGAGCATGCCCTTGACCCGCAGTATGCCAAGCGCTTGGGTGTGAATGTCGAGGAGCTTCTGATTAGCCAGCCGGATGCGGGCGAGCAAGCGCTGGATATTGTGGAAGCCTTGGTGCGTGCTGGAGGCTTGGATTTAATTGTGGTGGATTCAGTGGCGGCACTCACCCCGCGAGCTGAAATCGAAGGAGAGATGGGAGATTCACACATGGGCCTGCAAGCGCGTCTCATGAGCCAGGCGCTGCGGAAGCTGACGGGAGTGGCGGCTAAGACAGGCACCACCGTGATTTTCATTAACCAAATTCGACTCAAGATCGGCGTCATGTTCGGCAACCCGGAGGAAACAACGGGGGGCAAGGCGCTCAAGTTTTACTCCTCGGTGAGAATTGAAGTGCGCCGCCGCGCTCAAATTAAAATGGGGGAGGATAAAATTATCGGCAGCCGTATCAAAGCTAAAGTCGTAAAGAACAAGGTGGCGCCTCCCTTCCGGGTGGCGGAGTTCGATATCATGTACAACGAAGGTATCAGCTACGAAGGAGATTTAATCGATATGGGACTGGCTCACAAGATTGTGCAGAAGTCGGGCAGCTGGCTCACCTGGGGCGATGTGAAGCTCGGCCAAGGGCGAGAGGCTGCTAAGCAGACGCTCAGGAACAATAAGAAGTTGGCTAAAGATATAGCCGCCCAGATTTGGAAAGCAGTGGAGGAATCAGAACGGCAAGAGGCGCAGGCCCGCTAACCTCACCGGCTTAGAAGGAGAAGTCGACTCTACCGAGGTGGGGTCGGATGAGGTCATCAGGTGCCGTGCGGTTGCGGGAGATTTTGCCGCAGGCTTCACACTGGTGAATGAGGTCAAGGTTATCGGGGTCAGTGCCTTCGATCCGTACCAGCTTCATGCATCCGCCGCAGGTAGAGGCGCGGTCGCCGGGCAAGGCGTCGTCCACATGTTTGGAAGTTAGGCACTGGGGGCAATGGTTACGAAATGTACCCTTCGCGGGACCGACTTGGGCGTGGCAAGATTCACACGTAAAGCCTTCGTTGATGGGTATAAAGTTTTTTCTTTGCTGAGACACACCGCTAGTCGATTAGGTTTTTCGCTTTGAGGTTGTCGAATACGAGCTGGCCCGCCCGGCCAATCTGCGGCCGCATGCTATACGGGGCGTAGTTGATTTCCTCAATTTCGTTGCTGGGTGAAAGGGTGCCTTTGTACGTGCCGGTATAGCACGTGAGCCGCGCGATGGTGCCGGGCGGTTGCCCATGAGCTTGGCCTTCAAAGGTGCCATAGTGAGCGAGGCTCCTCAGATCCAGCGCGACAGATAGTTCCTCTTGTATCTCTCGCAGCAAGGCGGCCTGGTCGCTCTCATCGCCTTGCCGTTTCCCACCGGGCATGTACCAGGCATCTTTCCCGCGCGTGCGCGTGACTAAGACTTTGCGGTCTTGAATTTCAATCCAAGCCAGCTTATCGATAGCGGGCTTTGCCATGGCTCCTAGTGTCCCCGGTACGGGAGGAGCCCCATTTCTCGAGCGCGCTTGATTTCGCGAGACAGCCGGCGCTGATGGCGGGCGCATGTACCCGTCTTTTTGCGGGGTAAAATTTTGTGCTGGCCACTGATGAAGCGCCGGAGCAGTTCAGTGTCTCGGAGTGTTACCTCTTCAAGGTTTTGGGCGCAAAAGAAACAAATTGAGCTCCGGGAGCGTTTCATGGCTTAAAAGGGAATGTCTTCGATACGGATTTCTTCGTCGGCTACGCCGGCTGCAGGAGCAGCTACCATGGCTGGCTCACGCTTTTCTTCCACCGGTTGATCGCTGCTTGCTCCGCGATCAGCGCCAGCTGACTTTGTGGAGTCTCCTTTATTGCCCAACATAATCATGTTATCGGCAATAACTTCTGTGCGGTAACGTTTCTGGCCATTTTGATCTTCCCAATTGCGGGTTTCGAGGTGTCCTTCTAGGTAAATTTGACGACCTTTAGCGAGATATTGAGCGCAGATTTCGCCGAGGCGCCGCCAGGCCACTATGTTATGAAATTCGGTGCGGTCTTGGGTGTTTCCTTGGTCATCCTTCCAAGTGCGGCTGGTGGCCAGAGAAAAATTGCACACGGTGACGCCCTGGGGAGTGGTGCGGGATTCCGGGTCCCGGGTTAAGCGGCCAATCAGCATCACTTTATTGAGATCCATACATTTATTTTACCTCTTCTTCGAGTGCCTTCTCGATGCCTTTCTCCACTTCCTCCATCGTTACTGGCTTAGCTGGGGCTGCCTTACTCGTTACCGGAGCAGGAGTAGGACGGCCTTTGCTTCCGCGGAGCTGGTCAAGAATGGTGGCGGGGACTTCGGAGCGGCGGGGAGTGTTCAAAATGGAGAAACGGAGCAAGCCGGCGTGCTTTTTGAAGAAGGTTTTGAGCTCCTCCACCTGGCTTGACTCTAGCTCAACTTGCAGCGCCCGCATGCCGGCTGTGCGCTTACCCGCTACGGGGTAAAAAAGCCGGCGGGGGGTATGGGGGGAGGAGAAGCTGGCACTGCCTCCAAGATCGCGGATAGCACCATCTACCTCAGCATCAAGCTGAGCGCGAGCTTCTTCGGCGATCTCGCCGTCACTAATATAGGTGATTTCGTACTGGGCCATGGTGCAGAAAAAATATACCAAACGGACCAAAAAGTCAAAAGTGTCACCCCACTTCGCCCCACCGGCTGGCGGGGCTTCGCGGGGCGTGGTTACACCGCGAACTTAAAGATCACCACATCTCCGTCCTGAACCACGTATTCTTTGCCTTCATCGCGCAGCAGCCCGCGAGCTCTAGCGGCCGCGTAGGAGCCGGCAGAAAGGAGGTCCTGCCAGGCGATTGTCTCGGCGCGGATAAATCCTCGCTCCATGTCAGAGTGGACTTTACCAGCGGCTTCAGGGGCCTTCGTGCCTTGCCGTACTGTCCAAGCGCGGGTTTCTTTTGGTCCGGTGGTTAGGAAGGTAATGAGGTTGAGAAGAGAATAACTGGCTTGAATAAGACGGTTGAGGCCAGTGTCTGCCAGGCCGTATTCCTGTAAGAAGGTAGCGCGCTCTTCGTCAGAGAGTTCAACCAACTCCTGCTCGATTTTTATGGAAATAGGGAGTACCCCACTTCGCTCGGAAGCTTCGCGGGGCGCAGCGGGCGAGATCTTACCCTTGAACTCAGCAATAATGGCATCGGCGTTTTGCATTTGAGTTTCCGAAAGATTTGCTATGTACAACGTGGGTTTGGTTGAAAGTTTTGGCGTGTCTTCTTTGGTGTTTAAGTCAGCTAGCTCGAGCTCGGTGCGGATCGTTTCCACATCGTCGATCGGGTTTACCCGATTCATAACGTGGGTAATACTGGGGTCTTCAAAGAACCGGACTACATGGGCAATGGCGTCTACTTCCCGGATGTGGGAGAGAAATTGATTGCCCAGCCCCTCGCCTTGGTGCGCGTTCTTCACCAGGCCGGCGATGTCTACAAACTCAACGCTGGTGGGCACGATTTTTTCAGATTTGCTCATGGCCGCCAGTTTTTCTAGGCGCTCGTCGGGCACAGGCACCACGCCGACATTCGGGTCAATGGTGGTAAACGGGACATTCCGCGCCGCCACCGCTTGCTTAGTAAGCGCGTTAAATAAGGTAGACTTGCCCACATTGGGGAGACCAACAATACCGATTCTTAAGCTCATATCCCAACCTTTCGGTGGTTAGCGGTATGTGACCCCATATTTCACCTTTCTTTTGCCCATATATGACTACTTTATCAATTAGTTCCCTTATTACAGCTGTTCTGTTGCGAAAATCAAGTTTGAGAAAGATACTTTGTTGTACTAATCCGACCTAAATCATGCTTTGTCCTTTGTGTGGTTTGTATTCAGAGAAGGGTGTTAAAGCAATGAAGTTAGAGTTGTTTTTTCGATAACAAAATTTGTTATCTATAACTTCAACTTCTTGGACTAACTCCAAGTCTTTTGGGTCGCCAGTTCTTGATATATAGGTCTTGTTGCTTCCCATGAAAGTACCTGGAACACTGTTTGGTAAAGTGCCAACCATTAACGTGATTACGCCACCCCCTACAGTGGGCAGTTCTTTGGTGGCTGCCGTTGAAAAAATGAAAGCAGCTAGTACACCCGTTTCTCGTATGACGTTGCCGCACCCTTTCTCGAACTCTAATTGACCAATGAGGGTTGAGGGTACGTCTTCCTTCGAGAATCCTTTTGGACCGTAAGCCAAGTATTCACCCCAATCAGTGTCTTCGATTTTTAATAGGTTTTCTTTGGGGGATATTTGTACCCCGAATAAACGGCTGTGTGGCACTGGCAGTTCTGGGTATGGGTTGGGATTGTTCCCTTTAGCTTTAAGTCCCTCATAAATTACAGGCTTCAGTTCCATTTGGGTGCCTGTAGTGTCTTGAAAATGCTTAACTTTCTTGATTAACTGTTTTCCAGAAATTATTTTCCTTTTGTCTGGATCAATGCCAGCAAATAACAAGCAAGACTTTGCGTAGTGATGTGATTCAAGATATTTATTGATAGTTTGTTTAATCCACCCCTCTATCCCTGCTCGGAACTGATCAATAGGGAGTTTTGGAATTGGATCCGCTTTTAACTTTTTAAAAAGATATTGAGCAAGTGCGAGGTCACCAGCGGCCGCAACAAGAAGATTATTATGTATGTTTTCTATCTTGAGGATGTCATCCTTGCTATCACCTGATACGGTTTTAGTTAATCGAGTATCGGCTGCTAGATAAATTCGGTCTGATAAATTAGCTCCGAATATCAATGACATATTAGGTGTCCTCCTCAAGGTTTAGGGTAGTCAAATACCAGATGGAATTTCATCGATTCAAAGGTTGGGATGGAAGCGTTACTATCCCTACTCTTAGGTTCATATCCCACTTTTTCGGTTAGTTTGCATAATGTGTTAGATGGTAACGGAATGTGGATAACAACTTCAACTTCCTTTCTATTCTACCTAACAAATACCCCGACCGTCAGCTCGGGGAAGTTTATGGGAAGCCATTTAACAGCAGTACGGGCTACTACTGGAATGTAATACTGTAGTAGGAAGGTGTTTTTGCGGGAATGCCCTTGTTGGGTATAAAGAATCTTTGCAGGATTACTTGCGTGATTATTGCGCGATTCTAGTTAAGTGGCTATATAGGTCGGCTACAAGTGATTATGTATACGGGACCCAAACGCCAAGCAGGTAGCGCAAAGTAGGATATTTCTTGGGAAGGCTTACAACCCGGTCACAGCTTTAATCTTATGCCTGGTTTTGGGACCGACGTATCCTAGGGCTGGCTGAACGTTGTGTTTTTTCTGAAAGGTGGTTACGGCATTCTTGGTCGACAGATCAAAGAGAGTGGTCAAGGAGCGTTCGCTGTAGCTACCTTCATAGATCAGGAATTGCTGCAAGGCGGCTACTTCCGCACCGCTGTCGCCATACTGCAAATCTTTTTCAAACAATAACAAATCTTCCGGTACCTCCAGACGAACAAGCGACTCCGAGACCACATTGAGTTTAGCGCGCGTTGCCTGATCAGTTATGCCGGTTTGCGGTAGATTATGTTTGGCTTGAAAGCGTTTCAGAGCAGTTTCCGTTAATGCCCCAAAGTAGCCGGTAATTGATTTTTCCGGATACAAGTCTTCGTCGGCGGCCAAGACCTCTTGCAAATGCTCGACTTCAATATCTTGATGACCCCGTCGCAAATCTTCAACAAAGTGTTCTTTCGCTACCCGTGGAATAATAAGCGGAACTTTACTCAGCTTGATCTGATTGCGTCCTTTAACCGCGCTTAACGAAACATTAATCCCTTTGGAGTACTGTCCGGCGCGATTATACGAGTAGAGTGTATAGTACGCCGTTTTGCCGTTGGTGACCGCGGTGTCGGTAAAGCTCTGACTGCGGCCCTGATAGACCACTTTGCCATCAGAGGGTGAGCTCGCATAGCCGCCAGCCTTTTTGACGATCACCGTTCGCACAAAAGCACTGCTGGGAGAGTTTTGCCACGTTAAGGTAATTTGTTTATCTTCGCCAGAACCATTCAGAACAAACGGTGCATTGGTCGTTGATCCAGCCGAGTCTTCAGCTTCAGGTTCGTTGGCGCCGCTGCTGTCAGTTGTCTGGCCACTTGGTTCAAATGCAGGAGTGGCGTTAGTCACATTCGAGAGCGATGACCACGTTGTCTCTGCGTATTTTGATTTGAGCGCGAAATAGTAACGGGTGCCAGGCGTAAGACCAGCGACGATATATCTGCGCTGCGCTCCGTTTGGTTGTACATCGCCGTAGAGGACAGGTGTAGATTGGGCGCGATGAGCCTGGCTAAAATTAGCTTCAGTAATTGGCTCCTGACTATATCGAATGGTGTATTCCGCGGCGGTATCAGCATCAGCGTTCGCCACCTGCCAACTTAGCGTGGCCGAGGTTTGATCGTGCGTATTAACAGCTACATTTGTAATGGTATGGGGAGGCTGAAGGATGCTTACTCCTTCTTTTGAAGTATCAGCAGTGGTTGTAAAGGTGGAGTCGCTCGATTCGGTGATATTCCCCACTTCATCGACGGAGCGTACTCGGTAGTGATAGGTGGTGTCGGGTGTAAGATGAGCGAGGTGGACGCTATGAGCAGTAGTCCGCGTGGCCGAAGCAGCGCTGACTTGTCCGTAGGCAGTGCTCAGGCCGTACTCCACTTGTGAAGTAGCACCTTTATCTGTATGCCAAGTAACGGTAGTGGTTGAGCTTTCCACGGCCGAGGCGCTGACGGCAGAGATGGTGGCCGGAGCAATGATAGTGGTCGGTTCAGCTAAGGTAGTAAACTCTTCATTGGCCGAGACGGTGGCAACCGTGCCGCCGAGCGGCTTTGACTTCACACGGAAGTAATAGCCGGTATTCGAAGCAAGATCAGTTACTGTCACCGAGTGAGTCGTCGTCAATTCTGAATGTAAGGGCGAAGTCTGGCCAAAGAACGCATTATCGCCGTATTCAACTTGGGAGTCCGAGGGTACATTCGTATGCCAGGTGATTGTCACGCTGGAAGTGTCGATAGAGGCTGCTTCAATGAAGGAAAAAACAACTGTTGAAGGACCGGTACTCTCCGGCACAATTTCACCAGTAGTAAAGGTATTGTCTGGGGTGACAGCCAAATTACCCGCTTCGTCGCTTGATGCGATGCGATAGTGATACAGGGTATTGAGGGAAAGATTCGACAGAGTAATGGCGTGAGTTACTGCCAAGTTTGCATCAAACGGCGAGACTGCGCCATAGCTAGCTGTGGTACCGTACTCAACTTCGCCATTCGCCACCTCGGTAGTTGTCCAGTTAATGGTAGCCGAAGAAGTCGTAAGAGAAGTGATGGTAACTGTTTCAATGGTGGGTGGGTTAGCATCAACTGCGGTCGGGACTGTGTCAGTAGTAAATGAGTGGCCGCAGGACTGACTCGCATTGCCCGTAATATCCGTAGCATGAATGCAGTAGTAATACGTGCTGCCAGCGGTGAGGTTCAGAATCGTGGCTGTGTGAACGAGCAGAGCCCCGGTGCCAAGGGTAACGCTATGGCCATAAGTAGTGGTGGACCCATACTCCAAGCGGGAAGTGGCCACCTCATCGGTGGACCAGACAATAGTGGCTTCAATGGGTAACAAGGAGGCTTCAGCCACGTTAGAGATGACGGGTGGGGTGGTGTCGCCAGGCGCTATAATCGGGGCGACTGTTTCAGTGACAGGTGGTGTGGTTGGTACAGATGTTGCCTCCGGAGTCGTGACAGGGGTAATTTCTGGAGTGGGCAGCGGCGGGTTAAGTTCAACTTGCGCGTACGCTGGAAAGATATTCAGGCTTAGCAGAGTTATGACCAGCAGGGGCGCAAAGGATTTTTTCATGAGATTAGTGTGAAGTATAGCATGAGTTGGTATTCAGTTTTAGTAAGCGCTGGAGCTTGCGAATGCACAATCCGGCCTAAGTTATCGCGCTGCACTATAATTCGCTCTCGGCGGGGCTTGGGCAGGGTAAGCGTGAGGGTAAAAGGAAGTAATTGAAACCCCACTTCGCTAAAGCTTCGCGGGGCAAGAGTTGGGGTGGTACTCAGTCGATCCCTACTTTTAACGACATGACGGCTAGTAGCTGAGGGACATTGAGCCTTCGTGGGTGAAGCCGGCGCCCTCGCCAGTAAAACTGAATGGCACGGTTTTACTATCTTTATTAACGACTCCACTAAACTGCGCGCTGGCCGGTATATTCACAAAGAAAGGGCTACATGCTCCTGCCATCGTGCCGGAAATCGCCCCATTATTTTGACCACTGAAGGTGCCCTTTACTTTTCCTTCACATGTTCCTGAAACAGAACCGGTCACGGCTCCGCCTTCCAGGGGAATGTTGGCGGTTACGTTTACCGAGTAATCTTTGAATGAATACGTCCCGGTGGCCGTGACAGCTCCTTCAGGTTCGGGTTCTTCAAGTTTTCCTAGTAAGCAATCAAAAATATCTTCTTCACCGCTACAGTTTTCAAAATAGTAGCCGATAGCCTCGTTGCCACCGAGGATAATAATGATAAGGATAACTACTATTAAGGCTCCACATCCCATTTTCCCCATGAGGTTATTGAACCTGATTTTTGCGAAGTGGGCAAGGTGTGGTAGTGTGAAAATACAACTTTATAGCTCCAGGGTGGCGTGAAATTCGCCAATCGGACGTATAGCCGTCGACCCAGCACCCTTTCGAAAGGGTGCTGGGATGACCATGTGAGACTCATGGGCCGACCGTACAGTCGGGACCCCGCATATGCGGGGTGCGTAAGAACGCAGAAAGGAGTCAGGTATGAACCAAACACAACTTGGATCGTTGGCGGTGATTGTGGCAGCCCTCTTGTGGAGCCTAGATGGGTATCTTCGGCAATCGCTCTATTCGTTGCCGCCGACCGTTGTCGTGTTTTGGGAGCACGTGGTGGGATTCGTCATTTTGCTGCCGATCATACTAGCGACACTGCGCCGTTTTCGAGAGGTGACAAAAAAGCAGTGGTGGGCAATTGCGCTGGTATCATTTCTATCTGGAGCGCTGGGAACAATTCTCTACACCGCAGCGCTGGGGAAGGCGCAATACATTCCCTTTTCAGTGGTGGTGTTCTTGCAGCAATTGCAGCCGGTGTTTGCCATCTCCGCCGCCGCGCTGCTTCTTAAGGAGCCTATCGGAAAGCGCTTTGCGCTCCTTGCGGCGCTGGCACTGGTGGCGGCCTATTTCATTTCATTCCCAGATCTCACCGTGGCCGCGACCAAGGCGGGTACGTTTCTGGCAGCCATCATGGCGCTGGGCGCGGCTGCGAGCTGGGGAGCGTCCACGGCCTTTTCGAAATATGCTCTCAAGGATACGTCGTTCTTACATATTACGGCGGCACGATTTGGTTTGGCACCAATCTTTGCGCTCGTTTTAGCTTTTATGTTAGGGCACTCATCTTCCCTTCTTGCCTTAAGCGGACCGCAGTGGGGGAAGATCGTGGCCATTACATTTTCTACGGGTCTGGTGGCGCTGGCGATTTACTACTTTGGCCTAAAAAGAATTCCTGCCTCTCGTTCGACACTGCTCGAGCTTACTTGGCCGCTTTCGGCCGCGCTGGTCGGGTTCTTTTTTCTCGGAGATAGGCTCACTGGCACTCAGTGGCTGGGAGCGCTGGTTTTGATAGTCGTTATCTACCTTGTTGAACGGGATGCGGAGAGAGTGACACGTCAGCCGGCATAGGCCTGAATACGGGCTATACTACTGAGCTTGGAATGTGTGATAGATCTGTATTATAGTGGAAGGAATTCTTATGATTTTTTTTAAGTCCCATACCACGATTTTTGATGAGTTTGAGAAAATGAATGTGGTTTTGCTGGAAGCGGGGGCTAAACTCTTAGAAGTGCCAAAGAGTATTCCGGAGGCACTTGGCGAATGTGCTCGGGAGGTGTCAGAATTGCAGAGAAAAGCAAACGAAGCCCGGCACGCGATAGCGGACGAGATTGATAAGTCGTTTGTGACACCTTTAGACAGAGAGGATCTGCATGTCTTAGTCGTGCGGCTGGATGCCACTCTTGATCATGCCGAGAATGCGGTTTCGAATCTCGTGGTATATGGAGTGAAGACAGCGCGTGATCCGCTGGCTGAGTTTTGTGAGACGGTCAACCAGGCCATCAAAGAATGTGTCTCCTGTGTACGAGTCCTGCGGCAGCACAAAAAACTGGAGCGGATACGACAACACTTTCAGGAACTTCATCGATTAGAAATGAAGGGGGACATCTTGTTGCAGATGGCTCTTAAGGAGCTATTTTCGCACGAACAGGATGTGCGCGAAATAATGATTTGGAAAGACATTTTTCTTTCGTTTGAGAGATCGCTTGATCGCGGGGAAGATGTCGCCGATGTCTTGGAAGGCATTTTGATCAAGAACACCTAGGGCATGTTCGGGCCAGAGTTTCTGTATGTGAGTGTAGTAGTGGTGATTGCTTGGTTGTACGACTATTACAATGGTGCGAACGATGCGGCGAATGCCATTGCCACTACAGTTTCGACCCGTGTGTTGTCACCAGGTAAGGCGCTGGCTCTGGCGGCCCTGCTGAATGGGGCAGGGGCGTTTGTGAGTACGCGGGTGGCTAAGACAATCGGTAAGGGTATAGTAGACCCAGAACTGCTGGGTGGAGTTGTATTGATAGCAGCACTTATCGGTGCGGTGGTGTGGGTGGCACTTTCCACGCGAATGGGGTTGCCGGTGAGCGTGACTCACGCGCTGGTGGGAGGAATTATTGGGGCAGTGGCGATACCGCATCATTTCGGCGTGCTGAAGGTGGCGGGCCTAAGCAAAATCTTGCTTGGTATTGTTCTGTCGCCGTTGTTGGGGCTTTTGGGAGCGGCACTGCTGTTGATACTATTGTATGCCTTGTCGCTTCGCTCCACTGCCGCTTCAGTGCAGCGTCGCTATAGTGTGTTGCAGCTTGTGTCTGCAGCTTGGATGGCTTTATCCCATGGTATGAATGACACGCAGAATGCCATGGCCATGATCACGGTGGCTCTCTATACCACGGGGGCGATTCAGGAATTTGAGGTGCCTTGGTGGGTGCTGGTTGGGTCTGGCCTATTTATGGCACTGGGAACGTATGCGGGGGGCTGGCGAGTGATTAAGACACTGGGAATGCGCATCGCAAAGATTCGCCCGATTCATGGATTCGCAGCCGAGACTGCGGCCGGGGGAGTAATTATGGCAGCAACGTTCCTAGGTATTCCGATTAGTACGACGCATGCTATTACCGGTGCGGTACTAGGGGTAAGCGTGGCGGAGCGTCCTCGCGCCGTGCGTTGGTATGTAACGCGAGATATTGTGTTAGCGTGGATATTCACCATTCCGGGGTCTGCGATTTTAGCCGGCGTGGTATATGCTCTCCTCCGCCTCTTCTTTTAAAGGTAGCTAGCGCAGGCAGGACATCTGAGCGGGGGCTATACTGGGGGCATGTCCTCCTTTGCTGGGCGCTACGTGCCGAGAGGCAGCGTGGTCTTGGCGGCAACTACATTTGGTTCGTACGCGCTAGGGCTGTTGCGCGACCGAATTTTTGCACAAAGGTTTGGGTTATCAGAAAGCCTCGATAGTTACAATGCGGCGTTCCTCGTACCGGATTTCCTTTTTAACCTCTTAGTGGCCAGCGGTATTGCAGCGGCTACGGTGCCGCTCTACCTAGAAATTAAGAAACGCAACGCCAAGCAAGCAGATGTTTATATTTCAGCGCTGCTTACCTTGGCGACGATCGTTATGCTGGTTGTCAGTATAGTAGTGGTAATTTTTGCACCGCAGTTTAGCCTGCTCGTGGCGCCAGGGCTTTCGGAGGGAGGACAAGTGATGGTTGTAAGCCTGATGCGAGTTTTGGCGTTTTCTTCTGTGCTCTTTGCCGCATCGAACACATTAGGAGCAATGTTGGTGGCGAAGAAGCGCTTTTTCTGGTATGGAGTCTCCCCCATTTTATATAACGTGGGCATTATTGGGGGAAGTCTTTGGTTGGCACCACGGTTTGGCATCCAAGGTGTGGCGTACGGAACACTGGCGGGAGCCGTACTCCATTTAGCGGTGCGCTTTTGGGATGCCTGGCAGTCTGGCTGGCGCTGGCGAGAAGATCGGTTCCCGAAACAGGAACTTGTCCGCACCTTTAAGCTGATGCTGCCTAAAATGGTGGGGCACCCAGTGGAGCTGGCTACCTTTTGGATATTTACGACGCTGGCTTCAACGCTTGGAGCAGGCTCGATCAGCGCGCTCAACTTTGCGCGTAACTTTCAGAGCGTACCGGTGAGTCTCTTGGGAATCGCCATGGCCACGGCTGTCTTTCCTTCGCTCTCCGAAGCGGCACTGACGTCCGCCAGCGAACTCAAGAAACTTTTTCACCGCACGGCGCTTTCCATCTTGGTAGTCAGTGCCGCGGCTGCCATATTTCTCTACCTTATACGGGCCCCACTCGTGGCGATTCTTTTGGGTGGGGGAAGTTTCGATGGTGACGCCGTAATGCGAGTGGCGGTTACACTCGGGATATTTTGTCTTTCGATCCCAACCGAATCGCTCTCCCATCTTTTTGCGCGCGCGTTTTATGCCGTGCAGGATACCCTAATTCCTGTGGCGTTTAGTGTGGCCAGTTTGGTAGTAGCCGGCATTTCTGCGTGGTGGTTTATTCAACGCATGGGGATTATCGGTCTCCCTCTCGGGTTTTTCTTAGGAAGCGCGGTGAAAACGGCGGGGCTGTACGTGGTGTTTGTTAGCCGGAGGAGTTGAATTTAAACGGGGGCAGGATTACCGTCTTGGTATGAGCAGGGGGCTAACGATTATATTGAGTTGGCTGGTAGCGCTGGGTCTTATCGCCCTGGCGCTGGTCTTTGGGGAAGGAGCAAAAAATGTGCGAGCGCAAATGATGCCTCCTGGCCCTACACCGACCGCCACGATGGCCGTGGAAAGGGGTGCTTGTTTTGTTCCGGATATTATTGGCTGCAGGAATGGTGAGACTCGCAAGGCCTGTGAAAAAGATTTGGGTGGAAGCTTTTTTGCGGGCGGGGTTTGCCCTGAAGAGAAGTATTCCGAGTGTAACCGCGGTCACGTGATTTACGATGGCGAGGGCCGGTTGGATATTGGCAGCTGTGACACAAAAACTGATTTGGAAATTTTTCGAGAGTACCAGGAGTGGTTTAACGCTCGTATGGTACGACGGTGCGCTGAATTTGATACGCCAGGACAGTGCCGCTTTGATGGAACGTACTTCGGTCCGCGTGTTAAGGATATTGATATAAGCGAAGATGGAAAGACGTGCACGATCCAAGTGGAGGCTTGGTACCGCTGCGTCAGGACGTATTGATTTCAGGGGTTACCCAACCACGATAATTACTTTTTTGCCTTTGGTGATGTCGCGGTCGGCGCGCCAGTCGTGCATGGCGTTCATGACGGTACTTTCTGAAAAAAGGAAGTCGGCACCACGGCGGGTGCCCGGGTCGTTGGTGATAAACTTGCCATCGGCGGTATAGCCTTTGATCACGAACATGTGGTAGAGAGGGCCAGGTGGGGTGTAGTATGGGTTGCCTAATAGGCGGCCGGCGGCGGGGACGATGACGAGTTTGCCGGCGGTGACAGCTTCTTTAATTTGCGCGACGGTTGGGTTGTCGATGAGTTTTACCGCATCGATTTTAAAGTATTCACGCAAGATCACGGCTGTTTCTGCGGCGGTTGTGTCCTCGTAGTACCCGAAACGCTTTTCCTCAAAGGCTTTGATAGCAAGCATGTCTTTATCCGCGGATTCAGGGCTCGGAATTTTTTCTCCGCTCAGATATTTCGCAGTCATGAGCACGGAGGCTTCCTCACAGAATTCTTTGTACGGGGCTTCCCAATTAGCAAAAGGGGCTTGCACAGTGAAAGGAACAGCCAAGTTTACTTCTTCTGCTAGCTCGGCTGGTCCCGTTCCAGACCCGGTCCCAACGGGACCGGCATTCCCGCCAGGGGCGGGACTTGTCTGGAACGGGATGGGCTCAGCGATGGGCAGCGAAACTTTCTCTTTGACTTGTTCGTACTCCACTGCTTCAGGCAAGGTAGCGCGCTGGACCGCGCGGCGAATATCATGGCGGTTAAAATAGAACCCCACGGCGGAGACCAGGAGGGCAGCCACAATGGCAGCTATGATGATGTTTCGCGTCTGGTTTTTTGCTCTCCTCATAAATATAGTTTACCTGATCTCTGGCCCCACTCTATACGCTTCCAGTTTTTCTTTGGCAAGGGTGACCACAGCCTGGGCAGAGCCGCCCCGCGCGGTGAAAGCTGACCAGCTGGTAATGTGCGAGCGAGTTGTACCATCAGCGCTAATCTCCCAAATCTTGGGGTTGCCGGCAACAATTCTCTAGCGGTTTTTAATCTCTATTGATATCGTAAATGCAATGCAAGCTATTTGAAGGAGGTGATTCGTAATGGCAGATCAGCAAATGACGAATATGCCAGTTTCAGAAGGAGACGGGGGTGGCGGCATGGGCACCGGTATGGTGGTAGGGGTTATTGTGGTCATTCTGATCATCATAGGTCTCTTCATCATCTTTGGACGGGGGGAAACGCCAGCTACGACCGGGCCGGCGGCTCCTGAGGAAGCAGGTACTCAAGAAGGAGCGAGAACCCAAGAAGACGCCGGAGCAGAAGTAAACCTCCCTTCGGCGGTTGATCTCAACGTGAACCAGGGACAGCAGCCAGCGTCGGAAGGAGCAATGGAAAAGAAAGTGTCACCGCAGCCTTAGTCGTACTGGCGGAGCGAATATTTAAAAAACAGGGAACGAACTATCTTCCCTGTTTTTATGCGATGTGATATTATAAATGTAGAACGCAGGATCGCGGCGCTGCAGGCCGCGGGCCATGATATTACCGTGGAGACGGAACTCGCCGCTGTGAAGGCAGCCGTGGCGGATGCGCAAGCACAGATCGATGCCGTGTTAGCCAAACTAGAAGAAATTCCTGATAGTGAAAAGCCGCGGGATGTTATGATGCAAGTGAAGGAACTGGTACAGGGCCTGCGCGATGATTTGAAAAAGGTACGTGACGCTTTTCATGCGTTGAGTAAAGCAGTGCGTGATGATGTGCGCGCATCCATTTCTCCTTCTCCAACGGTAACGGTAACGCCATGAAGCAATCGAATCTCATTTGGGTAATACTGGTTGTGATTGTTCTCGTGTTGGGTGTTGTCTGGGCAATGAAGAAGAGCGGGGTTACGTATGATTCGACCTCACGTCTTGAGTACGAGTCGACTTCAATGGGTGACACAATGGTAGGCCCGGAGCAAGGCATGGATGACCTCGCCACTGAAACTGAAAGTAGTGCTGCCCTGGATAGCAGCGTGGATTCGGATTTGCAACACCTCGATAAAGAACTGCAGGGAATCTAGCATTTTCCACTCACTTGCGGGGCTGTGCCGGGAGCGGTACATATAGTAGTTATCCAAGAATCATGAAGCGCTGGATTTTTCTGAGTGCATTTTTGGCGGCCGCCGGGGTTGCCAGTTTGTGGTGGTCACAAGGAGCGCCAGCGCCTTCAGCTCCCGCTCCCACTGAGGTTCCGGCACTGGTCGCGCAACTGCCCGTCGCAGAAGAGGTTGAGGCGGCGTCCCCACCTTCTCTCAATGCGGAGGTAGCATTTGTGGGGCCGCGGGAGAATATCCCGGCCGAGGCGCCGACAGCTCATGGGTTTTGGTCGTTTGCACAAGCGGTGCCAGGAGCGCTTTCTCGCTCGGGGCAACCTTTAGTAAGTGAATTCGAGTGGTTGAAGAATCAGGGGTGGAAAAGCGTGGTGAATTTGCGGACAGATGGCGAGCGCTTGGAAATAGGGGACGATGCAAAGCTGCCTGGCTTCCTAGAGTTAGGTTTGCAATATATGCATTTACCCATGCGTGACGGCAGCCCGCCTACTTCGCAGCAGGCAGAGTCGTTCTTAGTATTTGTGACGAAATCAGAGAATCAACCCGTGCATGTGCACTGCCGCGGCGGCATCGGCCGGGCGGGCACAATGACAGCACTCTATCGCTACGCCGTGCAAGGTTGGCCGATGCAAGAAGCGATTGCCGAATCTCGTCTCTTCGAAGGAGGTGTCAGCGATTCACAAAAGCAGTGGCTCCTCGAGTGGGCAAGTACAAATTTGCCGGGGAATTATGGCAAAACGTAGAGCCGACTCTTATCAGTGTGGATTTGTAGTAAGTTGCTACAAACACTCCCATATTTTGAAATATGGGAGTGTAAAAGTTTAGAGATCGCCTAGGAGTAGGCGGAAGAGAAGCATGCGGCTGTCGCCTCGCAGTGACCGTTGTAATTCCGGCGGAAAGTCATCAACTAGACTGCGCTGTCGGGCCCGGGCTGCGCGCTTTTTTCTACGGCTTCTAGCTTTTGCTAATCGTTTTTGACCTTCGCGAATTAATTGATACTCGTAGGCAGCATCAGTGAGCCAACGATCAACCCCGCCTATGGTGGAAGTTCCTGCACCCAATTTCCGCTGAATTTGCTCGTAGGTAAGACCGCTCACTAACATTTCTGCCACTTCCCAACGGCGCATGAGCATGACTACTTCACTTTCAGTCAATAAGCGGTTCAAAAAGAATCGCACCTGTTCTTTCTTTTTAAGTGAGGCGATGATCTCTGCCAGGCGATCGAGAAATGCGCGTCGCTTTTCTGGTGCCAGTTTTCGGTAGTTATACCTTGCCATGTCCTTAATACCTTCAATTATTATTTTACTCCTATATTTCAAAATATAGGAGTAAAATAAGTGTGTATATCTTTTAGCCGGGGCTCTATAAGCCGGCGGCAATGAGCTGATCGCGGAGAGATGTGATTTCGAGAATGGCGGTTTGGGCTAGGTTGCCGGCGGCGATTTGCTTTTCAAGCTCGCTCTGGAAACTTTTAAAGTCTGCCTGCATTCCCAGGCTTGTGTCACTAAACTACTTTTTTGCGTCGGTAGATTGTGTATGCTCCACCACCTGCGACTAGGGCGGCGAGAGTTATAATGATCACGCCTAAGCCACTATCTTCTGAGTTAGCTGGGATTGTTACAGGAACATTCGCTGGCTCATTAGTGGGTGTTGGAGAAGACTCTTTAGTGACGCCCAGGACTTCGCCCTCTGAGTCTGGTGTTGGACTAAGTACAGGTGCGGTGTTCGAGCTAGGAGATGGTGTAGGAGACGAAGCGATCATTTTGGTTGGGAGTGGTGTCGATTTTTTAGTTGTGATTGGGGGTAGCTGTGCTCCGCCACTGTGACAATGCCGTTCGTCCCACGCCTCGCCCCACTTGTCACAGTTGGTTCGACAGTAATGGCAGCCATCTGAGGCGGTGTTGCCAGGATGGGCATACACAGGAGGACCCAGCACTAATGTGCTCAAGGTAATTGTTAGGAATACTTCTCCCCTAATAGTCATAACTTTTTAAGTTACATTTTTCTACTATCTGAGTCAAGCTGTGAAGGAAGTTGAGCACTATAGTGGATCAGTCCAAGGGAAAATGATATTTGGCGGTATAATCAGCTTACCGAGTGTTTCTTCGCAAGCCGCCGTATCGGTTGGTAAATCGCCGCAAGTTAGGGATTGGTAAAAGACATTAGCATTGTGTGTACGGATCAATATCTGGTTTTGTTGGTATAGCAAAATGATCAAAACTGCTAAGAGAGTTAGGAAAATATAAAGGCTTTTATTGAGGTTGTGATTAAAAACCTCGGGCATGGATTTACTTTATCACAATTTTCTTCTCACTTGAGCAAGGGGTGAAAGTGCCGCACCCTAGAGGTATGGCGAAGTTAGTCTCTACGAACCCGGCTAGGAATTACGAGGTGATTGGCGAGGTTGAGGTTTCGAGTGAGAAGGAGATTCAGGAGAAGGTTGAGGCCGCGCAAAACGCCAAGCAGGAATGGAAAGCTTTAGGAGTGGCTAAGCGGGTGGAGCTGTTGAGAGAAGTTCACCGCATGTTCGAGGAAAATAAGGAAGCTTTGGCACAGCTGGTCACAAAGGAAATGGGAATGCCTATTTCGCAAAGCAGAGTTAATGATGTTGATTCAGGGCTCTACTATTTCAAATGGTACCTCGATAACGCGGAGAAGTACTTAGCGCCGGAAGTTACGTACGAAGATGAGAAAGCAATCCACACGGTGTACCACGAGCCATACGGGGTGGCTGGAGTGATTGTTCCTTGGAACTTCCCCTTTTCGAATTTTATTTGGGGCGTAGGGCAAAACTTGCTGGCAGGCAACACAGTGGTATTCAAACATTCGGAGGAGTGCCCGTTGTTTGGGAAAGCAATAGAGGAAGTTACCGCAAAGTCTCCTCTGCCCGATGGGGTATTCAATGAAGTGTATGGCGATGGCAAGGTGGGAAGTTATTTGGCCCGCCAGAATATTAACTCGATTAGCTTCACAGGTAGCACAGCCGTGGGGAAACCATTATATAAGATTGCGGCGGAGAAATTGATCCATGTCTGCCTTGAGCTTGGTGGCTCGGCTCCCGGGATTATTTTTGAAGATGCGGAGCTCGAAGGAGCTGTGGATGGCCTATATTTCAGCCGTTTTGGTAACTGCGGGCAGGCGTGCGATGCCTTAAAGCGCTTAATTGTTCACGAAAGCCGATTTGATGAAGTGGTGAATAGGTTCAAGGAGTACTTGGAAGCCAGAAAGGTTGGGGACCCGCAAGATGAGAGTACAGAAGTAGGTCCGCTGGTCGCGAAGCGGCAACTTCGGTTGCTCGCGGCGCAAGTGAGGGACGCTATAAGAAAGGGAGCGGGGGTCGCAACGGGCGGGAAAGCACCCAAGGGTTTAAAAGGAGCCTATTTCCTGCCTACGCTCCTCACGGCGGTTACCCCGAACATGCGAGTGTGGCAGGAAGAAGTGTTTGGGCCGGTGTTGCCGGTGGTTTCATTCAAAACTGAGGAAGAAGCAATTCAGTTGGCGAATGATACGAAGTACGGTTTAGGGTCTTACATTTTCACGAAGGACAAAGATAGAGCGGCCCGGGTGGCCGGGATGCTGGAAGCAGGAATGGTGAGCGTGAATAATGTCACATATTTGCAACCCTCCAGCCCGTTTGGCGGCTACAAGCAATCTGGCATCGGTCGCGAGCACGGCAAGTTCGGATTCAGTGATGTGTCTCAAGTTAAAGTCGTGGCAACGGAGAAGTGATTGATTCCTATCTGTTTCTCTGGCATACATAACATAATGACTCAGAGTGGCGGAGAAAATGAAAATGTCTTTTTGAAGTTTGGCGGGCCGAAGAAGAATCGCCAGAAGGGTACACTGCGGAAGCGAAAGAGGAGGCGCGGAGGCAAGCCAGGCAAATAGATGATTTCCATAGTCATCCCGGCGTACAACGAGGAAAAGTATATTGGGGCGTGCTTGGCGTCGCTGGAGAAACAAGTGACTCGGCAAGAGTTTGAAGTGATTGTGGTTGATAACGCGTCAACGGATGGAACGGCTGAAATAGTGAAGTCATTTGTCGGTCGTGCACCGGTGAAGTTGGTACACGAACCAAAGAAGGGGCGGGGGCCGGCCCGGGCGGCAGGGTTTGCTGCCACGCGCGGGGAGATTGTTTTATCGACAGACGCGGATGCTGTGCTGCCGCCTAACTGGATAGCGATTATGTCGGCGCCTTTTTCTGACCCTCGCGTCATTGGAGTTACCGGTACGTGCTATATCTCTGATCGGTCGACGCCGGCAAATGCAATCTTCAATACCGTGCAGTGGTCTATTACATTTCTGTGGCGCCTTGTGTACGGGAACTTCTGGCTGCTTGGCTCTAATAGTGGAATCCGCAAAAGCGTTTACCAGCAGGCAGGAGGCTTTAACTTGATGTTGAATTCGCAGGAAGATACGCAGCTCAGCCTGGCGCTGCGTAAATATGGGAAAATACAATACGTTGGCGCTTCGCGGGTAGACACATCTGGCCGGCGCTACGATAAAGGAATTGTGGTCGGTCTGCTGGAATACGTTTGGTCATTTTTTGAGCGGTTCCTCTTGCGGCGCAAGAATGTCCACCTACGAGATGCGCGGTAGGTGGTACTTAAGGCTCGACAGTCTAAGTCTCATATGTTCTCATTATTTATATGTGGACGAAGGCGCGCGTCGTCGGTTTATTAGGAGCTCTACTCTTCGCTGCGGGGGTAGCATGGGCTGCCGGTACCCAGTGGCGGTTTTATCAAACAGATCTGGTGCGTTGTGCAGATGTGGCAGCGGCTGATAATGACGTCTGTGGGTCAGCGACCACTGGTACTGATTCTCTTTCGCGTGGGACGATCATCGCAACGAAAAAAGTGATCACCTTAGTACTGAGAGGTGCTGCGCCTAGCAAAGAGTACCGCTTAGGTTTTCTGCCCATAGAGAATTCTGGCAGTAATCCATTTGGCAGTTACAATGCTCCACGCTGCATTGAGCTAGGCACTTTCTCTACGGACAGGAAAGGAAATGCATCAGCGAAATTTGATCCAAAGCTGACCAACACGGAGGTCAGTAGCGGCCCAAAGTTTGGCTATTTTATGGTAGCGAGTGAGCCAGATTGTTTTGGTGGGCAATTTATTAGTGGTTTTGATTTTGGTTTGGGTAACTCACCATCGCCAACTCCTACTCCAACAGTTACACCTGCATCCAACTGTTCGGGATACATCAATGATTTGCAACCGGTAGTCGTAGACAATTTCAACGGATACTCTGATGGCTCTATTGTTGGGCAAGATGGATGGGTGAGCTATGTCAATGGAGATCATTTTGTAGTGCAGGGCAGCACGGCGTTTGAGGGAGCAAAAGCCGTGCACAATGACTCTTTCGGGGATAGTGTTGCTGGAAGGTATGGTACATCTCGTACAGACGGAAAGCAGGCCGTATGTTTCAGGACTGAGAATAGAGACAATTGGGGTTTCTATTCTGCAGATGGGAATGTCGGATTTCGCGTTTCAGATGGATTGAACGGAACAATATTTGCCTCTGTATCACTCAAGAAGGATGGCCATGTTGCTTATTATGACCCAATAGCTGACGTCTACAGTGACTTCGCGACTTATAATGACAACGAATGGGCGCTTCTAGAAATTGAATGGCGTTCGAGCGGTAAAACGGCTCGATATAGGATAAATGGTGGAACGTGGACAGACTGGAAGACATTTCGCGGTGCCCCTTCATTTACAAAGTTTGATTTCCTTCACTTCGGATTCGTACTCCCAAGTGGTTCGGGTGGAGTATATTTTGATGCATTGCGTTAGTTTCAGTGCTAGCAGGGTAACCTGCTCTTAGGTAATTGTCGTGGATGAGCTGCTTATTGTAGTAGCTGTCGACTGAATAGTTTGCACCCAGTTTGAGGTCGGTATGCGGTCCTCTGAATGAATTTCGTCCACTTTGTGCCCAGAAAGGACCTGGGCAGTAGATCCACAAGCGCATACTAATAATAGAAATCCGCCCATTATAGGGTGTGGTGTAGATATTTTTCTGTGGCAACGTGGGCAGTAGTGTGACATATTGTTTGAAGCTTAACGGTTATCAATAGTTTCTCAAGAGAATTTGGTCGACACATTATACAGCTTTGATTTTTGTTCGCCGGCGGGATAGCGTGAATGTATAAGCGCTATGGGCGACGTAGATCACCTTATTAAGAAAATTGTTGCATTCCGGGATGCTAGAGATTGGAAGCAATTTCATAATCCAAAAGACATGGCCCTTTCTTTGGTCTTGGAGGCTGTGGAGGTACTGGAACATTTTCAGTGGAAAGACAAGAAAGAGATGGTGGAGCACGTTGAAGGACACAAAGCAGAGATTGGTGAGGAACTCGCGGACGTTCTCTATTGGATTCTGCTTATGAGCCATGATTTTGGTATTGATATTTTAGATGCCTCTAAGAAAAAGTTAGCTAAGACTGAGAAAAAATATCCCGTTGCGAAGGCGAGGGGTAAGCATCTCAAGTACGACAAATTATGAGTCCAGACCTTACCTCGGCTCTCGACACAAAGCAATTCTTCAGATTCACGGGGCCACCTGAGCACTGGTTGACAGCTGTTAAGTATATGACTTGGGGGCTCGAGGAGAGTCATAGAGAGAGGTGGAAGAAGATTCAAACGGGAGATGTTTTCTTTATTCACAGTACCGGTCCGCAAGCGTCCGCATTTCCAGACGCGGCTTCGGGCATCATAGGTATTGGAGTTGTTGGATTTCATTTCTCAGTAAAAACTAACAGCCTATGGCACTACGAAATAAAAAACAACAATAACCAATGGCCATTGCTCATACCTCTTACCGAGATTTATTTGTTCGGTGAGTTGCCCAGTCCCGCGGCGTGGGAGTCGCCAACTCCTGGTAATGATGCACAAACGGCAAAGCTCATTAGCCAGCTGGTTGCTGGTAGAATGCCAATATCTGAAATTCGAGGATTTCCTCAGATGGGGAGTTTCTCTTCTGTCTCACGGGAAGTTGCCGAACAAATCCTTTTTCAAAAGAGGCCCCTCTACCTTTACTCGGGTCATTCAACCCGTGGCACGATTGAAGAGAAGCCTTCTGATTTCTTCGAAGTGAAAAATGCGACAGAAACTTTACGGCATGCCGCCTCGCTCCGTTTTCTCGATGAGGTAAACAGAAGAATTATTACAAAGCCATACTCCTTGGTTGCGCGCGACAATGAAATTCTAGCTCGCGCAGAATCAGTGCATCACTCGATAGTACAACAGTTGATCGATATCTTTAGGGCTAAGGGTTATCAGACTCTTTCGAATGAATTTGTGGATTTGTTTGCACATGATGAAAAGCGCTCGTTTCTTTTTGAAGTTAAGAGTACGGAGAATAGGAATTTCAGATCTCAAGCTCGGAAGGGAATAGTGCAATTATACGAGTACGATTATTTCGATGTAAGGAAGTTTAAGCGAGAAAGAGGGATAGACTTTCGAGATCAATACAGGATCTTTGTACCATCACGTGAGCCTGCTGATAAGGGTTATGTCGAGTTTATCAATTCCCTAGACCTAGGTGTTGCTACGGTCAAGGATGGTGCGGTCAAGCCGGTGGGTCAAGATTTCGGTTTTTCAAGGCTCTGATTTGAAATGAATTTATGATCCGCAAGATAAAAGGTGGATGGAGGGTGGTGGCTGAGAGCGGGAGGAATATGGGGACGTACAAAACTAAGCGGGAGGCGAAGGAGCGGCTTAGGCAAATTGAGTTTTTCAAGCATCTCAAGAAGAGGAAGAAAAGATGACCACAGATGTTCAGATTGTGAAAACGGAGGATCTGCCGGCGGGCTGGCGATTTGCGGTGCGGCTGAAGGATGAGAGCGGAGAACAGGTGCATACGGTGGAGCTGGACAGTGATTATTGGCAGAAATTTGCCGGGAGGTACGGGACGCCAGAGAAATTAGTGGTGGAATCGTTTCGGTTTCTTTTGAACCGCGAGCCGCGGGAATCTATTTTGCTTTCATTTAACCTCAGGAAAATTTCCCAGTATTTTCCTGAGTATGAGGAAGCCATGAAGGGGTAAGTCCCGTTTCCCGACCAGGTCCATGATATGTTAAAACTTAACGTATAAACCCATGAACAAACCTCCGCAAAATAACTATGCGTTTGTAGACGGTCAAAATCTCTACATGGGCACAGCAAAACGAGAAGTTGATCCATGGAAGGTAGATTTGGCAAAATTCCGTGTGTATCTCGCGCGTAAGTATAGCGTGTCAAAAGCATTTTATTTTCTTGGATTTTTAGACGAATCACGACAGTCGCTGTACGAAAGTATACAAGCGGCTGGATTTATTATTGCATTTCGCGAACATACATCCTTGATGCTTGGCAAAAAGAAAGGCAATGTTGACTCAGACATCGTTTTTAACGTTATGCAGAAGATGTATTACAAAGAACCATTTGATAAAATTGTATTGGTTTCCGGGGACGGCGATTACAAGCAGCTGGTTGATTTTCTCGTAGCCGAATCAAAGCTTGAAAAAATACTGTTTCCAGATCGGAAACGGGCATCATCACTCTATAAAAAGCTTGGAGCAGCTCATTTTGCGGCGCTTGATGAGCCTGACACGCGTCGGAAAATAGAAATGAAAAAGGCTCCTTAGGTAGTTAGCCGTTCGGAACCTTTTTCGTCGTAATACATAAAGTATGCCCACAACCACGTATAATGTCAAGATGACGCCCGAGGAGTTTGAACAACTGGTAGATGAGGGGATTGCGGCTATTCCGGAGCGATTTTTGAAAAAGCTCTCTAATGTGGCGATTGTGGTGGAGGAGGCGCCCTCGCGTGAACAAGTCCGCCAGCTGGCGGAGAAGATGCGCTTACATCACGGGCATACATTGTTAGGTTTGTATGAAGGGATCCCGCAAACGAGGCGGCAGCACTACGGCGTGGGAGGGGCAGTGCCGGATAGGATTACGATTTTCCGCCGGCCGATTGAGTGGGCGAGCGGCGGGGACCCTGGGCGCGTGCGAGACATTGTCCGCGATACGGTGTGGCACGAGATTGCCCACCACTTTGGTATGGGCGAAGCGCAGGTGCGCAGGCATGAGGCCCAGCGCCGGAGACAAACGGCTAGCACCTAGCCGCAATTATTTTCGGAGGTAGAAAGGAGAGCGGAAATCCCCAGCCAATCGGTAGGCGCGCGGTTGTCGGTAAGCAGCAAACCTGTCCCGCGGGGGGATTCGCCAGCTTCAAGAACGCGAGTGAGCGCATTGATGTCCGGCCCGGCCTTCTCGGCCGGTGGCAGCGGGTTATGGGAAGCTAAGATTTCATGATTGCAGGATTTCGGCACAGAGATGATCCGAACATGCGGGAAAACTTTGTGCATGGTACGGCTGAGGCTCCTGATCCAAATGTTGTCACTGGAAGTAGCGTTTGCGTTAACCACTAGGATGCCGCCCGCGGCTAGCCGCGGCTTTACTGTTTCAAAAAATTCTTGCGTGACCAGGTGGAAGGGAATGGTAAGCTCACGGGCGTAGGCGTCCACGATGATAATGTCGTACTGATTGGTATCACTCGCGATAAAGGCGCGGGCGTCGGCGGCAACAGTGGTTCTCTCCGGCGGGTCGAAGTATGCGTCAGCAATTTTGAAGAGGGCGCCGTCGAGCTCGACGCTGGTAAACTCGAATGTCTTCTGGCCGGCCCAAAACTTCTGGAGCTGGTGCTCGCTGGTTGAGGCCGCGGCGCCTAACACCAGAACGCGGATATTTTCTTTCGGAAGGAAAGCGGGCAGGGCCGCCACGTAATCCCAGTAACCATCCGTGTACCTTTCGCGCGTGTAGACGGATTGGATGCCAAAGGTGGCGTCAAATGTGAGAGCGCGGGTGGAGCCATACTGCTTGACGGCTACGTGTTGATAAGGCGTTTCGGCAGCAAAGATAGTATCAGGATCAGGGGGGGCGGGAATGAGGGAGGTGAGCGCGGCAGCGAGAGCGAGGAGAACAATGGAAATGAGCGGGCCCCTCGACTTCGCTCGGGGTGAACCCTTCGGTTCAAAGAGCAGAGGTAAACTCAACAGCAGAACAGCACCGCCAAATACCCAGCTCGTTTCGCGGGTGCCTAAGAAGGGGATGGTGATAAATGAAGGCAGCAGAATGCCAAGGAGACTTCCGATCGTAGTGAGCGAAGAAATCCTGCCGGCTACGGAGCCTGCTGCCTCTCCCCGGCGGGCAGCCTCGACCTGGACAGCCAAGGGGTTCACAGCGCCGAAGACAACAGAAGGTACAAAGAGTATGGCGTAGGCAAGCGTTAGGCCGACTGATCCTGGCAGCACCTTGGCCCAGTGGTATACGGCAGGCATGAGCAGAAAAAAGATGGCGCCGGCGCAGGCATAGCATACGACGGTGAGTATAGTTGTTTCTTCACGGGCACGCCGGCCGCCGTGCGCGTAGCCCAAAGCTAGCCCGGCGATGACGGTGGCAATGGCTGCTCCCCATATAGGCAGGGAGCTCCCAAAAAGAGGGGCCAAGAAGCGCAGGCCGGCAATTTCCAAAGCGGTGGAAGCGGCGCCAGATGTGAATAGAAATAGGTACCAGTGGGCAGGACGCATAGCTCTTGCCACATAGTAGCAGGTTGATATGGTAGGAGGGCAAGGAGGTGAGGTGTATGGCACATTATGTATGTCCAGAATGCGGGGGAGTGGCGGATCACCCAAAGGTGTGCGAAACCCCTGGCTGTTCGCGAGCTGGGCACGACCTCATGGAGTGCAACTGTACCGATAATAAGCACGCGGAAGTGATGGACGCTACCGCAGGCGAGGGAATGTGATATGCTTATAGGTAATTATCCGTAACATTATTGATTATGGCGAAAAGCGTTCTGGGGGAACTCGGGAATAAGATGAAGGTGGCTTTAGTGGGGACCGTGAAAGGAGCGGATGAGCTGTACGACACGCTCTTCGAAGCGGTGCGCGGGAACGTAGTGGCATTCCTTACCGGCACGGGGGATGTAGCGAAGGCGGGCATGGGCGGCGTGAAGGATATTGTGGTGGGAGCGATCCATGCGGTAGCGGAGATCGGGGTAGCGGCAGGAGATGCAGTTCATGACATTGTGCACGCGGCGGTAAAGGGCGTGGCGGAATCGGGAGGAGATGTAGGGAGCGCAGTGAAGCATTCCGTGCGCGGTGCTATTCAAGGGGTGAGTGATGTGGAAGGCGACGTGGTAGATGCGTCGGTGAAAGCGGTGAGCGGGGCAATTAAGGGTGTGCGGGAAGTCGGGGGAGATGTAGGGAGAGCCACAACGGATGCTGTTACGGGAGCGGTGGAAGCGGCCGGTGAAGTATCGCAGACAACGGTGCATGAAGTGAAAAAGACGTTGGCGGATTCTGTGGAAGGCGCCAAGGACGTGATTCATAAACTCTAGCGAGTTTGATGAAGACTTATACACTAGGGGATTGTGGGAAACGTACGCATGGCCCTGAAAATCAATGAGCGGTTTGGAAAATTAGCAGATGAGGAGACGTTGACGCGAACGGTTGCCGCATTCAGGAAAAATGGGATAATGGCAGAGATTGTAAAGAATGGGCTGGACGCCAAGGCCAGATTGTTTGAGCTTTTGCCGGAGGGGGCGGAAGTGATGAACATGACGTCCATGACGTTGGAAACAATCGGAGTAGTCAAAGAAGTGTTGGAAAGCGGGCGATATCGGGCGGTGCGCAATGAATTTAAAAAACTCGACCCGGAAAAAGATGCCGTAGTGAAACAGCGGCTAGGCGCGGCTCCGGAGTGGGCGATCGGCAGCGTGCATGCAGTGACGGAAGCCGGGCAAGTGCTGGTAGCGTCGAACACCGGCAGTCAGTTGGGGGCGTACGCGTACGGTGCTTTTCACGTCATTTGGGTAGTGGGCGCGCAGAAAGTGGTCAAGGATTTAGACGAAGGCTTTAAACGCATTGAAGAATATACTCTTCCCTTGGAAGATGCGCGGGCGCAGAAAGCGTATGGTACGGGCAGTAATATTAGTAAAATGTTGACTGTAAATAAGGAAGTGGCCCCGGAAAGAATTCACATGATTTTGGTTCAAGAGAAATTAGGATTCTAAATACCCTCCACAAGAGGTGGAAAAGTTTTCTTGAAGGTGGGGGAAGTAACTGGCATTTTGAAGTTCATAAGGAGGTGATTCGTATGAAGAAAACATGGATTGTGAGTTTTCTTTCGCTCTTCACGGTGATGGTGGTGACGCTGGCACTCAGCGTGAACTTTGTGGGAGCTGAAAGCGGCAGTAATGGGGATTTGGGTAATGGTGACGGCAACAGTGGGCCGGATCATGATAATGACGGCAAGAGTGATGCTACCGACCCAGATGATGATAACGACGGAATCGTAGACAAGAAAGAGAGCAGCAGCGGCAAACTGGACCATGATAACGACGGCATCAAAGATGCCAGTGACCCGGATGACGACAACGATGGCATTGCCGATACGGAAGACACGATGCTGCTGGATGCTGACAACGATGGCATTCGCGATGATAAGGACAATGATGACGATGATGACGGTGTCAGCGATGCTAAAGAAAGTAAGCCAAAGGACCACGATAACGACGGCATCGTGGACCGGTTAGACCCAGATGATGATGAGGATGGTATTCCTGATTACATCGAGCGGGGCAATTACCTGCCTGACCACGACAACGACGGGATCAAGGACAAGAAAGACCCGGACGATGACGCCGATGGCATCTTGGACACAGCTGATGCCAAACTGTGGGACCAAGATAACGACGGCATTGTAGACAAACTGGATACCGATGATGATGGCGACGGCACACCAGACGCCAACGACATCACGAAGATAAGCCGATCAGGGAAGGGGTGACGAAACGCCAGAGTTTGTATACTCTGGCGTCATGGCAGATAATTGGCGCAAAAAGTATCTTTTTGACCCGAAAGGGGAGCGGCCGTTTCGCTTGAGCCGGTCTAAAGTGGATTTATTTCGGGAATGCCCGCGCTGCTTTTATTTTGACCGCAGGCTGGGGGTATCCCGGCCCAGCATGCCGGCGTTTTCGCTGAACAATGCGGTGGATATTTTAATGAAGAAAGAATTCGATATTCACCGCGCTAAGCAAGCAGCTCACCCTTTGATGGAGACATATGGTATTCATGCAGTGCCATTTGACCATGAAGATATGAATAGGTGGCGGGATGCCTTGCGCGGCGGGGTTACCTATGATGTACCGGGGACGAATTTTACCATCACGGGAGGGTTGGATGATATCTGGGTGGATGAAGAAGGAAAGTTAATCGTGGTGGATTACAAGGCGACGGCTACTGATAAAGAAATTTCTTTGGATGATAAGTGGAAGCAAAACTATAAGCGGCAAGTGGAGTTGTACCAGTGGCTCTTGAGGAAAAATGATTTTACCGTTTCCGACACGGCGTACTTCGTGTTCTGCAACGGCACCACCGACCGGGAAGCATTCGATGGGAAACTTGAGTTCGACGTGCAGATCTTGCCGTACGAGGGTAGTGATGATTGGGTAGAAGGTACTGTTAAGAAAGCACACGCGTGCTTGATGAATAATAAAGCTCCGGAATCCGGCGCCGAATGCGAATACTGTATGTATCGCGAAGCCTGGCAGACAGCGGAATCTCGTGTAGTGGGACAGGCTCTTGACAGCGGATGAGTCCTTGTATAAGATCTTATGTCATGCAAAGGATCATTTCCAGCATTTTCGCTGTTCTGGTAATGGCGTTGGCGGCGCCGACCGCCAGCGCTAATGGGGCAGACGGCGCTCTACGCATTCCTGCCGGCCAAGATCATTTTCGCGTCAGCGATGCCGGATTTGACCTTCAGCTGCCGCCCGATTTCTTCGGGCCCGGTTCAGAACCGTTTGACGGTACAATCATCTGCGGGGGACAAGAAGACTTTGGCACGGACACCATCATCGAGCGCAAGTCGGACATAATTCTGCCTCCGCCGCCTTCTTCTGATACTATTCCGATTGAGATCATAGAATTGCAGCTCGTAAGCTGCCAGCCGATTGTCGTCAATCACAATGACGGAAGCCAAGAGCAGTGGAACGTTCAGATTGATCTTTCACCGATCATACCCCCGCCGGGGCAGATGACAATTGAGCGGATAGATAAAAATGGCGGAACCTTTGACGCCCAACTGCCTGTCCAGCCGCGCTTTATATTTATACAGGTTGGAGGTGAGGAAATCACGGAGCCGGGTACGATTGTGGGCGACAATCCGCTTGAGCATGGTTCGGATTCCATTGTTGAACAACAGCCCATCATCTGGGAGTCCGAGTTCAACTCTTTTGTTTTTAACGCTCAATCTGTCCCGTGGTCTTTGTGTTTGACGCCATCAGTTTTTTGTCCCGGTCCAATTGCTTTGGCCAGCGCTGACGGTTGGATGAATCTTGTTTTGCCTGTTTTTCCGGGCGATCCGGACGAGAAAGCGTGTGAGTTTCCCCTGCCCAACGGCGGGCTGGTGGTGCTCCCAACCCCCCACAACCCGAATCCAAGCTCTGATAAAGCGCAAAGCCCTGACCAATTGCGGCGCGCCGCCGACCGTCTGGAAGCCAAGGGATTTACAGCGGAGGCTGACCGTTTGCGCCTCATAGCGGAAGCGATAGAGACAATTCAGCAAACATGCAAAGGGTTGAACGATATACCGCCATTTGACGAAAATCATGCACCACCCGATCTGCCTCCTCTGGGACGAGGTCGCTCAAGATAATGCAATTCCACCTACGAGGTGGAATTCTCGGCACCGGAATCTGGGGCGGAGAGTGTGAATACTGCGCTTATCGCGAGGCCTGGCAGGAGGCGGAAGCTCGATGATTAGCGAGCGTACAGCTGTTGCCACTGGATGGCGCCGAGAAGCGCGGGTGGGGATTCCTTTTCTTCGCGCTCCACGCGGTTGACCCAATATGTCTGCTCGCCTGGGGGTAGGGGCCTATGGCTGCGGGGATTGATATTGATAGCTCTCAGGTGCAGGGGGTTGCGAGTCGTAAGGCTGATAGTTTTGGTACTGTGTGGAGTCGCTGGGGTATTGATATTGGGACGAATCAGGTGGCGGTGAGGATTGGTATTGCTGGTAGTGCTCGCTCTCTTCTTGGAAACGTCGGTAGTCGTCTGATTGCTGAAAACCAGGGCAGCGGTCGGGATTGTCTTGACAGTAGCGCTTACATTCCTCCTCGCTGTTGCAGGTGTATGATTCCTCCTGGTGAATATTAAGGTGGTAGGCGCCGGAGTTATCACTGTATTGCTGACACTGCGCAGGATTGGCTTCGCAGTAGGCGCGGCAGGTGGTGAAGGAATTGCAGGGAAGTTTGTCGCCTAGTTTTTGCGCAAACTCCTCGCGGCGCTGCTTGAATTCTTCTGGCGCATGCTTTTCGGCGAACTGCATACAGCGATCAATGTTTTGGGGGCTGTTACAGAAATTTTGGCAGCTCTCAAAGGAATCGCAGCCGAGTGCCTCGCGGGCGCGCTCAAGCATTTCGTCCTTGCGCTGGTGGTATTCAGCCGGAGCATGCACTTCCGCAAATTCCATACACCGTGATTGGTTCGCGGGATTTTCACAGAAGGCTTGGCACTCCTGCATGGAGCTGCAGCCGAGTTCCGCTTTGGCGCGTTCAAGCATGTTGGACTGCTGCCCAGCTTCGCCGAGGCCGCGCTGCTGTGCAAATGCCAGACAGGCCTGATGGTTAGCAGGTAGCTCACAGTAGGCGCGACATTCGTCAACCGAGCCGCAGTTGCCCAGCTCGGCGATGGGGAATGTGATGCCGTGCTTTTGGGCCAGTTCTTGATCGCTTTGGGAAGCTCTTACTTGTCCATGCAAAATGTATTTCTCGTACGACCAGCAGGCAGCTTTGTTCGCGGGAATTTCGCAGAAGAGGCGGCATTCTTTGGCATCGCGGCAGCTTCCCAGTTCAACGATAGGAAATGTAGTTGCTGCCTTCGCTGCGGCGCCCAAGGCGAGCAAGCTACAGGTTAGAAAAAGGATTTTGGTACGGTTGATCATTGGTGCTTGCGTCCTGAAACGGGTTTTGATAGGTGGCGCTTTCCGAGAAGGGGTTAGCCACGTCAGGGTTGTCGAAGGGGTTTTCCGTAAGCGGAGTGGGTGAAGGGGAGAGGGAGCTTCCCCATGGTGCGTACGCCACCCATGCCCAGATGCCAATGGCAGCCGCAGCGATCAGGATCGCAACCACAACCCAGGCCACTTTCATGGGTAGAATTATATCACTTCTGCTTGACTAGGTTTACTTCTCGCTGTGCAAAAATTGCTCTTCTCCTTAAAAGGCGCATTTTGGGTATAGGGTACCGCCGGGCGATGATTTTTGAAGGTTTTCCGCTGGCGTATACTGGAGGGATGTACTTCCGTCAGTTTGTTCATGAAGAAAAGAGCTGTCTTTCATACTTGATTGGCTGCCAAGCCTGCCGTGCGGCGATGGTGGTTGACCCGCAGATGGAAATAGAGCCGTACCTAAGAGAAGCCAGGCGCGAGGGGATGCAGATCACGCACGTGATTGATACGCACACACACGCGGATCACCTTTCGGGTGCCTCGGCATTAGCGCGGGAGGTAGGAGTGCCGGTAGCTCAACTCAAGGATGGGGAAGTGTTCCAAGTGGGTAACCGGGTGGTGAAGGTAATAGCCACGCCGGGGCACACTGATGACTCATTATGTTTGTATATTGATGATTGGTATGTCTTGACGGGCGATACATTATTTGTGAGCGATGTGGGGCGGGTGGATTTGGCTCTCGAAGATACGGGCGAGGAAGAGATGCGCCGCGCTGCAGAGCGATTGTATGATTCAATTCAAAGGCTGCTTTTGTTACCCGATTGGACGGAAGTCTACCCGGGGCATTTCGGCGGGTCGGCCTGTGGCAAGGGAATATCAGGCAAGATGATTTCGACAATTGGGCGTGAGAAACGCAGGAACAAGGCGCTTGCGCTTTCGCGTGAAGAGTTCGTCAGTTACGTTTTGACTGATACACCTTCGCCGCCCGAAGATTTTCGTGAGATTAAGCAGCGGAATATAGCCGCAGCGCAGTTGCCTGTGGTATAAAGATTACGAATGCATCTTACGGTTGCAGAAAAGGGTTTTTGGGTTATTTCGGTTATTGCCATCCTGGGCGCAGGGTTGGCAGGCCTGCGCGTGAGATTGGAAAAAGAAAATGACCCGTGTTATGGGGGGCAGTATGGCACGACCTATGAGGAGTGCGTGGGGTGTATCGGGAATGAGAATTATTGTTCCTCCGTGTTTGGGGCACCGGGGGAGGAGATAGAGGAAGAAAAGCCGACCGCGACCCCGATTCCCGATGTCTACTGCAACAACTACGCTAACGACTACCAGACGTGTTTGGATTGTATTAATCAAGCATACTGCGACCAGATCTTTCGGGGTCGCGCGCCAGCGGCTACTCCTTTGCCCAAGACCGCAACACCTACCCCGACATCGAAACCCAAAGCAACCCAGAAACCGCAGTCATCATCGCCAGCCGTGACAGCTACCCCCACCCCGACCCCGCCCCCCCCCCCCACCCGCCACGGCAACCAGTACACGCAAAACTACCAAACGTGCCTGGCGTGTATCAACCAGGCTTTTTGCGATCAACTTTTTGACTAGCCTATGGACACACCTGAACCTGGGGAAACATCTTGGCTTCACACACTTTTCACTCAACATCGATCTAAAATTCTGATTGGTGCCGGCGGTATTCTGGTGCTTGCTCTTATTATTGTCTTGGCAACTCGTTTTTGGCCGGGCGAATTGTCAGATGAAGATATAGCTCGGGTTGAAGAGACATGCAGGGGGCCAAAGCAGCAGGCGCTGAGTGAATTAGAACAACAGGTGGCGTTGACCGCGACCGATGGAGAAGCGTTTGTGCGAGGTTTAGAGCAGCTGCCCTGGCTGGTGGCGATTCTCTCGCAGCGATCGACGGCCTATGAAGACGCTCAAGCCACACCGCCCAGCACACTGGCGGCGAACGCCAAAGCAGATGCCTTGAAGCGGCTGGATCTTTCGCTCGAACTTGTGCGGTGCTACGAAGGGCAGCTGAACCGGTTTCCGAAAGCTCGTGAAGCGGTAGCATCTGCCGTAGTTGATCTGCAAGCCGAGCGAGAGAACGTTGCGGCTGCCGATTTTGCGCAATTCTTCGCCACGGGGGAGCCGGCGGAAAGCGTCATTGAACTTGCACCGCGAGAGCAGCGGCGCCTTCGGCTGCGGACATTGTGCATTGATCGCTTTGCCCCACCCCCCGAAGCCGGCACGCGCTACATTTTGGGTGGCACGGTGGATGAGACCAAGCGGCGTTCGTTGTGTGATTTGTTACGGTCGGCGCAAGGCGGCGGCAGCCTGGCGTCTGCCCAAAATGCTATTTGGAAACTGGAGCAGGAGCATATGGATCTGTCGACTCCTCCCGTGGAAGCGGCCGCTGGCGCCACCGGCATGGTTTCCGCCCAGCGGGAGGGAAGCTTGCATGTGAGCGCGAAGGCGACCGGGGCTCTGACGGCTCTGGATGTTACGTTGACGAATGCTACGGATGCGCCGCTGTCTATTGACACGTCCTGCGCGTACTTTGTACCGCTCTCAATTCCTGACCTTACCCAACCCCTTCCCACCGCCCCGCCCGATTGGTCTGACCCGGCCACGTTAGAAAAGTTTACGGAGGACAGTAATCGACAATTGTTACAAACCTTAGATGAGCAGGAGAAAACTTTTGAGAAGCTTGGCATGCCGTTTCCGCCCCAGTTAAAGACGCAGCAAGAAGAGTTGCGGAAAAAACTTGGGGAGGCTGGCACAGGGGAAGTGAAGGGTATTTACAGCCGTGTGTACCTGCCTGGCAACCCCGATGCGGATCCGGACAGTCTCGATCCCTTCCAAGTGGTGCAAACCGGCCTAGGCCGCCAGCCCTTGGGAGTGGTGGGCGCACTGCGGGGCGGCCCGCCTCCCGGGCGGCGGGAAATTGATCGTATCAAGGATGCCTTGGAACGCATGGCAGAAGCGCCGGAGCGCGCCCGCGAGAATCTTGATAGAGCGCTGGATGACTATGCGCGCGACCCCTCCCGCCAACATACGGAAGATGTGCTTGACGCTCTCGAGCGTTGCTTTGTGAATGCGTGTGTGCCAAGTTCTGAAATGATACGTCTTTGGGAGCAAATTCGCACCCGGTCTGACCAAATGGTTGACCAGGCTATCAATCGAGTCATCGCATCCGTGACTGAACAAACGTTGCTTGACGCGGTAGACGCCATCCGCTTTTGCCAAGCGGTTGGCTGCAATGTTGAGAATGACGTCCGGCAGCTCGACACGCACTTGCGCAACCTGCTCCGCAATCAAGTCCGAGATAGATAGTAACCCATACGGCTGCAGATTCCACACCCCGTGTGGAATCGGTCTCATTTTTGTACCGAGCCTGTAGTACAATGCAGTTGTGCTCAATCGGAGTGGCTTTTCTATTCTCGTAGGTGTCGTTATTGCGGCGTTTCTGGTCTTCGTGAGCGTTATGGGAGTCTACGTACTGCGCATGGGCCCGAATGTCGAGTCGCCGAAGCTGTACGCGAAGGAAATTCAGCGCGATACCCCCATCGTTCTTACCGGTGACGAGCGCATGGAGATTGTCGATACAAGGTTCACTCAGAAAAACGACATTACGCTGTCTGGCAATGCAACACTCGTCATCCAAGATTCGTATTTCGAGCATCTCCAAGAGTACTCTTCTCAGTTCACCCTTTGGGCTCGAGAGAATGCTCGGGTGGTCGTCAAGGATAGCGAAGTAAGGGTTAGTCCGTGGCTTAACTGGAACTTTACGGACTCCGCTTCGCTGGCCTTGGAAAACGTCGAATCGATAGATTCCAATGTTTGGCATAGTTTCCAAAGCAATGCGCGGGCCGTCGTCCGCTCATCTGCGTTCCACGGCACCATAGCCGATAACGTTAGCTTGGCAGTATCCGACTCGCCAAGCACATTTATCGAAATGGTGTACCCGATCGGCGCCACCGTAGACGAGGAGCTGCCGAAGCGCATCACGAATTTTACCTTTCCGAACTCCGGCGAAAACAACGTGAGTTTCAGATTATCAATCCAAAACTCTCAAGCCCTAGCCTGGGGCATCACGACAGGGCCAGGCAACAAGATAACGATTAGAAACGCCAAGCCACTCGTCGTCACGTACGCGATCAAGTACCCTTGGCGGGATGTGACAGCTGAGTTTTTGGACCTTGGGGATAAACACTACGACGACCAAACGTGGATAGTCGAGGATTCCTGGCTTCGGCTGGTGAATGTCCAAACGTGGCCTTGGAGCCCCATCGTAGGCGACGGCAACACCCTCATTGTTAAGAATTCCACTCTGGCCGACAACCAGTTCAGCTGGGGCAACTCAAAGATAATTATAGAAGAAAGTACCACTTCCTTAATCAGGGCCAAAGATTCTGTCGATATAACGCTGAGAAATTCAACGGTGAAAGGTGATTTGGTAGCGCAAGATTCGGGCAGAATTACGTTGGTGAATACTCGGGTGACGGGCAAGAAAATCATCGAGGACAACGGGGAAATCATCGTGCAGTAGGCGCACTACTCCATGGCAACCCATAGGGCTGCAGATTCCACACGGGGTGTGGAATCTTTGTCTGTACTACTCTTCGTACGGGAGTCGTCGTAGGACGAACTTGCCTGTCTTGTGGTTTTCGGTGACGGTAATCTCCAGTGTATTGTTGGTGATCGCCCATGTTCCTTCAGCGGCTGGCTTGCTGGGCTGGTCAATCAGGATAGTGTTACCTTTGACAGAGTAGGTGGTGTAGAAGCGGCAGGGTTGCGGCTGGCGGTGGATGTCAAGTATGCCCTCGGTGCAGACGTGATCCTTTTCAAAGAGAAAGTAACTTTCTGTGGCACCTGGGGCGGATTGTACGATAGTTTTTGGGTTACCACTATCATCTTCTGCCAAGATTTGTTCGACTTTCCACAGGCCTTGCAGCTGGTTTTCTTTTCCGAGCAGCGACGATAGTTCGACATCGGGAAGTTTCCCCGGCAGTGGAATGGGTTTTTGGGTAACTCCAACGAGGTAGCCCACCGCAATACCGCCGAGAACAATGAGGATAACAAGAATAGTCAGCGCGACCCGCATGGGTGTAGTATACTGCATGTGATGGAAGTAGCACCTCGGCCGGCGTCTGCGCCAATGAGTGTCAGAGCGATAGTTCTCTGGTTGGTGGTTAGCGCGGTGGTGGGGGCATTGGTACTCATGGTTGCTCTTTTGGCCATGAGCCGTTCTCGGCTCCAGGCCAGGAATGTTCAGCTGGAAAAGGACCTTGTTTTCTACCAGAGCACGGATCTGGCTAAGGAGCTGGAGATTTCCCGTCTTACGTTGCGGGACAGTGAAGCGCAGCAGGCAGAGGCTAAGCAGAAGTTGGCGGCGGCTGAGAGTGCATTGCTGGCGCTTCGTCAGGAACTGGCGCGGATACCATCTATAACGAACATCATTAGTATGATGATGGCCACGTTTGCCAAGCAGCCTCCCAGCTGCTACAGCGCGGCTGACCGGGAAAACGTAGACCAGGCTCTGGCAGCGCTGGGAGACTCGGCTTGGAGCAGCTTGTGGAGTAGCTTTGTCAGTAGCACAGTGTCGGCGAACTGCAGTTTTTCTCCAGAACTACTCGAGAAAGCAGTTGTCTATGGTCTAAATAGGGTTTCTGACATGGCGAAGCAATAGTTATCCACAGCTGGCGTGTAACTCCTGGTTTTCAAAAGGGTATAATTTTTCACGATGGTTCATAAAGGAGGGAGGAAGAAGCGATTCAAAAAACTGGCGCCCATAACCTTGCTGGCGGGAGCGGCATTGGTGGGAGCTGTACTAGTTCAGAAAGGCTCTTTTTTTCAAACAAGCGGGAGGTCACCAAAGATTGAATCAGTCTCACCATCTCCCATCGTAGTTGGGAAAGAGTTTACCGTTACGGGTTCTGGATTTACCACCGAGGAGGAATATGAAGTCTTTAAGGGGAAGGGCTCTGTTGTAGCAGAACCAAGAAGAGATGTCTTAACTTCCTATCCAGGCAATTGGTACCAGTTGAGAGGGAGACTGCATGGCCGTCCAGTTTTTTCGCCAGATGGGAAGACGCTTACGTTTGAGCTTAGTTTAAGCTCTAAAGAGGTGCCGGAAAATTGTCTTACAGAAACAACTGGTAAAAAGTGCCAAATTCCAATCCAAATAGTTAATGCCGCCGGGGTGGCAAGTAATGTTAAGCTGATAGAAGTTTTTATTCCCGAGATTAAACCACTCATTTTCTCTTCAGCCTATGCTCTCGATAACCCCACCAGTCTGAATGTTCCGGCTGGAGCTACGGATGTTGATGTAGCAAAGGTAAGAGTGAGAGCCGGTGCCCAAAATGATGCTGACGTAATACTTAGTAGTCTGATGGTTCAAACAGGCCCACCGACGCTTTCGATTGATTGTTACAATACCTTCGCAAACGTTAAAGTATATGAGGTTGAGAGCGGTCAGGCAGTCGGAATTGGAGTTCTTGGTCCATCATGGGCAAACTCTGGTTGTTGGGATATTTTTCCAACATATGTTGTTCTCCCACCGGGAACCGAAAAAACACTTCTTCTTAAAATGTCACTAAAGTCGACAGCCCAAGTGGGTCTGCAATTTAACTTAGGATTAACCACTGGTTCGACTGGCTATATTGAAGAGATAGATTATCCTGCTCCTCAAGGATCAAGCCCCACGATCACCATAGTTGCTCCTTAATCCGTGGTGCTGATTCCGCTCCAGGAGCGGAATTGGGGACTGCAAGCTTTTTCAATCTCCTTACACCTACGAAGTGTAAAGAGGTGTGTCAGTGAGCTTAGAACGTAGCGCACTGGCCGTAGACTTTGAGCTGCATGGTGCCCGAAGTGAGGTTGCGGGTGCTGAACTTCCAGAATCCGTTGGCGGTGGTGTAGTACGAATTGTCGATTGGGCTGCCGAAGGAATACCCTCCCATGACGAGCAAGCCCTCGGTACAAGCCACGTCGCTGCCGTCTCGTACATTCGAGGGAATGTTTTTGTTCTTCTGGATTTGAGTGAGAGTGATGGGTCCACCGGAGTAACAATTTACGAAGACGGAGAGAGGATGTGATGATCGCGTGGGGTTTTTGGCCTTTATCTGCCAGCCGTTGCCGACTCGGTTTGAGAAAATGACTTGCAGGTTGTCGGCGTAAAAACCGCCGCTTAGCGCCGTGTGTCCGTCGGGGCAGTCTTTAGTTACCTCACCGATGGCGCCGGAGGCGACGGTGGTGCTGTCCGCTCGGACTGATACCGACCCGGGCAGCCCCGAGACGCATTGGGCTCGGGCAGATAGGCCCGCGGGGGCGAGCGCTGAATTGTGAGCCTCAACATACCACCCTTGTCCAGATCGGTAGCTGCGCCAAATTTCGGTGTCGTAGGTGGCGGTAAAGCCTCCGCCGACAATCGTTGACCCGGCGGGGCATTCGGCGCGCGCAGAAGCGGAGCCGCCAGCGGCGACTGTGGATTGGCTACTGGAGCTAAGAAGTTCCGGAGTTGGGGCGGGTGTTGAGGTGGGAGTGGCTGCTTCTTCTGGCGTAGGTGTGGCGGTAGTGCTACCTGTCCCGAAGCGTGGTTGGGGGCGTGCGTAGGTGGGAGAAGGTGTGCTAGCAGACGCAGCGCCAGTTGCCGCCGGAGATGGTTCCGAGATTGATTGAGATGAAGAGGCTGAAGATAATGTTTCCGTACCTTGCTCGTCAGCTTCTTTAGTGAGATTTTCTACTTCGTCAGCTACGGGGAGCTTACCAAAGATGCCGAAATTATTGCGAGTGAGTGGGGTGGTGAGTGAAGTTTGGGCTGTGAAGAGCCACACGATGCCGCCGGCCAGAGTAATTAAAGCCAAACCAATAATTATAATGACAAGGATACGCTCGAGGTGCTTTTCGGTAAGAAGTTTCTTTTCTGGTGCAGACGAGGGAATAGTCGGAGTGATATTTTCTGGTGTCATAGGTTAGGAAGGAGTGAGGAAAAGAAATCAGCGAATGATTCGAACCACGACGGTTTGTCGGTAATTCCCTTCACTTGCTTTTTCGATGTTTGAATTTTAGCGGTTGGTTGATACTCAATTTTTAGTCGTGGGGAGTGGCCCGGTGGCATATCAAGACCGAATTGTTCAGAGGCTTCCGGGCGCTGCGAATCCGTACTCTCGAAGGCAATGGCGTAATCATTTTCTTCCCAACTAGTTGGGTCCACATCCGGATTGCCGAGGTCGGCCGGCTGGGCGGAGACTGAGAAACCGCGGTTACTTTCCGGGTGACGGAGCCAATCTTTGACTACCTCGGTGACATCGAATGAGACCCACGTCTGGGCGCCTTGTTCCATGACCGCCTCCACGTACGGGGAGTTTAGATTAATGCCGGGCCCGCGGACGGGAAAATTCTCCACTGTCCAATCATCTTCAGCTGGAGTGACGCGGACGCGAATGCGACCATGCCCAAATCCGCCGAAATGATACACCTGGAACAGGACGCGGCTGATTTGCGCGACGGGGGGAGCGTCGCTCAATTCATCGAATTTTACGCCGAATCGTGATTGGGTGAAGAAGTGGCTGCCTTCTAACCAGAGGTAGTAGGTGTTGAACGGGTAGCGGTCTGGTTCAAACTTGTCGCCCATGGCGTCCTGGGTGGCGTTAATCTGCATGGTGGCGGCCGAAGCGGGCAGCGCTGTGAGGATAGCGGACAGGAGGCTGAATATGATGGCGAGAGTTTTCATCTTGCGCCTGCGCGGGTTATACCAATAATCAGCGTCGGGGAGGACCCTAGCTCACGTGGGGTTAAGTCTTGAAGATCGGCGCTGCCGTTTGCGCGGGATTCTTTGCTAAAGAAAGCTACACCGAATGCACAATAGCAGGGGTTGGGAACATCGGCGGTAATGAACATGCCGTTGTTGGGCTGGCCATCTTCTAGCCACTTGCGCACAATGCTCCTCACATCCAGTGTGACTGTTTGCCGGAAGAAACGCAGGCCATCCACGATGACCCGCGGTGATTGTTCTGACCAGGTATTGAACGACTCGGCGTCAAAAAATGGAGCGGTGGGGTGGTCCCAGACGACTTGGTTTTCGCCATTGAACATATCTTCCAGGCGGTGAGCACGGATTGGGGTAGAGCCCCAGCCGCGTTGCACGACTTGGGTTAATTTCAATTGCGCAGAATCGACACGGTCGCCGGGATTCAGATGAATGGAGCTCACGTCAAAATGGATCAAAATTTTCGAAGGAATTTCACTGCTGGGTGGATCACTATAGTAGACCAGAAAGAGATACGGTTCCGATCCAAAATTTTCCTGCGGATGGTGGGGAAAGACGGTGGTGTCGCGGTCGGGTGCGAGCGTGAATTTTTCAGCGGCGCTTGCTGGATGGTACGTAAAGAGCGCTAGCATTCCCCCGATTGCCACCGTGCTAAGAAGAAGGAAGGAGCGCTGACTCATACCTACCTGCTGATAGTGTATACTGGAGTTATGAAGCTGGGAATGGTCGGGGTGGCGGTGGTAGCACTGCTGGTTGGAGCAACTGCCGGGTGGTTTGCGGCTCAATATTATCAGGGGTCAAACACGGGTATGAGCAAGACAGAGCTGCCTGATTCGCTGCCGGTAGTGGTATTTCAGCAGGCCGGGTTGCTGTCGGCGCGGGATAAAACCTTGCTGGAGGAGCGGGTGATTCAGCCAATGATTGATTACCACAACGAGAACGAGGTCAAGATTGTGACTATCTCAGTGAAGACACCGGCTCACAGCGGGGAGGAATACGACATTGAAACGTTCTTCGTGGGGGGCGTCTATGAAGGGATGATATGGGGGAAGAAAGATGGAGACATTCCTTACTGGGTGCCTGGCTGTCTTGGGCCGTGTGCGTTGAGTGATACTTTCCGCGCGAAGCACCCAGAGATCGTGGCGCAGATGAAAAAATACGGGACTCTAGCGGAAGATTGATTGTAGGCGCTGGCGTTAGAGCAGATGGAAAGAGTCTAGAATTTGCTGGAAGACTTCGCGGCCTTGGGGGTATGTGTCAGGGTTGTACACAAAAGAGAAGGTGTAGGTAACGCCTTCATGGTGGATCATGGCATCGACCTGCTGGCCGAGCATGGTGCTGGGGTCGTTCTGGGCTCGGAATGAACCGGGAATGCTATCAATAATAATCGGTCGGCTGGCGATGCCGGGACGGCTCATCACTTCATTGGGGTCACCGGGGCCGGCGTGCAAGCCGAATGACGCGCCGCGTTCGTAGTACTGGGGAACAAAGGGGCCATCGGTGTTTTCGTCAGCGCGAACAGAAAAATCAGGGCTTTGGGCACTGATGTAAGATAGTCTCACGCCTTTCTTGCCTTCACTGGCTGTAACTTTCCAGCCCGTGGGAAGAGTGATGCTATAAAGATTTGATTTGTCAGTGATGAGTTCCCCTTCGAGGGTTGGCAGGGGTGTTGGCGCTGGGGCGAGCCCCGTTTCAGAGGGACTGGCAGTTCCGCTCGCAGGAGCGGAACTTGTCTGAAACGGGGTAGGGCTTCTTAAGACAGCGTACCAGATTGCGGCCGCAAGGATGGCGAGGATAATAGCTGGACCAATCAGTAAAGGAAGACGTCGCATACCGTGATGCTTCTTATTGTATACTTTCGGTGTGAATTATGGAAAACTAGTGATTGTTTTTGCGGCCGGGCTGGCGATTTTTGGGCGAGCGCCCCAACTTTTTTTTGACCCGCGGCTGTGGGCGGAGGAAGTGACGGTGTACTTGGAGCGGGGGCTCACCTGGCCGTGGTATCAAGCAATTTGGCTTCCCGATAGCGGCTACGTTAATTTGCTCGCGAATGGAGTTGGTATTCTGGAAGCGAGATTTGTGCCACTCGAATATGCTCCGGTTGTGCCACTCGTCGTTTCCTATCTCATCATGCTGCTGCCAATTGTGCTCGTGGTATGGAGCACAGGGGCTTGGCAGAATATTTGGAGTAAAGTCGCAGCTGCGGCGGTGATTGTGCTCACAGTGCCAAATCAGGAAGTGTGGCTGAATAGTATTACAAGCCAGTTTCACTTGAGTCTCGCTACCGGAATTATTTTGGCGCTGCCAGCGGTGGAATCTCTACGCCTGAAGTGGCTGCATCGCGCTGTTATTATTCTCGCCGGCCTGGGCGGCGCGGCTTCGATTCTACTGGCGCCATTGTTTATTTTTCGAGCTTGGAAGGATCGCTCCCGCGAGCGCGCTCTTCAGGCGGCAATACTGGCTGGTGTGGTGATAGTGCAGCTTCTTATTTCGGCGCACTATGGATTGGGCAACCATGTGGTGAAGTTTATGCCCGGTATGTGGTGGCTCGTGATTATGGTGAAGAGTATGCTGTTGCCTTTCTTGGGAAGCGGAGGTGCTGCCGATCTCATCCCGCTATCTTGGCCGATGTACATTGGCGTGAGTGTGGCGGCCGTGAGTGGGGTAGTGGCGATGTGTTGTGCGAAGGTAGCAGAAGCTCGCTGGCTCATAACATCCGCGCTCGCATTGATATTTTTTTCGCTCATTCTTTCGCTCGATGCACCAGCGAAATTAGTGTCGCACTTGGTTGGTAACCGGTACTTCTTTGCGCCGAATGCCTTGCTGGGGTTAGCGTTGGTGGCCTGGATGTTTCATGTGCCATTTAAGAAAAAATGGACGCGTGGGGTAGGAGTTTTTGTACTTATCTGGCTTGCAGTTGTAGGTGTGTGTGAATATTTCAATGCAGATCCGTTGTTTTTTGAAGGGCCGTCGTGGCGGACAGAGATTCACGCGTGGCGAGAGGATGCCTCGCATGTAGTTCGCGTCTGGCCGCGACCCTGGACGTGGGAAGTGCCACTTTAGGAATTAGTTGTAGATGGCGGCGGTGCCGGAAATGTCGCCAGTGGTGAGCGTATTTTTCTTTACTTCGCCTTTGGAACCGTAGCCATACATAGTGTTGTCCACGTAGTCGGCGGTGTACATATCATCCAGGCCCAGCCAGTGGCCCAATTCGTGGTTCATAATATTTTCCGCATCGTAGGCAGTGGATTCGGCACACTGGGCTTGAGTGGACCACCTCCAGGAGAATTTTTTGTTCATAATGGTGTCAACGTCAACTACTTGGCCGGTGGACGTGTAGTAGCGCACGTAGGTGACACCAAGCGCGGAGCCAGAGGTGCGGCCCCAAGCGATGACGTTTTTCCCGTCGTAGGCTTGGCGGGTGACAGATGTGTTTGGTCCTTGGGTGAATGTAACTTTACTGTTGGCGGCGGCGGTCCAGTCAGCGAATCCGTTTCCCACAATAGTAGGTAAGTTGCTGCCACCCACGGAAGACGGCACGCTGCTGGGGTTCAAATTGTATGTCCAGTTGGCGGGAAGCTCCCAGCCGGCGGCACCTACCAAGGCGGCAGAGTCGGGGTCAGCGAGGTTGCAGACAAGCGCGGAAGATTCGTCTCTGGTTGGCCGTTCTGGGTGTGCGAAAACACGCACGTGTATTCCAGGATGTTCGGGATCGGGATAGTCGCCACTCTCTGCAGGAATGTCAGAAGGTCTGCCGTGGGCGGCACTGGCGACGTGTGCGACAGCGATAAGAGTAAAAGCAGCGATGATACTGGCGATGGTCAGGGCAGGTTTGCTCATAGTGTGAGTATACCTATTCTATACGCCTTTTTGAGAAAAGGTGTCAAGTGGCTTGTGCCTTACGGCGTGGTCAAAGGGCCTTTCCGGCGCAGCCATTGGAGGACGTGTTTTATGACGATGAGCCACCAGAACAGCCAGAATATCCACGGAATCCACCACCACAGCCAGCACCACCAAAACCACCAGCAGAACCCCCACCACCAGCCCCAAATCAGCCAGGGGATAAACCAGATCCACGGAATCCACCACCACCACGGCCAGGGCCAAGCAAATACCCAAAAGCGCTGTCTCCACCATTGCCAGGAAAAGACGAACCAGGGAATCCACCACAGGAACCCCCAGATGAGTCCCCACTGCCACCCCCAGTGCAGCCACTGGGGGAGATTTTCCAGAAGTTCGCTTGGCTGGGATAGCTGCATGTCTGTCGTGGTTATGTCGGCCTGCTCTTGGCTTTGTTTTTCTAGGGCTTGCAGGCGCTCCTCAAAGTTTTGGATAACGTCAGTTTGCTCGATGGTTTGGGAGAGTGTGTCGAGCTGTTGCGGTTGGAGTTGTGACCGAGATTGGCTGGCTGCTTGGGGAGCAGGGGCTTCAGTTGCTGCCTGGTGGGTAGCGGTCTCATTGGTTTGGGCCCGCTGTGTGCCGGTGCCGGGAGCGGCAATTTGGGCCATGGTGATAGCTGGCAGCAGCGCTATTGTCCCCGTCAGTAGTAACATGCGCCAAATCATGCTACTGGTGTACCACCTGGGTGAACTTTCGGTCAAGTGGAGTAAGATTAGGCATATGACTCAGCGTTGGTATCTGGTAGTGGGTAGTGTTGGCTTGATCGGGCTGGTTGTAATTGTTAGTACATACCAGTACTGGACTTCGCGCGGAAGAGAGCGCGTGGAGGGGTTGAGTAGCTTTGTCGAGAGGTTTACTGGAGACAAAGTCAACACGAGTACCTACGGCACAAAAAGCACGGGAGGGGGCACCATCAACCAGAACAATGCTTTGATTACAGCAGGGAAGGGAACGGACAAGAAAGTTTGGAATGTGCTATTCACAAAAGACGATGTAAGTTTTACCGCAGATTTTACGTCGCAAGCGCTCGTCACACTCACCAATAAACCGCCACTGGATGGGGATGTGATGGCAATTCTGGGTGCGGAGAAGCGGTCGGTGGTGACCACGGGAGAAAATAGCGGGATTAATTGTGAACTGAGTATTGGCAGCCATGCCACTGGCGCAATCCTGCGCATGGAAAATGCCGCGGGGAAGGGAAGCAACAGCGTGGATGTTCCCAAGACGAAGGGCACCATGAAATTATCGTACAACGCCAAGAATAAAACGGTCTCGTGCAGTTTTGGGGAAGCGAAACTCAGTTTGCCGCAGACAGCGCCGGCCGGCCGCTATGCGCTGACGCTTCGCTCTGGCTTGCATAAGATTGTAGCGGCGCACGGGGATGGGGAACACGAACCGGTGGCCGAAAGTGTACAGGGCGGCACGGGGAATTTTACGGCCACGTTTGATGACTGGCAGGTGACGATGAAGAAATAGTATTAGAAAAGGCCATGGTGTCGAATGAACACATTGCGCAGGTGTTATACGAAATTGCAGATTATTTAGAAGTAGACGATATGCCATTTAAGCCAGAGGCATACAGGGAGGCAGCGAAGTTTGTGGAGCATTATAAGGAGGAATTGGTTGCTGTATACAAGCGGGGTGGAGTGGATGCACTGGAGGCATTGCCCGAGATTGGGGAAAGCATGGCGAGAAAAATTGCAGAGCTGATTGAGACAGGGAAGCTCAAGTATTTGGAAAAAATGCGCAAGAAATTGCCGGTGGATATGGTTGGGCTGAATGCCATTGCCGGGGTAGGCCCTAAGACCATTGCCAAGCTGTACAAAGAGCACAAGGTGAAAACGGTAGAAGATTACGAAAAACTTAAGGTAGCCCAGCCTTCGCTAAAGCTACGGCGGGTGCCTGCTGGGAAAGCAGGTAGAAGATTGTATGCTGAGGTTAAGCCAATTGCTGAGAGTATTGTTTCGGCGTTGCGAAAATTGCCGCAGGCAAAAGTAGTCGAGGTTGCTGGGTCGCTGCGGCGCAAAACGGCTACAATTGGCGATGTTGATTTGGTGGCGGCATCAACGAGGCCGGCAAAAGTAATGGAAGTGTTTGCGAGCTTGCCGGAGGTGGAGCGGGTGTATAGCAAGGGAGATACGAAAACGCTGGTGCGACTTAAGGAAGGAATTGATGCGGATCTTAGAGTTGTAGCGCCCGAAAGTTTTGGCGCCGCGATGCAATATTTCACGGGGCCGAAAGAACACAGCATTGCCACCCGCCAATACGCGCGCGACCGCGGCCTGAAGCTGAATGAATATGGCTTATTCCGCGGCAAAAAGAAATTGGCTGGGAAAACTGAGAAAGAAATCTACGATGTTTTGGGCATTAAGCTGGAGAAGCCGGGGGAGAGGTCTGGAAAGCTCACTGAGAAAAGGCTTGAAGAACGCTAGCAGGGAAGGTAGGCTAGGGACAGATGGCTAAACCTCAAGTTATTGGCACGGTTTCTCATTACTACGACCATATTGGCGTGGCGGTGGTTGAGCTTACCAAGCCACTGAAAAGCGGCGAGACCGTAACGTTTTTACGGGGCGAGCATCACCTAGTTCAGCCTGTGACTTCAATGCAGATTGACCACACGAATGTGGAGAAGGCTAAGGCGGGCACAAGTGTTGGAGTAAAAGTGGAAGCAAGTGTACAGCCAGGCGCGAAGGTATATCGGGGCGAGGTACCTGCTCCGGTAGCGGTCAGGTAAAAGCAGGGTAGTTAAAAAGTAGCTTTGTAAGGCTGCTTTTTGTTGTTTTTTTGACTTTTTTCTTTGTCCATACTATTGTTGGCTGGACAATTAAAGTTGTCTCGAGTATGAAATCCCTATTTAAATCACAAACTTCATACGAGCTGATGGACCTTTTGGCGCGGCAGCCCAAGAAGAACTTCTTCTTAGCGGAGCTCGCGAAGACACTGCAGAAAGACAAGGCGAATGTGACGCGTGAGCTCGATAAACTGCACCAAGAAGGCATCGTACGCGTGGAAGAAAAAGGCGGGAAAAAGTTTTATGGTTTAAACCAGGGCTACGACGGCATTAAGGAGCTCGTCGGCTTGCTAGAGAAGCACCGCAGCAAAGATTTCGAGACGAAGTTCAAGCGCAGCTGGCTCCTCGCCGAAGACATTCCCAACATGGATCCATTTTTCAGCCAGATTTGGATGAACTGTTTCGTGAAGGAGTTTGCGGAGCCCAGCGGGCGGGCTTACGAATGTATTGCAGCCATTTACCAGGATTATCACCTCTGGTTCTACTTTGACGAGAAAGACGCGCACGCGGTGGCACAGAACATTGTCGATCGATTCGATGAGAATCCTGACTTCATGGATGAAGTGAACCGCGAAATTGTGCGGCACTCCGACGTTCTGCGCGATTTTGCCGAAAAGCTTCCCGAAGAGAAGTTGGAGAAGCTTTCAAATCAAAAGTTATGGCAGCTCTACCGTGACCATGAGGACACGCACAAGGCCTACTATCAGTGGGCATGGATACCAGTGGCGGTAGATATGTTTACGAATCACCTGACGGAATATGGTAAGAAATTGCTGCAGGAAATAGAAGTGCCGGAGGACAAGGTGAATGAGTATTTAACACTGCTCACGCAACCTTCGCGGCCTTCCCCGATTAAGGAGGAACAAGATAGCTTAACTAAGATTGCGATTGCGGTGCAGAAAGACTTCCAGCAACTGAAACTCTTCCAAGAACTTTTTCGCAAATTCAAGGAAGAGGATGTGAAGGAGTTCGGGCTTTACACTCACAGCCCGGAATACGAAGCGCAATTTGAGAAGCGGGTGCAGGAGCTGGTGGAAACTATTCAGCCAAAGATATTGCAGGCGGTGCAAGAGGTGTACGCACGATACTTTTACACCAAGTTTATTTTCACAGAAGAGCAAGGCGTGTACAGCTTCGAGCACTACTTAAAAGCACTGGTGCGCCTCGTGAACCGTACGCCGGATTTAGGAAAAGAGTTTCAGGAAGAGGAGCAGGAACTCGCGAATATTATTCAAAAACGGGAAGAGCTTATCAGGAAGCTCAAATTAACCAAACGGCAGCGTCAAATATTTGATGCCTGGGGAGAATTCATGATAACGAAGATTTACCGCCGGTACGCCCAGCTCTTCGCGCTCTACAAAATGACAGCGATTGTGGAGGAAATCGGCCGTAGACTGGGGCTTACCTTGAAACAGACTCGGTTCATGAAGACGAGCGAGGTGGAAGCGGGTCTCTCAGGCGGCAGTGTGGATATGGATGAGATTAAGCGGCGGGTGGAGTTCTCTGTTTCTTATGCGGATAAGAACGGGCGGGTGTTTTACTCCGGCGCCGAAGCCAAGAAGGCGGCGGAACTTATCAAAGGCAAAGAACAGGATTTGAGTGGAATCAAGGAACTGAAAGGCCAGGTGGGTTGCCAGGGCATGGCCACGGGAACCGTGAAAGTAGTGAACGTGATTGAAGATATGAAGAAAATGGAGGAAGGGGATATTCTGGTGGCCATTTCTACACAGCCGGATCTTTTGCCGGCCATGAAAAAAGCGGCGGCGTTTGTAACGGAGCAGGGCGGGGTAACGTCCCACGCGGCCATTGTGGCGCGGGAAATGAACACGCCGTGCGTGATTGGCACCAAGATTGCCACGAAGGTTTTGAAGGATGGCATGAAAGTGGAAGTTGACGCCACGAAGGGAATTGTGAGAATTTTGGATTAGGTATGGCTTTCACGAAACCATTTGAGAAGTTGTCGAAAGAAGACGTGGGTATTGCCGGGGGCAAGGGAGCTTCCTTGGGGGAGATGACGCAGGCGGGTATTCCCGTGCCGCCTGGGTTTGTGGTGCTCTCAGGCGCATTTGAAGAATTTCTGAAGGCCACAGATTTGAATGTGGAACTGGATTCCATTCTGGATCAGGTGAATCACACGGTGATGCACGAGGTGGATGGCGCTTCAGGAAAAATTCAGGCGTTAATTCTGAGCAAAGAAATGCCGGAGGCGATCGCGAAAGAAGTAGAAGCGGGGTTCAAGAAGTTAGGCGCCAAGTATGTAGCGGTGCGCTCGAGCGCTACGAGCGAAGATAGCGCTGACGCCGCCTGGGCGGGGCAGCTCGATAGCTATCTGAATACTACCCACGAAGTCTTGCTTGCTAATGTAAAGAGGTGCTGGGCTTCGCTGTTTACGCCGCGGGCGATTTTCTATCGATTCGAGAAGGGCTTTCACCCTTCGACAGGCTCAGGGCAAGCTGGCAAACGCATTTCGGTGGCCGTGGTAGTGCAGAAAATGATCCAAAGCGAAGTTTCTGGGATTGCTTTTTCCGTACACCCGGTGACGCAGGACCGCGATCAGATGATTATTGAATCAGGATTCGGGCTGGGGGAGGCCATTGTGCAAGGCTCCATTACGCCGGATAGTTACGTGATAGAAAAGAGCGCCAAGAATATTTTGGATAAAAATATAACAGTCCAAGAAAAAGGACTGTTTCGCAGGACCCAGCCTTCGCATGAAGCTTCGGCGGGCAAAGGCGCGGAGGTTAATGAATGGAGAGACATTCCAACTGATAAGGGTGAGATGCCTACGTTGACCGATGAAGAAGTTTTGGAGCTCTCAGATTTAATTATGAATATTGAAAAGCACTACGGCTTCCCGGTGGACGTGGAATGGGCGCGGGAGAAGGACAAGTTCTATATTGTACAATCCCGGCCGATTACAACCTTGAAGTAAGACATTGCGCTGAGGTGAGTTTTTGTGGTTGATTGACAAACACCAATCCCCATTTCATTATCTATAGTATGGGATCACCAGAAGGTCCTTTTGAAGAGGATCAGAATCCGTATCAATCTCTGGGGGCAGGAATCTTTTTGGAGCGGCTGATTGCCCAAGCTGGGCAGGAGAAAGATGTATATGCGAAAGCTTTAGAGACAGCAGCAGAAGAATTAGTGCCTGAATATGTGCAACGTGTGTCCGCAGGTGCGACCGAGGATCAACGACAGCAGATTATTACCTTGGCGGAAAGTGAGAGAGCGTAGTTACTATGAGCTTTTTTCGGCCGCGTAAAATTAAAGATCCAATCTCGGGTGAGGAGCGAATTGTCAGCCCCGAAGAGCAGATGGAAATGCTAGAAAAAGGGATTGTGTTTGATGTGCCGTCGGAAGTAGTGGACGACGAACCGACACGGGGAGCGCAACAAACTTCACCGGCTTCAGATGCGTGAAGAGACGTATCCTATAGGGAGCCTTAACCTTCCGCTCGGGGAAGTGGATACCTCAGCTATGGCTGCTGGGGAGTTCCAAGCATGGCGTGACGAGTGGGGATTTATTCCTGATGTGGAAGCGCAGGTTGCCGCCCAGCTTGAAAGGCAGGGGCTCAGGTTGATGCAAGAGGATGTTCCGTCTGGCTACCATTGGCCTACTGTACGTGAATGGATTTTCCTCTGTTTCGAACAAAGGAACCCTCATCGGTTTTATCCGGCCTTTGTGCAACGGGGAGAAAGTGGGGAAGTTTTTTTCACAAAAACACGGGTGCGTTCCCGAGTAGAATTTGGAGGGTTGGAGCATGAAGCTAAAGTATTACGACGTCTTCCCGAAGGAGTGAACGCACCAAAAGTGATTGATTATATTCCGGCGCGGGATCGGGAATTAGAGATGCTTGTTCTGAGTAGTGTTCGTTTTAGTGAAGGCATGGCTCTTCCGGCAGAGCAGTGGCAGCCAGCCAACGCGCAGTCTGCTGCGAGGCAGATTCGAGTACTGGAAACGATGCGCATGGAAGACGTGCCAGAGCTGTCTGCAGAAGTTGATGTTTCGCTTGAATATTTGTTAGAGCACGTAGGATCTTTTCTGCCTGCTGACCTCGATCAGACAACGAAAGAGGTTCTGCGTCAGTATTCTCCCCAGGAGACTTCATTGGTACTCGTTCATAGAGATCTGCAGCCGCGAAATATTGTGGTACTGAAAACGGGCGAATGTGTCCCGGTTGATTGGGAGCAGGGCGGAGCTGGGTACCGTGGTCAGGACGCTGGCCTCCTGTTGTGGCAATTATGGGGAAATGAATCCTCCCGCCAAGCCTTTATTGATACTTATATTGAGGCGGATAATCTGGCTGATCGAGCGCAGCGGCTAGCTCGGCTGCGCTTTGGGGTTTTGCTCGAGTTTTTGCGGCAAGTGAGCTGGCATGCGAAGCGCCCTGACCAGGTTCAAGCTGAGATTGCCAGGCTAGGCCCTCGATTAACTGAAATACTGGCTACCCTGGCTGAGCAGACATAAGTTTCATGATTGCCTGATAGGCGTTGGGCTCTCCCGGGACGAAGTGCTTGGCTTGGGCGGCTTGCATTCGCTTTCGGGCTTCTTCGTTGTAGAGAAGCGTATCCACTGAAGTGGTTGTTTCAGAAAGCGGGGTGAGTTTCGTTTCCATAAAACACGTGCCAGCGCGAGCAAGCGGTGAGAGTTCCCAAATATGCTGTTCAGGAATCGTGGGATGGCCGGGAATGTCGGCATTGGCAATGACGGGTATTTGAGCGGCGATAGCTTGAGCAAGCGTGCCCATGCCGTGATGCTGGAATACGAGATCGCTCGCGGCGAGCGCCCCATAAAAATCATCGATAAAGGTCTTTTCCGTAACCCAGGGGGGCACAGGTTGTGAAAGAGGTGGGCCAAGGTAGAGCACGCGAGTGTTTTTTCCTCGGCTGCGCAGCTGCCTCACCGAACCCAGCAGCTTTTCAATTACCCAGGGGCGGTGATCGGCACCTCGCCCGCTGGCATACAAGAAAATGAGTTTTTCATCTTCTTTCAGTTGAAATGTTTTTCGAATGTTCTCTCGAGTCTCTGAGCTCGGCGGCTCATAGGAAGGCACGAAGCCGACCGGTTCCAATTTTTCGCGAACAGATTTTTCGATGGTAAAATTCCCCCCGTTTTCTTCCAGGCCTAATTCGAAAATCTTAGGAGGAAAGCCGATCAAGTAGCGATCGGCCCAGGTGACGAACGGAAACCCGGGGAACTTCGCTCTGTCGAAAAGCCAGAAGGTGTCGAAGCAGACGGTTAGGGGTTTGTTGGGTGGCGGTGTTTCGCGAAAGAGGTCGTTTTTACGCCAGATTTTGGAATTGCAGAGCACCAGCACATCCGGAGTGTGAAGCTGGAGCTGCGCCACAAGGCTTCCTGGGGTGGGTGTAAAGGCAATAGTGAATTTGTCGCGATCCGACTTGATAAAATTCATGTTTGTGGCCTGCACCACAGCCAGCGTAACCGCGAAGCCCTGTGTGTGCAGGTGCCGGCCTAAGGCTTGGGCGTGGGCCACCTCTCCTGGCCCCATGGCAGCGAGAAGACACTTCATTACAAGTACTTCTGAGCGAGATTTTCGCTGGTGGTGTTTTTGATAAACTCAATTCCCCAGCGGTAGATATTATTTTCTTCCAAAATATGCCGCATTTCGGCGTTGCGGTGTCGTCTTTCCTCTCGATTCATATTGAGAGCGTAATTGAGCGCATCGGCGCTGCCCTCGGTGTCGTAGGGATTAATGTGGATAGCAGAGTGCAGATCTTTGGCGGCTCCGGCGAAGCGGGAAAGTACCAAGGCACTTTTGTCAGGATCAGCGGCGATGGCGAATTCTTTAGCGACCAGATTCATACCATCGTCCAGAGGGCTGACCAAGCCGATATCAGCCAGGCGATAGTAGGCAAAGAGACGGTTACGCTCAATAGCATGTGTAATAAAGTGAATCGGCTGCCAGCCGTTGTGACTGTATTTTTCGTTAATGCGCTGGACGAGCTTGTGGACCTTGCGGTGGTAGGTTTTGTAGGCAGGAATAGCTAGGCGGGAGGGAACGCCAATCATGAGCTGGGTAATAAGGTTGCGGTATTGGGGATACTTTTCCAAGAATCGGTCTAGGATACGCAGCCACTCTACCATACCCTTGGTGTAATCAATGCGGTCGACGCTGAGCAGGAGGTACTTGCTCGTGATATTTAACCCCAAATCTTTTTTGAGAATGTCGCGCGTAATCGGCTGGCTGCGCTTGATAACGTCGTCAATTTCGCCGGTATCGATACCAGTAGGAAGGTGGACGAGTTTGGTGAGGCGTTTGCGGTACAGTACGGAGCGGGGCTCGGACTCTACGACCACGCCGATTTCTTCACGGAGTGAGTCAATAAAGTTATCAACGTGGTAGTAGCGATGAAAGCCAACCAGATCAGCTCCCAACAAACCTTCTAGGATTTCGCGCCGCCAGGGGCAAATGCGGAAAATTTCCACGGTAGGCCAGGGAATGTGCCAAAAAATCCCGATGGAAATATTTGCGTCCATTTCGCGAAGCATTTTGGGCAAGAGTGCCAAGTGGTAATCGTTAATCCAAACGAAAGCGTCCTTTCCTTTAATTTCCTGCAAGATCGATTTCGCAAAACGGTGGTTTACCTTCGCGTACGTTCGCCACCAGGAAGAGCGAAAGAGCGGCTTTACGAACACGCCGTGGCAAAGCGGCCATAGAGTTTGGTTGGAAAACCCGTAGTAGAACTGGTCCTGCTCTTTCTTAGTGAGGAAAATTCTTTTGAGTTGGTAGCTTTCTTCGCCGGGCGGAACGGCGACTTTCCCCTCGGCGTTTAGAACTTCTTTATCGGCTTCTCCGGCAGCGACAGCTACCATCAGCCCGCCGGTCTTGCGCAGGATGCTGTCCAGGAGAACGGTGACTCCCCCAATCGAACGCTCAGCCCTAACTCCTTCCGGGGTGGGGTTATGAGTGTACGGTTCACGCTGAATGGCGGCGATGAATTGTCTTTCTTGAAGAGCTTCGTGTGCGAAACTTATGAGATCTTGAGCAGTTGTCATACTTGATTAAAAACGTAAAAATAACCTCCCCACCTTTATTGGCCGAGCCAAGCCATCAGCGTCTGTGGTCCAACAGTGCCGGGGAAAGCTTCGTCTCCCAAAATAACTTGTCGGGATGTATTCGGAAACTGGTAGACGCCAGTTGTTATGGTATCATTATTTTGTCTTTTTGTCATCTGTTGACGAATGTTATGGAGTGTTTCAGATTGCAAGTCCTGATAGAGCATGGCTCCGCCGGGAATGAGAAACGTGGCCTGGCTTTTTGGTGCGCCATACAATCCCATTTCCAGATCGGCTGGGGAGTCACCCGCGATCAGCACTTCTATTTTTGCAGAGGGAGATAGATTCACGTGGAGTTGCCTGTAGACTCTGTTTACGCCGTCTACTTTTTTCATACCTTGGGGTTGGATGTACGTTTTGTATACCGGAGGGGTAGCAGCGAACGCATTTTCGTGTGTGAGAGTGAGTTGCTTTATGACTGCTGGCGTTGTTTCTTGGACTTGAACTTCGGCGAGGGCACTCGCGAACGTTTCTTGTTCATGGAGGCTCTCGAAGCACGTTTCGATTCGGTATTGAGGGAAGTACACGCCGGGCTTGCCTTGGCGGTAGTGTTCACCAACTTCGTTCGGGTTGAGTGAGCCAAAGCTTACCCCTCGAGTTTGCTCAAGACGGTGCAGAGTCTCCACAACCTGCGACCGCCACTCGTTCGGTGCGGCGCCGGCTTGGGCAAGGTAGCTTTCGTCCGCTGCGTAGCCGCCGGTTACTTGCCGAACTGCAAGCTCTCCTCCCAGGGTTCCAATGATGGCATCAGGATCGCGAAGGCCGGTGAAAGCAGGAGTTTCCTCCGGGTAGCCAGGCTTCAGCTTGCCTGTGGCATAGGAGACTAGATTGGCGAGGGGGCGTTGCCGGATTTCTGCGGACGATTTTTCGCGCGCTTCCTTAGTGATGCACGTTTCCGAGGTGCGGGCAGTGACGAGCACGACGACAAAACCTCGGGTTTCCAAAAGATCCCGCAATGCTTGCTGCTCGGACGGAGTGCCCGAAAATGTTCCGTCGATATCAAGAAACGCTACCTGGAGGGGCTGGCCTCCTTGGTGGGGTTGGCGAAGTTTTTGGAGAGCTGAGCTATGTTGGTACACGGCGGCGGAATCTTCATGAGCGCTTGGCATGGGAAGAACTTACAACCTCCTCGTAGACTTTCAGGACTTGCTGATACGTGGTTTCCCAATCGAATTTTTTCGCTTGGGCGTAGCCGGCTTCGATGAGCTGCTGGCGCAGTGGTGGATCCTGAAACAGTTTTTCTACGGCCTCTCCAATGGCTTCTTCACTATCTGTTTCGACCAGAATTCCGGCGTCGCCCACAATTTCCGGCAAGGAACTATTGTTAGCGACAATAGCCGGGCAGCCAGCAGCCATGGATTCTACGGGTGGTAGGCCAAAGCCTTCATATTTGCTGGGATAGACGGAGCAGAAGGCATCTTTTAGAATAGCCCCCAGTTGTTCGTGAGATATGTAGCCCGTGAAGACGACACTCTCTTCAATCTTCAAATCTTGCACGAGCTTCTCGACGGCATGCCGATAGGGGTTGTCCAATTTTTCGCCAATGATTAACAGTCGAAAATCAGGATGACTCTGGCGAATTTTTACAAATGCCCGAACCAAGAGGTCAATATTTTTTCGAGCGTCGAAACCGCCGAAGTATATCAGGTATGGAGCATGTTCTTTAAAAGGATTTTCTCCATCCATCTTCAATTTTTCCGCACCGTTATAAATGACTTGTGATTTATCTTTGGCCTCGGGGAAATATTTACTGACGTCTTTCTGACTGTTTTGAGAGACACAAATAATTTTCTTAGCGCGGTGGACAGCCAGGCCATAGGCGAGATAGCGGCAGAAATAGTCGGTTTGATTTTTGGGTAAGATGAGCGGAATAACATCGTGCACTGTGACGATACTAGGAATAGATGTATCTGGAATGCCGTCGTTTTCCACAGCGTGGTAGAGATCCGGTTTTGTTTGCTCAAGAACGGTAGGAATGACTTCTTCTTCCCAAACGATTTTTCCGAGCTCCACATTCTTAAAGCGAGGTTTATCAATACTTACGTGGGTTACTTGCTTTGAGAATTGGGATGGGATTTCCCAAAATAATTCATCATATTGAGTGATAAGCACCACCTCATGTCCATCACGCAGCAGTCGATTCAGGATATTGATAAGGTGAATTCCCACGCCACTGGGTTTACGCTCAATCTCGCGGGCATCAAAGGCGATATGCATATTTACGATCGATATCGATTCAAAATAAACTCCACTACAGCTGTTGTATTTATCTTCTTTTTGTCAGTTTCCATACGGGAGGTAGGGTGTTGGCGGTAATGATAGAGGAGGCCTGGGGTTTTTACTGCCTTTCCGGTTTTAATAGCACGGATGAGCCAATCGAGATCGCCGGCGTAGGGAAGGCTCTCATCCCAGTATCCAGTTTTGGTGAGGAACTCGCGACGGAACATAACCGAGAGGTGATGAACAGGATACTCATGGGTGCGCTCACTGTGAGGTAAGAAAAAGTCGGCGAGCATTCGTTCGGCTGGCCAATCTTCAGCGGGAATAGTTTTGATAACGTTACCCTCTGGGTCAATTTTATCGATGTCGCCGTGAGTAAAATCTGATTCCGAGTGATTTTCGAGCGTGGCAACTCGTTTCGCGAGAGTGTCGGCAGGCCAGAGGTCGTCGCTGTGGATCCACGTTATATATTTCCCTTGCGCGGCACGCAGCCCTAAGTTTGTCGTAGGGTATTCACCTCGGTTAATTTGGTGAATAGAGATAATTCGTTCATCTTCGGCGAGTTTCTTCTCAATAATTTCTTGTGTGTTATCTGAGCTTCCGTCGTTGATAACAATACATTCGAAGTCGGAGAATGACTGGCTCAACACCGTATCAAGAGCTGCAGGCAAATATTTTTCTCGATTGTAGGTAGGGACGATAATTGAGACGAGCGGACTCCTCGTTGGAAGTAGCTTGAAGGGTTGTGAAGACGGCGGCATACGACGAGCGTATCATCAGCCTTGTGATTGCTCAATAATAGCCTTGTATACGTAGGCACTGGGCCGCGGCTTGCGCTCAAGGGTTTGGTAATTTACCTCCACTAGACCGTAGCGAGGGGTGAAGCCTAAATCCCACTCGAAATTGTCTAAGAGCGACCAGTGCAAGTAGCCGAGCACGTGAGCTCCCTGAGCCTGAGCAACTTCCACGGCGCGAAGGTGGCTGCGAATAAAGTTGGCGCGGAGTTTATCTTGGGAATCGGCCAGCCCGTTCTCAGTTACATAGATCGGCAATTGAAAACTTCCCAGGGAAAGTAAGATCTCCGTTAAGCCTTCGGGGTAGATGGGCGCACCCGTATCGGAACGCAGATTATGAGGATTTTTATTATGTGGGGGTGAGTAATAATTGACTCCGATAAAATCGTGCGCGCCGGTGGTGGCCTGAAAAAACATTGTATTCCACCACCACTTACGAAGTGGGGTTGTGGTGGTTGTAAAAACGTTAGCAATACCTACTTGCGCTTGGGGAAAGTGCTGATGAATTATTTTGTATGCTAGCTTGTGGGCTTGAGCAAACATGCTTCTCATTCGGAGAACTCGGGTAGTGCGCTTCCAGAGAGAGGCAGGAGTGGGCGATTTTTCGGCGACTGGTGGCCAGGCTCCCTTCCAACCTACTTGGTTGAGATACACTACAGGCTCGTTTAGGGTTATCCAAAAATCAACTAGGTCCCCGAGTTCGTTAGCAATTTTGTCGGTGTATTCTGCGAAGAGAATGGGGGTATGCGGGTTTTCCCAGCCACCCTGCTGCGACACCCAAATAGGGTTCGTGAAATGGTGCAGAGTTACGAACGATTTTAATCCTAAGCGGCGCAGTTCAGTTAGCACATCGCGATAGTGGGCAATCTCGCGCTGGTTCCAGGTGTTCGGAGCCGGTTGAATTCTACTCCACTCAATAGAAAGGCGATGCGCGGTATGGCCGAGCGATTTGGCGAGCGCAAAATCTTCTCGGAAGCGGTGGTAGTGATCGGTGGCCTTGCTGGAGTGCTCCATTCCTGGTGTGGCTTTTTCCCATGCCCACCAATCGTTGTGGACATTGCCGCCCTCCGTTTGATAGGCGCTGCCCCCAGCGCCATAGAGAAATTTCTTCTCCCTCATAGTCATAGTATGCCACGAGTTTTGTGAACGTCGTGTTCGCACTCACAATAAAGTATCAGTATAATCAATTAATGAAGTTTGGAGTCATTGGGTCAATAGCCAAACCTACTCATTCTGAAGCTATGGGAGGAATCGAGGTATGGACTGCTCTTTTTTTGTTAGAATCGATTAAGCGAGGGCATGTTTTTGACTTGTTTGCTCTGAAAGGGTCAATAGAAGTAACAAATCAAATCAGGCTCATAGAAGTACTTAAAAAGGGCCTAGATGTGATTAAGAATAATCCATTTTTTAAGAGTAAGAGCAAGCTTTCGGGTGAACATAATGGCATGTTACTGATGGATGTGTCTTTCTCCCGAATGATGGTTCTTCTTAAGGAGAAGCAGCAAGACTACGATATTGTTATTAATAATTCGGCTAGCCCGCTGTTTACAGTTAACTGGGATCTTTATCAGAAACCTCTTTTGAATATAGGTCACTTTTCTGCGGCTGAGCCGTACGTAAGTTACTTTGACTATTTCCCATTGCCGCCTCACTGTTTCTTTGTGTTTCCTAGTAGGCGTGAGTATGAATTAGCAGCTAGGGTACCGGACCAGCAAAAATTCCATATTCCTCATGGTATAGATATCAGCAAAATTCCCTTTGAAGCAGGTACAGGCAAAAACATGCTATGGGTGGGAAGATTAGATCCAGTGGCGCGTAAAGGTGCTCCTGAAGCGATTGCTATTTCTAATAAAATGGAAATACCTATCAATGTCTATACTTATATTGAGGATACTCATTATTTTGATACCGCAGTTAAACCACTATTCACCGCATATACCCACTTTCAGACAAATATTCCTCGCACAGAATATTTCAAAGATGCCAAGCTCTTTTTATTCCCTTTGCAATGGGAAGAGCCTTTTGGCTTCACTATTGTTGAGGCAATGGCTAGTGGCACGCCCGTGGTTGCCTATGCGAAAGGAGCAATCCCAGAGATCATCAAAGATGGTGAAACAGGTTTCATTGTTAATGCCTCAGAAGATGATCGACGAGGAAACTGGATGATCACAAAAACGGGGGAGGAAGGTATGTTTGAGGCTGTTGAGAGAATTTATTCACTGCCTTTGGAGCGTTATCAAGCAATGCGAAGAGCATGCCGCGAGCACGTTGAAAGAAGCTTTACGGTTGAGAAGATGGTTGATGGCTATGAGAAAGCCTATTCAGCTATTCTCGAAAGATAGGCGGGGTAGTGCAACTTACTGAGTAAGTAGCTGGGCAAGCTTCACGAACACGGCGTTGGTCCAGCCAAAACCCTTCTGGGTGGGGTAGCGATCAGCTTTGCCGATTTCCCCCGTGACCACGTTGTATTTTTCCCAGAGGTGGCCGGTTTTCTTGAGTAGGCGATGATTCAGATCAAGCCACTTTTCGGCAATGCGTTTGACATCTTCCTTGAAGCCATAGTTTAAGAGCCCTTGGACTACAATCCACTGTTGGTGTGGCCAGCCGTTGGGGTAATCGTGCTGATTGAAGTTTTTGGAGAGCCCGTTTTTTTGGGTATTGGCGAGGCCGTGAGCGTATTCGAATTTCTTCAGGTTGCGGCGCACTTTTTCAGCTTGAGCAAGAGTGGCCAACTTGGCCCAGAGGGGATGGAACCCAGCGGTGGAGTAGAAAGCACCGCGGCGGTTGTGAGCATAATCGTAATCAAAGAAGAAGCCTTTGCGGCTGTTCCACATGAGTTTGTTCATGGTGGCCTGCCGCTGCTTTGCCTGCTTGACATAGTGGTCCCGTTTTTCGCCGTTACCCAACAGGCCATAGATATCGCTAAGATCTGTCTCGTACTTATACAGCAAGCAGTTGAGGTCTACCGGCAAGAAGTCGAGACAGCGCTCGTCGAAGCGGCTGGTCATGTCCCAGCCGGATTCGTGCTCGGCGGTGAGGTGCATGACATAGTGATCGCAGTAGCGGGAGAGTCCTTGGAAAACGAGGTGTTTTTCGGCCCGCGCTGCTTTCTTATCCATCCAATAATTCTCCAATTCACTCTCCGCGACTTCGGCGGCTTGCGCTAACCAGTTTTTATCTTGAGTGGCATTGAATATTTCGCGGATCATTGAGGTTAAAAATGGCGGCTGAGACATGCCGAGGTTATAGAAGCGGTTGCGTGATGGGATGATGCCGAAACGCCGGTACAAGTAAAGAAAGTTGTCTACCATGCCCTTCGCCAGCTCGCCTTTGCCAGAAGCAACGAGTCCGAGAATAATGGTGTAGCTGTCCCAATAAAATTGATCACTGGCGTAGTTACCTTCAGCGGGGGATGGTGCTATGAATGGATTCGGCAGACCGATGATGATGCCCTTGTCTTGAGGGTGCGAGAAAGTCAGCTTCGGCCAGTAGTCCTCGATGTAGGCTAGTGTCGAGTTGTAGTCAGGTAAAGGACTCATGCTGGCGCAATGATAATCGCTGGTTGGCGGATTGGCAATATGCCGTACCCACAATGTGATAACAAGGTATGATACATACATGGCGAAGCTGGTTGAAGAAATTTTCCCAACTATTTTTGTGATACTGGGAGCCACTGGCGATTTAGCCAAGAAAAAGCTCATTCCGGCGCTGTGGCAGCTGTACAAGGCTGGGGAGCTGCCGCCGCTGTTGCAGATTGTGGGGCTTTCCAAGGACACGCTGAGCGATGAGGAGTACCGCGATTGGGCGAGAGACGTGATTCAGCAAAGCGGTACCCAGAAGGCAGGCAGCAGCCGGCAACTGCAAGAGTTTTGCCAGAGGCTTGTGTATGAGACGGGCCAGTTTGAAGATATGGTCGCGTATAAGCGTTTAGGGGAAAGGATGGGCCGAGTAGACGACGAGTGGCGGCTGTGCACCAACAAGCTGTTTTACATCGCAGCTTCGCCTATCCACTACCAGACTATTTTTCAAAATTTAGCGGCCTCGCGCCTGACGGAGCCGTGCAGCCCGGAGGAAGGCTGGACGCGCGTGATGGTAGAGAAGCCGTTTGGGAAGGATTTAGCTACGGCGCAGGAGTTAGATACGATGCTCGGGCGGCTCTTTCGCGAAGAACAAATTTACCGGGTGGACCATTACCTGGGGAAAGATACGGTGCGGAACTTACTTACCTTTCGCTTTTCGAACTCATTCTTAGAGCCGGCTTGGAACGCGCGAGGCATCGACCACATTCACATTCGGGTTTTTGAGAAAGACGGAGTGGAAGAGCGGGGGCAATTTTACGACGGCATAGGGGCACTGCGGGATGTCGGGCAAAATCACATGCTGCAGCTCTTGGCGCTTATCGCCATGGAGAACCCGGGAACGTTTGACGCTGACTCTATTCGCCGCGAGCGCGCCAAGGTTTTGGAAATGCTGGAAGGTATGGACCGCCAAGATATTGTCCGCCAGACAGTCCGCGCTCAGTACGATGGCTATAGGCAGATTCTGGGAGTGGCACCGGATTCAAATACGGAAACTTATTTTTCCATTCAGACGTACCTGAAGTCGGCACGCTGGGCGGGAGTGCCTATCTGGTTAAAATCTGGGAAACGCATGCCGGAGGCGGCCGTGGAAGTAGCTGTGCATTTCCGGCATCAGGTGCCGTGCCTCTGTCCGCCGGGAAAGCACTATACCAATGTGCTTACCTACCGCATACAGCCGCATGAGGGAGTAACCACCTCGTTTTGGGTGAAGCGGCCGGGAGCAGATATGCAAATCGAAAAGCAAGATTTCTCCTTTGATTACAAAGCTGCGTACGAGGGAAAGTTTATGAATGAGTACATGAAGCTTCTGATTGATATGTTCCGGGGCGACCAAACATTGTTTGTGAGCACGGATGAGATTATGGCGGAGTGGAAATTTGTGGACCCCATTTTGCATGCGTGGGGGGAAAATGTAGTGCCGCTCGAGACGTATGAACCGGGGACGGTGCCCAAGGCTGCCCACGATATGGACGGCATGAAGATGCCGCGTAAGCGCATTGGTTATATTGGCTTGGGTAAGATGGGGTTCAATATGGTGCAGCGTCTCTTAGACCATCACTGGGAAGTAGTGGCTAGCGACCCAAACCAGGAAGCGCGCGAGAAGGCGCAGGCAGCGGGAGCGAAGGCGGTAGAAACAGCGGCGGATGTGGTAAAGACCCTTCGACCGTCTCGACAGGCTCGAGGTAAACACGCTCAGGGTGATCCAGATCAGAAACTCCTGATCTGGATCATGGTGCCACACAATGTTGTGGATGAGGTATTGAAAGAAATTGCGCCGCACTTAGAGAAGGGTGATGCTGTGATTGACGGAGGCAACTCGAATTACAAAGAGTCAGTGCGCCGAGGAGAAATGCTGGCTGAGAAAGGGATTGAGTACTTAGACATTGGCGTGAGCGGAGGCCCGGAGGGAGCACGCAAGGGAGCGTGTCTGATGATCGGAGGCAAGCGCGAGGAATACAAAAAGCACGTGGGGCTCTTTAGCGACCTGGCCACAGCGGGAGGATACGAGTACGTGGGGAAATCTGGCGCGGGGCACTTTGTGAAAATGGTTCACAACGGCATTGAGTACGGCATGATGCAGGCTTTAGGAGAAGGATTCCATATTCTGAAGGCAGGGGAGGAATTTGACCTCAACTTGGAAGCAGTGGCCAATGTGTATAACCATGGCAGCGTTATCGAGTCGCGCTTAGTAGAATGGCTGAAACGCGCCTACGACCAGTATGGGCCGGACCTGGCCGATATTTCCGGATCAGTGGAGCATAGCGGCGAGGGATTATGGACGGTGGAGGCTGCGCGGGAACTGAGTGTGCCCGTAAAAGTGATCGAGGATGCGTTGCAATTCCGGGTGGAATCACAAAAAAATCCTAGCTACACTGGGCAGGTAGTTTCTGCACTGCGCAACCAATTCGGTGGACACAATGTGAAGAAGAGTAAGCAGTAGACAGTATGTAGAACACAGTATGGAGCTAAAGAATAAAACAATATTGATCACGGGGGGGGCGAGGGTGGGGCAGTTTGTAGCGGAGGAGCTTTTGGCGGCGGGAGCTAAGCTCGCTATGACCTACGTGAGAGACAAGAGCGAAGTGCATACAAAAGCGAAGGGGTATCAGCTTGATGTGACGAGCGAGGAGAGCGTTCAAGAGTTGCTACCGGCAGTGGAAAAAGATCTTGGCCAAGTAGATGGTCTCGTGAACATGATCTCAATTTTCACGCCTGATCCTAAAGAAATCTCATATGCAGATATGCAAAAGCAATTCACGATTAACGCCTTTGGCAACATGTTGTTGTCACGGTTATTTGCTGAAAACGCTAAGCAGCGGGGAGTAAAGAACGCGCCTATAGTTTCATTCATTGATTGGGCGGTGGATCACCCGTATGGGAACTTTGATATTTACATGGGAGCGAAGGCGGCGCTGCGCCACTACCTTATGTCGCTCCAGACGACTTTTGCCGGGGTGATTCGAGTGGTAAACATTCACCCGGGACTGATTCTAGAGCCGCCGAATTTTCCGGAGAAGCAGAAGGAAAGTATTCGTGTGAACACACCAGTAAAGCAAATCGGAAGTCCTGAGCAAGCCGCTAAGCTCGTGCGTACGGCACTAGAACTGGACTTCCTTGTTGACAACATTCGACTAGCCGGCGGGCAACAGTGGCGACACAGGTTAGCTTCTTAGTTGGTAGCTTGGTAGCTTGTTAGCTTATCGGCGCAGCTTGAGTTTGAAGACTTCGTTTTTGAGTTTAGTAACTTCTTCGGGGAGATCTACGAGAGGCTTGAGTTTCTTGTCAATAGATTTAACAATTTCAAGAATTTCCTTGCCTGTTTCCTTGCTCATCAAGTCTTTGCGCAATCGTTCTTCGGCCTGGGTCAGATCTAGGTGATTATCTTCTTGCAAATCAGCTAAGTTACTCTTCGTAGCCGGTTCGTCGGACCCGATCCAGTCTTTGTGTACTTTCATGGCTTTCAGGATAACAGTTAGTGATAGGCCGGTCTAGTGATGTGGATAACTTCGATTTGTCTTACAGCGTTGGGGGGGGGGGGGGGAACCGTTTAGGACTTCACAGCCAGGCCGGGGCGGTAACCAAAGGGCGTGGGGTT
>CAYHTZ010000007.1:0-48484 GCA_964359735.1 uncultured Candidatus Saccharibacteria bacterium
CACAACCGGTGGCGCGGGTGCATCGGAGGTGGCCACTTTCTGCAGCAGCAGCGTAGTAGTGTGGCCGAACTTATCGGTGGCCTTAAGATATATGTAGTAAGTTGTATTGCGCCAAAGCCCCGTAATCGTGGTCTGCGATGTGCTAAACGTTGTCAGCTTACTGTCATTCGCCGTTGTCCATTTACCTGCCAGCAGCGCAGGGCCTCGTCTCCGCGTCGTGCAACTTGCTGCCTCAGAAGTACTCCTGCCAAAACACAGCTCGTACTTATCAAAATTCTTCTCCGATTCCGGCGTCCAGGCCGGGGTGAGGGAAGTCGAGGTGCGTGCTTTCAGATACAGTCCCGATACCACGGGTGCCTTCGTATCCAGCGCAAAAGACTCGGAAATCACCGTACTGCCTACATCCGTCCCATCGTACGGCGTCAGACGCAAATACACCGTACTCTCCTCACTACTGGCAAAGTTATCTTTCGCATTCCACGTCACGGTCAGCGTTATTTTCCCGTTGTCTGTATCAATCGAGGCAATGGGGTAGGTGGCCGAGGCTGTGATCGTCGTGTCTCCCTGCGAGGCTACGACACTCTTAATACTTGCCTTCTTCCAGTTTGATTGATCAGTGGAATATTCAACCAGGAGTTGCGTCTTGTCACCATTGGTATCGTTGATATCTGTCTTGAACTCGATCGTATCTGTCTTTTGCGTAATCGAGCGGGGAGCGCTGGCCGTGGGTGCCGTGTTCCCGCTACTCCCTGTGGTGCTGCACGTTGTCCCCGAAAGCGTCCAGTTCGTGTTATTGCCCGACGAAGCACACCCTGTCGTACAGCTCACCGCGGTGCTATTCGTATTGTTTGAGTCCTTAACGTCAATGTAGGAAACCGTCCGTGTACCCTGAGGGTTGATGCTCCACTGACTACCGCTCGAGGAAGAACGCAACGACAGTATGTTACAATCAGCGCCGTTCATCGTGAGCGTATTGGTAACCGTTTGCGTAGCTGAGGCTTCCAGCGTGAGTGTATCCGCGCTCGTAACACTCTTCGTTAAGTTGTAAAAGGTATTGTCGTCATTTAGGGCTTGGCTGGTACCATCAAATGTCACTGTGCCTGAATTCGCGGTAAATGTTCCCGTATTGCTCCAGGTGCCTGAGACGGTGATGGAGGCGCTGGAGTCAGGCTTTAAAATTCCGTTTGTTGTAATGGAGACCGTGGCAAAGTCTGAAGCCGTAGTCGGCTGGAATTGGCCATCGCTGACCGTTAAGGTGTTGACTACAGTCACGGCAGCAGAAGAGTCGACATCAGTATCATCTCCAGGCGAAGGAGCTTGATTATTAATAGTGAGATTATAGAATGTTTCCCCGGTGAGGGTTTGGGCGAACGACCCGGCCGCATTATTGAAGGTAACAGTGCCGGAGTTGTGAGAAAACGTGCCGCCGGTTCGACTCAGGTTGCCAGAGATAGAAAGAGTGCCACTGGTACTGGTAAATGTGCCGCCGGTGATTGTTAGGTTGCACGAGGTTGCTCCCTGGATGGTAATAGCGCTGCTGCCACCCGCAAACGTACCGCCCGCTTGAGTAAAGTGAGAACAGCCTACCGAGAGCGCGGCGCTTTGAGTCACGGTACCTGTGTAACCGGATTGCATCGTGAGGCCAACGACATTAAGAGTAGAATCAATGGTGGCACCATTATCGCAGTCAGCGTCAAAAATGACTTCATCGCTGCTCGTGGGAGTGACAGGGGAATTACCACTGCCGCACGTCGTCGGATCGGTGGTCTTCCAGTTCAAAGCAGTGTTAGTACTGGCCCCGTCGCTGCCCACCCAATAAAGAGTGATGGCGTAAGCTGGCCTGCTTGTAACCCAGCCAAAAATGAAGGCAGTTCCAATCAGAACAACAATTGTGGCCAAAATCCTCACGGCCAAAGGAAAACCCGGTAGTGTGCCGTACATTACTTAATTATATAATGTTTGCCTCCTGGACCCTAACCCCGAGAGTTTCAAGCTTGTGCCATGTGCCGCCGGGAAGCTACAGCATCTTTGTAGCCGATGACCTAGTTTATCAAGACGGGGAGTACTGCAACTTCTTTACCCACCCCAATTTAGACCCGTGCCCCGTCACGGTTGCTGCGTCCCCGGTTGAATTCAACCTCAGAATTGATCACGCCGCGCACTAAGCCAGTCTAAGGAGGCTTTACCCTGTCTTTTATATTCTTTCCGAGAGCAATGAAAGCACCTGCCACTATACTCGCTGCGCCTCCTGCGGCTATCCAAGTCCCAGCCGCGTGCCCGACCCACGCTGTGAGCGTACCGGCCGGAACCAAGGCAACTCCAAGCATTTCGCATACTACGGAAATTTTGTACAAAAAAGCCATTCGAGCTTCCTCAGGAATACCGCTTGTTCTCACCAGGCGCTCCGCTTCGCTTCTCGGTAAAGCACGATTGCGCCAAGGATCATCGTGCCAACTTTCTTGCTCTAGCGGATTCGTCTCAAGGCGCTTGCGAAACTCGTCAAGCCAGCTTGTATAAATCTCAGCCTCCCAGCCAACCAGAAACCTGCGCCGAGAAAATTTCTTGGGCTGAGAAGGCAAATCAGGTGGGAGTTCAAAACGTCTTTTGCCCATGCTGTTTTGTATATTACATGGTTTTATGCTGCTAGCCCCTCCACCGCCATCGTTTGCGGTGCCTGTGGGGTTAGGGTGAAAGTCATAGAGAGTGCCTGCTGCTTTTCCGGCCGTATGATCAAATGGGATTCCCGATACGTTTCATAACCCGCCCGCGATACAATCGCCGCGTATACCCCTGGCGGAGGAAGGAGCACGAATTGACCCAGGCTCGTGGTTGCCTTCGTCCGTATACACTGTTCCCGAAATAGTGATGTGAGTCGCGCTGACTGGCTGGACAGGGAATAGTAAAAAAATCGCCCCGGCAAGAAGCCCGGCGCGCAGAAGAAAAGAAAAGCATTTTTGGCACTCTTTTTCCATAGGCTTTCCCTATACATCATGATATCAGATACGTGACGCGAGCTTATGCCCCAAACGCAGCATAGGTCTCTCATACCAGCGATATACGAGGAAAATAGCACTTCCGGTGATGACAGCCGTCATAAGCAGCGCTTTTGAGTAGCCCAGCGAAGGAAAGAAATGTTTCAGAACAATATCACCCACCGTGTCGTGCAGGAGATATATGGTATAGCTTGAATAGGCTAAGTAAGAAAAGAAACGGGGGACAAAGAGATGAGCATTGAGGAGTAAACCAATCAAAAAAAGAATGACTGCCCACCCGAAGGAAATCAGGTAGGAATTGTGAAGCGAAAGAAAACCTGTATGAATTTCGCGCAATCCTACTACAAGCACGAACAGGCATCCAGCCAGAAAAAGAAGAAAGTGAACTGGGTGCAACCGCTTGGTATACAATCCAAAGTAAAACAATTGACCGACAATTAAGTACGGCAGATATGCCACCGCCGCTGCCAGGAGAAAAAAGGAGTGGCCCAGGGAAGGGGAGAGAGCGATAATACCAAGCACAAAAGCCAGCTCCAACGTAACCAAAAGATCTGCCCGGCCGCGGAATGGATAAAGGCTTAGGAGTAATGCATAAAATAAAACTTCCACCGCCAGTGTCCAAGCTACCTGAACAAAAGTGATTTGGGGGTAGAAAAAATAGTTTAATAAAAAGGCATTTGAGGCCACTGTCGAAACTGACACAGTATTCCACGCCTCCGGCTGTAAGAGGATAGCGAGGAGTACTGCCAGCGCCAGTAACGGGTAAATCCGGAATACCCGCTTAATCAGAAATTCTTTTCGGCTCTCTCGCTGTGCTACATGGGTGATAATAAATCCACTGATTAAGAAAAAAAGGCACACTCCTAGCCAGCCGAAATCCTGGATAATACCTAAAGGATAATTAATCCACGCTCGCGCTTGTGACAACGCAGTTGGTGTAAAACCCAAACGGCTAGGAGCAAAGCCTATCCAATGGCTCCACACTACCAAGAGCGCCGCTGGCCCCCTCAGAATATCGAGGAAAGCAATAACCTGACTATTTCTCACGCGGGTTCAAAACTGTAGTGAAGTACCAGGCTCAGTCTCCGTTTGCTTTTATTCAAAGCGGGTGAACCGGCGTGTGCCAAATCTCCATGCCAGAGTAAAACATCTCCTGGGTCAGCCAAGAATGTTTCGGCCTGTGATCCTTGAACCTGATTTTCTAGGTAGGGCCGAAAGCCATCATGAGTTGCTTCGCTGTAGTTATATCGAGGCATACGGTGAGATCCGGGGTAGTAAACCAAAGGGCCATTATCTACCTCAACTCGGTCAATTGCTACCCATACACCTGCGAGGTTGGGAACGTCAGGGGCACACGTAGTCACAAAACACCAATCTTGGTGCAGTGGTTGTTCACTAGGCCATTCAAACGTGAGTGACTGGCAGAAAACCGGCCTGCGCCCGAACAAAGAAACGAAGCCCTGGATAATGCTGGGGTGATTCACGATCGCGCGCGCGGAAGAAAGATAATTCTGTATCTCAATAATTCGGTAATGGTGGTGAGAAAGGTCAAGTGTTTTTGCATGCTCCATTGTTGTCACCCCTACTCCTTCTACGGTAATTTGGCAGCCGCGGGGGTCACGCCAGAGTTCCTGCAACTGTCGTTCAAATTCTTGCAAAAGATTTTTTGGAAGGGCCCCCTTGACTAATGCATAGCCATCACGGTCCCAATCTGCTCGCGCCAGTTGAGTGGTTTCTACCTTTTCTTGAAGGGCCACCTGGTCCATTACTTCTACCATACGCCTAATGAAGCTGCTCGAGTAGTCGCCTCGCCCCTTCACTGCGTGGTTCGCGCTCAAGCACGACCTCCGCTTGCTCTCGGGCCTTGTCATTCTCTCCGTTTGCCAAGTAGGCAACTGCCAAATTGAGCTTGGCATCGATGTATAAATCATCAGTGCCCACCGCCATTTCGAGGGGGGCTACGGCGTTTTCAGGTTGTCCTACCTTTAAGTACGCTACTCCCAGGTTGTTAAATGCATGAGTATATAAAGGTTCCAGCTCCGTGGCCTTTTTGAACAATTCCAGTGCGGTGTCATATTCCTCCTGCTGAGCTTTGAGCAAGCCTAAGTTATTATAAGCCTCAGCGTAGTTGGGGTTAAGGGAGATAGCTTCCCGAAACGTTCCCTCTGCCTGCTCTCCATCACCAATTCGCGTATAGGCAACCCCTAAATTATTCCACCCCCGAGCCTTTAAGGGCGATTTTTCAACAACATCGAGCCAAAGCCCCTGTTCACTTTGCCATGTTCCGTTTCGCGCTATTGTCGCGCCCGCAAAAATGACTACCACTGCCAGCCCCAGGGGTAGAAGAACTCGCCGGGGAAAGTAGACAGCTGCCACAGCAGACGCGGCCAGGAAAAACCCAAACGATGGCAGATACAATCGGTGTTCATATATGACATCCCGAATGGGGATGAAGGAAGACTCCACTGAAAGGGCCAAAAAGAGGAAGAATATCCCGAATGACGCCAGCCGATTTCTTGGGTACAACCATGCTCCCAAACCCAGAATAGTGAGCAGTAAAACCAGCGACCCCAGCGTTCGCGCTTCCAGTAGAGAATGGGAAATCGGGTAATCGTAATCAAGGTTTTGATGTATAGGTAAAATCAAGAGCCGCAGATATGTCCGCACGACATTGATCTGAGTGAGTAAGTATTCACTGCGTGTAATGCTACTTGTTTCCGTAACAAGCGGCCGCCCGGGCTGAACTGCCGCATTTTCTACCAGAGGGTTATCCCTCTCCACCAGCGGCGGCCGATTTACCAAAAGTATCAGAGGAATCACCAGAAGAAGTGATAAGTAAAGCAGAGCAACCCACCACATTACCTGCTCAGGTCGCGTCGAATCGCCCCGCGAGCGATTCGCGCTTTGGCTCAGCCAGCCACTGTCAAGTACTTGCCTTGACAACCCTTGCTGGCTCGGCTTCCGCAAGCCGTTCGCAGGTAACATGTCGGATTGCTCTGCAGCGTTAAGAGACGCGCCTGCCCCGCGAAGCTTTAGCGAAGTGGGGTGCTTGGAATGAAAAGGGGCGGGCGAAGGTGAGCCTTGAAAGAAAAACCACTCGATCATGAGGATCGCTATGGGCGCCGTGAACGCGATTTCCTTACTAAACATGGCCAAGAGAATCGCCAGCCAAGATAATAGATAGAGCCAATTCCAGCTGCTTACCCTGCCTGTCCGCCGAAGCTTTAGCGAAGGTGGGAGCCCTGTCGAAAGGCCTCTCTTCCTGGCTAAGACGTACAGTAAAAGCCCGGTGAGATAGAGAAGTGCGGTGAGGGAAGCCAGTCGCTGGATAATGTAGGTAACCGCTTGAGTTTGAACCGGGTGGCTTATAAAAAGTAAGGCAGTTGCGCCAGCGATTATGTGTGCCTGCTCCTTATACCTCGTTCTTGCACCGAGCTCCCTTACCAAGAAAAAAATTACGGTTGCCGACAGCAGGTGGGTAAGAATATTCACCGCGTGGTAGCTCACAGTATTCTCACCGCTCAAAGCGTAGTTAGCTGCCAGTGTCAAGTACGGAATTATTCGAGTGGGGTATCGTTGTACGAGCGCAACCATGTCAAAGTCTCGCAAGGGAGCATTTCCGACAATTTCTACCAAGTCATCGAACACAAACGGTGAGGAAAGTGTGTTGGAGTAGGCAACTATGCCGACAATCCAAATAAGCAGCAGCCAGAACCAGCCTGATTTCCAATTCATCCTCTCAATCGTACACTACACAAATGACTGTCTCTATCGTAATACCCGCCTACAACGAGGCAAAAAATCTCGGCCGTGTAATCAGCGATGTCCGCGCGGCCGGTTGGAACGATATCTTGGTGGTAGACGATGGCAGTACCGATGACACCAGTGAGGTAGCGAGGCAGCAAAAAGTCGACATAATTAGCCTGGAACATAACAGTGGCCAGGGAAAAGCGCTGCAAAGTGGTATTGAACACCTAAAAAACAATCAGAACCCTGATATCATTGTTACCTTCGATGCGGACGGCCAACATCGGCCAGAAGACGTAAAAAGCCTTATTCAAGCCTTAGAAAAAGGAAATATCGACGCTGCACTGGGATCACGATTTTTGGAAAACTCTTCCCAAATCCCATTTTTTAAAAAAGCATTATTGAAATGTGCAGTTTTCTATACTCGCTGGACAACAGGATTAAACATCACCGACACCCATAATGGCCTTCGCGCACTCACTCGGAAGGCTTACCAAACCATTAACCTCACCTGGCCCCGCCGCGCCCACGCCTCGCAAATTCTTCACCAAATTGCCCGCGCGAAACTTCGCTACGTCGAAGTGCCAGTCACAATTCTTTATAACTGAAGACTTTCGAGCGCTTCCGCCAGATTTTCGGCAATCCTTTCAACGCGTCATACTTCGCTTTCCAAATAATTTTCCCATCGCCGCGGGCAGAGAGCCAGGCAAGCGAAGCGACTTGCCCCGCCACAATCGCTGGCCATTGATACCAATATTTCTTGGAAATGTTTTTGGCGATGTACCACACGTTATTCCGGTGGCCTAAATACATTGGCGCCGATGTATTAGATGCCGACGCCGAGCCCTCGTGAAAAACAACTGCTTTCTCAGCAAGCACACACTGATACCCCAAGGCCCGTGCCTGCAGCCCTACGTCTGTGTCTTCGCCGTACATAAAAAAGTCCTCGTCAAAAAATTTACCATCTCGGGAAACATCCTCGATTAGTTTTCGCGAATACAACGCTGCCGCTCCAGTGGGGCACAGCAGCTGTCCGTCAGAAGCAGATCGGCGGTTAAATCCCAGCCGGGCAGAGTTTATTCGGAGCCCCATGCTTTCAATGGCATTGTTTGAAACTCGCCGCACAACTGGCGCCACCATTCCCGCGCCAGTTTCTTGTGGTGTCTTCATCATCTCGGTGAGCGCCGGAGGTTCAAGCTGCGCGTCGTTATTCAAAACCAAAACATAATCTACCGCAGAATCCTGAAGTACAGCCCGAATTCCCACATTCGCCCCACCCGCAAACCCGCGATTTATTTTATCGTTATCTACTACTTGGGTACCAAAGTTCTTATACGTGCTTGCCTGCACGGAAGCCACGCATCTGCGTGTTACATCCCAATTTTTGTAGTGCACTACTACAACACCAACACGCGCTGCCATACTTTTTCCTTGGTGAGTACCTGAAGCCGTTCCTGCATCCGTTTGGCAAATGCAGCGAAGCCGTATCGCTCTTCAACATCCCGCGCCGCTCGCGCTCCCTTCTTTTGGGCTTCTTCTTGGTTATTCACTACGTCTCGCATCGCTCGTGCCGCTGCCGCCACATCAGGGTCCGCCCATGTTCCACCGGCACGATATGGTCCGATATCGTGATTAAGTTTGATAAGCTGATAGGTAATGGGGTAACTATTTTCTTCATTCATATAATCCGTGTTTCCCGAATAGTTTGTGGCAATCGCCGGTTTGCTGTACATCATAGCCTCCGCCACAGTCACACCGAACCCTTCTGACCGATGCAAGGAGACATAAGCATCGCAGTTCGCAATAAGCGCCTGCATGTCCGCGTGCTCCAACACGTCTTCAATCATTCTCCCTCCCACACTCTCCAACTGCTCACGTAAGACGTGCCGCTGCTTAGGAAATGTGTGAGCATTCAGCACTTTCATCACAAGTATGGTGTCTGTTGAATTCATTCCAAATGCTTGTCGATACGCTTCAATAATTGCGTATGGATTTTTGCGCTCGATGTAACTGGCGAAATCAAATATAAACAAAAACATGAATTTGTCGGCAGGCAACCCTAGCCGCCTCCGAATAATGGTAGTAGGAAGTATCTTCTCAATGGGCGCACCTAATACCTTCACAGGAATATCGAGTTGAGATTGCACCGCCGCCTTTACGAACGAACTGCCCACCCAAACTTCATTGAGCAAGCTCTTGCGGTTCGCCCAATCCACCGGGAACTGCGGCAGCTCCCACGCCCAGTAGGCCACATTGATGGCGCCATTCCTCGCCACGCTCCCGTGCTGCGCCATTATTCCCGGTAAAATATCTGCGTTCACGTGCCACATGTTTAGTGCCAGTGTTTCTCTCAGCGGCTTCGGCAAATCTTCGACCACGACGCTGGCCCCGGGCGCTATCCCAAGATTCGTCCATGTTACCGGGGTATTTGTCTGTGCCAGTGCTCGCACGCTGCGCCGCGCTACTTCTCCCACACCGCCCGCATGGTCAAGAAAACCCACCACATTAATGCCGGGCGCCAAATGACCGATGGGCAGGGAGGAGACAACCCGTCCTGGCCGCAAAAACGCACGCTGCAAGGAGCCGATCGTTTTCCGTCCTAACAAAAATATCAGCGGCTTTTCCAGCCCGGCGGCGGCGAGGCCAGATGTCACCTGTCGATACAACCACGGCGCCAGATCTTGCACTACCTGTTTACCTTGCCTGCCGGCCATAGCCTTGCCTGCCGGCCATAGCCTTGGCGTCGGCTGGGCGAAGGTGGGAGCCTGTATCTCTACGGACCACGACGACGTTTTTAAAAACCCCTTTTCCAAAAGACGCTTCCCATATTCATCGAAAATATTTTTAAGCTCCGGCAGCTTTTCAAACGTGAACCGATCCTGGTATTTCGAAATAACCTCGGGCTGCCGCGGGTCATAACCGCTGAAATGAAAGAATATGAGCGGCTGGCCGTTAACTCTATACCCCTCTGGCGTCTCCGTTAGGCGCCGGTTACTGAAATCCCAATAGGCCATATTATGCCCGGGGTTGCGGTCTATCAAGACGCTTTCGTAAAACCCGGGTATCAAATCCATCCACTTCTGATCATAGTGTTCGTTCTTTTCCGGCGCGTTATGACTGTACGTAATGAGCCGTTCTTGCCACCAGGGCAGTAAGTGCTCGCTTTCTGCTCCGTGTGCCAGCCCCAAAAAACCTAAATTATAAATCCCTGCTTGAAACACGGTGAATTCATTCGGCCGCCTCTCTTCATCAAGCGGGCCCAAAATGTGCGGTGTCAGAATAATCGCGGATGTTTGCAATCGCTTCCAAATCGAATCAATGGGTCCGTAAAAATAAATATCCGGGTCGAAATAGCACACGTGCGCGAGACGTCGCTTCTCAAACAAATATTCCAACAAGAATGGTTTTACCGCTGTGCAAAGTTCGGCAACAGTGTACCGTTGTACCATCTCTGTGAGCCGTGGAATATCGAGGTCTCTAATCTGTACGGTTTCAAATTTTTCCCGCCGCGGGTCAAACTTCCCATTAATTTCATCCACAACCAGCACAAACACCTTCCCCTGAGGGTGAAATTTCAAAAACGACTCCGTCAGGCACCTCGCCTGCGCCAGGTAGTTCTTGGCAATAATCGTGCAGATGACAGGGTGCTCCATAGCCGTATAATCCTAGCATGCTCCCGAGCCGCGTTTTTCAGAAGATCTACACCAAAAACCGCTGGCTGTTTGGGTCAGGGGAGGGGTCGCTACCAGAAATCACCCAAAAGTATCGGGAATTCCTACAGAAGTTCTTGCGCGAAAAGAACATTCGCACAGTCGTCGATATTGGCTGTGGGGATTGGCAATTTTCGCGGCTGATTGATTGGAGTAGTATCCAATACCTAGGCCTCGACGTTGTCCCCGAAATAATTAAGGAAAATCAACGCTTGTTTGGTTCCCAAAATATTTCTTTCGCCGTCAGCGATGTTTCAAGAGAAGCTCCACCGCCCGCTGATCTTGTCCTAGTGAAAGACGTTTTTCAACATTGGCCGAACGCTGCCATTCAGAGATGGCTACCGAAGCTCAACAACTACCGCTACGGCCTTATTACCAACGATGCCGACGAGCGCACTAACGTTGACATTGCGTTCGGCGAGCACCGAGCTGTTGATATCACGTTGCCTCCCTTCAATACTGCTGTTGAAAAAGTTCTCGAGTACTCTGGCGTTGATGTTTCCGGCAAACCTTGGCGTAAAGTTACTTATTTGTGGGCCACGAGTGCATAGTTGCCATACCAGGGGCCGTGTGTGAGGGAGAAGCCGTCATCAGTTAAGTACAGAATTTCAACGTCGGTAAACCCACCCACCCGTGCTGCCCATTCCAAAAATTCCGGAAAGAGTGGCCGCACATGGGTGGGGTCGAGCCAGAATAGTTTAAATGCCGGCAAGCTATGAGGGTTCGGCGTTTCTACCACAAGCTTCCCTCCCGGGGCCAAAACTTTCCAAGCCAGCGGAAAAAACTCAATCACTTTGTCAATTAGCAGATGTTCCAGCACATGACAAGAAAAAATCCCGTCTTGAGAATTTTCCGCCAGGGAAGCGAGGTAGGCGGCAGCCTCGGCCCTCTGTACATTCTTCAATCCCTTTGCCTGACAAGCCTTAATCATTTCCGGTGAGCTATCTGTGCCAGACGCCGCCATGCCTTCTTTTTGCAAAAGCTCCAAAAATTCCCCTCGTCCGCACCCCACATCGAGCACGTTCCTCCCATCCTCAAAAAACTTGAGATACCGTTTGTTTCGGTTAGAAATGATCGATGAATCCCGGAAAATGTTTTCAAAATCTACATAATCATCTCCGCGCTTCACTCGATCTTGCCAGCCTGCCGGCAGAGCCGGTTGGAAATTCATTTGGGCTTGAATACGATCCTCGCCGGCAGCATCCGCCTCCGCAAATTCTTTTCGCAATGATTGCTGAAGATGTACATCCTTACGCTGTACCAGCGCCTCAACCTTGCCGTGCACAAAGCGCCAAAGAAACCCTTCTAGTTTTTTGCCTAACCAGGCCCTCATCCTTGATATCATACTCACAGCCTACCCTATACCAGACTCTGCTGATACCGCTCAACGACCGCCGCTGTCGGCCCGACCGTAACCAATCTACCTCGCTCTAAGTAGGCGGCTCTATCACACCACTGTAAAATATTCGGCAGCGCATGGTTAATAAACACGACTGTACGGCCTTCGTGACGGAATCTCTTGAGCTCAATTTCACACTTACGGTGAAACTCCTCATCGCCTACGAGTAGAACTTCATCCAAAAGCATAATCGGTGCCGGAACTTGAGTTGCTAAAGCAAACCCAAGTCGCAGCTTCATGCCAGCCGAAAAATGATTAAGCGGCGCGTCCATAAATTCTGCTAGCCCCGAAAACTCTACTATCTGCGGTAAACAATCCTCAACGGCTAATCGGGAAAGCCCTAACATCATCCCACCCACTACCACATTCTCCCGGGCAGTGAGGTCGCCTTGAAATCCAATCCCCAAGTCAAACAACGGCAAACATCGCCCGCTTGTCTCTACCCGGCCGCTGTCCGGAGTGTAAATACCCGCGATAATTTTGAGGAGTGTCGATTTCCCACTGCCATTCGGACCAATCAGCCCGAAGAATTCCCCTCTCTTAATGTCCAGCGAAATGTGGTCCAGCGCCGTAAGCGTTTCCCACCGCGGCCGCTGTCCTCGGAAAAAATCAAGAACACTTTCGCGCACTGTCCGCGGCCGGGCATAGCGGATCTGAAATGTTTTAGTGATGTCCGAAAGCGAAATCGCACTCATAAGTAGTCAACCATGCGAGCTTTAAGACGGGAATATATAAACATGCCTCCAAACAGAACTGCGAAGGTAATTGTGAGCAAGAGCACAAGTACTGCCGGCGAGGTGTACCGGTCAAACAGTAACGCTTCTCGTTGAAAATGAATAATATATCCCACCGGGTTCAGCCATAGTGCCGGCTGCCATTGGGGGGGAATTAATGTCAGGGAGTAAATAATGGGCGCACTGTAAAATCCCAGAGTTAGCACCACTTCCCAAATTTGCCCCAAGTCTCGGAACAGCACGTGCAGAGGCGCAAGGGCGAGACTCGTACCAAGTATTAATAGAGTGAGACACACTAAAAAGAGGAGAGAGTACCCAATCGAAAAGAGACTTGGCACCATTCCTTGCGCCAAGTAAAACCCTGCCAAAATGACAAGATTAATCCCAAACGTGATAGTGACATGTACAATCGATGCAGAAAGTATCACGTAGCGCGGCAGAGAAATATTTTTGAGCAGATGGGCATTTGCCAGGAATGAATGCAGACCCGCCCGGGTACCTTCCGCAAAATAGGTCCACACAATAATGCCGGTGAGCAGGTGGAGGGCATAGTGGGGAATAGATGCCCGGAAAACCAGAGAAAATACGAATAATAGAATCAGAAACAGAAGTAAGGGTTGCAGTATCGCCCATACGTACCCCAGAATGGACCCCGCATACCGCAGCTTGAATTGCGTCTTGGCCAGCTCCCACACCAGCGGCCAATTCCGTACTATGGTAGGTACATGCCCCATAACCTTCCTCAGCATATCGAACGTATTCTTGTCTTCAAAATCGGCGCCATTGGGGATGTCCTCTTGACCACACCCCTCATTCGCTCTCTGCGCTGTCGCTTCCCCGATGCGCGGATTGACTACCTGACCGGCGATCACTCTGCTCCCGCTCTCGCAAACAACCCGCATGTTAATGAAGCCATTCGCTTCAACGACGAAATTGTTCAAACGCGCAGCGTTCCTCGGCTCCTGGGGTTGGCTGTCAAAATCCGCCGCCGAAAGTACGACGTCATCTTGGTTCTCGACCCCGGCTGGCAAGCCGGCCTTCTTGCCACTTTCTTTGGTGGCTTCCGCATCGGTTTCGATCGCGCGGGCGAAGGCAAGTTTCACTACCGCACTATTCCATTTCATGCCACTCGGCATGATAGCAAACAATATCTCACCCTCGGAAAACTACTAGGTTACGAGACTGGTGATACGACGTTAGAACTCTTTCGCACTGCGGATGATGAATACAGAGCGGAAGAGCTTCTGAAAAATGTTTCCATTCCCCGCGTAGTGCTTTGCCCTGGCGGTGCCAAGAATCCCTACCAAGACATGCCCTCTCGTCGTTGGCCAGCGCACCAGTACCGCGAACTTGCCAATAAACTTGAAGCAGCCGGATTTTCTGCTGTGATACTAGGAAGCCAGACAGATGCAGACGTTGCCTGCGAAGTTGTTACACCGCGTAGCCTTAACCTGGTCGGTCGAACAACATTGGCCCAAGCAGCCGCTGTCATGGAAAGGTGCCAAGCAGTTGTTACACACGACCAAGGACTCATGCATGTTGCCGCTACTAGTCGCACTCCCATAGCGGCCCTCTTTGGCCCCACTGATCCGCGTCGCAAAGGCCCTTTAGGAAAAAAGCATCACATCATCTGGCACGCCAGTGAGCCCTGTGAGCATAATGGAAAGCTTTTTCAGTGCGGACCTGCTCACGATATGCGGGCCATTTCTATCAACGAAGTTTTTGAAATTGTTTCTGACATCGTTTCTTCCTCAGTACGTAACATCTTGTCTGCAGTTGCTAGTACCTCTTCCACTGTTATAGCACGCACATAACGAGAGGGGTCACCGCTGATACGTAGCATTCCCGGCACTTCGCCGCGGCTCACATTGATAATGGGGTTATCTTCCAGCTGGTGATATAGTGCCTGATTTTTTGGGCCGTATGGTCCCAACCGTACCGGCGTCTCCGGGCCAAATAACCCCAGCGTTGGTGCTACCATCGCCGCTGATACATGCATGAGCCCGCCGTCGTTCGCAATAGTTAGTCGGCACTGGGAAAGAAGTTCCGCCACTTCCGGTAAACTCAAATCTGAAACTATTCGCGCGGAGTTTTTCATCTTCTTCTGCACATCGCGCAGGATTGGTTCGTCAGCTTCATCTCCCACCAACACTATTTCGCACCCATGTTTCCCAACCAAATAATCCGCCACTTGCGCAAATCGCTCCACCGGCCACCTACGAAAATCCACGCCGCCACCAGGCGCCAGAGCTATTGTTAAGTGTGTCGCGGGCCCCGCCTTCGCTAAAGCTTCGGCGGGCAGGCCTGCCTTTGTTCCAGCGCGCGGCGCCCCTCGTAGCCTTGGCGTAGTGGGGTCACCCGCGACAGCTATAAGATTCATCGGAACTTCTTCCTCAACCTCCACCGCCCGCACCAAATCAAAATTTGTTTTTACCACGTGCTGGTCATCTTGATAGGGAACAGCCTTCGTGTACAGCTTGCCGCGTGTCAACGTATCAAACCCCAGCGAATATTTTCCGATCATCCGCGCCAGAAACGCCGACACATAAAAATACGGCTCGAAATCAATCGCGATATCAAATTTTTTCCTGTGCTGAAACACCCAATGTACACTTCGTAGGTGTAAGTTGGGTCGCAGGACCACAACTTCATCAATAAACGCTTGTCCCCGAAAAACATCTACCGCTCGCGGCGTTGTTACAACCGTGATTTTCGCCCCCGGCCATTGTGTTTTTAACGCCTGTATCGCCGGCAACGCCAACAAACTTTCCCCAATCGCCCACAGGCGGATGACTCCTAGGCTTTGAGGTGGTCTTGTGAGTGGGGCTTCTGCGAGAGGCATGAAAAACCGTGCCAGCTTTCCTAGGTATCGATCTATGTATAGTAGGTAACGCTTTTTTCCCATTGTAAAAATCGCATTAATGAGCCAGAGTAATGGTATTAGCCTCTAAAAGTAATCTACTATGAAGCAACCCGGGAATGAAGGTGAGCCGTCAAGAATATTTTGGGCAGCTGACGGTGCCGGCGGTGGGGGACCAGTTGGGGATGCCGCTGCTACACAAAAAGCAGAATTGCTGCAAAGGTACGGGGCCCAACTTGGCACGCTCTATGAGTCTATGCGCACGGACGCGCGAATGGTGCCAGTACTGGTCGAGTATAGGAAAGCTTTACTCGCTGGGGCTGGTGAGGAGGAAAGTCTAGATCAACATTGGAGTACAGTGGAAGATTATTTAACAACTTCACCTGGCTTCCAAGATAATCTCAGAGAAACGCTGCCCGTTCTTCGCGAGTTCGTTGAGGGGAAACTCAGAGAGCCTACGGTAGACGAAAGAATGGAGCCGTGGGCAAAAAGCCAACGCAAAGAGCTAATGAGAAGAGACGCTCGCAGCTTAATCGCGCTAAGCAAACAGGGGGGAGACGCAGACTGGAAAGATGAGCTGCTGAAGATTTTACAAGAAGAAATTGCCAGAGATGCCGCTGCGCAAGCAGAAAGTGGAAGTGTGTTAGACGAAAGCCGTCCTGAAGATGAAGAACCATTGGATAGTTCTCACGTAAAAACGCGGCCTCCTGAAGATACGTGACCGTCGACAGATTTGAAATTAATGACAATCTAAAACGGCGGGCGTCCTACATTAAGTAATTGCGGCTGTTTCGTTAGGACAAGGCTGCTTGCAATAAAGCGAAAAACGTGCTAAAATAGCGAAGTGAGAGTTTCCACGCGGGTCGCAGTACTAAGCACCATTCTCCTTCTTCTTACCTCGTCAGTTCAAGCACAAACGGGGGACCCTTCGCCGTTTGGAAATCGCAACATGGATCGGCCGGGAGCTGAGGGTGATGTTTACCAGCCCCCAGCCATTTTCGTTACGGGCGCACACGTTGAGGTTATTGGTGACAACGTGCAGGGCTCGTTTGAAGCGTTCAACAATGATCAGGAAACGGTTGGTGATCTCAGCTACCGCATTGATCTTCTATCAGCTCCAGCTGCCGCTGCGGAAAACCAACTCGTTCAAGACGCCCCAGAAGTGTATGACCAAATGACGAGTACGGAGATATTTGCTCTCATTCCCGGCGAGAAGAAAACTGTTCCTGTAACCTACACTCCTCCACGTGTACCAAAAGGGGACTATCGCCTCCGCATTCAACTGGTGACCTCAAAAGGGCGAGAATTAGGCTGGTACGACAGCACCGTGAATATTGGTGCTGAGGGTGCCGTTTTCGTAAAAGTCATTCCCGGCACGATTGATCTTCCCGAATTTCCTGATCAAGTGATCGCGCCAGGCTCGGGTCCAAATGTTGCTCCTGGCTCGTCATTCACTTTAAATGCCACGCTCCAAAATCTCAGCAAAGAATCGGTTACCGTGCAACCCGTTCTTGAGCGCTACATATTCGATATTGCCCGCGGTCGGGAAGAAAAAATTACGTTGGGAGAACCGGTCACACTAGCCACCGGCGAGAGTAAGGAGGTTTCCTTCTCTGTAACTGCGCCCGCCAAGCCTGAAGTGTATGTGGCCATGCTTTCTCTTGAGGACCCTACCACCAGTGCTCGTGTTTCCAATTGGGCGGAGTATCGCTACGTCGTACGGGGTCTCGATGCCGATATCGTCTCCGCGCGTATTGCTACGCTTCGAAAACTGAAAGGTGAAGTTACCGAGATACAAGTTGATATCGTGGGCCCAGCCGATGCCGAAACTACGCATAAGGGAACACTCGTCGTGGAACTCACGGATTCCCAAGGCATAGTGGGTAGCATCCGAGAAGAGAATCTGGAACTTACCGATGCGCTCCAAGCCGGCATGGCGCGCATTACCTTAGAGCGAGATCTTACAGGGTCTCCGGGAATAAAAGTCGCCTTGTTTGACCAAGCGGGGAACGTGCTCGATACCTATGAAGTAGCTGCGTCCTTAAATGAAAACCAGATCGCGGAATTACTGCGCCAGGCCGCCTCTGCTCCTAAGGCCGGTCTTCCCCTAGGCGTCTGGGCAGGTGGTGCGATTGCTGGGGTAGGAGTTATCGCCCTCCTCACGTGGTTAGTTATTCATGCTATCCGCAGGCGCCGCTTTCCATCTTTACCCGTACTGTTGCTGATAGTCGTCGGTCTCACTCTTGGTGGCGCCACCCTCGCCAGCAATGGCATTACGGCCTACATCAATCCCTATACCCTCTATCACTTCTGTGCGCAGTGGGGCGGGGAATGGTGCAATCTGGGCGGTGGCCACATTGTGGAACTGTTTATCAATTCACCTGTTCACCAGGCCACGTACCCCAACAGAAATTCCGTACCGGTTTCGTTTCGGGTCACCTTTGTCTCCTGTCAGAACCATATGTTCTATGCCCGAAACACGATTCGGTATTCACCGGAAGGAGTCACACATGATAGTTGGCGCCCGCCTGCTGGCACCTCCTGGCACAACATTGTTGATGCTTTATTTGGAGGAGGCTACGGTGAATGCGCCCGCTATTTCTGTAAAATCAGCCGCTACTACAGCGCCAATGTAAACTTGTCGCAGCTGCCGCCGACTCGTGAAACCACCACGCTACAGATCATGAGTGTGCGCGGTGGGCACTACTTCGGCCCTCCACCAGCCTGGAATGAGAATTTGTATGACACTGTCTCAACATGGCCCTACTGGGCACATGCCGTAAACTTGTGGCTCAAGTTCCCGACACCTTTGCCAACGCCAACCGCACCGCCGACTGTCACAACTAACCCACCCCAGGCATGTAGCACCAGATCATTTGCCACCTCCATCATCGCTTCTTCCGGCAGTCGGAATGGCCAGCCGGAATCTACCCTCTTAGGTGCCCCGGACGGCGTTGGCCCTGAATTTGGCACTGCTGCCGATTTTGGGACTGGTTTTGTTACGGTAGGCTTCAATCCTGCCATCGCCAATATTCCTGGTCCTGACTTTGGTATCTACCTGACTGATTTCTGGGCCGGAGAAGCTGGCCATCAACAAGGGGAAGGGGTTGTAGTCATCGTCACTGACGGCACCCGCTCCGCCTCCCTCGTTTCCCAATTGGCCACGTCCACTACTCCCCACGTGGATGAACGGCGCGTCTTTGATATTGCCAGTACTGGCTTATCTCAGGTAACCCAAGTGACCATCCGCAACGTGGCTGTGGCTCCTGACTTAGATGCCTTTGAGAACATGAGTGTGTGTGGGGAGGGGAGCCCAACTCACACAATAACTCCTCCCGGCGGGCCAGCCGTCTGCTCCGATGGTCTTGACAATGACAGAGATAAACGCATCGATGCCGCCGACCCCGCCTGCCACCCCGAAGATCGCAAGGCCGAAAACGCTGCCAGCTACCGGCCACAGCATACCAGTGAGGCAGATACCGAGTGCTCTGATGCTCAAGACAACCTTGATCCAGAAGATTCGCTTGCTGATGCCGCTGACCCAGGCTGTCACTTTGACCGCAAACCCGGCAACGCCGCCTCCTATGTTCCTGCCGATGACAGTGAAATAGATTCTGCCCCTGATACCACGCCGGCTCCTACTGTTCCGATTAATTTTGAAAGAGCGCGGGAAGTCGACTAGAGGAACATTTTAGGCTAGCATAAAGAAGTGAAAACGCTGCCCAAGGTTGCTGCAGCCAGCGTAGTTTTCCTTCTCTTTGCCTCCTCAGTTCAGGCGCAGACGCAGGGTGCTTCGCCTTTTGGTAACCGTGGTTCAGCTCAAGGAGAAGCGTATTTGCCGCCGGCGGTGTTTGTGGACCACGTCACGCTGGAAAACATTTCGACAGCGGGTGTAGCTGGAGCTTTTGTAGTTTCAAGCCAAAATCAAGACGCCGTTGGAGATCTGCGCTACCGTATTGAAGTCTTAAGCCCCCTTCCCCCCGAATCAGCCACAACCGTAGTTGAGGATGCCCCGGATGTGTATGACATCCAGCTAGCTGAGGAAGTATTCGCCCTGGCGCCGAACATGGAAAAGAGAATGCGCTTTGAATATAAAGTGCCGCCGTTACCGGCCGGAGATTATCGGCTGCGGGTGCAGATTGTTACCTCTCAAGGCCGCAAGCTCGGCTGGCAAGATATTGCGGTTACGCTTCCGGGATCCCAAGTTCAGTTTTTGAGGTTGCTGCCGGGCACGATTTCCTTACCAGAATTTCCCGGCGAAATTATTCCCGCCACGAGCGGCCCCAATGTAGCTCCCGGAGGGTCTCTCACACTGCGAGCCACCGTGCGCAATCCGCACGCTGTACCTATCACGGTAGTACCCGTACTGAATACGTATGAATTTGCGCTTGAGAGAGGAGGAGACACCCCTCAGCGATTTGATGCTATCGTTCTCAATGCTGGCGAAGAGAAAGCTGTAGCCTTGCCACTCCAGGCAGCTACCCAACCTGCGGTGTATGAGTCGTGGCTCATGCTAGAGAAAGACGGTCTTCGCGTCTCACCCATGGTGGAATATCGCTGGGTTGTGAAAGGGGAGGATGCGCATATTGTCTCGGCTCGAATTGCGGAAATGGCCCGTGAAAAGGGCCAATCCATGACAATTCAAGTGGAATACGCCGGTCCGGGTGATGCAGAAACGAATCTCCTGGGCATTCTTGAGGTGACCGTGCGGGATCAGCAGGGCGATGTCGGTACTACAGCTGTCCCTGATTTGTCTCTGTCTGACCGAATCGAATCCGGCTTGGCCCGCGTGGAGTTAACGCGGCCACTCGTTGGCGCACCTGGACTGCGGGTTGTGTTGAAGGATTCAAGCGGGGAAGTACTCAATACCTATGACATCTCCATTCCATTAACTGAGGCGGAGTTGGCAACACTGCCAGCTGCCACCGCAGTGCAGCCACTGTCAGCGTACTGGCGAGTGGCAATCGCTGCCCTCGCCGGCTCTGCCCTCGCGGGAATTTTCCTGCTGGTCTGGTACCTCTTGCGCCGCCGGTCTCAACCTCCCGCCACCCCGCCAGCTACTCCCACTCTCCTGCTCATCGGAGTCATACTAAGTATCGTAGGCCTAGGAGGAGCCAGCACCGTCTGGGCACTAGGGAACGGAAACGGGATCAACGTGTTTGTGCCCCCCACCGGATGCCAATTTCACGGCAGCTGGTGTGAGTTGCCCGGCTATGTCATTGAAATTTTTGTGAACCAGCCTCGGCATAACCGTGCCGAGCCGTATAATCGCACACAGGTGCCGGTATCGTTTCGGGCCACCTGGGGAGTATGTGAAAATCGCACGGGATATTCCCAAAACATTCTAGCCAACTTGCCCCGCGGGGGGAAATACAGCGCCTGGGAAAATCAACCTGGGAACCCCTGGCAGGAGTTAGCCTACATGGTCTTCGCCGCGAATAGGTGCGGCGCCGATCTCTGTAAAGCCTCTCGCGATTTTGCCGGTACCTTGAACATGGGTAACGTTATCCCCGAAGCGGATGACACCACACTCAACATCACCTCAAGTTGGAACTGGAGTTATTATCCCGAGCGGCTCACACCGGCTCATTACACCCCCGAGGTGCGAGCTATTTTTCAGCGGTATGGCGCCATTCACGCCGTAAACGTATGGCTGAACCTCATACCTATCGCTACCCCAGCTCCAACGATTACTCCCACAGGGTCACCCACAAACACCCCTCCCAGCGCCTCGAGTGCGGTCTGCTCCGACGGCGTTGATAACGATAATGATGAACGGACTGATGCTGCGGACCCCGCCTGCCATTCTGACCGCAACCCTAACAACCCTGCTTCCTACCAGCCTGCTGATAATGATGAGCAAGATTCATCTCCTGACATAACGCTTACTCCTACCCCTGCCACACAGCCTGGCAAGATCATAGAGATCGATTAATTTCTGTTACCTGGGGAAAACTGTTTACACTGAGCGCAGTCGAAGTGGTAAACTAGACCGATGGCAAATGATACTCCTTCCGGCAGCACAGTTTCCGCTCCAGGCAGGCGCGGCCGCCGCGGCATGGGGCTTCTTTTGCTGGTCGTAGTCTTAATTGCCATTGGCTTATTTATTTGGGCCGAGCAACAGCGGCGTACCGTTTCCAGCAAGCTTGAGCAAACGGAAGCCGAATTGGAAGAAATCCGTAAATCCACCCAGCGGGGTGGGGAAGAAGTAGCGAAAGAAGTGTTGACGAAAGTGCGTTCTCACATGATAGTGCCTGAAGAGCCGCAACCTACTGTCGCCACTATTATTGACATCAACCGTCTCAAGGAGGCTAGCGAATTCTACGCGGTAGCCGATAATGGCGATCACTTAATCATTACCGAAAAGCGCGCCATTCTTTACGACCCTGACCGCGACATTATTCTCGATGTGGTCCCCGTTCGGATTAACAAGACCTCAGCGAGTCCCGGAGTTTCGCCAGGTCGTACTAGCCCATCACCGACTTCAACACCTTCTCCGACTCCAACGAAATAAATCTGTGCCTGCGCGGATAGAGACAGCTGCACTGAAGGGGATTGAAGCCACTTCGGTGGAAGTTGAGGTTGATGTATTACCCGGCCTACCCAGCTTTACCGTCGTTGGCCTAACCGATAAAGCTATTCAAGAATCACGGGAACGGTTAACCGCAGCGCTTTCATTTCTGGGCTACGAGCCACCCCGCCGCAAAACCATTGTCTCTCTCGCACCAGCGAGTCTCAAGAAAGAAGGTTCAATGTACGATCTACCCATTACGCTCGGCTTCCTTGTTGCCAGTCGACAATTGAAAGGGCTTGCCCCGAGCGCAGTCGAGGGGTGGTTCGCGGGCGAACTCGGCCTCGACGGCGCGCTGCGCGCCGTGCGCGGTGTTCTTCCCATTACCTTGGCCGCCGTAAAATCCGGCATCAAATCACTGTATATTCCCGCGGGCAATGAACCTGAAGCCGCTGTCTTTGCTGATCAAATCGAAATCTTGGCCGTCCACTCTTTACAAGAATTAGTCGACCACCTCACGAAAAAACATGAGATCAAACCGAGCAAACTTCATAAAGTAAATGTTGCGGATGTTCCCCCGGAAGTCGATTTCGCTGATATCAAAGGGCAGGATTACGCTAAGCGCGCGCTTACCATTGCCGCCGCTGGCCACCACCATGTCTTAATGGCCGGCCCACCGGGTGCGGGGAAAACTCTTCTGGCTCGGGCGATGGCAGGGATTTTGCCACCCATGACACGCGAAGAACAGTATGTTGTCTCTTCCTTATATTCTGTCGCTGGGCTTTTGCCGGATAACCACGGCTTGGTGCAACATCGCCCGGTGCGCTCACCTCACCATGGCGCCAGCAGTGTCGCGCTTGTCGGCGGGGGAACGAACCCGCGTCCGGGGGAAGTGAGCCTGGCTCACCACGGGGTTTTATTTCTCGACGAGCTTCCCGAATTTCCACGGCAAACGCTGGATCAGTTGCGTCAACCTATCGAAGACGGTTTTGTCACCGTTTCCCGCGCCGCGCAAACGATCCGCTACCCCGCGCGCTCGATGGTCATCGGCGCCATGAACCCATGTAAATGCGGCTATCTTGGCAGCGACACCCGCGAGTGCCGCTGCACGCCGGGGGACGTCACCCGCTATCAACGCAAATTGTCAGGTCCCTTCCTCGATCGCTTTGATCTGCACGTGATGGTCCGTGATGTGCCGTTAGAAGAACTGCTCGATGAAAGCCACTCGAGCGGCACGCCTTCAGCAACACTGCGCGAGAAAGTAACTGCTGCGCGGGAGCGCCAACTCGCGCGACAAGGGAAACCTAACAGCGAACTTTCCGCCCGGGAACTCAAAAAACACTGTGCTATCGACGCCCGCTCGAAATCCCTCCTTTCCGCCGCTGAGCGCCGCTTCCACATTTCCTCCCGCGGTGTGCACCGCATCCTCAAAGTTGCCCGCACCATTGCCGACTTGGCCGGCGAGGATTCCATCTCCGCCGCTCACGTGGCTGAGGCTTTGCAATACCGCGAACAACTCCAACAAGCCATACCCACATTTGTTTAGGCTATAATCATTGCATGACATCCCCGGCTACGATATGGAGGGCATTTTTGTATGGCGGCGCGTCCGCCCTGCTCCTCTTCAATATTGTCTTCATGGGCCAAGCCGTGCTAGCGGGGAACCTTGTGCCAATCGTGCCCATCGTAGCGGGCATTCTTACCGCGGCCGGCCTGCTTGTGATTGTCTACACAGAACACCGGGCGCGGTTGGCAGATAAGCGCGACCATCGCCGCATTTCCCGCGTGGCCAACCAGCTGGAAAATCCGCTGCGCTCACTGCAGGAGGACCTCACTAATGTCACCGCCGCCTCTGACGCTCTCCCCGGGGAAGCGCGTTTCGTTTTGAAACGCATGGAAACCAAGAGCAAAATCCTGCTCGAAAATATCCGCGATGTCTTCCTAACACTCCAGGCTCAGGAAGGAAAGTTAGCGCAGGATGTGCGCACGTATGATCTTTGCGCCCTTGTACAAGAAGCCATCCAGCGTCTGCAGCCCGTGGCCTCTGCTCGCAATGTCGAACTTGATGCAAAAAAGTATTGCCAGGATGCCGCCGTCAAAGTTGACAAGCGACTCTTCTTAATTGCACTCATTCACCTGATGGAAAATGGGATTTTGTATACCTTGAAACCCGGCAAGGTAAATGTCTCGGTAACTCGGGGGGCAAAGGCCGCGCGCGTCTTGGTGGAAGACAGGGGAGTGGGCATTAAAGAAGAAGATATCAATGTTGTCTTCCAGCCCTTCGCGCGCGGACACGCGGCGCACCAGTTCGACCCCGATGGCATTGGCGTCGGGCTTACGCTCTCTCGTTTAATTATTCGGGAATTTGGTGGCAACCTTTCCTGGCAGCCTCGTCGCGATTCCGCCGGCAGTGAATTTGAAGTTACGCTGCCGCTCGTGCGCGTCTAGCCCTCCGATGCCGGTGGGGCTTACCTCGCAAATGTGATCGAATAAAGTAGATCAAAACTGTACCGACGATTCCGAGGAAAGAAGCCATCACAATCAGCGGCCGGAACCCTATGGTGTCCGCGAGAATTCCCCCCGCGGTCGCGGCCAGTGCCGCCGCGAGGTCGGTCGCCGTAAAGTACACTCCCCAGGCTACCCCTTCTTTATTGCGGCTGATATGCCGCGTGTAAATAGCCATGAAGGAGGGAAACGCCATAGCCATCATGGCGCCGTAGACAAATTGCACGGCGTAGAGTTGCAGTGGCGTTTTTATAACCAAGTACGCCAGCGGCACAATCGCGGCCACCAGGGAACCTAAAAGAAGAAACCAGTAATCATCTCGCTCTCCCTTGATGCGATCCATGAGTGAAGCCAAAGGGATTTGCAAAAGACTCTTGGTAAGTAAGTAGATAGCGGCTGCCAGCCCTGCTACTGCGGCGCTTCCCCCCTCAATAAAATCCACCACGAACAAGGCAAAAATCGGGCCCAAAAGCCCGACACCCGTCAGAAATATAACGTCGGAAACAATCAGCACCCGCACCACGACGCTGACGTCCAGAAGAAAATAATTCCTCCAAGTCCCTCCTCGTTTTTCCATCTTTCTATTGTATCAAATCTGGGGCGATCGATGGGAATCGGACCCACATCGCCGGGACCACAACCCGGTGCTTTACCACTAAGCTACGATCGCCATGTTATGGCAATTTACCACGTTTTTTGATATTAACAAGACACGCGCGCCCGTAGCTCAACTGGATAGAGCAGGAGCGTTCTAAGCTCAAGGTTGGGAGTTCGAGTCTCTCCGGGCGCACCAAATATTTTTTCGGGAAGTTAGTTCGTAAATTTTTGCAGTGCGTTTCTGTTCGCGTGTTCAAGCCCATGCTCACTTTGACTAAGCTCGAAGAAAAGAGTATAATATAAGATATCCTAAAACAAACACAAAAACCATGAGCTGGTCGACACTCTTTCCGCTGCTCAGCGTTGTTTTGTTGAGCCTTGTGGGGGTTACCGCTGACTCTTTTATTAAGACAGCCGGCGCCGGCCCAAAATATCTGAGCCTACAGTATTTGCTGATCGGTATGGCCATCTATGCCATTACCGGCCTGGGTTGGTTTGCCGTGATGAAGCAAGTCGACCTAAGCACGCTAGGTGTCTTCTACGCCGTAAGTACTAGCCTGGCGCTTACCGCTGTAGGAATTTTTGTCTTCAAGGAGAATGTCAATGCTACAGAAGGCCTCGGTATCGCCATGGCCCTGTCCTCGCTCTTCCTCCTAGCCCGGTTCGCGTGATATGAATTTTCGAGAAACAGGTGGAAGTCTTGTTACTCCTTCGCTCGGAAGTGGAGAAGAAGACTCCTCGAGCAGTCATCGCCAGGAGCATGGCGCAGCGACGCAGCGTGGGCCAGAAGCTGGAGAGAAAGATCCGAGATTTAAAGTGGTCGGACTCAAAGACCAAGAAGCAGTACTCGCCCGCCGCAGGCGCCTGCTAGCGACCTTTATAATGGAGCGGAAAGGATTAAGTCCGAGAGATAATCTTAAGCAGGCGCTTGCCGGGGAAACGTTTAATGAAACCCAGGAGGCTATAATTAAGCAAGCCATTGCAAACCACTACGAGCGGAAGTATCTATTCTCACAACCATTACCCGAATTACCCGAAGACCAGGAAACTATACCTTTTGGTAAAATAGTAAAAAGAGTTATAGGCCAGGGATATGCCCCTACCGACCCTTTCGTGCTGTGGTTATACAATGTGTACGGGGAGGAATGGAACAAATGGGATTGGTTTGAGGATATGAAAGAATCCATGTCCGACGTCGATGAGCAACGCATTGGCGAGGAAATGCGATTATGTGGCGAGTTTGAACTCCCAGATGACCTGTTACTTTACTATGCTACCTCTGGTTTGGAGAGTATAAAGCCTAAACCGGGCAAGACTCTTCACGATACGATTAATGAGATGTTTGCCGCTCAGGCTGGCGATGAGACGTTTAAGCAGTTAGATATAGTTGGATATTTCCTTGACCATTACGGCCGCGGTCTTGACCGGTTAGATGAGACTATTTCGGTGACACTTTTTGAACACCTGCGTAACATTGCTCCGAATCTGCCCGAGGTCTGCACCGTGCTCGGTATTGGTATCGGGCCTGGTACCTGGGAAGGACAAATCGCGGTAGCAGCAATACCACAGCTTTTGAATGAGGGCAGCCAATTAATTTTAGGTGAGTTTGACAAGCGGTTCCGTATGTTTTTGGAGCGCTTCGTCGGCAAGAAGAATCCTAAATACTCCGAAAAACCCGTGGCAGACGAAGCGCATGCCGATCTCGTCTACGACTCGCTGCAGGAGGAAACCGGGCAAAGATCCTATTTACATATAATGAGGGAGGCTCTCGCAGTCACAGGAATCGTGGCTGCCATTAATGTGAAAAAGAAGCATCCCCTCGACCATCGCGAGAATTCAGCAGAGATTAGAGAAAGGGGTAGAAAGGGACAAATCCACGTGGGGATAGCATCATTTTGTCATGAATCAATCACCGACAACTGGGATGAGTACGAACAGTCTCTCGCCAACACGGCCGACTTGATTGCCCCGGGCGGATACTTGGTCGTCCTTGCGCTTAAAGAAGCTGAATTTTATTTGTCCGGCGGGAAAAAAGTAGAAGACGTAGTGCCAACTAACGAAGATCGTCTGGTTGCAATAATGACAAAACTTGGTTTCGAATTAGTTGAAATGACAACCATCAAGACTCCCAGGGATCCCAACGAAGATGGCTATTTGGATCGCAAGAAACATGGCTATCAGGACAACATTGTCGGCACATTTCGCAAAAAGGAGAAGGGTTAAGTTCACTCACGCCCCTGAGGTGTTTGCCTAAAAAAAATTCTTGCGGCAAACTTTTTTAGTGATTCACAAAAAATCCACCCAAGACCTTGTCAGCGAGCGGCCCAAGCCCGAAGAGCTGGCGAAGTTGCCGCGCACGCCGATTACCGTTATTGCCGACAATATCCGGAGTCTCGACAATGTGGGGCTGCTCTTTCGCCTGTGCGAACTCGCGCGTGTTGAGAAATTGTATCTCACCGGCTACACTGGCTACCCCAAAACGGGAGACGACTCTCGTCCCAAACAAATTATTGAGCGCCACCAAAAACGGATCGAGAAAACCGCCGTCTATGCCATCCCGCATCAGCCCTGGGAATATGTTGAGAATCCCGTGCCGCTCGTCAAAAAGCTAAAAGAACAAGGCAACCAAATCATCGCCCTAGAACAAACAGACAAAAGTCTTGCTTACAACTTAGGCACTTACAACTTACCTGCTGTTCTTCTTCTCGGTCACGAAAGGCAAGGTGTGCGTCAAGAACTTCTTGATCTAGCTGATACCGTTATCGACATTCCCATCCTCGGCCTGGGCAATTCCCACAACGTGGCCACAGCCTGTGGAATTGTTTTGTACAAAATCTTGGAAACGACAAAGGGTATATAGAAGCATTACACTCATTCCTGAATCAGGTGTAGGATGGATACATGAAAAACCTAAGGTCAGTATTCCTTCTCGTTCTGACAGTTTTCATCTTTTGGTTTTTAAAATTCTATATTGGCTTTCCTGCTGCTGACGTTAGCTTCGTAGGAGTTGTTCTAACTATTGCGAGCATCCTTTTCGGGTTCCTAGCAAGCTTTTTCATTTCCGAACTTTGGACGCGGTATACGGAAATACGAACTCTGCAGAGTATACGGTCGACAGAGGGTCTGAACATGATCCAGTACGCTAGTAACTTCTTCAAGAATAAAGAGTTCGAGATCGAATTCAGAAAGTTGGTCGAAAAGACTGCCATCGTCGATGAAACCGTCGAGTGGGATGAAGTCCAACTGGAGATACCCTTTCATCGAGAAATTGAAAAGTCGTTTCGCCTTGTTCAGATAGAAAATCGGAAACAAGAAGTGTACTTTGAGAAGCTTTTAGACAGCTATAATGCCTTCGTTGAAGCAATCGTAAGACTTGATACTTTAGGTAAGGAGAAATTGTTTACTTCTGAGTGGATAACGCTCATCTTGCTTTCGTCGATGATTGCTTTGTCAATATTGTTCTTAGATATTACTCACGTGTTCTATCAGATTATCGTTTTGGCGTTCCCTGCCGTGCTCTTTTTAGCCATAAACCTTATTTATAATCTTAACACGCTCTCTTGGAGCAAAGAGGCAATTTCTCTCGAACCCAATGCGCGTCTTTTCGACGCCCTCGATGTCTCGCGCTTCTACCTGAAGAAAAAGCGGAAGTTCATTAGTCCTAGCATCAAGAATTACCGCACGGAAGATGACCTGACGGGTGAGTTAAAAGAAATTTACTCAAGTATTCAAGCCCAGAGAAAAACCATCAGCTCAGGCAGATCTTGACAAACATCTGACGCCCTGCAGCATCGTTTTATACAAAATCCTGGAAAAACCCGGAAGAATCTAAGCAGCCATTGCTGCCCGGGCCAGCCTAATCCTTTCATCCATATGGCGCTGAAGCACTTGGGGAGTGCTATCTTCGGGTTGAGTGTCTTCTCGATAAAACAGCAGAGCCTGTTCCCGATTATGCTTAAGTGACTCAGTGGTCAAATTTGCAGAGCCAACCAAAATATATTTGTCGTCCACAACCATGAGCTTGGTATGTAAAACCTCATCAGCCTTCCAGATTTGGAGCTGCCCGTTCGCGATAAAATCTGCCGCCAGCGCTTCTAAGATTTGAAAATATTCCTCATTTGCCGCTTCTATACTTGGCATCTCCGGCTGACTTCTTAAGATAGTCACGTGTACCCCACGCTTGAGCGCTCTCATGATGGCATTAATGACAAGCATGCTCATAAGGTACGCGTGCTCGAATTTAATACTGTTCTCAGCACCATTAATTAGCGTTACAACCGCAGAGGTTATTTGGAAACGCTCAGCGCCCTTTTCTCTCCCGTCTTCCGCTGAGTAATTGCGCAAGCACCAGACCGGTACCTGTTCATCTGATTCGCGCCTGCGGTTTTCACGCTCTGACGCGTCAACATCAGGCTCAAAGTTCATTTGCCGGCTAATATCTTCTGTTGCATCTCCCGTGAGCATGATCATGTAATCGCGCCACCCCTTTCTTCCGTTCGTGCCGAAATAGTCCAAACCGAAATTCGCGCCGCCGCAAATAACTGTTCTATCCACTCGAATGGTTTTGCCGTGATCCATCGTTTCTAAGTCATCATTACTAATGACCACGTTCACACCTATTCGACGTAACATCTTGAGCCAGGGATTATACGCCAGCACTGTTTTTTCGCTAATCAGCCGGCTAATAAGTTTTGAGACAGCTTTTTGTTTCTTATATTTCATTCGGTAGAACTCGCGTACATTAGAGAAAAGCATTTTCGCTCCCTGGACGATCGTCTTTGGGCCAATGAAGAGTCGAAGGCATTCAAACAAGAAGCGAGGTAACTTCTTAATACCAAACCAAAACCTTCTGATAGTGCTCATATGAACTAAACTCCCCACAGCCATCGTGCCAATACGGTCAACGGTTGCACGGACCTCCACTTGTTTTCCTGGTTTCTGGATGAGATCAGTGAGTGCCTGAGCCACTTCGCCTCCCACCTCATCATCCCCCCAGCTATACATGTGAATATCAACTACTTCTTGTGCGTTTCTAATGAGGTCTGCGACTTCGGCTACCGTCTGCCGATCAGTGACAAGAACTTTGGTTACATTGAAACTGCCAGGTGCCTTAGTCTTTTTTACAATTTTACCGATCATTGGGTCCGCTGCTTCAATCTCGCGAATCGTGGAGGCAGGAGGAGGCTGAGTAGGCAGAGCCTCACGCATGGTTTCCCGGGGCGCATCTCGTTCCAAGGACTTTGCACCTGGTAAAGGAAGAGATACCTGCTCCTGGCTCGCCAGGAGATTCGACTCCTCTGAAACGGGGGGCGGTAGGGGAGGAGTTTCGCCCTGAGCCCAAGAGTTTACGCCTGCTCCTTCACCTAGGTTCTCGCCCATATTCCTCAAAGTATCGGAAATACTGGAAAAACCAAACAAAACTCAGTAGTTTAAGTACACGCGCCCGTAGCTCAGCGGATTAGAGCGCTTGGCTTTCCGCCAGCACGGCGGACCCGCTGAACTAGCGGGCGGACTGTACCTTATCTGCTCTCGTGGTGAAATGGATATCACACCAGGCTTCGGACCTGGCGTTGGGAGTTCGAATCTCTCCGAGAGCACTCATGATCAATACCATTCTCAACAAATTACAATCGCGCTGGCAGGGGCCACCCATTACGGTGGAAATAAAGGGCAAATCCTACCAGCTAGGGCAGGGAACTCCCAAGACCCGGCTGATCATCAAGAACCCAAGCGTATTGCCCCGTTTCCTCTTTAGCACCTCCCTTGCTTTCGGCGAAGCCTACATGAATGGTGGTATAGAAGTTCAAGGCGATCTCTTGGATATTCTTGAAGGTTATCATTCCTCCCGCGTCGCGTTCCCACCGTTGGCGCGTCCAATGAGTAACACGGTAGGCAACCTTCCTATCTCCGTGAAACGCGCCGCCAAGAACGCCCAACACCATTACGACATCGGCAACGATTTTTACAAATTGTGGCTAGGCAAAGAACGGGTTTACTCTTGTGCCTACTTCTTGAATAAAAAAGATGACATTGATACTGCCCAAGAACAAAAGCTCGAACTCGTTTGTCGCAAAGCCCGCTTACAACCTGGTCATACCTTACTTGATATTGGTTGCGGTTGGGGAGGTCTTATGTTTCATGCCGTGAGAAGCTACGGTGTGCATGCGACTGGTATAACCCCTGCCAACGAACAAGCCAATTTTATTGAAGCCAAAGCGAAGGAAGAAGGTCTCCAAAACAAAATCAATGTCATTCGCGACGATTGGCGCTCCTTGAAAGGAAAATACGACAGAGTGGTTAGCATTGGCATGTTCGAGCATGTAGGGAAGCGCCAATACTCCGCCTTCATTAAAAAGTGGCGCGAGCTTTTACAAGAAGACGGCGTCTCGCTGCTGCACACCATCGGTCGCATGTCGCCCTCTGGTTCCGACCCCTGGGTCACAAAGTATATTTTCCCCGGCGGGTATTTGCCCACGCTTTCTCACATGACAGACCCTATCGCCAAGCACGATATGCTGGTCGCTGACATCGAAAATCTCTGGCAGCACTACGATTTAACACTCCAGCATTGGCTGAAGAATTTTGAAGAACATGTCCCTGAAATCACGAAGATGTTCGATGAAAAGTTTGTCCGCATGTGGCGCCTGTACCTGGCCGGCTCAATCAGTATGTTCCGTTGGGGTAGCATCCATCTCTGGCAAGCCGTGATTTTACCTTCCAAAAAATCCCCCTGGCCGTTAAATAGGGAAGTAAATGCCGCGCAGCGATCTTAAACTTTCTTCCCTGATCACCGAGGTACCCAGAGTTGGGCCGGCGAAGGCGAAGTTCCTGAAGAAACTGGGCATTACGCACGTGCGGGATATACTCTACACCTTCCCGCGCCGGTATGACGACTTCTCCCGCGTGACGCCGATTGCGGAGCTCAAGGTTGGTGAGAAAATGACGGTCAAAGGCAAAGTGAAAAAAGTTGAAAGCAAGTGGGGCTTCTACGGCCGCCGGCGTCTCTTGCGCATTTTCGTCGATGTTGAAGACGACACGGGGGTGCTTCACATTACCTGGTTCAACTTACGTTTCCTCCCCAAGCAGTTACCAGTGGAAAGGGAAATTCTCGTGGCGGGGGAGGTAGAAGAATATAGACCTCATCCGCCTCGCCACGAGTCGGCTTCTCCTTCTCAAGGAGAAGCACCTCTCCTTACGAAGGAGAGGTCGGCGAACGGGCCGGGTGAGGTGCATTTCCGCATGCGCTCTCCCGTACTGGAGTATGTTCACCCTGAGGAAGAGGGAGGACCGACCCACACCGCGCGCATCACGCCTGTTTACCCTGAAACGTATGGGGTGACCTCACGCTTTATTCGCTACCAAGTGAAAAGTCTCCTACCGCTCATCCAAGCTCTTCCCGAGTATATTCCGGCAGAAATCCTGGAGCGGCATCATTTGCCAGGTATTCGCGAAGCTATTCGCGCCACTCATTTCCCTGAAAACCAAGAAGAGCTTGAACCTGCCCAGCGGCGTCTCAGATTCGACGAATTATTTTTCCTGCAACTCGCCGCGCTTGTCCGCCGCCGTCTCATTCAACAAGAGCCTGCTTATCCGATACCCATTGAAAAACTCTCCATAGATCGATTTATGGAGAGGTTGCCATTCAAACTTACCAATGCACAGCAGGGAGCCCTCAAGGAAATTCTGGCTGATCTCAAAAAACCTGTGCCTATGAATCGCTTATTACAAGGCGACGTCGGCTCGGGCAAGAGCGCCTTGGCGCTCATTGCCACCCAAGTCGTGGTTGCGGCCGGCTATAAGGCTCTGTACCTCGCCCCTACCGAAATCCTTGCCCGCCAGCAAGCGGAGGTTTTTTCAAAAGCTTTGCTCCCCCTTACGAAGGGGGAGTCCCGAGGCAACCGAGGGGAAGGGGTCGAACTGCTCATCGGTGCCCTACCACCCTCCGAAAAACAGCGCATCAAAAAGCGTCTTTTGAGTGAGGAATCCCTTTGTGTGGTTGGCACTCATGCGCTTCTCCAAGAAGACGTCCATACGCATCGCGTGGCGCTCGCCATTGTCGACGAGCAGCACCGCTTTGGCGTTGAACAGAGGAAAGCGTTACAACACGCCAACGAAGGGGAAGTCCCGCACTTACTCTCTATGACAGCCACACCTATCCCGCGTACGCTGAATCTTACTGTCTACGGCGATTTGGATGTTTCTGTCTTAAACGAGCTCCCCGCCGGCCGAAAACCGATTCAAACTAGGATTGTTGCTCCGGAAAACCGCGATGAGGCCGCAATCCACACCCTCGAGCAGCTTCACGCTGGCCGCCAAGCCTATGTGATTGCACCGCGAATAGCGGAATCAGACCCCACTTCGCTGAAGCTTCGCGGGGCAGGAAAACTAGAAGTAAAATCTGCTACTCAAACATTTGAAGAAATGAAGCATCTTTTCCCCGGTATTGCGGTGGGGTTGGTGCACGGGCAAATGAAGTCGGAGGAAAAAGAACGTGTCATGCGGCATTTCGGTGCGGGCGCTATCCAGCTCCTCGTCTCAACTGCCGTAGTAGAAGTCGGCGTGAATGTTCCCAACGCCACTGTCATGATCATTGAAGGCGCCGAGCGCTTTGGCTTGGCTCAGCTGCACCAGCTGCGGGGGAGGGTAGGCAGAGCCGAGCACCAATCGTATTGCTACCTTTTCCCGACTACAAACGAAGCTGCCGAAGGTGAGCGTTTGCAAATTCTCGAACGAACTACTGATGGTTTCGTCATTGCTGAGAAAGATCTAGAGCTGCGCGGCCCGGGGGAAATCTACGGTGTGCAACAGTCCGGCTTCAGCGACCTCAAAGTTGCCTCACTCTTAGATTACGCCACTATCAAAATCGCCCGCGAAGAAGCCGAACGTATTCTTACAAAAGATCCTGATCTCAGAAATCATGACATTCTAAGAAGGAAAGTGGAACAAAAGAATGTCCAAACACACTTCGAATAGCTAAGGCCTGCCCCGTACCGAACTTGTTCTGGTGCTGGGGTCGAGCAGAAAAATTTACAGACCCATTTTGAGTAGGTAGTATCGCCAGGGCAGCTTCGCGTGCTCACCGGCGTAGGGAATACCGATGCGGGGAGATGTTTTGGTATTTTGCTTCGATACCCGAAATCCGTCATCTGCTAGATACAGCCGCTTGCTCGTTATTAGATCCTCGCCGTTGAGTTTGCGTGTGATGTGCATTGCCCGTGTTAATTTTCCCGGCCCGTTCCATTTGCCTGCCGCTCGCACCAGCACGGCCGCTGGGAATTCTTTTTTGTCTGTCACAATGTTGAGCATGTTGTACATACCGTAAATGAAATACACGTACGCGTGTCCCGCTTCGCCGTACATCACTGCATTGCGCTGCGTTTTTCCAAACCGTGCGTGGCTGGCGAGATCATCTTCACCTATGTACGCTTCTGTTTCCATGATACGTGCCATTATCTTCTGACCACGATAGTTGCGCACTAACAGCTTGCCGAGCAATTCCTTCGCAACCACATGTGTGTCGCGCGCAAAAAATGAACGTGGTAATCTTTTCATATGAGTCAGCTGGTGCAGATTATTCTAGAAACAATTTGGCTCCTTTTACCAGCGGGCGTGGCCAACACCGCCCCAGTGTTCGCAGCCCGGTATAGCTGGCTGCCTGCTCTCTCCACCCCCATCCACGCTCCTCTTTTAGGCACACATAAAACGGTTCGCGGTCTTATTGTTGGCACAGTTTTTGGCTCTGTTACGGGTATGATTCAGTTCGGTGTCCAGGCGTTTCCAGCGATAAAGGACATTTCACTCCTTCCGCTTACGACTCTGGTTCTTGCCGTTCTCTTCGGGGGGCTCTTAGGCTTCGGTGCGCTGCTCGCGGATACTGCGAAAAGTTTTTTTAAACGCCGGTTACGCATTGATCCTGGAAAAAGTTTGCCCATTGTCGACCAAGTTGATTCCACCATCGGTGCTCTTGTGGTCGCGTGGTTCTTTGTTCCCTTAACACTGGCACACATTGTCACCGCCATAATTCTTTTTGGACCAATTTCATTTCTGGTGAGTTACGTTGGAGTGAAATTGAAAATAAAGTCATCATTGTAAGGGTGTGTATAACTCGCGCAAAAACATTGCGCACAAATATTTATTTTCTGTACAATGGTAATATGAACTCGGAGGGAGGTGAGTAGTATGCCAAAGCGTCGCAAGAAAGTTGCGAAGAAGCGAAAGACTGCTCGCCGAAAGAAAGGTGGCAAGAAAAAGAAATCTTCTCGCCGCAAGCGAAGATAACGTTATTCGCAACAAAAATCTCACTCACCCGAGTGAGATTTTTTTGTTCAAACCAGCAATTGTTCTAAGTGCAAGTGAAACTTTTCTACTAGCTGCTGTGTGAGTTTGTTCTCTCGCAGCTGCTCTACAACGCCATTTACCTCCTCTGCGCTGCTCTGAGACAGGCCTATATCTAAAGATAGCTGCTGGCGTGAAGCCGCATCAGGCCGCCGCTTAAAGTAGCGCTGCAAGGTGTCGTGCCAGCGCTGTATTCCTTCGCGCGAGCTCACGTAGTATAGCTCCTCCTCGTAGATGGCAGAGAGCGAGCGCTGCACCAGATTCCAATCAGCAAAGAGATCATAGATGAGCTCGTCCTCGAGCAGCTTGACCGCGTGGGGGACAAAGGGGTGCCAGGGGAGAGATTCTTTCATGTTCGCCTCCTGCCAAAATTTCTCGCGCGTAGCATCAATCCAGGCATGTACGCGCATACCCGTGTCGAAATCATTTTTACCGACCAGCGAAGTAAGTCCCACGTTCTGCGGGTGAGTGCGGTGGCGGCTGATTAAACCCAGATGACGGATATCAGGAAATAGCGTGCCTGCCCAGTACCGGGAGTCAGAGACCTTACCCTCCAGGTGTTTGAGTAGCCGCGCCGCATATACGACATGCGCCACCTCCCCGGCCATAATGCTAGAATACACCCATGATGAGCAGCACGCATCAGTTGATGGCCCTCCTGTCTGCCTTCTGGGTGCTAACACAGTACCCCGTATCAGTTGGGCCGGTGATGGCGGTCTTAGCAATTGTGGCTGTCATGGTTGGTGCGCTTACCCCGGATCTCGACCAACCCACTGCCAATGTGTGGCGGCGAGTGCTGGGAGCACGAGCATTAGGAAACATTTTTCAGTCCTTTTCGGGTGGTCATCGGCATTTTACCCACTCCGTTATAGGTATTCTGGTTGTCGGCTACGCCCTGCGGTGGGGGATCCACCATTTTTTGCGTCCTGAGCTTATCGATGAGGCCATGATCATTTGGCGCGCGTATATGATTGGCTATATCTCTCACCCAATTGCCGATACGCTTACCGATAACGGCGTACCTTGGCTCTGGCCTCTCCATATTCAAATAAAAGTTCCCCCTGGACCCGAAGAGCTGCGGGTAACTACTGATAGCATTGTGGAACGAGTCGTGGTTCGTGGAGGTGTTATAATTAGTATTGTTCTTATCGTCCGCAGCCACTGGGACATTTTTCTAAATCTCTTCCGATGAAACGGCTTATCCTATCTATCGTAGTGATTACTGCCGCCCTCGCCGTGTTTGCGCTGCTGCGCTGGCCGCTTCCGCCCGAGAGAGAAAACCTCCAAAATCTGACCCGTGCTAGCGTCACAATCAACCTCTCCGGAGAATTTGAGCCCAAAACAACCGGTGGCATACTGTCCTGGCTTGGGATTCGCGGTCCCTCAGCCCAGCGCCGCCCGGAAGTCGGTACCAAGTTTGCCAGCGTGACGACCACCGGCTTCGCCTCCTCTCCGTACCAGACGGACGCCTCGCCTTGCCGTACCGCCTCGGGCGAGTGGGTGCGCCCGGGGACCTTAGCCGCGAACTTCCTGCCTTTGGGGACCCTCGTAAAGATCTTTATGGATGGCGTTGAAATACCTGGGCTATTTATTGTGGAAGACCGTACCGCGGACAAATTCGGAAATCGGGTTGATATCTGGTTTGCTCAAACCAGCCAGGCGCTCGACTTTGGCAAACGCAAAGTAGAAATTGTGGTGGTAGGCTATGGTAAGCCCGGGCAGGCGCTCGCTCAGGTTAGTGAAGATGAAGAAAGTATCCAGGAAACTGAGCGCACCGCCCTGGAGACGATTAAGCTCCGCCTTCGCTCTATTGCCGAATTTATCACTACCCGGGGCCAAGATGTCAACCGCTTCGATGTGAACTGCTTGGACTTCCAAAAGGAGCAGTTAAAGCTCTAGGCGACTTTTGCACAGGCATCACTCGCTAAATGAGTGGAAAGTTTCCCCTAGACGAGCCCAGGTCGGGAAGCGTACCGTAGGTACACCATGCTTGCCGTCCTTAAAGAGAAGCCAGCCCCAGGGGTTACCATTAAAGATGTTCCCGTCCCCAAACCGAAAAAAGACGAGGTATTAGTAAAAGTCTTGATCGCCTCTATTTGTGGCACCGATATCGGCATTTACGACTGGATCCCCTGGGCTGCGGCTCATATTAAGCCTCCTACCATTGTCGGCCATGAAATGGTCGGCGAAGTAGTCAAAGTGAATTCTTCGCAAAAGACGTCTCTGAAAGTAGGGGATAAAGTATCGTCTGAAACTCATATTTTCTGCCTCAACTGCTACCAGTGTCAGATCAAGAACTACCACGTGTGTGAAAATATGGAATTGTTTGGCATAGGCCGTGACGGCGCCTTTGCCGAGTATGCCACTATTCCCGTCAAGACTACGTGGAAGAATGACCCCAGCATTGATGTTGAGCTCATGTCTGTGCAAGAACCCCTTGGCAATGCCGTGAACGCTGTCACCAAGGCTGATGTCAAAGGCAAAAAAGTACTCATCATGGGCTTGGGACCAACCGGGCTCTGCGCCGGCGCAGTTGCCAAGGTGTACGAGGCCAAAAAGGTAGTTGGCATTAACAATACAGAGTACCGTCGCCAAATTGCTCGGAAGATGGGGTACTTCGACCGCGTCACAGACAAGTTAAACCCCAAAGAGTACAACACGTTCGACGTGGTGATTGAAATGAGTGGTAACCGTCTGGGCATTAATATCGCGCTCGATGCCGTGCGGATTGCCGGGAAATTCATCGCCTTTGGTATTCCTCATGAGCAAGTCACTATCGATTGGGGGAAGTATCTCATTAATAAGGAACTCACAATTGAGTCAGTATTTGGCAGAAGTATTTGGGACACATGGAAGAAAACAAATGAACTTCTTGTCTCCAAAAAACTCGATTTAAAAGGCCTCATTACCCATCGCTTTAAGCTCTCCGATTTTGAAAAAGCTATGAAGGTTATGAAGAGTAAGAAATGTGGTAAAGTTCTCCTCCTACCATGAAAGAGTTTTACCAAAAGTTAGCCGCCGAGCCTCGGAAAAATATTCCCGTCGTGGAATCTCCGCAAGGTGCCTACCTCGCCATCGCTGGCAAGAAAGTGCTCAATTTCTGCTCCAATAATTACTTGGGCTTAGCGAACCACCCGAGGGTGAGGCGCGCCGCCGCCGCCGCTATTCGGCGCTTCGGCGTGGGCACAGGCTCAGTACGGTTCCTTTCGGGCACCAATCAGCTTCACATAGAACTCGAGAGTCGTCTCGCAGAGTTCAAAGGAGCCGGAGGAGCTATTGCTTTAACAAGCGGCTACATGGTTAACCTCGCAGCCATTCAAACGTTCTTGGGGAAAGAAGATATTGTGGTCTCAGACGAGCTCAACCACGCTTCTATTATTGACGCTATCCGCCTCGCCCAAATAAAAAACAAATTTATTTACAAACATAAAGATGTTGCCGACTTAGAGGAAAAGCTGAAAGCGGCTCAAGAGGTGAGAAAATCTCCTAAAGAAGACGGCAGCGAGCCGCTCATGCTCATTGTTACCGACGGCGTTTTCTCAATGGACGGGGATTTAGCTCCGCTGCCGGACATAGTTAGGCTTGCTAAAAAATATCGCGCACTCACCATGGTAGATGATGCTCATGGCGAAGGCATATTAGGCAAAGGCGGCCGCGGTATTGTGGATCATTTCAAACTCCACGGGAAAATTGATATTGAAGTAGGCACGCTGTCGAAAGCATTCGGTGTCGTGGGCGGGTTCATTACCGGGAAAAAAGAACTCACTGACTACCTTCACGCCAAAGGCCGTCAATTCCTCTTCTCCAATGGCTTATCGGTGCCAGATACGGCGGCGCTCATCGAGGCTACCAAAATGCTTGAGGAAAGCGATAGCCTGGTCAAGAAACTTTGGAAGAACACGGCCTATCTTAAAGGCCAGCTGCAAAAGACTGGCTTTGATACTGGCTCGAGCGAAACTCCCATTACTCCCGTGATGGTTGGTGCCGAAGAATTGGCAGGCAAGTTCAGCGAAGAGCTTTTAAAGAAAGGAGTGTTCGCGACCGCGATACGGTTTCCGATGGTGCCCGCCGGGAAGGCGCGTCTTAGAATCATGCCTTCGGCTACTCACTCCAAAAAAGATCTAGACTTTGGTATTAAAATGCTCACTCAGGTAGCCAGAGAGCTCAGCATATTGTAGGTTAGTAACATGAGCAAATACGGCCTACTCGCGGCCCTGGCGGCGATCTTCTTGAGTGTGCCGGGAAGTGTTTCTGCTAGTACCGCTCTCCTTAAAGAGGTAGGCGTTGATACCGCACGAGCAAACCAAGCCAAAACAAAACCGTTTACCTTAGTCTCAGGAAACAAGAGGTACACAGCGAGCGCCGGCCAGGCTAGCCTCTGGTTTAAAACCCGCACTGCTGACGGTCAAACCTTGCTGCAGCTGCGCCCCGGCGCGATCTATGATTATCTCAATGTTCACGTCTCCCCGTTTGCCAACGAGCTGGGAGAAAACAGCCGCTTCATTCGGGTGGATGGCAAAGTTCGGCTGGTAGAAGGCGGCCGCAAAGGGAAAATCGTGGACGGCGTAAAAACTTCGCTGGCCATTCGCGATGCGCTTGTCGCCGGCAAAGACTCGGCCACGCTGTATATGAAAGAGCACCGCCCAACGCTCTTTTCTGCTAGTGATTTTGAGGGGTTAAAATTCCCTGACCTTCTTGCGAAAGGGGAGAGCAACTTCGCCGGCAGCCCTCGAAATCGCATCCACAACATTAATGTCGGTATGAAAAAATTCGATGGACTTGTCTTACAACCGGGGGAGCAGTTTTCTTTCAACCAATATTTGGGGAACGTAGACGCGGCCGAAGGGTACCTGCCTGAGCTCGTCATCAAAGACAACGTCACCACTCCCGAGTTTGGCGGGGGGCTGTGCCAAGTTTCCACGACCGCTTTTCGCGCGGCCATGCAGGCTGGGCTTAAAATCGACCAACGCCGCAACCACGCCTACCCAGTGGCCTACTACGGATATCCTCCTGGCTACGACGCCACTATTTATCCGCCCAATCCCGACCTTAAATTCACGAACGACACCGGTAGCCCCATCTATTTACGTACCAGTATTGTCGGCACCAAAGCCGCCTTCGAAGTCTGGGGGAAATCCGATGGCCGTAAAGTAAAAATCAACGGCCCATTTGTTACGGAGAAATTGCCTAAAGGAGGTTTAAAAGCTGCCGTAGCCCAAATCGTTACCAAGAACGGCAAATCCATCCGCGAAGAAAACTTTGTTTCGGTCTATCAGTCACCCGACAAGTTTCCTACGATTAGAAAAGCCAATGGGGAGTAAAGAGAGTGGGCTTGCGTCACCCCGTCGCCGACCGCTGAGTGGAGAAGAATTCCGAAGCACCTATTCCAAAGTTCCTCGCTTGTGCGTGGAAGTGGTTGTGAAAACTGATGCCGGCGTGGTTCTGCTTGTGCGCAAAGAAGCCTCTTGGAAAGGGCAGTGGCATATTCCCGGGGGAACAGTGTTTTACCAAGAGCCGCTCGAGACGGCTGTGGAAAGAGTTGCTCAAGAAGAACTCGGTATTGAAGTTAACATCGAAAAATTACTTGGCTATATCGAGTACCCCAGCGAAGTGAAAGAACGCGGCTTCGGCTGGGCCGTGGGCATTGCCTTCCTCTGCACCCCTGCCTCAGATGTCGACTCCGCCGCCTGGGAAAAAGCCGATATTAAAGTCTTCCAGGAATTACCCGACAACCTCATTGAAGAGCAACGGCCAATCCTCGAACAAGCGCTCGCCGCTGCAGTCTGACCTTGCTTTTTTCAGAGAAGATGGTATAACATTTCTAATGAATGAAAGACCAAAAAGACGATCAGTAGAAGTAGAAGCCCTAGGAAGGCAAGAAAGAGGTGACTTAAAAGAAGGGTTTGAGAGATTGGCTGGCATCCCGGCTCCCACGGGAGAAGAAGAAAAGAGACGGGAATACATCAAGCGCTTAGTTGAGGAATGGAATGAGAAAATAGCAGATCCCGAGCGAAAGTTTGAGGTTCATGAAGACAAAGCCGGAAATATCTCCGTGCGCGTCCCAGATTCGAAAGGTTCCAAAGATAGGCCGGTCGCTGTAGTTCAAGCTCACTTAGACATGGTTACTGAGGGGGGTAATGACAAAGCAGGGACACAATGTGTTATTGATAGACGAGACGGATACCTCAAGTCACTAGATCAGAAAACCACACTGGGGGCTGATAATGGAGCTGGAGTCACGTCAATGCTGCAGCTCATGGATGATATCGCGAACGGACGAATACAAGACCATGTCGAATTTGTCTTTCTCTTCACGGTGGGAGAAGAAGCTGCAGAACCCACTCTACAAGAAGATGACGTAACGTACGATAGTCGTGGCGGTCTTTATGGCGCCCGCCATCTAGATGCCAAGGAACACTTCGGGCACTTGGGGGATAGAGACGTAGTCTACATCAATACCGATTCCGAAGACGGAATCCAATTCTATACTGTGGACAGTGCTGCTGGCTCGAACATGCTTATTCAGGTTAATACTCGTGACCAGCGCGACGAAATTAACCGGGATCTTGAGACCATCATTGTTGTTGACATGAAGGGATTCAAATCGGGCCACTCTGCACTTGCAATCGCGGAGGGGCACGGCAACGCCATCGCGGCTACGGGTCACGCTCTGAAGTGGCTCGTAGACAATGGTATAGAAGTGCGCCCCGTCGAAATTGAGGGCGGTACCCAACCTAACGCCATTGCGAGTGAGAGCCATTGCACCTTCGCGATTCCTACTGAACAACTTACTAAAGCTCAGTACCTTCTTGATCAACTCAAGAAGGGAACATCGACAGAGTGGCGAGGCGTTCTAGCAGCCACTGGCCACAGAGAGTCAAAAGATCCAGATAATCACCCTCAGCTCGAGTGGGAGCTAGCACTAGAGGGCCGCTTTACTACCAAACTGAACCAAGAAGCTAGCCAGGATTTAATTACTCTTCTCACCGAGTTGCCCACAGGCCCGATCACGTTAAAGCCAACTAAAAAGACACCGACAGAGAAAGACGAAGCGACGTCCTCGAATAATATAGGAAAGATCCGGACAACTAAAAACGGTGAAGTAGTAATGAGCTTACTGCCGCGGGCACAGGAGGGGAGTGCCCAAGACAAAGCAAGAGGGTCGGTACCAAAAGGTTCACCCAAACTCGGAACTCTTGCTTATGTTCTAAGGGAAATTCGAGCCGCGCTTAATCAAACGCATAATAGTGAAATCGTATACGAAGCTCCCTGGGACAGTTGGAAGGAGCTCGGATCACCTGCAGCGGTGCAAGCCTGGGAAGAAGCATGTTCCGTGTTTCTTGGGATTACCCCCAAGTCAAAGCCAACTCAAGGTGGACTTGAGGCAGCCCTGGTGCTAGCAGCGCTGCGGGATCCCGCAATAGGGGCAAACAGTGTCTCCGGCATCTCGGTTGGTCCTCCCGTTAAAGAGGGTCATTCGCGAACAGAGAGGATGAAATGGCGCCTCTTTGTATTATTTGACTTAATGCTGCGCTACAAGTTGCTTCGCCTAGCGAAGCCAGATGCACACCCAGATGATCTTGTGAGAGAAGTACAAGAATCATTAGCACCCGCAGCGTAATTTGATTTCAAACATGTCCGCACCCACACCAGAGAACGCAAGACCAAAACAGCCGGGAGTGCCTTCTGCTGAGGATTTATTGCGTCAAGCTGCTATCTCTGAGGCTTTGACGGAAGCATTTCCCGCCTTACGCAGCGACAAATTAAAAGGCGAGGCGCCATATCTTGTTTCTAAACTCATTGCTGTACCCGGTCTTTCCGCTGATAAAGCACCCCTGCAAGAATACATGAGGCATCTTCACGAAGTAGCAAACGTTTTTGCAAGGTCTTCTCTTCAGGCTGGTCTAGATGGAGAGCAAGATGTAACTGTAAACGATTTTGACCGTGCCCTACGTGGTGCGCTTGAGCTATGTCCAAATCCGGACTCCATGGTGTGGTGGGGGTCAGCTATCTCGAGCTGGAGGGCTCGGCATGGTGAGGAGGCAGATCGCATGCGCCGGTTGAGACAGGTTGCGCGGTTAGCACGTGGGAAACCGTATACCGAACAAGACGTCCAGGCAAGAATGGATCGTCTCCAGCTCGCCTTTGACCTCTTTCCGAGCGACGCAGGAAAGCGGATGATTTTCTTGGATGGCGTGGTAACTTCCTCCTCGGCCGATTTTGAAGCCCAGTGCGCGGTTGTCAGAGTGAGTCCGGCAACTCTCAGCGAACTGGTGCAGTTGCATCCGGGTCGAAGCGAAGAAGCAGAGTCAGACAGAGCTAGCAAACATACTCAATTGAGAAAAGACGCGATTGCTTTAGGAGTACACTTCTCAAACGCATTTCGGGAGCTGGTCCATCGTAATCCCCTAGCGTATATGCTCCTCTGGTTGCGGCAATGGTAACGTTTTACGAAAATGGCGAGAGATCTCCTTTAGAGGAAGCCTTGGACGAGTTACGTAAGATATCTAACAGAAGTCTCGCTGCTGTTGGTATGTACGACTTTAGAGAATTGGAGACTGCGGTCTTTGATCGGTCGAACTACGAGGGATCTGTAAAACCAGATCCAGGCAGAGAAAAAGGCGATTTACCCCCGAGCCCAGCGCTACCAGTGTTATCTGTCCTCAAGCGTCTCGCCCTGAACGCAGCATTTCTCGCTGATCCGCGCTCTGATCCTGTTCCCCAATCAGGAGATCAGTCTCTTCAGCAGAAGCTGAGGCAAGTTGGCGAGCAATCCATGGGCGGGTCTGTTTCCGAAAAGACGTTGGGTGAGACGGTGGATCAGATGAACCGCATGTTAATCGACATGATGCAGCGGGAGCAGGTTGGAATAGATCCCAGGACAGTGGGAGCCATCGCTTGGCTTTCACGGCGGTGTTTTGAGCTTCTTAGAAGCCTCACGTATGAGCGAGCGAGCGGTGCGAGACGGCAGGCATGGTTTCACTCCATCCTTTTGTTTCAAGAACTCACAGGCTCTACTCGTGACTTTAATCAGGGTGAGTTTGAAGAATTTCTGCAGACACTCCAAAGGGCTGGTTCTCCTGAATTGGCTTTGCAGCTCGTTGGCCAAAGGACTGCCTCACATGTTGATAGCCTCACGAGGCGATTGAGCCTTGTCACGGGGCAGAAAAGTCTTATTGGTGGCCTGTTGGATGCGAACGTAGCGGCAGGACTCACTTTTGATCCACTGACCACGTTGCCTACTGAGAGTCTAATTGGAGAGCGGTATCGACAGGAGGCTTTACGGGAAGCTGCAGAGCGTCTGACTAGCTATGACGCACAGACCGGCAAGCCAGTAAAGAAAGAATAGGTCTGCAAGTTGTACTTACCGAATCTGCTTGGCGAGCTTCAAGGCCTTTTTGAACTGGGAGGGCCTTACCGCCACATAGAATACGGCTTTTTCCCCTCTGCCCGTTGAAGCATGGAAGGCGTTTTCTATGTTGACGCGCCCGTTCGCGAGTTTGCGCGCAATGGCTGCAATGACACCCGGGCGATCATCTGCGCAGTAAAATTTTAAGATTTCGGAAGTCGCAATTCTTTTACCCCGAGACGAGAGTACCTTTTTAGCCTTTGGAACGTTATCCACCACCAAATTATCGATGACAGTTTTCCCTCCCGAATGAGTTACTCCCACGCCATCAATGCTCACATCGGCAGCTGCCAGCGCCTCAGCAATATTGGCTAGCTCTCCTGGCTTATCAGTAAGCTTTACGCTGATTTGGGTCACTGGCTTCACCGTGACTTTGACCCCTCGCTTCGTTTTGGTTTTCGCTTTGGCTTTAGCCATATCGAATATGCTTATGAATTAATGGGTATTCAAACTTCCTGCGCAAGCTTTAGTGCCTTCTCAAAGCTCTCCTTGGCAACCGCAACGTAAACTACCGCGGCTTTCCCTCGGCCGGTGGAGGCGTAGTACATATTCTCTATATTAATTCCGTCGTCTCCAAGCTTACGAGCAATGGCCGCGATTACGCCTGGTCGGTCATTGGAATAGTAAAAGTGCAACACTTCATCCGTGGATACTTTTTTGCCCATCGCCTCAATCGCCTTTATTGCCGCGGCCACGTTATCAACTACCAAGTTTTCTTTTACCTTGCTCTCTGATACCGTGCGGCCAATACCCTCAATGTTGACGCCTGCCTCAGCAAGAGCCGCGGCAATTTTTGCCAGCTCCCCCGGAATATTATCAAGCGTGACGCTGATTTGGGTGGCAGCTTTAACACTGACCTCGCCCGTTTGTTTTGCTCCTTCTTCAGCCATAGTAAATAAGATTACGGATTAACCATGTAACCGTAGATTACGTTAGCTGGAAATGCAAGGCTCACGCTGATAGAATGTCTGAATGGCTTCGATCCCCAAGCATGACGCTTTCTTTAAAAACTTACTGGATCGATTTTCTGTTCGCGAGGCGGACTTTGAGGCCTTCTCTTCTTTCTACACGGGTGACTACGAAAACTACGACAATAAAGTCTACGATGATTTGAAAGTATGCCTCGTCCACTTACGAGAATTTCTGAATGACAGCTGGTGGAACAATCGCTTTCACTTCCTGTGGAAATATTTTAGTCGCTACGAGCAAATTATCGACCTTGGCTTCAGTGTTCCATACTTGCCGGTTCGCTTGGCGCTACAAAATCAACTCAGCGAGCTTCCTTCCTTATTGTATGTTGAAAATAACCCATACTCAGAAAAATTTGCTCGTGAAATTTTGGAACTCCTTGGAGCTTCAGCTAGTTTTGTTACCGGCAACCTAGAGGAGAAAAACACCTGGGAAAACATTGCTAAATACACTCGTGAAGGGAAAAAACTCTTTTCAGCTTTTGAAGTTATTGAACATTTAAACAATCGAGAGGTGTTCTGGGTAAACCTTCAGTCCTTTTCTGGCTCGGATATGATGCTGAGTTTGCCCATTGGACCAAAGATCCCGTCCCATCATCTAGCGTTGAGCCGCGCCGCCGAGGCGGAGAAGTATGTATCGCAGTACCTCGAAGTCGCGGAGAAAACGATTTTTGATGGCTCAAGCCAGGGGAGCAAGTTTAGTATCTTTACCGCCGTCGGAGCTATTAAGCCTACTGCCGCGGTGTAAAACCTTCCTACACGATAAGCACCCTGGTCTGCAGAAGGTGCAAGTCTGCATTTCTGTCGATTGTCCACTCGACATCCTGCGGCGCATCAAATTCCTCCTCGAGGCTCATGTACATTGCGAAGAGGGCCTGGCACTGTTCGTCAGTGATGCCAGTTTTTTCCTGCGCTCCGGCCACATGGAGGCGCCGCCGCGTCTTTTTATCGAAAATCACTTTGGTCACCTCTGCCGTTCCATCGACAACACCTGCAGCTAGGCCGCGCGTGATTTCAATGACAACCTGATTCTTGTCCTTCATCTCAAGATTGCCGCCGAATATCACGCCGGAAAACTGTGGCGGTATCATCTCCTGTATCACCACCGCCATTTTCGCACTTTGCATCCCTAGGTCGCGCAGGAGGCTCACGACTGTCTCGCGGTGAGCCGATCGCCACACCAGCTGAACCGCACGCGGAATGTCCGGCATGGCTACGTTGATCTCAGTGTGAAATTGTCCCGCGAAGGCATTGACCTCACCGTCTTCGACATTAGCGCTGGAGCGTACGGAGTAGCGCTTGGCTGAGTCAAGTGTCCCGAGAAAAGTGGTGAATTCCTGGCTCGTAAGAAACCTCTCAGCATCAGCCTGCCGGGTGGTGACCACCGCACCAGGGGGAACCCGGTAGCCAAGAGCCATTAGTTTCCCCAGGTGGTATGCTTTACTGCCAACCAGCTCTGGTGAGTAAAGGCTAGCTTCTACCAGCGGCACGACGTTCCGCTTTTCGTCAATTGCTGGTGAGAGTTCCTCAATCGTGGCGTGCCCTGCTTTCGCCGAGATTCGAACGTGACTCCCGTTCTTGAATTCCTTTGTTCCCACCACAAATGCATGGTGGCCTGCATCAACGAGCACGCGCATAGCGTGAGCCGTTGCACTCGTGCCAGGGTAGAGAATGTTCAGGTTCTCCTTCACTGACGCAATGGCATTGAGAGTGCCGTAGTCACGTTTTTGCACCACCTTGCGGCCCACGAAGAGGATTTGGTTTGAGTTCCCCCGCTCAACGAAGCGAAGATCTTGTGGGCCATTGATAACAAGTACCTCACCCTCGCGATAGATCTCTTCGACCTGAGTATCATCGATCTCATAGCGAAATAGTTCGTTATAGTACATTTCATGCCCGTCGAAGGCGAACTCAACCCGCTGTGGATGCCGCATCAACTCTGAAGTTTCTCGTACCACTAGTGCCGCCTCCAAGATTTCCAGATCACTAAGCACCTGTTCGAATTGAAATCGGAGGGGCAGCTTAAGCTTCTCAGCGTCAGAAAGGTGTGTGGTACAGATAGCGAACTCTTTTTGTGGGACAGATTTATCGGTGATAATAAGTCGCTCAATGTCAACTGTATATTCATCACTTCCAGGCAGCGATTGAACCCCTTCGTTGTTGCCGAAGACAGCGATGATGCGCACTGACCTGGCCTGGGCATCATTGGGAACTGCGTAGCCGCCGCGGGGCAGGATTGCGCTTTCAGGAATCTCGGCACCAAACTTGACGGTGGCGATAAATGGGTGGAAGAATGCCTCAATCGTGCTGCCTGTTTCCCGGTCATAGCCCTGGGTAACGGCAAACGTAAACACATTTTCTATTGCGGATATCACCTGTTCTGGAGTCTTAAGCCCGAGGTGCCTTGGACCTGGTGGATTTTCGAGGCTCGGCACATAGAAAGCCCGGCGTACAGCAATGAGTCCCGTAGCTGCGAGGGCTACCAATCGGGGAACCTCAGTGTGAATGCGTACTTTATCTTCAGGAGACAGCGTACTGTGGTCACGGAAATAGTGGAATGAATCGTGCGTTACAACGCAGGTATCAACTGTTTTGCCTACGGTGCGGCTCAGTCGTTTCTGGATTACGCCAAGTACTCGCAGCCCCCCAATTCTCTCACTATCTCCCTGATATTTTTCTATTGCTGTAATTGCCATGATGATATCTCACTTAGGTG